>JAFGNT010000017.1 GCA_016926855.1 Methanomicrobiaceae archaeon | reverse complement strand
CAATATATATTTCCATTTTATTTTTAAAACAGACCAATTTCCCGGATATATACCCGGGCAGCGATTCAGGTGTTGTGCCCCCGATAACGAATATGTACGCTCGATAATGCCCCTTGCCGGCGGTGGTGTGCTGATCTTTGGACAGGCAGATAATTATTTCTGGCTCGCAGAAGTCCCGGATATGGCGCCCGGAGCATGGACAACACCTACAGAACGTTTGCGGGGGATGACCGGGGATTTATGATCACGGCAACCACCGGCGGGGAATGGGTCATCGCCGGGTCTAAAGATACCAAATTGGGCGATTTTTCCAATAAACAGGAAGGATTTGATAGATGGGTGGTAAAACTCGACCCGGGCCGGACTATTGTAGGACCAGTGCCTCGGCGGCAAAGAAAATGACAGGGCATATTCGGTGATCCAGACCTCAGACGGTGGCTACCTCGTAACAGGGGAGGCCGGTTTCGCCACACTAAAGTAATGAGAAATAGTTTATTTTTTCAATAATTCACAATATTTATCCATTTATCCTCCCCACGGTCATTTACGGGATCGGTGCCTCGGGAGCGTATCCGGTCACGCAGGGCGGATATGTTGAGATGACACGATTTCGAGCAGGGAGTGCTCTTCTCCTGATCATATGCTGCTGTGCTGCGGTGCTTCTGGCAGGCTGTACCGCCCCGTCACAGGAGCGGGCCGTCCTGAATATTGTCCCGGCTGGCAGCCTCCTCGGCCCTTTCGATGCAATAGAAAAGGAATACGAAGCAGTGCACCCCGATGTCGACGTCCGTATTGAGGGCCACGGCAGCATCCAGGCTGTCCGGCAGGTAACAGACCTGCATCGCCGGGTGGATGTGGTTGCGGTTGCGGATGAGTCCCTGATTCCGGAAATGATGGCTCTCCCCGTGGCGGACGGAGAGGGCCGGTACGCGGAATGGTACATCCCCTTCGCCATGAACCGCATGGTCATCGCCTTTACCGATGCGAGCATGTATGCCGACGAGATTGATGCCGAAAACTGGTATGAGATTCTTGCCCGTCCGGATGTCCGTGTCGGCTTTTCCAATCCGGTGCTTGATGCTGCCGGGTACCGGGCGCAGATGGTAATGATACTCGCAGAAGAGTATTACGGGGTGCCGGGGCTGTATAATGCAACTATTGCAGGTCATCTTGGCGATCCGGTACCGGTAGTCCGTGACGGAAAGGTGACAACAGCAATCCTTCCGGAATTTCTCGAGCCAGACGCGGAAAAGGTTGTGATACGGGACGGAAGCATATTTTTATTATCGTTGCTCGATGCCGGCGGCATTGATTACGCCTTCGAGTACAGGAGCGTTGCCGAGCAGCACGGGCTCCGGTGGATTGACCTTCCCCCGGAGATCGATATGGGATCGCCCGAGTGGGCCTCGCGGTATTCCACCGTCGCGGTCAGGCTTTCATTCCAGCGGTTTTCATCCATCGGCAGTCTCCGCACCGGCCGGCCGATTGTCTATGCCATAACAATACCTACAACGGCTGAGAATCCGGAGGGTGCCGCCGACTTCGTCACCTTCACGCTCGAGCGGTTTGCCGAGGGGAGAACGTCGTGGCCGACGCCCCTATCTCCGGAGACTGCCATTCCGGTACCGGTAGCCTGAAGGTTATCGGCCACGTGGCGATGACGTATCCGAATCTGTCAAGCCTCTATCCGTGGCCGGAAATACGGTACGAATCTGGTGGAAAAATTCTCTTTTTTCTATTTTTGGCGCGGGGGGGAGTTTTTGGACGAGCCTTGCCTCAAATGCCTGTTTGCTGCAGTGATTATCACTAAACATTATCCGAGTGTTACATCAAATATGGTTTACGGATTGATAATCAATCAATTTTAACTTTTATCCAATATAAATGCAAATTATTTTACCTAATGGTGTTTTAGTTAACCATAACCCGATAAAACCCGACTGTCGTACTGGAGGGTGACGGCTGGCGTGTGGAGGAACTGCCAGGCAGTTCTGCGGGAGGAGAAATCTATGAATGCAATGCGTGTGTTTCTGATGGCTCTGTGTCTCGTGGTAGCATGCGTCGGTGCGGCTGCTGCTGCTCCGACGACCACGGTCACGATAACCAAACTTGCCGATGACGGCGTTACCGTCATTGATGAAACGACGGTTGACTATGATTGGCTCGAAGCCAATCTGCCGGTGATGGGTGACGGTATAACCCATTATTACCACCAGGGCCCGGTCTTTTTGGATGATCCTGATCCGGCGGTGGAAGAACAGCTCAGATGGAACCCGGCGGAAGACACGAATGTCCTGACAAAGGACATGGGGGCCGTGAAGGGCACGAACGTGAAAGATCTCTGCGACCTCGTCGGGGGCATGAACGCCGGCGAGGAAGTGCTGGTCAAGGCCTCCGATGGCCTCTCAATGCCTTTTGCGTATGAGAATGTGTATGAGTACTCCGACCGCGAAGGTCCGATGGTCATCACCTGGTACTGTGATGGGCTCTCCTCGTATCCCGGCCCCTACCCCGAAACCGGCTACTCTGACGGCATGCGACTGGTCTGGTTTGCCGACGATTCCACAAATCCCGATGGTGTTCACGCCTTCGGCAACTGGGACTGGCATGAGGCTGCGGCACCGGAGTACTGGTACTACTACCAACAGGGAACGGAAAAGTACCCCACCACCACCGGCCTTTCGGTGAAGTACGTCTCGGACATCATTATTCTCAGCGATGATCCGGCGCCGGTTACGGATGTCCTCTTTGACGGCCCGGTGACCCTGACATCCGGCGCGACCTTCGACGTGGCAGCATACTCCCTTGATGCAACCGGCACTACCTACACCATAAGCGAGACCACCCCGCTCGGAGCACTCGAAGAAACGGGCCTCTCCTACGACGTGACCGACAAGCGCTACGCGTATGACGGCGTCCTCCTGCTGGACAATGTGGAAACCTACCTCCGGAAGAGCCCCGGCTACTGGTATGCGTACGTGAACGACGTCTATAAGGACGGGTACATGAACACGCCCGATGGCCTGAACGTCATCGAACTTGCCGACGGAGACACGGTCGAGTACTACTATGCGGCCGATGTAGCCGATCCGGCCGACCTTGCCGCCGTAAGGGCAGCAGCAACCGCCGCGGTGAAAACCGTCGCCGATATCCAGACCGGACCGGTCATGGATGTCCTGTATGACGGGACTGTTACCCTGACTTCCGGCGCGACCTTTGATGTGGTCGCCTACAACTCGGGTGTGACCTACACCGTCAGCGAGACGACACCACTCGGTGCGCTTCAGGCAACCGCCCTCTCCTACGACGTGACGGACAAGAACTACGCCACGTCCGGCGCCCTGCTGCTGGACAACGTGGACAGCTACATCCGCAAGGCACCCGGCTACTGGTATGCGTATGTCAACGACGAGTACAAAGACGGGTACAACAACCCGGCGGGCGGTCTGAACCTGATCGAGCTTGCCGACGGGGACAAAGTCGAGTACTACTACGCGGCCGATGTCACGGACGAAACCGACCTTGCCGAAGTGCAGGGCAAGGCGACCGCCGCTGTCCTGACCGTCGCATCAACGGGAATAACTCCTTCCGACTGGACGCTTGAGCTCTCCGGAGCCATGGACACGACCGTTTCCAAGGATTATTTCGAAGAAGGACTTGCCTGTGTCCACTACGTCGAATGGACCGACATTGACGGCAATGTCTGGGGCGGCGTCCCGCTCTGGCTGATCGTCGCCATGGTGGACGACAATCCCGATACGGGTCCGTATCATGTCAATTTCAACGACGATATTGCCGCCGAGGGCTATACGGTCAAAGTGGTAGCCGGAGACGGCTGGGATACCAGCCTCGCAAGCGCGGATATCGCCCGGAATGACGGGTATATCGTGGCCAACACGCTCAACGGCGAGCCGCTCCCGCTGCTTACGGAGCCGGAGACGGGGAAACCCTGCTGGCCGCTCCACCTGAAAGGTCCTGAGGTCTCTGGAGGGCAGCAGGTAGGAAACATCGTACGGATCGAACTTGTGGGCCTCCCGGAGCCGTCCGAAGGCTGGACCCTTGAGATGGTCGGCGAGGTCGGCGATACGATCACCCAGTCGGAGTTCGAGGACGGGCTTGCCTGCACGAGCTCGGGACACCTTGTTTCATGGACCGACGACTATGGTGACACCTGGTCCGGCGTCCCGCTCTGGGTGCTCCTCGGCGCGGTGGATGACATCGAGCTCGCCTCGCACTGGACCTTCAGCGATGATGTCGCAGCCACGGGCTACACCGTGAACGTGATCGCAGGCGACGGCTTCTCACGTACGTTCCTCAGCGCAGATGTGGCCCGCAACGATGGCTACATCGTCGCGAACAAGAAAAATGGTGTGGAACTCGATGCGGACAGCGGTTTCCCGCTCAAGCTGAACGGCCCCGCCATTACCACCAATAAGGATCGTATAGGAAACATAGTGAGGATCGAGATCCTCGAACTTCAGACGCCCCCGGCGGAGCCCGGCTGCTGGAACCTCATTATGGTGGGGAAGATCACCGATGTGATCTCAGAGGCCGAGTTTGAGGAAGGACGTGCATGCCCCACATCCGGCCATTATGCCGAGTGGACTGACAGTGACGGCAACGTCTGGTCCGGCATGCCGCTCTGGTTCCTCTGCGGCTGGGTCGATGACCGGAAGCCGCACGAGTACAGTGCGACGCAGGCCATGGCCGGCTACAAGATCACGGTGAAGGCCGGAGACGGGTATGCAAAGGAGTTCGCCAGTGCCGATGTCGCGTGGAGCAGCGATTACATCATCGCGAACATGAAAAACGGAGCACCGCTGGAAGACACCTGGCCGCTCCGCCTCGTGGGCGCAGGCGTCACCCGTGCTGACGGGACACTCAGCGGCACGAGCGTCGGTAATATCGCAGAGATCGAGCTGAATGAGTTCAAAGAACCGACTGCAATCCCACAGGTCCACATCGTCAAGTACGGTGCAGACCAGCAGACCATCGTTGCCGAAACCTGGATTGACTACACCGAGATGATGATGCAGTTCGATGTCATCGGCGACGGCGAGACCCAGTACCGCTACCAGGGCATCACCATGGACCCCGAGGACATCTGGGGTGTTGCCGACGAGACCAGGGGTGGTTTCAAGATCACCAACGCCGTGAAGGGCACCCGGGTGATTGATCTCGTGGGCCTTGTTGGCGGCATGGGCGAGGGTACCGACATCGTCTTCCTTGCAGACGACGGCTACAAGACCATCCTGCCTTACACGAGCATTTACACGACGGCCGAGATCCAGGAACGCCAGGGCGATGCAGTTCTTGCCTGGTATGCCGACGGCGTGTTTGTGCCCGGATACAGTGACGGCATGCGCCTCTTCTTCATGCCGGAGGACACAATCTACGGTCAGTGGGACATGCACGAGAGCATGCCCGCAGGGTACTGGCACTACTACTACCAGCCCTACAGCGCAAGCGATCCTGACTACGGCCAGTACGCACCGGGCATTCTCTACCCGTCCTGTGCCGGTACCTCGGCAAAGTATGTGACCGAGATCAGGGTCTATACGACTCCCGCATCCGACTGGAACCTTCACCTCGACGGCATCGACATCGGCGGCATGGAGTATACCGTAAACAAGGCGTACTTCGAAGCGGCGCTCGCCTGCCAGTTCGGTGCGAACCATCTGGCAAGCTATACCGACGACAAGGGACGCGAATGGTCGGGCATGCCGCTCTATTTCCTCTGCGGATTTGTCGATGATGCCGATCAGCATTCCGACGAGGCCTACAACGAAGCGCTTGCTCGTGCAGGCTACGATATTGTGATTACGGCCACCGACGGGTTCACCGTCACCATCCCGAGTGAGGAAACGGTGAGAAGCACGGAGTATATCATCGCAAATACGCTTGACGGATACCGGATTCCGGACGACGATTCGAGCTGGCCGCTCCGCCTCGTCGGTGCCGGCGTTGAAAGGGACGTGAAGGGAGTCGCCTCGATAGAGCTTATGGCACGGGCGCCTGCATCTGCCGTGGTTCTCTATGACGGCGAGGTGACCCTGTGCGAAGGCGAAACCTTCGACTGGACGGATGCCGACGGCTTTGACCATACCGTCGACCGGCCCACGCCTCACGGAGCGCTTCACGCCGCCTCCGTGGACGGAGGGTTCATGTACGGCGGTATCTGGAAAGAGACCAAGAACACCGCGCTCATAGACGGGATTGACGCGTACGTCTATGACGGCACGAACGGGTGGAACTACAGACTGAACGGGGTCTATCAGAACTACTTCTCCGACACCACGGGTGTGTCGAACCTTCTGATTCGGGACGGAGACGAGCTGCTCTTCTACTTCGGTCCGAAGGACGACCAGACCGTGACACAGGCCGAAGCCCTCGTCAGGATTCGCGTGCATGTTACCCCGTCGGGCGGCGGTACGCCTGTACCGGAATTCCCGTCTGTTGCCGTGCCGCTTGCGATAACCGGAGCGCTCTATCTCGTTGCCCGGGGAGCACGCCGTGATTGAGCAGCCAGCACCCCTCTCCTTTTTTGCAAATACCTCATTTTACAGACAGCGTGACCGGCAGATGTCCGCCCGGCGTCCTGTTTTTTCCTATCGCAGCTGATTACCGGGCCCCGATTTATCAGGGACCGAACTGGTGTCTCATCGTGCTGTCCGGCGTTCTTGAGGTCGTTGCATCGGTCTCAGGACATATATGTTGTCGAGGATGATTCGGGGGGCATGGATATCCCCGCCGGTGTTCTCACCGCATGTACTTTTGCATTATCGGGGGAAAAAGCAAAAACCATGTCGGGCTTTACACCCGCCGGCGGGCACCGGCACAAAGGGCGAAAGATCCTGCAATCATGGCTGCAGGCAGGGCCGACGACGGGAATTCCGGTACCGGCATAGTATCTTTCACGGTTGTGGTTTCCGTGACGTCGCCCTGAAGACCCGCTTCGTCACTTCTGACCGTTAACTGCGTCGGGATCACACCGTCCGGTGAAACGGACGGATCGACGGTCCCGCAAAAAGAGACCGTCCCGGTAGCACCGCCGCAGATCGTCCCGAGGAACCATTCAACGGTATTGGTCGCCGCACAAAAGAATCCGTTGCAGGTCGATGATATGAAATTCAGATGCACCGACAGGAATCCGGTGAGGCAGACGGAGGTGAGAGCGAAGGGATTGGGATTTGCATATTCTATACTGAAGGTCGTACTTTCTCCCGGGCAAACGGGATCCGGGGTATCTGTGATGGCAACCAGAATCGGATCAGCAAAGATGACATATGTAAGCCCGGAGATGGTGGCTGTGCCGGTCTCATCGCTCCGGACTGTTACGTAATCGATATGTAATCCCGTATATATCCACTCGCTGACCTGATCTGTCCAGCCAACCGATCCCGTCGCTCCTCCCGCGAGCGGGCCGGGACTCCAGTGGTGCTGAACCCCGCATGCGGAAATATCTGCGTCGATCTCGATATTGTGAACTGTTTCCGGATTCGGGTTCATATAGGTGATTGTGTAGGATACCGTCTCACCCAGTCGCACAGGATCCGGTGTGTGTGTTAGATCAACGACAAGCGGCTGGATTGCCGAGGCGGGAGTTGCGGCAATGATCCAGATAGTTATCACTGCGATGCACGCAAAAAGATGACGTTTCACTCAGTTCCCCTCCTCCAGGTATCTGACCCGAGAGTTGTTACCGGCAATCCGTCCCCGTGCTATCTGCCGGTAATGTATCAATCGATGAAGGGAATATAAAAAGATAGCAGACGGCATCAGATTAACCAGGGGAGATGGCGCTGCTTCGAATGCAATCATTTCCGTTCAGACTCACAGGAATCCACTCCCGTTTGCAATTTTTCCATCTGGAGTACCCCGGGGGATCCGGTGAACGACACCCTGTCCTTTCCGTGACAGATCATCACGGTATCCGCATACAGGAAGGCGACAGGTGAGGCAGACAGACCGGTCCGGAGACCGGACGCCGTCGCACCTCCGATGTGCGGCAAAAGATCCGAAACCCGTATCCGGCGAATACTATATTACTATAATTATCTAATGAGGGACTATGGCAGACAGCATTATGCTCGGATTCATCACCTCCGTCGTCGTCATTGCCGCGGTACTTCTTGGTGCCATGGTGCTGGTCAGAACGGACGGAGGGAATTTTCTCAACATCATCCGTGCCGATTACTGGGTGCCGAGCCTTTCGCTCTTCCAGTTCCTTCTCTGGACGATTGTCATCTCGTTCTCGTATATCTGGATTTCCGCCATCAGAATATTCGAGGGTGATCTCACGTTTTCGACAGAGATTCCCCTGAACCTGTATTTGCTGCTCGGTATCAGCGTCGCGGTGCCCCTCGTCAGCATAGGGTACACAAAATCGGAGTATAAACCCGATACACCTGTAAAACCACCGGAAAAACTCCCTCCCTTCGGCATGATGCTGAAGAACAAGGGGAAGATCGCTCTCAACCGGTTCCAGATGTTCTTATGGACCTTCGTGGGCATTGTCCTCTACCTCTCGGTCGTCGTGGGAACGGTCACCGGAATGGCCGCCGCGGGCGACGGGGCCGCTGCGGCAGACGCCGCCGGGCTCTCGCTTCCCGATATCGATCCGACGCTCGTTTACCTGATGGGGCTGAGCCAGACCGGGTACCTCGGGGGGAGGGTACTGGGCGAGGATAAAAAGGCAGCCAAAGCCAAATCGGCACCCAAACCCGCAACAGCGGCGGCAACCCCCGAACATGTGGCTGAAGTCCCGGAGGTGCCACCACGGCCACGGCGGCGGATGCCGGAGGATGTCCTGAGCTTCCTCGTACACGACCAACAGCACTCCCCGGACGTGCAGAAACGCCTGGAGATAAAAATTAATGAAGCCGAGATCAAGGGCCTTATCCGCTATTACCTCGTCGGCGACGGCTTCTATTACCTCATCGACAAAGGCCAGATCCGCGGTGCGGGGAAAGGATCAAAGGTAGATATCACCCGTCACATCAACAATGCGGTGGAGACGATCGGGGAGACGGTGGTACTGGAGGTCTAGGAAAGGCCTGCCCGGAGACGGTGAAAGTCCTCCGGAAAAAATTATTGGGAACCCGGTGTTTTTCCCGGAGAGGTCCGGCTGATATACGGCTAGTCACACGGCTCCTTCGTTGTGAAAGCTGAGACGGCATCACCGGTGGAACCAGCTCTGTCGGTAATCCGGTCCATTGAACTGATAAGGGCGTCCGGAGCCTGTTCTTCCCGTGCGGTGCGGATATCCGTCATCCGTGCCGGAAAATCACGCGAGCACCCCGGTCGAACCCGGTATACCGGTCTGGTTCCGGCTCAACGATATTTTCGGGGGCACTCCGACCACGATCCTCTGGCAAACACCAGTCCGAGAGCACCGGCACAGAGCCGCAGGAATGTCTCGCGCATCAGGCATACGGCCCCGGAAGGGCAGGGGCCGGGAGAGCACCGGAACTGTTTCCGGATATGATACGCATACCACCGGTAAATTCCGCTCTGCATCACATCCCGGAGTAGTGCTGCCGTCACGATCGGGTCAGGCCAGCCCCCCGTGCCGGCCTTCAGCGAATAGAGGGTGGTGCTGGTCACGACCCGCATTTCGTGCACCATAAACCGCGAGGATTCAAGGATGTCATAACTGGAAAACGGGTACCCGGACCGGTGAACGTGCGTGATGATGCACCCGGATATTCCGGCATATTCGGACTCGGGGAGATACACAAAGTCATCCCCGAAGAATTCGTACCTGAGAACGCCTGCCGGCGTAAATATCCCGGCAACCTCCTGCAGGCAATGGGAATCATGGAGTATGTTATGCTCGTACCGGAGCACGGACGCCGGGACCCGGAAGACGGCAATGCCGGTCATGACATGGATGAATACGGAAGCTTCCGGGAAAAAGAATACGGTGCCGGTCCCGCCACCCGGGACGGGGGGCTCCGTGAGAAGCATCACTGCCGGACACATCCCGTCCGGGTGTAAAAACTGCGAAAGGAATTTTTTTTATCCGGAAAACCCCTCTCTCTGTAAGAGACGCAACCAGAAAGCACTCCCGGCGGAAGACCGGTCACTCCGGAGAAGGTGTCATGCCACCTTCCTCACACCCCCGGGGAATGCAGGACTTTCGGCCGGCTACAGGATTGCGATCTCCCGATGAACGAACAACCTGCGTGATCCCATGAATTCTTCCGCCCTGCTCTCCGAACCTTTCCGCACGGTACTCATGCTCGCGGCCTTCGTAATCATATGTGCCGGAATGAAAGGTGCGGCCACGATGATCGGGCCCCTCTTCTTCGCAGTCTATCTCGCAGTCATCTTCGGCATGCTGATCCGCTGGCTCGAGCGGAAAGGAGTGCCCCATATCCCGGCAGTAGCAGCGGGGATTGTCCTTTTTATCGCCATAATCGCCGGAATTACCATTCTGATGGCCGTGTATATCTCGCAGCTGATCCAGCAGCTGCCCCTCTATCAGGCCGGGCTCGAAAGCAGGGTTGTGCTGTTCACCGCGATGGCGCGGGATCAGGGGATTGATATCGCTTCCGTCCCGGTTTCGGATCTGATATCAGTCATTCCGGGTGCATTCGGGAGTGCGCTTGCAGGACTCGGAAACAGCATCACCATCGTACTGATCATCGTCATTACGCCTATATTCCTTATCCTTGATGCCGGCATGTTCCTCGAAACGCTCAGAAACTCGCTCGAGGGCCGGCCCGATGTGAGGGCGAAAATCGAAAAATTAGCACGGGAAATTATCCGGTATCTTGTCATCCGGTCCGAAGTCAATTGTGCGACGGGAATCGGAATTGGCGTGCTATTGGCATTTATCGGGGTTGATTTTGCACTATTATGGGCATTTCTTGCTTTTTTGCTGAGTTTTATCCCGTACTTAGGCTTCTGGATTGCGGTCATCCCGCCCGCACTGCTCGCATGGACTCAGTTCGGACCCGCATCCGCCATACTGGTTATTCTTGGCGGTGTCGTCATCAACGAAATTGCGGAAAATATTCTCTTTCCCCAGCTCGCCGGCTATGAACTGAAGATATCCCCGGCGGTCGTGCTCCTCTCCGTCTTTTTCTGGGGGTGGATTCTCGGCATTTTCGGAGCTCTGCTGGCGGTGCCCCTGACTCTCTGCCTGAAACTGCTCTATGAGGTCTCTGGAAAACCGGCATAACGGTTATATGGGAGGGCGTGTATGTGCATGCATTCCATGAGGAGGGAGAGGTATGAGAAAACTCATCCTGGTTATGGTGGTGGCATCCCTCATCGTGCTCGCCGGGTGTACCGATTCCGGCGGAGCGGGCGGTGACGGGGGGCAGAAAGGTACGACGGTGGACATCTCAAGCGGCGGGAGGAATTACCCGGCCTATACCGCATCGCCGGACGGGGAAGGGAAATATCCGGGTGTGGTGCTGATACACTCGTTCAACGGGCTTGAGCCCGGCTACCGGGACATGGCGGATCTCTTTGCCGCGGAGGGATTCGTGGTCATCGTACCCGCGTGGCAGACCTACGACCAGAGTCCGGAGGACGGTGTGGTGGAACTGCTGATACGTGATACGATCGCCCACGTAAAAACCCGCGGCGACGTGGACCCGGGCCGCCTCGGCCTGACGGGATTCTGTGCCGGAGGACGCTACACCATGCTCTTCCTGCCGCAGATTGAGGAGTTCAAATCCGGTGTCGCGTGGTACGGTTTCCCCTATTCGGGCGGGTTTAACAACGAGACAACTCCTGCAGAGCACATCGGCGACCTCGTCGATCCGATGCTGATCATCCACGGATCCCGGGACCAGCCAAGCCCGGTCGCGAACATCTACCACTTTATAACCGAGCTTGATGAGGCGGACAAGTACTTCGAACTGAAAGTCTACCAGGGCGAACCGCACGGGTTTATGATCGAAAACGGGACTCTTTCACAGAGTTTCGTCGCACAGGATGCGTACGGGGAGATGGTGGACTTCTTTACGAGGACGCTCATATAGGCTCCCGCCCCCATTCTTTTTTTCGCTCCGGAATCGACATAGCATTATCTGGTCTGTCCTCCAAAAGTCCACTCCATGGAACCCGTTGTCGAGGCCACACCCAGTGTAAACGGGGTTTTCGTCACCTACATCTCCGGGAGTACCAGGGTTTCGGAGCTCTTCACCTACGAAGACCTGATTCAGATGAAGATCAATGTGTCAGCCCTGCTCGACCATCCCGGATATTATGGCATTGACCCGTCCGGCCCGGTGATCGTGAGGACTGATTTCTGCAGGCCCGATCTGCATACGCCCGGGGACTGAGAAATCGGGCCCCGGATCGTTGTTTGGACTGTTCCTCCGGGCAACCTGTCAGTCCCGGCGAAAAAAAGGGAATCAGGAATAATTCCCCGCTCCCTATGCCAGTACGAGTTCTCCTGATCCTTTGGCGATGTTATGCCTGAATGTCGCCGAATCGGCATTCGCGAGACCCCAGATGAATTTCACTCTCTGTCCGTGCGTGAGCGTCCGGTCGTAGGCATCACCCGTGTTCATCAGCCGTGAAAATTCGATGATCGTCACGCCGCCCGACTCCGACCCCCCGTATGCGAGGATATCACTCGTACCTCCGAGATCGGTGTCGGGAGGATGCGGCCCGAACGTCCCGGTTGAGTTCATGTCAAAAAGGACCACGTTCCCGTCTTCAACATACCCGAACAGCATGTCTGCGTCCTTCATCGCGGTGGTGGGTTCAAATCCGATCGAAACCCATCCGGTGCCCTCGCCTCGGAGAGCCATATAGAGTGTATCCGGGTCTGTTTTCCAGTAGACTGCCATTTTACCGTTGGCAAAAGCAACACTGTCACCGTATTCGTTCTCACCGATACTGCCGTCGGCCACCCACGGTACAGCAGTTCCCGGGCTCACCGTCACCACGGGAGTGGCCGTACCCGGCGACAGGGTTTCCGCCGGGGTGGGTTCGGCAGGTCCCGTCTCGGTGCACGCCGCACACAGGAAGAGCCCTCCCAGAAGGATCAGAAGCATCACAGTTCGTTTCATGGGAGGGACTGTTGTGCTCTGTGGCAATAGGTGTTGTCCCGCCCTCTCGTTTTTTCGCGTCACACGGGAAGGAATAAAAGAACTATGGCATATCGGTACTCTCGCAGGATGGACACGACCCCGAAATCCTGTATCAGGGAAATACTGAAGGTGACACTGAATCCCGGAGTCACATCCTTTGCAGGCGGACTTCCGAATCCCGACCTGATTGATGTTGCAGGTATCGAAAAAGCGGCATGCGATGTCATCAGGGAAGACGGGAAGGCCGCCCTCCAGTACTCGACAACAGAAGGGTACGAGCCGCTCAGGCAGTTCATCGCAGACCGCTACAGGAAGCGTTATGGCCTTTCGGCCGGAGGGACGAGATCCTGATCATAAACGGCTCGCAGCAGGGCCTTGACCTGATCGGCAAGATCTTCATCGATCCCGGTGACCCGGTTGCACTCGAAAGACCCGGTTATCTCGGTGCAATCCAGGCATTTTCATTGTTCGAGCCAAAATTCCGTGCAATTTCCCTGCATGACGACGGGCCTGACACCGGAGAACTCTCCCGGGTCCTGCAGGAAAATAATCCGAAAATCTTCTATGGCATCCCGAATTCACAGAATCCGTCAGGCATCACCTATTCGGAGCAGAAAAGGCGCGAATTGGGAAAAATGCTGTCAGAAACCGACACCGTCTTCGTCGAGGACGATGCGTTGGGTGAACTGAGGTTTGACGGCACGGCAGGAATACCGGTAACACGGTACCTCCCCGGGGAGGGTATCATGATGGGGTCCTTTTCAAAGATCTTCTCGCCCGGTATGAGGCTCGGCTGGCTCTACGCACCCGAAGACATCATGGAGAAGCTTATCGTTGCAAAGCAGGCGTCCGATCTCCACTCAAATTACCTGAGCCAGAGAATTCTCGCACAATACCTCGAAGATAACGATATCGACGCCCATATCAGGAAGATCACTGCGGCGTACTCCTCCCGGGCGGCGCTCATGGCGACATGTTTATCTGGGCCACATTCCCCGAAGGCATCTCATCGGAGGAACTTTTCCGGAAAGCAGCGAAACGAAACGTGATCGTGCTCCCCGGGCTCCCCTTTCCACACTGACGGCGGGGGTGACCGGACAGCGAGATTCAACTTCTCGAACGCTGATCCTGACCAGATAAAGGCGGGTATAAAAATTATTGCAGACGTTATCGAGACGATCCGGAAATAACCCGCAGGGAAGTGTCATCATCATTGAATCCACCGGGCCGGGGGAAAGTGTGTTGTCATCGCAACAGGTGTAAAGACACCATTTTTCCGAGATAGTCAGACTATATCATCGCAAATATATAAATAACATAATAAATATGGATCGTTCTGATGGACCATGGTACTGAAAAAAGAGGAACTCTATCCGCACGTCCGTAAGAAACTTCAGGAGTGGTACCCGGGAAGCAGGGGATGGGCGATATACGATCGCACCGAGGGGACAGGCATTCAGCCGGATTTTCTGATTGAAAAGCGGTCGGGCGAAAACATCGAGCGAAGCATCTGTACGGTGGAAGCGGCACGGACGATCACCGACGACCATATACGGCGCATCGATCACTATGTCAGCAACCTCTCCGGAAAGAATGTCTCGATCCTTGAAAGGATCCTCGCCGTTCCCTCGGGAACCGACACCTCGTCCGTTCCTACCGGCATCTCGATCTTCCATCTCGAAAAGATCCACCAGGAATAAGAACGCCCGGTACACCTTTCACGGGAACTGTAGACCAAAAAAAGCTGTACCAGGGAAGACAGTCCGGTGAGAGAGATGCAGTTGGGAAACGTACGGAATCGCGAGTGCGTTGCCGGATCCCCGGATACCACCTCCCGGACGCGTCTGTTTACCGGCACCGGGTGCATCATGCAGCCGGTTAAACTTACTCAACCCAGGTTTTCCTGACCTGAAGTGTCTCGACAAGGAGCTGCTGCTTTTCCGACCCACGGGTGCAGAAAAATGTGTTTTTCAGCCCGAATTCTGCTGCGAAGGGACAGGTGGGACAGAGGCATTCGATTTCCCGGGTGATGCAATTGCTTTTACCAATTGTACAGAAGACGGATGCCTCCTCCCCGGAACACTCCATGTACGTGGGGCATTGCCTGCAAAGACACTGTTTCTGACGTTTTTCAAGAATCAGCTTCTTTTCATCTTTTGAGAGATCGACTGCCAGCATCAGATCCTGATAGGTCTGCATATCCATAATAAGAGACAGACTGTCACACCGATATTTAATATTTATTATAAAATCCCAAAATATGACCTGAATTACATTATAATCACTGTTTTTTCATAATCACCGTGCCGGTCGGTCTCTCTGCAGGGAACCGGGATGGGAAGGCCCTCATCTTCCCCCGAAAGACCGGACATGATCCCAGGCCTGATGATATCGCGGATACTCTTCTCTCTTCCCGTACATGGCAGCGTCCGGGCGACCGTAGTGCGCCCGGTCCTCGCCTGCCGGACAGACTTTCAGGCAGATCCCGCAGGGGGCGATCTGCCGTTTCTTCAGTCCGGCGCTATGCGAGGCACAGGCATACTTGTCCGTCAGCCCGCGCGGATAGTCGTCCTCGTCGAGTGCGTGTGACGGGCAGTGGTGCACGCATAGCATACAGTGCGTACAGAAATCTTCCCCTGATAACGGGTCGGGAGAGAGAACGGCAGCGGTAAAGACGGAGCCGAAACGCACCCGCGGACCATACTCCCGCGTCAGAAGCATATTATTCACCCCGAATGTCCCGAGCCCGGCAAGGAAAGCGGCATGCCGCTGTGAAAAGAAAGCAACCGGGTTCTCAAGCAGCACCTCTACATCGCCGTATCCGTCCCTCGGGACAAAGACGGAGGGGTACCCCTGATCGGTGAGGAACGCGGCAAGGCGGTACGTATACTGGTCCAGCATGATATTTACGGTGGTATAGAGCTCCCGGTACCAGATTGAGGGAGCAGTCTCCAGCACCGGCAGGATGACCGGGAGCCCGATGACAATGACCGAACGTGCCTCGGGAAATATCGCCTGAGGGAAGAACTCCTCCGGGATCCATGGCTCAAACAGAGGATGCTCCCAGCGTTCCACATTTGCTACACCAGCAAGCGGAATATCCATATCCCTGCAGCGGTTCAGGACAGCACCCTTCAGGTCTCCGGCCATATGATTCGCCCCGGTAAGTGATGTACTGTGGCCGGTGAAAAGCTTTCCCGGGATCGGAGAGGATGACAGGGCAATCCGGGATATGCGGATCCATTAATATCGTGAGCGTTTTACTTTCGGTCGGTATGACACACCATATCTCCTCCCTGATCCTGCTCGCGGTTATCCTCGTGCCGTTCATTGCGGCAGGCTGCACATCCGCCGGCGATTCCCCTGTTCTGGTCGAATACCAGAGGACAGGGGGTATCGCAGGGTTTGACGACAGGGTTGTTGTCTATGAAAACGGGACGGTGGCAGTCACCTCGTTGGGAGACGTCTCCGTTTTTACCATCCAGCCCGAATCAATCGCCAGAGTACGGGCTGCCGTCGAATCAGAGGCATTTCTATCCCTTGAACCAGAATATACACCTTCAGTACCGGGGGCTGATCGTTTCACATACGAGGTAACGGCAGGCGGGAAGACAGTGCGGGCGCAGGACGGGGCCGTCCCCGAGGCACTTGCGAAACTTGTCGGCGAGCTGAACGAGATAATTGCTACCGGTCAGGAAATCGGGTGAGTGTGGATCGGGCACCGGTTCAGGGGAGTGTCCGCCGGAACTCCCGGCTCGAAACGACGATTCAGGGAAACGGCTGATGGTCAGGACACACTATCTCCGACCTGAATAGGCCCCGGAAGGCTTATTTTCTTATCAATACGACAGCGTACCTCACGCTTCTCCCCGATCGCAGGAAAGAGCTTAACAATCCCGCGGAGCACCGCTTTGCGGACTATGCGCGGCATGGCAACCGGCCCGTTTACGTCCCAACCCGGCACTCTTTTGGTACTCAGGTGCGGTCCTGTGGTCTGAATCCATTCACGTCTCATCATCCCCGACACCACCTATAAAGAGGTCTGGAAACCTATGCGTACAGAATGGAAGAACCCGTAACTTTTTCAAACTTTGATATCTCGCACAATACGCTCCACGCCATCGCTGATATGGGCTTTGAGGAGCCCACCCCTATCCAGACTCTCTCAATCCCCCCAATCCTGAGCGGAGACGATGTGACCGGCCAGGCCCAGACCGGGACCGGCAAGACCGCTGCATTCGTCATCCCCGCTATTGAACGGATCGATGCGAAAGACCGTGCAACGCAGGTCATCATCCTTTCGCCGACTCGCGAACTGGCAATCCAGACAGCCGAGGAATTCGCACGGCTGGCAAAATACCACGCCCAGCTTACGGTGCTCCCTGTCTACGGCGGACAGCCCATCGAACGGCAGTTCCGGGGGCTGAAATCCGGGGCGCATGTTGTCGTCGGGACACCGGGACGGGTGCTCGACCACCTTGACCGCGGCACCCTCTCTCTCTCGAACGTCAAGATGGTCGTCCTCGACGAGGCGGATCAGATGCTCGACATGGGCTTTCGCGATGATATCGAGACCATTCTCGGTGAAACTCCCCGCGAACGCCAGACAATCCTCTTCTCGGCAACGATGCCAAAGCCAATTCTCGAGATCACGAAGAGATTCCAGAAAAATCCCAAGTTCGTCCGTGTCCAGCACGGGGAACTGGTCGTTCCTCAGATAGAGCAGCTTTATCTCGAAGTCAGAAACCGGGACAAACTCGAAATTCTCTCCCGGCTCCTCGATATGTATGATCCCGGCCTAACGCTCGTCTTTTCCAATACGAAAAAAGGAGTCGACGAACTGACGTCCCAGATGCACAACCGGGGGTATTCTGCCGCAGGCCTTCACGGCGACCTCAAACAGGCGCAGCGTGACCGTGTGATGGGCGCATTCCGTAACGGCGCAATCGATGTGCTTATCGCCACAGACGTGGCGGCACGCGGGATAGACGTCGAGGATGTCGACCTGGTCATCAACTTCGATGTCCCGCAGGATGTCGAGTATTACGTCCACCGTATCGGGCGGACGGCGCGGGCCGGAAAGGAGGGTCGGGCGATCACATTCGTTGACCCGAAAGAGATCTTCAAGCTCCGCTCGATCCAGAAGTACGCACGAATCTCGATTGCGCGGATACCTCTCCCGACCGCCCGCGATGTTGAAGAGAGCAGGATGCAAAACCTCACCGAATCGGTAAAACAGATAATCAATGCCGGAGATATCGGGAAATATCAGGAGATTGTCGAACGGATGATGGTTGATGAATATACATCCGTCGATATCGCCGCAGCCCTCCTGAAACAAACGCTCGATACCGGGAGCGAACCGGAGCAGGCACCCGAACTCCCGCACCAGGACCCGGGAGCCGAGCCGGGAATGGTACGCCTGTACCTGAATTTCGGCAGGGACAAGCGTATCAGGCCAAAAGATATCGTAGGAGCGGTTGCGAACGAAAGCGGCATCCCGGGAAGATCCATCGGTGCCATCAGTATTTACGGGACGTACTCGGTCTTTGAGGTACCGCAGGACACGGCGGCCCTCGTTATCGAACGGATGGAAAACCGTTCAATCGGGGGGGTGAGGTTGACCGACGGCAATACCATCGGATATGCCTCCGTCGTGAAGAATACGGGTAAATCCGGTAAATAAATCACCGGCAGAATAGAAACGGCAGGATTACTCTCTTTTTTTACTGTCTTTCCTCTTCAAGAGCGCAGCCCGGAGAAAGTCAGGATGCGGAGAGCAGGGCAGGATCACCCGGATATCGGGGGATCGCAGGGGGAAATGAACCCGGGGGATTGGGGGGAATTTCCCACGGGATGAAAGGAGAGGGATGAGGTGGATAAACTGCGATGTATCACACTGATCCGGGAGGGGGAGTGTTTTTTAATTTATCCGGGTGCTCATTCCTGAGGGAGAGATACATTGTGTTCGCAGTTTCATACCGGCACCGCATGTACCGTCGCCGGGAGGGGCGGGGAAATCGAGTTCGTCACAATGCTCTTCCATGAACTGCCGCACCAGTGTGCGAACAGTCTCTTCGTCACCGCTCTCCAGGGCAGCACGGATCGAGGAGACATCGTATCCCTGCTCTTCCAGCCGGCCGAGGTGTCCCGCCATCCGGTTGCCGCCATGGGGTGGAATGGGAAAATCGAGCTCGTCACCGTGCTCTTCCATGAACTGCCGCACCAGTGTGCGGGCAGTCTCTCCGTCACCGCTCTCCAGGGCAGCGCGGATCGCGGAGACATCGTATCCCTGCTCTTCCAGCCGGTCGAGGTGTCCTGCCATACGGTTCCCATCGCCGGGAGGGGCGGGCATTTCGAGCTCATCACGGTGCTCTTCCATGAACTGCCGCATCAGTGTGCGGGCAGTCTCTCCGTCACCGCTCTCCAGGGCAGCTCGAATTGCAGAGATGTCGTACCCCTGCTCTTCGAGGCGGTCGAGGTGCCCTGCCATCTCGCACCCGGGATGACCTCCCGAGCCGGAGGCACCGGCAAAGGCGATTGCCGGTGAAATGACCAGTGCGATGACTGCACACCCGGCAATAAGTGCGATAAGGTGTTTTCCATATTTCATGCGTGTTCCTCCGTTTTTGTTTGATTTACAGGATGTGACCTTCCGGGCACACCCTTGTAAAGTATCTTTTACATTATGTTATTTATAACTTACCAATTGTTAAGATACAGCACTATTATGGCACCATACTAGTACGTACATGTACGAAGCGGCATCTCCCGGATCGAACGGTGGAGCACCCCATTCGGGCCGGAAAAAAGAAATTTCCGCCACATATGACGGTCTAATCGGGAAGAGGGGATTAATTGCCGTACTCAAAAACGTCCTCAACCGTGACGTTGAAGTATCTCGCGATTTTAAACGCCAGATCGAGAGAGGGATCGTATTTCCCCTTTTCAATGGCGAGAATGGTCTGCCGTGTCACGCCGAGTTGGTTTGCGAGCCCTTCCTGCGTCAGATCGTTCATGGCGCGAAACACCTTGATCCTATTCTTCATCGTCGTCCCACTCCCCGTATTTACGGGCGTAATAGATCCGGAATCCGACGTAGAGAAACACCATCACGCAGAGAAGCGCGAGTTGAATGCCCCCGAATATTCTGATATGCTGTCCAACAGGAATATCGGGAATCGGCGGCAGGGGGCGGGGAAGGCGGGGGAGGGGGCCGCCGAGGCTGAGGGCGACACCGCCGAGAGCCATCGCAAAAAATACTACCCAGAAGACCTCCAGCGTCCTGAGCGCCGCCTGCTGGGTGATGAGGTTCGTCCGTTCATCTTCAATAACCTCTTCAACCCGTTGCTTTGCCAGATACAACCCGATTACGCCGAGAACGAACGCAATTTCGATATAAAGAGGCATGTGCGTCTCAACGGACCACCAGAACACCGCCACCTCAATAAGCCCGACAAAACCCATGAGGAGATAGAATGTATTTCGTTTCATGTGCAATGAGAGTATAATATATCATACACTAGGTTAATTGTTTTTAACGGATCCCCGGCCCGTGCGGCATTACTTTTGCAAAAAATCGCGGGGGGCCCTGTCGGCTGTTCCACAGGAGGCAGCAGGAAACGTTCCTGATTGCCCCGGTACAATAACAAAGCAATCCGCTTAAGCGGATGTATGACTCATTTTTAAGTATGGGACACTACGCAGCAGGAGATGTCGTTCTTGCTCCCTTCCGGTTCAGAAGCGGGGAGATCGGCAAGGTCCGCCCTGTCGTGGTGATTGCAACAGGAAAGGACGGCATGCTGACCGTCTGCCCGGTGTCACGTTGCAGGCCAGCGCGGATGGCGTTTCTGCCGGTTTCTCTCGGTGACTTTGACCGGGGCGGGCTCGACCTTCTGGACGAGAGTTGTGTCCTGACAGGATCGCCCTGTCGCATCAGCGTGTCCGACATCATCGGGTTGAAAGGGCGGCTGACCGACACAATGACAGCCGAAATACTGGCAGTCGTGCCCCGCATCATATAATGCGTGCACAATACCGCACGCAGAAAGTAAAAAAAAGAGGGGTTTCTTTTCACGGTTACGGTGTCAATGCGATTCGTCACCGGTATGATGGCACGTACTCTCACCCTGCGTGAGGGTGCCGTCACGATAGGCCCTGACCGCATCATCCGCCGACCCGGAAACGCCCATAATCACGTCAATTCCACGGTCACAGAACAATTCGACAGCCCGGGGCCCCATGCCGCCGGCAATGACGCAGGTAACACCTTCGCCATGCAGAAAGACGGGAAGTTTCCCCGGTTCATGGCCCGGACTCGGGATCTGCCGGCTTGAAATCGAATCTCCGTCGATGTCATAGATGGCAAAGACCGTTACGTGGCCAAAATGCTGGGAGACCTGGTCTCCGTCAAGAGGAACGGCAATTCTCAGTATAATCACCTCAAAAATCCCATACGGCCCCGGCCCCGGCCCCCGCGGCAGAAGCCGCCGCCACCTCCGCGGGGGATGCCCCCACGGCCAACTCCATACACCGGAATCTGTCCCGGAATGAATCCCTGAACGGGTCCCTGTGCAGGGGCGGTTGCATTCTCGTCAGTCGATACGGCGGTGTTCTGTGCGGGCGGAGGGCACCGGCCCAATCCCCATCCTGTCCGTGATCCGAGACCACGCGGCCCTGTTCCATCAAATCCTGGCATATTAGATTACCTCGTTGTGATTAATACACATATGAGTAAAAATAAATAAATATACTTATTGCGGCAACGAGTCGGCACTCTCGTCCGGAGAAGCCAGTCCGTACTGTTGCCCCCTTATGCACTTCGTGCGCCCCGGCCAGTCCGCCACCCTTTCAGGGCACCCTTCGATCTCGATGATTTTTCCCTTCACGAGCGCATCCGCCACTTTTTTCCGTGCCTCATGAAGATCCTTCCAGAGTGTCCTGCGCGAGATCCCCGACTGCCCGGCCGCTTCTTCCTGCGTCAGGTCAAGGAGATCGACAAGACGCAGCGCTTCCAGTTCCTCGTGACTCAGGATGACACGCCGGGAATCATCGGAGACCCGGCAGGGTTCGAAACAGCGGCCCTGCACCTGCGGTGCGCCCGCACCCATCCGGGGGCGCCCCCGGCGCCCGCATTGCCGGTGTGGTTTCTGCCCGCCGGTCACTCCGGCACCCCAAGCGCAGCATACAGGGCATCGCGGATCTCCCGAAGCGCCATGGCGGCGGGTGATGAATCCGCCGTCACCGGTTTTCCTGCCCGCACGGCTGAGAGCACTGCAGGATCAAACGGGATTGTGCCCAGCACCAGAATGTCCTCCCCGGCGCAGTACTCCCTGATGGATGCGGTCATCTCCGGTTCCAGGTCAGCCCTGTTGATAACGAGAAAGAGCCGGATCTGAAATCCCCGGCACAGCTGCACCAGCCTCCGGAGATCGTGCACCGCGGAGATGCTAGGTTCCGTCACGATAATGGCCGCATCCATCCCGCTGAGCGTGGCCACTGCCGGGCATCCGATGCCCGGCGGGCCGTCGATGAGCATGAGCGGCATGTCACCGGCCGATGAGAGGGCAGCCTGCTTGACCTCCTGCACAAGCAGCCCGGATGTTCCCGCACCGGGGAACAGGCGTGCGTGTGAGAGGGGGCCACGGGACGTGGATGATGCGAAGATCTCTCCCGCCATGCGGGGTTTCATCGTAACGGCCCCTTCCGGGCAGATGAGATCGCAGACACCACACCCTTCGCACAGAAGCGGGTTGACCTTCAGTCCGCCCTTTTCTGTCTCTTCGATTGCGTCAAACCGGCAGTGAGCACGGCACGCCCCGCATCCGGTACAGGTTTCGGTGTCGATCTCCGCACACTGCATCCCGAAGTACGGGCGGCTGGACTTCGTTTCGTGGGGGATCACGAGAGAAAGATTCGCTGCGTCCACATCACAGTCGGCAAGCACGATCGAACCGGGAATGATATCCGCAAGTGCGGCTGTGACAACCGTCTTGCCGGTGCCGCCTTTTCCGCTGACAACCGCAATCCGGATCACAGGCCACCCTCCGAAAGAGCTTCGGCCCGGTAGAACAGGTCCCGAAATGTATCCGCCCATGCCGTATCCACCTGGCTGAGTAGCCCCCCACGATTATGAATCCGTGCTATCTCGCGGTCGAAAGGTATGTCAAGCAGTACCGGCAGCTCATGCCGTTCACAGAAACGGAGAGCCTCATCTGCCCCCGGTGTGCTGCGGTTCACGACAACACCCGACGGTACGCCGAGGAGTGCCGCAAGCTGCACGGCAAGATCCAGATCGTGCAGCCCGAATGGGGTGGGCTCCGTCACGAGAATACAGACATCGCATCCCGAGAGCGTTTCAACGACCGGGCAGGTGACTCCCGGCGCGGCATCATAGATCACGAGCGGTGATCCGGACGCCGCCTCCCGTGCCGCCTTGATGACAGTGGGTGATTTGATCTCGCCGACATTCAGGATTCCGGAAATCAGTGTCAGGTGAGGTGGTATCCTGAGGGTATCCACTCGCCCGATCACCGATTCTTCTTCGGAGATTGCACCCGACGGGCAGACTATTTCGCACCCGCCACATGAATGGCAGAGGTCTTTTAAGAAAAGGACGCCCGATTGCGTTACCGTCAGGGCGCCGTACCTGCAGAATGACGCGCACTTCCCGCAGAGAGTGCAGCTATCCTCGTCAATAACCGGCAACCGCGTTGTTACCGGAACCGATGAAGGGATTCCGGGGAAGAACAGGTGCAGGTTCGGCTCTTCCACGTCACAGTCGACAAGCACGGTCTCCCGTTCCCGTGAAATGGCATATCCGATGTTGGCTGCAACAAAACTCTTGCCGGTGCCGCCTTTTCCGCTTGCTACCGCGATCTCCATGGCACGTCAGTACAGTGGCTGGAGCGAGCCTTTCTGGTAGCGTTCATACGCCGATGCAGCCGTCACGGATTCCCTGATGAGAAATACATCGATTCCGGCGGATTCAAGTGCGGTCCGGGCGTTTCCTCCGACATTGCCGGTGATTACCACCGAAACACCGTTATCCACGAGGAGCTGCGCAGCACGGGGGCCGACACCTCCTACTTCGGCTGCCACGGGATTCGTGACCGCCGTCCAGTCTCCGGTTTTCTGGTCGATTATCAGAAAATACGGTGATCGTCCAAAACGTTCTTCAACGGGATCCTGTGGATCCGTCCCTTTTGATGTTACACAGATGCGCATACTGCTCTGCCTCACTCCGATTATTGCACATTTGAGCAGATATAGGTGTGGATAGGTGCAATCCGACCGGACACACATCCGGACTGCACAAACGATTCACGCAAAATTAAAGGAAATTTCACCGTTTTTCGCCGATGTGCGTTGCAAGAGCGACCGTAATATCGTACGCCACCCATTTCTCGACAGGTGACAGGCGCTCCGGGAAATGATGCCAGGTCAGGATCATCTGTTGCAGCAGTGCATGTTCGTCAGTAGTGAGTTCAGATTTTAGTGCATCGGTCTGTGAAAGCGAATAGAGTTTGAGAATTTTCTCCGCGTTGAACCGGGACATCGTGCGGTCACGTGCGCTTATCCCGTCCTTGGAAAGCTGCTGAAACCTCTGCTCCTCCGATTGAATATAACGAACAATTCGGTTCTCCTCGGAGTAAGCGGACGTGTCATTCACCAGACACATACAGTGAGAATTCATGTGCAGGTAAAAAACCATTTCGATTTAATTTTCAGGCGTTTCCCTAACGATATGGCCACGGCTGTTCGGCTGCAACCGGGGAGAGGCGTTTCCAAAGAGTCCTTATACACGGACAGCAAGACGGCATGCCGGGGAGACCATGAACACGCATGCGCATGTCCGGATAAGAGGCCGTGTCCAGGGGGTGTATTTCCGTGACGGCGCTCGGGACGAGGCATCCCGGCTCGGGGTCACCGGCTGGGTCAGGAATCTTCCCGATGGACGCGTCGAGGCTGTTTTTGAAGGTCCTGATTCGTTCGTTTTACAGCTGGTGGCATACTGCCGGAAGGGTCCCGCCTGGGCCCGCGTCGATCATCTCGATGTCGAATACGGGGAATATACCGGAACATATTCCGGTTTTGCCATTCGGAGAACCCCCCCTTTTTGTTCGATGACGAACGAATAAACCCGCGGCATCCCCGGCGCCGGTTTATTTACTCCCGGCTGTGGTGCACGCTACGGCAAATCAGGAACGTGCAGAAGGTATTTCTGCTTCCCCCGGAGTACAGTGGCAGTGAGGAGCTGATGACGGACGAAGCACGAACAGAACTGAAAGGGACGGTTTTCCACCTGAAAGATCTCATCGGGTACCAGGACGGGGCGGTATCGAGCAGGATGATCTTGTCACGACCTGTCGGCAATATCACGTTATTCTCATTTGACAAAGATGAAGGCCTGTCCGAGCATACCGCACCCTACGATGCGGTGGTGACGATATTGGAGGGCAAGTGCGAGATCCGGCTCTCGGGCGAGACCTTCGGGTTGAAAGAAGGGGAGACGATCATCTTCCCGGCCGGTGCACCCCATGCCGTTTCCGCGGTGACGCGGTTTAAAATGATGCTGACCATGATCCGGGAGTGAAAGCGAAACCGACCGGGGAAGGAGAGGGGAGGGCATGCAGATCATAGGACACCGCGGTGCACGGGCTGTTGCACCGGAAAACACGCTCAGGGCGATCAGGATAGGAACGCTCTGTGCTGATTTCGTGGAAGTGGACGTCCGCCTCTCCCGTGACGGTGTTCCGGTCGTCATCCATGATGCGACCCTTGACCGGACAACGAACGGCATGGGGGCAGTCAGGGACATGCTCTTTTCCGACCTGCAAAAACTCGATGCCGGAGAGGGAGAGAGAATCCCGGCGCTCTCGCAGGTCTGTGCCACGGTCGGGGACGACTGCGGCCTTGTCGTCGAGATCAAGGAACAGGGGACGGAAGACGCAATCTGCGCCGTGCTTGCAGAACGGGGCGGCACACGGCTGTATATCGTATCGTTTCATGCGGACAGCGTCGTCAGCGCCGGTGTGCTGCTTCCGGAAGCGACGACCGGCCTGATTACCCCGGAAGGTCAACCCGATCCCGTCGCGGCCGCCCGATCGGCAGGGGCCGGTGCGCTGCTCCCGAAAAAAGATATCCTGACTCCCGGGCTCATTGCATCTGCGCACCGGCAGGGGCTGCTGGTGATACCATGGACCCTGAATGAGAAGGAAGAGATCAGCCGGGCGTACCGCTCAGGTGTGGACGCATGTGCAACCGACGACCCCTGCCGTACACGCCGGATTGTCAGCGTGCTGGAAACGACCGCGTGACGGGCGGCGGCCTCGACTACCGGGAAAAATCCGCCGGATCCTTCTACGGGATATTTTCGCGGACCCGGTGGTTCCCGGGGTCAACGCGGTAGTTGCCCGGGTGCTCCAGCAGGTCGAGGGCATTTATCCGCAGATCGATCAGCTCCGCATAGGTGAACGGTGTTGTTGCCGATCCGCCGTCGCTCCGGTATTCCACTACGATTCCGTTCATACGCTTTTCTGCGCCGATAATTGTATACATAGGGTTGTTTTCCCGACATCCGGGGCGATAAAGGTGTCGCCGGGTACCCCGGGCCGGTTTACTCGTCCCGACCTGCATACCGGGTGAAATAACAGGCGCCCCACTCCTTCTTTTCCCCCGGTTTCATCCCGGCCATGACGGGATCTGCGTGCTCGGCACAGACTACCTGGGCACAGCATCCCAGTACCTGGACACCAATCGCAGGTTTCCCACAGATCTGACATTTTTCCTGTTTTTCCACGCAAGACAGGTCTATCCGTACCCGGATGAAGCTGCCGATATGCCGGAAGCGCTCAGCCGGCTCGAAGAGTTCCTTGCTTCGAGTGGGGTGCACTAAAACAGGTACCGGTGCCCGCTTCCCCCATCCGCCGCTCACCCGGCGGAGAGTGCCGGTACGTAAAAACCCGCTCCGAAATACCGCCAATTTCCGCCCGGAATTCAGGACAAGTGATATATGCTCCCAGAACAAAGTATACCGAAAGTGATTTGTTCACCCTGGAGTGAGATATCTGGCGAATTATAATTCAAGGAAAAAAAAAGATACCGGACAGGCACCGGCAATCGTGAGAGTGCGATTGCCCAACAAGCGATATAGCGAGATGTTTGCGAGCGCGGACCTGATGCTCGGGGCAAACCATATCCGGGTCAGGTGTTACGACGGAGTCACCCGCACGGGAAGAATCAAGGGAAAAATAAAAAAGCGTGTCTGGATTCGCGAGGGTGATGTTCTCATCGTCATTCCCTGGAGTTTTCAGGACGAAAAATGCGATATCATCTACCGGTATACACAGCCGCAGGTTGAATGGCTGCGGAGAAACGGATATATCTAAACTCCGTTTGAAAAAGCATTTTTAAAATTTTTTGTATATTTTTTAAAAAAATACGGCGGTTTATATCAGATATGTTCGATGCGGATGGTGTACTCCTTCAGCACGAATTTCCTGACATTGGCGAGATCGTATTCCGACCCCACCTGGGTAAATTCGCCCGATCCGGTAAAATACTGTTTCCATGCAACTGAGTAGTCGTTGTCAGGATCCGGCGTGTAGCGAACAGATACATTCTGCCCCGGGGCAGGATAGTCCATGGTGATGACGGCTGGCTCGACTGTCCGGCTCATCTGGATGTTCCCGATGCCCGAGAGAGACATGTCCGTGTCCGCCTGGACCGAGAGCAGGAACACCACGAGTGTCTGGGTTGTGCTGTCAAAGAACCACCGCGGTTCTGCGAGCATCACAGAACCGGTCGCATCCTGCTGACGCTTCAGGATCGCCCCGTTTTCAATGGAAATAACCGCAGTACCCGCATCAGATGAATAGCGCAGTTCTCCCGGCTGGTAGACCTTTGTCTCCGTGTATCCCCCGGTCGTGTTCCAGTACCGGATGGTAAATGTCTGCTGGCTGGCACTGGTGTTGAAGACGCTCAACGCCCCCCCGCTGACCCGCAGGGAGGTGTCCTTGTACGGTACATTGCTGTAGCTGAGAAGCTTCATGTCATTCTGGAGGATGAGCAGGGTCTGCTCCATTGTCCGTTCATCGGAACTGACCTGCTGCTTTAATAGCAGAGGATAGCCGTACAGCGATACGAGGGCAATCCCCGTGATCACCAATCCGAAAATGATGATAAATCCGATGGATTCCGATACCGCGTCATCTGAAAATTTAGATCTGATTTTCATAGCCATATTACCTGTACCCCCCGTGAATCATGAGTAACCCATTGAATCATACGTAATCCTGTTCAGTCCGCTGCCTGATGTCTGACCGGTCACCGGCCGGTTCGCACCGATTCCGGCGAGCGCAATCGTGCTGGTAATCTTCCCGTCGGTCACCTGCACCCGCTGGTCCACACCGAGTGCCCCTGGTTCGAGCTGCACGGTATAGTCCTTGCCCGCGACATCGTCGGGAAGATCGAAATTCGTGGAGATAGTCCCGTTTACCGGGGCAATGATATACAAATCAACGATTCGGGCGGAAATGCCGTTCCCGATGTCGATGAAAGCGCTATATTTCAGGGAGTCCCCGGGATTCTCGATAAGGGTGGTATTGACCGCGAACATCACGATGATGAGCATCACCATCAGGACGCTTGTGATCGAGATATACTCGAGCAGTCCCGATACCGCTTCGTCCTCGTCACTTTGTAATGTATTCGGTGTGAATCTCGTCATATACCGTAACTCCGTTATTAAAATGAATGGTAACAACCGATAGGTCGAACGGATCGTCATCTAGTTTCTGCGGGCTGATTGAAAGCGTCAGGACTGCGTTTTTCCGCGCCATGGCAATAATTCGGATATCTTCGAGGATTTTTGCCCTTTTGGCGCTTTCACCGAGACTCGGATTCGCTTTCCACTCGTTTGCAAGGCTGAGCGCTTCGCTCCGGAGATCCAGAATTTCGCTCTTCGGGAACTCCAGAACCGCCTCAGAGGTCGTCTGGCCGACCGTTGTCGACTGGCTGATGATAACCGCAAGGAAAAAGATCCCGATGCTCACGATAAAGCCCATCAACACGATCCACTGCGCCTCATCATTCATCCTCTCCATACCATCACCTCCAGAAGAAGCATCTGCCTGCGGTTGTCCCACGGAAGGCCGACGGAGTGAGAATGGTCTTTGTCGTAGCTCACCCACCGTGTCGCCACCACTGCCGGTTCACGACCGAGATAATCCCTTCCATCCGGATAATTAATCGGGTCGATATCGTGCCAGTACGAGGAGCTGGAGAATGTGTAGTTGGCCGTCTCATTCGTCGCCTCCACCCGGTAATACACGACGGCACGGTACTGGAGATCGGTGACCGGTGTATCGAGAGTGCCGGTCTTTTTCTGCAGGTACCCCGTGAACATATTGTGGAACGGCTGTTTTCCCGCTGCATCACTGGTGGCATTATGGACATACCGGTCGAGATTACTCCGCCCTCCGGCGTAATCCGGCGTGTCCATCATCGCGAGTGCGTCACTCACGGTCTGCTCCAGCTGCATGTCCACGATATGCACGTCTCCCGGGGTAAAAACGGATGTCGTGTTTAAGACAAGGTATGCGGTGAGGAGCATGATCATGCCTGCCGCCACTCCCTCAATCGTATAGAGCTGGGCGTCGTCCGCAAGGATTACCATACCGCTACCTCCAGAACGCCGTCCCTGAGGGGCGGAGATGTGACAGTCCCGAGGTTATACTCGAACGTGTCGTCATTGAAGAGGAAATGGTGATTTCCGTCCGCCGTATCGTTACTGGACCATTCATACCGGAACGTAAAGTTGACACAGATACGTGCATCAGGGTCCTCTGCGAAGGGCAGCGGCGGCAGGAGTTCCAGCCCGATCTCAGAGGAATTCAGCACGGGGAACGGATCATCCCTACTGTGCAGGTCGGCGGTCGTCTCGTTATACAGCCGATAATTCTGGAGCGCGCCGTCCACAGACAGCCAGCTCGGGGGAATGGAACCGGCGGATGGGACATTCCATTTCGAGAGGGATACGGATGTAAGGGTCACCTGTGTCATATTTACGAAATCACCGAGGGGAATGAGAGGAGGACCGAGGCTTTGCAATGCCGTCTTGAACCCGCCGACGATGATCGTGACATTATCGGTGTAGGGGTTGATGTCGTAGGCATTCCCGACCGTGAGATCGTTGAGTTCCGTGTAGTTAAAGAAAACCGACATCCGGGCGGTGTGATTCAGGGTATTGGACGGAGGATTTGTTTCATTGGTCCGGACGGCTGCATTATAGCCCCCGGAATCAATTACCATACTCGTGTGTTCCTTGAGCTTCACGAAGCGCCGCATATACCCGTAACTCACCTTCGGCACGGGATCGCCTGTCGTGATCGTGGGATCGCCGTCAACGGACAGTGTGATATTGTAGGCGTAGGGTGCGTACGGGAGGTCCGCGAAGATCGCCTTCCTTTCGTAGTCTTCGCGGGTAAAGTACGTGTCGTCAAAAAATGTATCAATCTTATTCCGGGAGAGGATATTGGGCGTTTCCTTCGAAACGGCAAGACCGAACCGTGAGATATCGGCCTTAAAGGTTATCTGCTGCTCCCAGCGGCTCGTACTCGTGTTGGCATTCCGGTCATATCCCCAGCCGGGATCCTCGAGCAGGATAACCGCAGTCCGGTATGCAACCGCATCGTAGTCGATCGGCTGACCCTGGATACCGACGAGAATGCTCGGAACGAGATTGATAACCATGATCAGTGCTACGATGAATATCGTAAAACCGGCGAGAAAATCCACCGAAAGCATCCCGCTGTCATCCTTCAGGCGCGTGGTATCACATCCCCTGTCATCGCATTCAGTTCGAGAGCCTTCCGGCCGCCTCTTCCCGGTACTTCGATTGTGTATATCCCGCCGGACAGCAGGAGTTCTGTCTCCCCGGCACCCTTTGTCTCCCGAAGCGCATTGATTGCCCCGGCCTGCATCCGGAACAGGTCACCGGGAGAGACTACTTTCGTGAGGTTGATTTCCTGTTCCGGAAGCGGTCCTCCCCACGGGTATTCGCGCCACTGATTTTTTTCATAGATTAGAATGAACGTCTCAGATTCCCGGGTCGCACCCAGCATCCAGCGTGTCGCATTTCCTGTGGCGTCAACTCCTGTCCCGGAAACCATGTGTACGGCCATCCCGTCCGTGGAGAGGAACTCTTCTGCGTTATAGAGTGCAAGAGTGTCCAGTGCGGCCTCCAGCGGCACGTTTCCTTCCGCTGCCGGCGCAACTATGCCGGTGATGCCGGTTGTGCCTTCTGGCGGGGGGGCCTCCGCGGGCGCCCCACCGATACAGCCGCCAATGACACTGAAGGTAAGTACGAGAAAAATTATCACAGCGTTCCAATCATGCATAGCAGATATCCTTCCCTTGTGTTATCGTGCAGGGATAAAACCCTGAATGGTAATGACGACGGGCGTTCCTGTTCACGCCTCCGGATCGCGCAGAATTCCGGCACCGGGTGCCAAAATTACACCAATACGGCGCTTATTCCCCCGGACGACCGCCGGCATGATTACAGACAATAATGTCCACACAACGTATTTATAATTTTTTACTATTGATTACCGATAGCGTTAACCAAATGCATGCTCCCGTAAATCCTTAAATGCTGCCCCGGCACATGCGTACGTATGATAAATTCTCAAACACGTGTTACTCCCGGGGAACCGGCATCCTTTGAAGACGCTGCTCTGTTCCATGGGCATGTCTGCCCGGGGCTCGCATTCGGGTACCGGGTCGCCAGGCGTGCACTGGAAGAATGCAGGAAAGGCAGGGCAGAGGACGAGGAGCTTGTCGCTGTTGTCGAAAACGATGCATGCGGCATCGATGCCATTCAGGTCGTCACCGGATGTACCGTCGGGAAGGGAAACCTCATCCTGCATGATTTCGGCAAGTCCGTGTACACCTTTTTCCTCCGTCCGTCGGGCAGAGGGGTGCGTATCGCGATACAACAGTTTTCAACCGACACCCTCGATCCCGGCCTGCCGGCACTGAGCACGAAGGTCAGGGACGGGGAGGCCACCCCGGACGAGGAGGCCGAGATGCTCCGCCGCACCCGGGGAGTCGTCGATACACTCCTTCGGATACCGGACGACGAACTCCTCGACGTGACACAGACCACCGTCACAATCCCGGAACCTGCCCGGTTGTTCACCACAGCCACCTGTGCGTCGTGCGGGGAAACGGTGGCCGAATCCCGTGCCCGCATCCGCGACGGAAAAATTGTCTGCATCCCCTGCGCCGGCAGCTACGGCAGGGGATGGGGAAAAGAATAGGAAAGGGACAATAAAAACCCTACCGCACAATTTTTGTAATCGGAATTTCGAGAATATCTTCTGCGCCCGCATCCTTCAGCCGGGTAATCAGATCATTGACCTGCCTTTTCTGCGCGACCGTCTGGACACTGAAATAGTCGATGCCGTGCAGACGGGAGACGGTCGGCGTCTTCATGGCCGGGAGTACGGCAATAACGCGCTCCAGTGCATCCGCCGGTACATTGAGGGAGATCAGCACCAGGTTGCGTGCCTCGATCACTCCCAGGAGAAGCGTTCGTATCTCTTCGATCTCCTTTCGCTTCACCGGGTCCGCGAGCGCCTCCCTGTTCGCGAGAAGTGCGGTATGCGACTGCATTATCTCACCGATAATCTTTAACCCGTTCTTCCGGAGCGTGCTTCCGGTCTCCGTCAGATCCACCACGACATCCATCAAATCGGGCACCTTTGCCTCTGAGGCGCCGTACGACGGGAAGAGCTCGACATCAATTCCGGCACGCTCAAAAAACTGCCGTGTGATCTCGGGGTACTCGGTCGTCACCCGGCTTTTCGGCCGGATCTGGGAGATATCATCGATAGGTTCGCTCTGGTGGACTGCCACGACAATTTTTACATTACCCTCGCCGGTTTTACTATAGGACAGGTCCGCAATCTCGACGACATCCGTCGCTCCCGATTCGTTGACCCAGTCCATTCCGGCAATGCCGCAGTCGAAATATCCCATCTGGACGTACCGGGGAATCTCCTGCGGACGGAGGATTTTCACTTTACCGATGCGTACATCGTTGATTTTCGGATTATAATCGCGATCGGTCCTGCGCACTTCGAGATCCGCCTCCTTAAACAGCTGCAGTGTCTGCTGTTCAAGGCTTCCTTTTGGGAGCGCGATGGTAATCATGGAAAAAAGAGATTGGCACCCGGATACGAAAAGATTGTGATCCGAGACCGGCCGGCGCAGATGTCAGAGCGTATGGACAACGAGGCCGCTGAGGAGTTTTGGTTCAAACCATGTTGATTTCGGCGGCATGATACCCCCCCTGTCGGCAATCGAGAGCACGGTTGCGATAGGAACAGGCTGCATCGAGAACGCGACGGCGAATTCACCGGACTCAACCTTCTGCTGAAGATCACCAAGAGGGCGGGCACCTCCGAGGTACTGGAGCCGCGGATCGCCCCGGGGATCCCTGATACCGAGGAACCCCTCCATCACCGTCTCCTGCAGCATCGCAACGTCAAGTGAAGTGACGGGGTCGTCCGGGTTCGCAACCGGACGGGAGAGTTCGTACCAGACACCCCCGAGGTACATGTGGACGATATGCACCGGCACGTGCGATTCACGCAGCGGCGGAATGCAAAACACGGTGTCGTCGATCTCACCGTAGGGTTTTACGTCGAAGAAATCCTCCAGCCTGTGCAGGAAAGACTCCGGTGTATACGAACCAAGATCCGTGACAAGGCGGCTGTAGCCGTGTATCCTGACACGATTCTCCGCAAAGAGAATCGCCATGAACATTCCCGCCCCCGGCGTATACGTACCGAGGCTCCGTCGCTGCTCTGCCACCGTCACTGCAGATTTGGCCCGGTGGTGCCCGTCGGCAATATAGAGGGCATCGACACCGGCAAACATCTCTTCGATCCGGGCGAGGTGTGCCTCGTCGGTGACGCGGAAGATCTCGTGCACGACACCCTGCCCGGTCTTCACCCACGCGTCGGGTTCGCGATCCGCAACGATCGAGGCGAGATACTCAAAGATCTCCCCGGGGTCACGGTACAGGAGGACGACGAGCCCGGTATGGGCATTCGTCGTATCGATGTGACGGGTACGATCCTTCTCCTTGTCATACCGGGTATGTTCGTGGCGTCGGATTCGGTTCTCAGAGTAGTCATCGACCGAGGGGCAGGCAACAAGACCCGTATAGATTGCGCCCCCCTGCTTGACCCGGTAGATGTACATGCCGGGTTCCTGATCGCGGACAAAGAGTCCCCGGGCCACCATATCATTGAAATTTTCCTTTGCCGTCTCGTAGACACGCTCGTCGTCCGGCGCCAGTCCGGGCAGCAGGGCCTCGGAGCGAATGACCCGGAAGAACGAATCCGGGTTTTTCCGAAGATCTTCCCGTGCCTCTTCGGTGCTGACAACATCATAGGGGACCGAAGGGATTACAGCTGTTTTGGAATGTTCCGGCCGAAGAGCCGCAAAACGATTAAGAACCACCATGGAAAAACCGCCAGACAATTTCTGAAAAGATTACACTAATGTGTACGGCGATCCTAATATGCATATCCCACCAGCGGTGCCTATGGCCGGAACAAAGAAGTTGCATCTGCGGAAAGCACGAATTGAGGACATGGCCTCGATCGAGATCATCGAGCGGGAGTCTTTTCCGGACCCCTGGAACCAGGAGACGTTTCTCGAGGCGCTTGCTTTATACCCGTCAACCTGTTTTATCGCAGAGGATGACGGCCGCATTGTCGGGTTTATTGCAGCAGGGATTGAAAACACCGGCGTGGAGCAGTACGGCCATATTATGAACCTCGCCGTCAGCCCGGAGCACCGGCACCGGGGCATCGGCAGAATGCTGGTGCGGCAGATCGAGCAGGCGTGTATGCTGGAAGGCGCCACCGCCGTTTCCCTTGAAGTCAGGGAGACCAATACGATTGCGCGTGCGTTTTACCACCGGCTCGGGTACCGGCAGGTGCTCCGGATTGCCGAATACTACGCCAACGGGGAGACCGCCGCTGTGATGATGAAGTGGTACCGGATATAGGGTGACTAACCCCGGCCGAGCGTGGCATGCGCCCGTGCGAGGTGGCCCGCACCGAGTGCACCGAGGAGGGAGAGTTCTCCCGCAAGCACACCGGCTCCGATAATCTCGGCGAATTTTTTGCTGTTTGCCCCCGGTGGATCGCCGCCGCCTGCGACGCCGAGCATACGGAGGCAGGCCGCCTGCGTGTCGATGCCGGTCCCGCCGCCCACCGTCCCCACCTGCACTGCAGGGAGGGTCACGGCAACATACACGCCCCCTTCCTGCCGATCGACCGTTGTAATACAGCTGCTCCCTTCAACCACATGCGCGGGATCCTGCCCGCAGGCGATGTACATGGCCGCTATGATATTCGCCGCGTGGGCGTTGTACCCGAGCGCGCCCGCACGTGCCGAGCCCACCAGATTTTTCCGGTTGTTGACGTCCGAAAGTGTCGCCGCATCGGTCTTGAAGATCGTCTGAACGTGCTCGTCGGTCAGGAAAACCCCGGCAAGCACCGTCTTGCCCCTGCCGAGGACCGTATTGATGGCGGCGGGTTTTTTATCGGTGCACACATTTCCGGAGAGGGCGACAAGACGCGCCCCGGTCTCCCGCTCTACGAGCTCCGCGACGCGCTCGCTCGCAATCGTCACCATATTCATGCCCATCGCGTCCTTTGTGTCATATTCAATGCGAAGAAAGACATTCGTGCCCGCGACAACCGGCAGGATACCCAGAAGGCGGCCGTGACGCGTGGTCGCCTCTGCGGCGGCGCGGAGGTCGTCCATATGCGTCTCCACCCACCGGACGGTGCGCAGGGTATGATCGACGTCCCGCGTGGAAAACACAGGGGCGCGGGTCATCCCGTCGCGGAGGATACGCACGTCCGCACCGCCGGCCCGCGTAATGGCGCTGCATCCGCGGTTTACGGATGCAACGAGCGCCCCCTCGGTCGTGGCAAGGGGAAGATAGAACGAGCCTGTCGCATACCCACCGTTGAGAGCTATCGGCCCCGCCACCCCGACAGGAACCTGCACCGCACCGATCATGTTCTCGCAATTGCGCTGCACGACACGGTCGATGCCGATCGAGTATTTCCCGAGTGCCGAGAGATCTGTTCCGGTCTCTTCTCCGACATATGTCCGGCGCACCGAAACCGCCTCGTCGGGGGTGAGTTCCTGCTCCAGTGCGTAGAGCTTCAGTGTCCCCTTTTTTAGCCTCCCGAGATAATCTTCCATGCATACATTTCACCCTGACAGCATAAGAGGAATGGGAATGACCGGAACACGTGAGCAGTGGTATGTGGCGGTGGAGCCGGCCGGGGCGGAAATCCTGCGGCAGGACCTCCTGGGGCGGAGGATCCTGGACCGGACCCTCCGTCCCCGGAGAGACGGCGGACGTATCCTCTTTCCGGTCCTCGGGCCTGAGGGTGCGACAGGCCGGGCGGATTTCCGGCCGCACCCTGTCGCGGAGGACCTGCCCCGCCATGAACTGGTGGGCGGAATTGCCCTCATGCAGGGAAAAAACCCGGAAGAGGCGCACCGCCTGCTCCGGGCCCGCCCGGGCCTGCACACGGTCCTCTACCCGGAAAGCGCGGTGGAAGGGATATACAGGACACGCCGGTTTACCGTACTCGCGGGTGAAAGTACGACCCGCACACGGTACACCGAGTACGGCATGCGGTTTGACATCGATCTCGCCGTCGCCTATTTCTCCGCACGGCTCGCACACGAGCGGCAGCATATTGCCGGTATGATGGGAGCCGGCGAGCGGGTGCTTGACCTGTTTGCGGGCGTCGGGCCGTTTGCCATCGCGCTCGCGGCACATGCGCGGGTGGTGTACGCAAGCGACATCAATCCCGCGGCCGTACACCTCATGGCGGAGAACATCATGCTGAACAGGCGGAGGAACGTGGTGCCCGTCCTTGCCGATGCAGGGCACCTTGCCGGTGTTCTGCCCCGGATGTTTGATCGGATCATCATGAACCTTCCCGTCTCCTCCGCCGGATTCCTTACAAGCGCAGCCCGCCTCTGCAGGGAAGGCGGGACCATCCACTTCTACGCGCTCCAGTCCGAAACGGGCGAAAATCTCCCTCTTCTCCGGGATGTGACGTGCGGCCGGATTACCGAACGAAAGGTCAGGTCCTACTCACCCGCACAGCACCACGCGGTCTACGATGTGGAGATGCGGTGACCAAAAAAAGGTTATTTTACGGGGATGAACTTCGTCCCGTAGTAGAGCGGCCCGGATTCACCGTCGGATCCGAGCTTCCGGAACACGTTTTTGACCCGCATCCCGATTGAGACTTCGTCGATGGTGCAGACGATCTGCGAGGTGAGCCGCGCCCCCTCGTCAAGTTCGACGATCGCGAGGACATAGGGGGTGAGATGTTCGAACGCCTCACTCGCGGTCCTGATGATGGTAAAGGTAACGACATGACCCGTTCCCGCAAACGCATGGTCAACAATTTTACCGTCACGGCGGCACTCCGGGCAGAAGCTCCGCGGGGGGAAGAACGCTCTGCCGCAGGTTTCGCAGGACGTTCCGATCAGATTATACCGCTGGGGCTGTTTCCGCCAGAATCGTGCGACTGACATCTCACACCACCCCCAGGATGCTGCAGACGACGGTGGCACCCGTGCCGCCGACGTTGTGTGTCATGCCGATCTCTCCGTCCACCTGGCGGCCCGATGCCTCTCCGCGGAGCTGCATCACGATCTCGTACACCTGTTTGATGCCGGTAGCGCCTACGGGGTGGCCGCATGCCTTCAGGCCGCCGCTCGGGTTCACCGGCAGCGTGCCGTCGAGTGCGGTGTATCCCTCTTCGGTCAGCCGCCCGGCCTCACCCTTGCTGCAGAATCCGAGATCCTCGATGGCGCAGATCTCCGCTATCGTGAAACAGTCGTGTACCTCAACCATGTCGATATCCTTCCGTTCAAGCCTGGCAAGCTGGAACGCACGATTGGCGGCGGCGACTGTTGCGTCGAGAGTACTGATGTCACGCCGGTCGTGCAGGGCAATGGTGTCGCTTGCCTGCGCGCTCGACAGCACCTGTATCGGTGTGTCGGTAAATTCACGGGCCCGCTCAAGCGGAGCGACGATGACCGCTGCGGCACCGTCCGTAATCGGGGAGCAATCAAAGAGGCGCAGGGGATCGGCAACAAGAGACGATTGCATCACGGTATCAATCGAGATCTCCTTCTGGAACTGTGCGTTGGGATTTCTCGCGCCGTTCCTGTGGTTTTTCACCGCGACCATGGCAAGCTGTTCACGGGTGAGCCCGAACCGGTGCATATAATCCCGTGCAATCATCGCGTACAGGCCGGGGAACGTCGCACCGGGGAATCCTTCCCATTCACGGTCGGCAGCGCCCGCCAGCGTGTCCACCGTCGCACCGGTGCCGACATCGGTCATCTTCTCCACACCTGCGGCGACCACAATATCGGCATTGCCGCTTGCGACCGCCGTGACTGCCTGCCGAAACGCAAGGCCCCCCGAGGAGCATGCCGCCTCGACACGGGTGGAGGGGACGTGTTTTGTTGCAAGACCCGCATAATCAGCGATCAGTGCGCCGATGTGCTCCTGATCGACAAAACGGCCCGCACTCATGTTTCCGACAAAGAGTTCGTCGATCTGTTCGCCGGAAATGGCCGCATCCTCAAGGGCACGGGCCCCGGCATCAACAAAGAGATTCCGAAAGGACGTCTCCCATTTTTCACCGAACGGTGTGCATCCGACACCGATAACTGCTACTTTTCTCATTATTGCATCACGATCTTCCCTTTGTGTTTGGCATACAGTGCATAGTCGAGGTAAATCGGGTCGGAGAGGAGCTCCGTAACCGTGGGAGCGGCGCCCGGAGTGAAGAGGTCAGAGGTGATCGCGTCCGTGACCTCGATATCGAAAGCGTCGCTGCCGGCGCCCGACCCAAAGGAGGTGACGAATATCCGGTCCCCGGGTTTGGCCTGATCGAGGGTTGCAGCAAGTCCGACAAGCGATGCGCCGCTGTACGTGTTGCCCAGTGTCGGCACTACGAGACCGGGTGCCAGCTGTTCCCGTGAGAAACCGAGCATTCCGGCGACCCGCTGGGGAAACTTGGCATTGGGCTGGTGGAAGACCGCGTAGTCGTAATCCGAGGGCACCGTGCCCACCTGGTCAAACATCATCCGGGCGGCGCCCAGCACATGCTTGAAATACCCGGGATCACCGGTGAACCGGCCGCCGTGGCGCGGAAACGACTGACCCTCGCGCCGCCAGAAGTCAGGAGTGTCCGTTGTAAACGAGCACGTATGGTTGATGACCGCAATCGGATCGTCATTACCGATGACAAATGCGGCTCCGCCTGCCGCAGCTGTGTATTCAAGCGCATCGCCGGGAGCGCCCTGTGCCACATCAGCCCCGATCGCCATGCCGTAGCGGATCATCCCGCTCTTCACGAGACCCATACAGGTCTGGACGGCTGCCGTGCCCGCCTTACAGGCGAATTCGTAGTCTGCCGCCGTCATCACCGGGGTGGCGCCGACCGCCTCTCCCACGGTGCAGGCGGTGGGCTTGACCGCATACGGGTGGGACTCCGACCCGACATAGATGGCACCGATGCCATCCGGGTCGATTTTCCGGCGCTGGAGGGCGTTTCGTGCCGCCTCAACGGAGATCGTGATCGTGTCCTCATCCAGATCAGGGACGGATTTCTCGAATACACCGAGTCCGCCGCTGATATCGTCTGCATTGGCGCCCCACACCCGTGCAATCTCCCCGATACGGATACGGTAGCGTGGTATGTATGCGCCGTATGTAACAATGCCTACCATGGTTTGTCCCTCAAAATTTCGACAATCTCCGGCACGTCAAGTCGCGTGCAGAGCACCGTAATCCGGTCGCGTTCCGCAAGGCGGGAGACGAGCGGATGAACGTTTTCCACATCGATTCCCTGGAGAATCACCGAACGCGGCTTGAACGGGGTGACGCGTATCGCCACCATCGGAGACTTGCCGCCAGAAACATTCGTAAAAATCAGTGCCCGCTCTGTGCTCCAGCCGTAGATTTTATTGAACTCGTTCGCTGAGAGCTGCATGATGGCGTTGAGGCTGTTGACCACGGTATACCCGTAGATCTGCTGTTCCATCGAGCCGCAGAGCAGCTCGCAGGAGATCGCCTCGGCAATCAGGCTGAGCGGAACGGATGAGGCGTAGTCATGGATGTCATAGATCACGTCTTCGTCAAACTCACTATAGAGAATTTTGGCGAATTTCTTGATGCTTTTGCCACCATTGACCTCATCGATACTGAGAATAGTGTCGACAATCTTTCCGACGACTGCGGTGCCCGGGCTCTTCCGCCTTCCCCCCTCGTAATCGCTGATCACGGAAGGCGACACCTGAAGGTGCTCTGCGAGCACTCCCTGCGGAATATTGAAGTTCACCCGCCATTTTTTAAGTGCCTGACCGGGAGAGTCCGAAAGCGTAATTTCACCTGCCATCTTCTCGGCTAGCTGAAGCCGCAGTCCGGATTTCATGGCTAAATATGTGCGCCGGGCGATGTTAAATAATTAGCGAATGTCACTTCGACATTCCACGACATCCATGCGCCGACATCGCGTCCAAACCCATATATAGTATGCTTCTCAATTTTGATATCCATGGTGATGGCAGAGGATCTCCAGTGCCTGAAATCCATTGCGCTCCTCGGAGGATTGTCCGGGCAGGTGCGGGTCTCATCGCAGTCGCTCGGGAAAGAGCTCGACATCAGCCCGCAGACCGCCTCACGACGGCTGATCTCCCTTGAAGCACAGGGCCTGATCACACGCGCCCTCAGGGCTGACGGACAGTACATTGTCATCACGGGAGCCGGCGGAGATACTCTCTCAAAAGAATATGCAGATTACCGCAGCATTTTTGAAGAGACAGCAGGGCACACAATCCTCAAGGGAATCGTAATTGACGGCCTCGGGGAAGGGCGCTATTATGTAAGCATCCCGGGATACCACAGGCAGTTTGTCGGGAGACTCGGCTTTGAACCCTTTCCGGGAACGCTGAATATCAGGCTTTCGCCTGCCAGCATCGGTATTCGGAAAAAGCTTGAAGGGCACCGCTGGATACCTATCGAGGGCTTTACTGCTGACGAAAGAACATTCGGTGGCGCAAAATGCCTCCCCTGCAAAATAGGGGAATTTCCCTGTGCTATCGTCGTTCCCGGCAGGTCTCACTACCCGGAGGATATCATCGAAATAATCTCACCCGCAGAACTCCGGAAAGAGCTGAATTTGCGGGAAACAGACAGTGTAACGGTCGAGGTGGCTATATGATTGACAGAGCTGTTGAAGCATTGAAGAACGGAGAATTTATTCTGCTGTATGATTTTGACGACCGCGAGGGGGAGACAGATCTTATTATCCGATCGGATGCGGTGACCCGCCGCCATATCCTTCAGATGCGGAAGGACGCAGGCGGACTGATCTGCACGGCAGTCCACCCTGAAGCGGCAGCGCGACTGGGACTTCCGTTTGCGAGCGACATCCTCCAAACAACGGATTTTGCAGAAAAAGAGGGGGAAATTCCCTACGATCGGAAAAATCACTCCTCGTTTTCCCTGTGGGTGAATCACCGCAAGACGTTTACCGGGATTACCGACAACGACCGGGCGCTCACCATCACACGGGTTGCGGACCAGGTTAAACAGTCGTTGAACGGAGGAGGCCACAACTTTGCGGCGGAATTCCGGACACCCGGCCATGTCCCCCTTCTCCGTGCCGCCGATGCCCTTCTCGAACAACGCTTCGGACAGACAGAACTCTCCATAGCGCTCGCCGAAATGGCGGGGATAACCCCTTCGGTCACGGTCTGCGAGATGCTGGACGATGAAACCGGCACGGCACTCTCCAAGGAGGATGCACGAAAATATGCGGAAAAGCACGGCCTTATCTTTCTCGAAGGAAAAGATGTCGTCGATTCGTGGAAGACATGGCGGAAGCTGTCTGTTGCCTCACACGATATACAATAACCCTCCTCTTTTCCCACAGCTCCGGTTCGCATGTGAACATATTTATATAATGGGTTTAAAATCATCTCATTAATGAAGGAAGATTCGATTGTATATTTGAGCACTCGAAAAAAAAGCGATTTTAAGCACCAGAAAGATGCAATTGAACAATTCTGCAAATACAAATTTTCGGTCAGGAAAACTTTCCACGATTACCGCCAGTCCTCAAAACCACCCGAAAAGCGCGATGAATATCAGCGGATGATTGAATTTGCGCTTGATAAGGGGATACAGACTGTCATAATCTACAGCCTTCCGGAATTTTCACGCAACTGTGATCACTGCGTCAGGGAGCTGAGAACTCTCATGGACAAGGGGCTCGTTGTCATATGGGCGGATCACAATTTCATCGGATACCGTGGGGATCCGGACATGCAGCGGGATGCGCTGGCGGACTTCATCACGTTTCTTGATTTTTACCGCCACACGGCGAGGCACGATAAAAAGGCCCCGTCCGCCCAGAAAAAGAAACGGCCCATCGGACGCCCGCGGGCGCTTGACGCACCGAAGATCCAGGAGCTGCTTACAGCCCGGAGAGACGGGCAGAGCATTTCTGCTATCTGCAGAAAATTCGCTGTTTCACGGAGCACTGTGAGTAAAATTCTTGCAGACTACCCCGAACTGAAAGGCGAGTGGAAGGGCAGGCGCCGCACAACGCCTGAATAACCGGCCTTTAAAAAAGGATCAGGGTTGGATCCTGACAAGGGCATCGTACACGATCTGCCGGTACTTCCGGGTATCGGTGGTGTAAAATTCCCGGGCCTTCACCGAGTCTTCTGTTTCGCCGAACCGGTCGAGACGCCCCAGTGTCTGTTCCGCGGTATCGAGCGTCCAGATCCGGAATGTCTCCTCGTCGACGGGAGTGACCGATTCAGCCCGCACGGAGACGAAAACGGAACCGTCAGGCGTTGTTCTCACGGTTGGTTTCCCGACCACCGCCACGTATCCACCCGGTTCGATCTGGCGAATCTGGCGCATCGCTTCATCCTGATAACTCCCGGCATTGACGAAAAATGTGCCGGTTGTATCCTCGACCCGGATCGTGAAAAACACGTTCTGGTCACCCTTCTTATCCTTCTGCGTCATTTTGCCAACGAGGAAGATGCGGTTGGACCGGTCACCGGTAGGAAGAAGAACAAAACTCGGGCTCTTTTCGTCGTTGCCGTCCTTGAACTGAAGGCGTGACTCGCGTAGTTCGGCTGCAAAGACCCTTCGGGCGGGTTCGCGCCTGAATCGTGCCTGCCGATCAGTTTCGGTCATTTCCGGTCACCTTCCGGTGAGGCGGCCGCCCGGTTAAGGAGCGCCGTATGGCGTGTCGCGTCAAAGGCAGCACGGGAGCAATCCCGGACAAGGATCGTTCCCCCCATATCATTACCGCGGCACTGCACGTACCGTCCCGTAACGGCATGTTTCATACGGTCGAGAACGTCGTCATACCCGAGCGGGTTGTTCTCCGCAACCGAAATGGCATCCTCAAGTGTCATTTTACTGAGTGCCTCCGCGACGTCGCGCTGGATCAGGACGTTTGTGGCCTCCTCTCCGTTGTCAATTACACCGGTGATGCGGAGATCCCAGCGGAACTCTTTCTGGATATCATGAATCGGGCACTCATTATACCGGGAAAGAGCCTTGTTACAGCTTTCGACAGGACACCGTTTGATGAGGCCGGAGCCCGGCCCCAGGTGGGCGATAACACCGGATGCCTCGTGCGTTCCGCGGGCAACTTCGAGATCCACTCCCTCTTCCGGGATGTACATCCCGGTATTGAGGTTCAATGACAGCCTGCCGTTGAATTCCTCTATCGAAGAATAATAGATGGTATAAACAGAATTCAGCGTGAGTTTTTCCCGTTCCCCGTTGTTCCAGAGAACGAATTTTATGGTTCCCGATTCGTCGCCAAGTATCCCTGTCTGGCGCATCCGCTCGTGCCGCGGTTCCCATTCCTCGATGAATTTTGCCCGGATGCTCCCGACGCCGGGTTTCAGATCGGATATGGGAACGACGGACGGGAAAAGCGCACGATCATCGTCGAGAGGCACGATAGTCGTCCCCGAATGGATTTTCACATTGGGAACTCCCCGGTATTCATCAACTACGGCAGCCTCAAGACGGTACCAGCTCCGTTCTTCGAGGAGCGGCGCATTCGCTTTCGCCCAGATGACAAATGGTATCGCACCCGATGAATCGGCGATGATGCCTGTCTGGGCAATCGAGGGTGACGGGGGCTCTGTGACCGAGACGACCTTGCCTTCGATGGTCACCCACTCACCGGGCTGCACTTCCTTGATCTCGCGCTGCTGCACCTGCCCCCCGCCGCCGGAGGACGGAGAAAGATTATACTCGCGTATGAGTTCGTTGGTGACGACACGTTCGGCCTCCTCGAGAGGGATGCCGAAATCGGAAATCAGCAGATTGAGTTTCCCGGCGACCTTTTCGCGGGAAACGCTGACCCCCTTTTCTTCAATCTTCAAGGAGATTCTTTCAACAACATCAGGAACCGAATCCATTTTTACATCTCCACTCAATCATTCGCTCCGGGGGAGATTTAAGGATTGTATACCGTGGTGTGAAAATGAAAACACCGGATGGCCTTCCCACCGGTGACGTGGTTCTGTTGCACAACCGCTGACTTGACTATTTAAGTAGAAGTGCCCGCATATATTGATCCCATGGTTGTAAGCGCAGACAGTACGATAATGGATGTCATCCGGGAAAAACCGGAAGCCGCGGACATTTTCTTCAGATTCGGGATGGGGTGCCTCGGGTGCGCGATGGCAAAGGGAGAGACTATCCGCGAAGCCGCTCAGGCACACGGCATTCCGCTCGCCGAACTCCTCGACGCACTCGGTATCGGCGAATAATACCACCAGTCACGTTACTTTTTTCTTCTGTGCTTTAGCTCTGCGAGCGACGCCTCGGGATTGTGCCGCAGGTAAGCGGCGATGCCGGGATCGTGCAGCAGCGTGCAGTCTTCGCAGCTCCATACCGTGCCGCCCGACGAACTGCGGACCTCTTTTCCGAGAGCGGAGTCCCCGCAGGGATAGAGGGGGCAGTAGCAGAACTCGCAGGACTGCCCCGGATGGTGGCATGGGTACCAGGGGCAATTATCACGTTCCCACTCCACCCAGTGCTCCCCGCCGAACCGGCTGAAGATATAAAATGAGGGTGCGTTTCGCCGGACCAGCCCCTCGTGGCGCTTCAGGGCCTCGGAAACACCGAAAGAAATCGTCTCATACAAACGGCTGCCCGCGGGGGTGAGGGGGCCTGCATACCGGTGGCGCGGGGTGGATGAGGCATCGCAGGCGACCACGACCGCATCTGTCGGCGTTCCGGTGCAGGCACGCCCCATCGAGGCAAGCGCTGCTGCCTTTGCCTCGGTAACGGTAATGACGGCGCCCAGCAGTGCCGCGCCAGAAAAACCTTCGGCACTATGAACAATGATATTAATTGTTCCCGCGGCGCCCGTGTGCCCGGGACTGAAACCTGCCGTCACAAAGACCGTAAGAAAATCGTACTGCAGGATGCAGAGAGCATTCATGGAAACTGCGGTCAGAAGACCGAAAAAAGAGGGCGGCAGGCCTTCCCCGGCAACAAGCCGCCCCAGGTACCGCTCCGGAACGTCCTCAGAGAAATCAGCGGATACGGAATGATTCATAATCGTCAAAACCCGTGCAAGCCCTCCGCCCGCACCGGTGCTCACGGCAGTAAACGAACCGCGGAGAAAAAGAGTTGAATCCTTGATATAATACCTCATGAAACGGAATAATGGACCCGGTCTTTGAGTTCCTGCTGTTTTCCCGCATTCCAGCCACCCACATCCGCAAGGTAGCCTGTCACACGGGAGACCTGGGTGACGTCATGACTGCCGCACTCGGGGCAGATCGCCTGTCCGCAGAGAGGGCAGTAATCAATCCGCTCGATGATATGATGGGAGCAGTGGCAGTGGTCGAGGGGGCACATCACCTCAAGATGCGTCTCCCCGCAGCAGGGGCAGGGGGACTCGTCCACGACATGGTGACAGGTATGGCACTTGTATCGCCGTTCTGCCACCGGGATCTCGTCGAGAGAACCATAGTGTTCGGCCATTTTCCGCTGTTCCGGAGTCCAGTTCATGCTCATAACCTTAATTCCGTAGTATTTATGTGTTTATTCCGCGGCAGTATCGCGAAATGTCCGCCTCAGTCGACTCATAGGGTTCGTCACCGGCCCCTGAAGAGGCCTCTCAGCACGGAGTTCTTCATCATCGGCGGAGCGCGCCAAAGGCCCGGGCTGCAGCGGCGGGATCCGGGGCCTCGTAGATCGACCTCCCCACGATCACGCCGTCCACCAGTGCCCGCACCTCATCCATCCGGCCCCCCTGTGCCCCCACGCCGGGAGACAGGATTTTTCTCTCTCCGATCACCTTTCGGAGCGCTCGAATCCGCTCGGGACGGGTCGCAGGAGCGATGATGCCGTCGGCACCGCACCCGACAGCCGTCTCTGCAAGGCGCTCCGCTACGCCGCCATGAAAGAATTCGACAGCGCCCGGGTGGCTCATCTCGGCAACGACATAGCATTCGCCCCTGTTTTTATGGGCGACCTCCACGCACGCCGATACCGAGTCAGATCCGGTAAATGCGTGGGTTATAATCGCCGAAAATCCAGCATCGAATACCTGTTCGGCGATCAGCCGGTTTGTATTCGGGATGTCCGCGACCTTGAAGTCCGCGATGGGGGGGCACCCGAGTTCGGCGATTTCGCCGGCGATGCCGAGACCGGCGGCGAGAATGAGGGGGTACCCGAGCTTTATCCGGTCGACAAAAGGAGCGCATGCCTCTGCAATCGCCAGCGCCTCCTCGCGGGCCGGCACATCCAGCGCAAGGATCAGGTCGGTCATTTTCCCATCCTCTCAAGCACGGCGGCCACGAGCAGGGGGAGAGTGATCGTTGCATCGCCGTATACGGTCATCGCACGTGCTTCGCCGGTGATCTTGCCCCATGATTTCGCTTCTTCGAGAGTCGCACCCGACAGTCCGCCTAAGTCGGGGCGATCGCCGGTGAGCTGCACCGCATAATCAAATCCTCCCGGTGTCATGAGCATGCTCTGGAAGATGTAATTCTTCGGAACCCCGCCCCCGATGAGAAGCGCACCCGCACGCGTCGCGGAGAAGCACCGGTCCATAAGGCCGTGCATATCACGAAATGCATCGATCGTCACCGAATGCGTCTGATCGAAAAGCCAGTACTGGAGCCCGATCATCGAGTCCTGGATGGCAGGGCAGTAGACTGGCACGTCATGTGCCGCAGCCTTCGCGAGGATGCCCCCGGGCAAACGCGTGCCGATAGTGTGCAGGAGATCGGCGATGGAGAGCGTACTGCCGCCGGGTAACTCCGAAAAGATGCCCTGCATAAATTCTTCAAATCTCACAAAGGCTTCGTTCGGGAGATAGACATCGTAAATCCTGTTGATCTCTTCGTCATGAAGCATCACATCGTCGCACTGCGCAGTACCGTGGTAGTGTGAACACCCGATCGCCTCGATGATATCATGGGTCAGGTTCGCCCCGGTCGAGACCAGCACGTCCACGTGCCCGAGGTCGATGAGATCGGAGATGATCCCCCCCATACCGGCCGGGACCATTGCCCCCGCAAGCCCGACGAATTTAACCGCTTCGGAATCGCGGAGCATCTCCTCGTAGATATTCGCCGCGTGCCAGAGGGAACCCGCGTTGTACGCGCCCGATTTACCCATCTCTTCAACAAGCTCCCCGACTGTCATCCCGGGTCTGATTTTCGCCTGCACCACCGCATCCCCGCATTCCATGATATCACACTCTCCGGATCTGCCTATTTCCCTGCACAAGAATTGCATCTCATCCGCGATTAACACCACGGTGGCAAGGGGCCGCCTCTCGTGGAAACGGTGTACGAAAAGCCGGGTACCGGCATGTTTACCGCAGGAAAAGAGAGGGAATGGATATCAGGTAAAGAGAGAACGGATGACGGGGCGGGAGGAATTCCCCCGACAGGGAATCATTCCTACCGTGGTGATGGCTGCCGGAAATGGATCTGAGGGTGGTTTTCCGGTCCGTCCCGCCATCCGAAATAGTGATTCCATCAGACGGTTTTTTATACCCCGCCGGTTCTGGCAGGGGAGATTTTGGTGGTGATCCTTTTTTGTTAAACCGGTTGAGGAACTACCAGTCTTTCCCGTACCATCTCCGCAAGCAGGGGATGCAGGTTCGGGGTGCGTGCGAGGTTATGTAAGGCGGCAAGGGCATCCGCATTCCCTTCGTGCGCCAGAGTGCCAAGCAGGTGGACAGCTTCCCGCTGGGTATCGTTAATCATCGGTTCCGCATCACATCGTACAGTCATGTACAGAGCGTACACGTTTTCGTCGGTGAATGAAAACATCGGACCACCATCACTAAGTATACCATAATATATTAAAAAACTTCCTTTGTAAATAAAATAGCATTAATTTGAGAAGAGCCTCTTCCGGACGAGAGGCATTGCAAGATGGCGCCGGGCAATGGGCGGGACTTCGTACCATCCGGGTACGAGCTTCCGCGGCAGGTCCGTCACGTCGGGATACGGGGAGCGGAGACTGCACCGGCGGCACTTGTACCCTTTGCCGGCACCCGCACTGGTCATTCGCCCGTGGCCAGCCGGGCAGAGTGGCGGCCGGGTTACCGTCTCCGGGGCAATAGCATCGATGCGCACCTTTTCGAGATTGATACTGCCCCCTTTCCATGAACCCTGAACTAAAATCCGGTCCCCGGGAATGAGGGACCGGATCAGGTCGCGAAATCCCTTTGTCGGTTCATAGGCCATGCACCGCACCCGCACACCGGCATCTTCGAGAATCAGCGAGATGTGCCCTCCCCTCCGGGTGACGGGAAGGGCAGCCACGGTCCCCTGCAGCCGGTATGAGCATCCCTCGGCGAGGGCGCCAGCCCGGCCGGGAACGATATGCGCATCGGTGCCCTGGTTCGTCCGGTAGACCTGTGTGAGTACCGGAGGTTCGGACCTGATCATCCCTGCCGCCACGGTCACCCATGCGGGGCTTTCGCCCCGGATGCCGAAGAGCACCGGGTCGGGCGTATGGGGAACACAGACGACAACACCATTTTCCCGGTCCACCGAGTCCCATGTATGAGGGTACGTGGCCTCCTCGGCGGCAAAGATACTCGCCGGGTCGACGTCACGTACGCCGGTGCATTCCGCACTGCGATAGGCAAGGTATTCTGAGGTTGTATCGGGGAGATCACTGGCAACCGCTGCAAACGCACCTATCAGGCCGCGCCCGTTTTTCCAGCCGCGAAACCGTGCACCCGCGGCCTTACAGAGCCGGACGGCCTCATCAATCTCGCAGAAGTCACGGAGCGCACGGTAATAAAACGCGGAATCCGGGGGTTTTGACACGACGACGACTCCCGGGTTTGTTGTATCACAGGCAAGATCCGCATACGCATCCACGAGGTCGCAGGCCGCCTGAAAAGCATACTCCGCATCACCGTCGGCTACAATGCACACTGCGGCGTTTCCCCGCGTTTTATAAGGGACATTCGGATTCAGGCGAATCAGGCGGGCTTCGCGGACGGTGCAGCCTGCTTCCCCGAGGCACTTTACGAGGAGCGCTCCGATATACGTGGTGCACATTCCGGCGGGAGAATCAGTGTCGTCGATGCCGATGAGCATAACACAGAGTTTTATAATGTTCTCATTCTATATCGATTCGTACGGCCGATGTCACAACAGAAACTGCTCCAGATGGTCATCAGTGTACTGATCATGGGAGAGTATCAGATATCAGAGCGCTGTGATATGCGTCCGCGCAGTTTCGATCTGATCGCACGTCAGGATAAAAAGCCCCTCGTTATCAAGGTGGTTGCCCATATCGACAGTGTCACCGAAGAGGTGGCGCACGACCTTGCCCTCATCGCACGGTGCCTGAAGGGCACCCCCCTGATTGTCGGGGAGCGGGCGCGGGACACGGAGCTTGAGCGCGGTGCCATATACCTGCGGTACGGGATCGTCGCGGTTAATGTCTCCACGCTGTACGACTACCTTGTGGACCGTGTCCCGCCGCTCGTCTATGCATCGCCGGGCGGCCTGTATGTCAATATCAACGGTGAATTGCTGCGGGAACTACGGGAGCAGCAGCAGATGTCGCTCGGCGATCTTGCCCATGTACTCGGCGTTTCACGGAGAACAATCAGCAAGTACGAGAGCGGCATGGGCACGACCCTCGATATAGCGGTCAGAATCGAAGAAATATTTGATACGGCAGTTGTCGAGGCGATCGATCTCCTCTCGTACGAGTCCCCTGTCGGGCACCGGACCCCCGCACCGAGCGGAAGCGTGCCCTCTGACCTGGAACGGATGGGAATCCGGCTCCACGCCATGCAGCGTGCACCATTTCAGGCGCTCGCGGAGTTCCACGAAGAGCTGATTCTCACCGGGTACGGCCCTGCACAGAAAATTGTCCGGCGCGCCGCCCTGATCGGCAATATCTCCGAAATCGCAAATACGCGCGCAATGTGCATCATAACCGACTATAACAAGAAGAAAAAGGTGGGAAAAACACTTATTATCGGAGAGAACCAGTTGCATTCCCTTGAGAACGGATCAGAACTTATCGAACTGATCGACAAGTAATAACCATTATATAGAACCACTAACCTACATTTTTACCGCTAAATGGTGATAGCAGATGTCAACACTTGGAGGACAACCTATAATTATCCTTAAAGAAGGAAGCCAGCGCACGCGTGGACGCGATGCACAGGCAGGCAATATTGCCGCTGCAAAAGCGGTGGCAAGTGCTGTAAGGACAACGCTCGGGCCGAAGGGCATGGACAAAATGCTCGTCGACACTATCGGTGATGTCGTCATTACGAACGACGGCGTAACCATCTTAAAAGAGATGGACATCGAGCACCCCGCTGCAAAGATGATGGTTGAAGTCGCAAAGACGCAGGACGACGAAGTCGGCGACGGCACCACCACGGCAGTTGTCGTGGCAGGCGAACTGCTGAAGAAGGCGGAGGACCTCCTCGAGCAGGATGTGCACCCCACCGTCATCACGCACGGATATCGCATGGCCGCCGACAAGGCAATGGAGATTCTCAGGGAGATCGCCATTACCGTCAAGCCAAACGACATGAAGATGCTCAAGAAGATCGCCGACACCGCAATGACCGGCAAGGGTGCCGAGGCGGCAAAAGATAAACTCTGCGACCTCGTTGTGAAAGCCATCACAATGATTGCCGACGAAGACGGGACCGTCGACACCGACTTTGTGAAAGTCGAGAAGAAGGTCGGCGGCTCAACCGACGACTCCGAGATCATCGAGGGCGTCGTGATCGACAAAGAGCGTGTCCACCCCGGCATGCCGAAAACGGTCAAGAAGGCAAAAATTCTGCTCTTAAACGCAGCTGTTGAGTTCAAGAAGACAGAAGTCGATGCCGAGATCAGCATCACGAGCCCCGACCAGCTCCAGATGTTCCTCGACGAGGAAGAGCGTATGATCAAGAACATCGTTGACAAGATCATCGCAAGCGGCGCAAACGTCCTTATGTGCCAGAAAGGTATCGACGACATCGCGCAGCACTACCTCGCAAAGGCAGGAGTCCTTGCACTCCGCCGTGTCAAGAAGTCCGACATGACCAAACTCGCCCGCGCAACCGGCGCAGGCCTCATCTCCAGCATTGATGCAATCGAAACCGGTGAACTCGGCTTCGCCGGTCTGGTCGAGGAGAAGAAGGTCTCCGGCGAAGAGATGATCTTCGTTACCGGCTGCAAGAACCCGAAGGCCGTCACCCTGATGATCCGCGGCGGTACCGAGCACGTTGTCGACGAGCTTGACCGGGCTCTTGAGGATGCAATCCGTGTTGTCTCGGTTGCAGTCGAGGACGGAAAGTTCGTCGCAGGCGGCGGCGCACCCGAGATCGAGCTCTCGCTCAGGCTTCGCGACTACGCAGCAAGTGTCGGCGGACGGGCCCAGCTCGCCATCGAAGCATTTGCAAGCGCTCTTGAAATCATCCCCCGGACACTTGCAGAGAACGCAGGCCTCGATCCCATCGACATGCTTGTGGAGCTCCGTGCGGCACATGAGAAGGATAAGGGCAAGAAAAAGACCTACGGCCTCAACGTCTTCGACGGAAAGGCAGAGGACATGCTCAAAGCGGGCGTCATCGAACCCCTGCGTGTCAAAACGCAGGCTGTCGCAAGCGCCGCGGAGGCAGCTGTCATGATCCTCCGTATTGACGATGTCATCGCCGCATCCAAGATGGGTGGCGGAGGAGGACCGTCACCCGAGGAGATGGCAGCCATGGGCGGCGGCATGGGCGGCATGGGTGGCATGGGCGGAATGCCCGGTATGATGTAATACAACAATCCAGTATCCGAACCGGACGGGAGGATAAAACCTATCCGCCCGGGACATTTTTTTTATTATTCCGGGGGTTTTTTTATCAGGCAGGACCCGCTTTAAATACAGTAAGGTAAATAGAAGGTTTTTTCACGGTAAACGGCACAGTGTCGAGATACACTTTTAGATCACTTCCACCTGCCAGCAAGGTTCCATGAATTCCGACACATCTCCCCACCACCGGCTTTCCTTCGCGCTTTATCTCGTCATAGCTACACTTCTTGTCATCGTTCCGGTCATATGCTGTATCTCGTATCTCGATTTTATCGAGGTGCGTGAGGAAATGACGGGGAACTATGTGCGAATGGAAAACAACACAGAGGCCTCGATCATAGGATCGCTGGTGCTCGTCGATACCGGCCTGAAGATCTTTGATGTGACACTCGACGATCGCATGCGGACGGCATTTGAGGGATTTACCGCCGAATATGAACGATCCGGGCGGAATCCCGCGATGATGGATCTGAAAAGCCTGAAAAACGGGTTTGGGGGGGTCATGGATCTCTACGTCATCGATGCCGACTGTGTCATCAGGAATACAACGTACGAACCCGATCTCGGGCTGGATTTTCGAAATTATCCTCAATTCTGCGAGCAGATTACTGCGATTCGCCTCGGAGACGAGTTTGTCTCCGATCGCGTTGTTAAAGAGCTGAAAACCGGCAGGGTGAGAAAGTTCGCTTATATGCCGACACCCGACCATGCCTATCTTCTCGAACTCGGCCTCGTTTCTGAAGAATTCAACGCATACAGGAACAACCTTCGGTTCCTCAGGACAGTCGACGACCTTAAAGCGTTGAATCCGACGCTTGAATCCGTCACCATCTATGACCTCATCGGGGAGACGATCGGCACCGATACGCAGACAATCAGCCCGGAGAAACGCGAATGTATTGATGCAATTTTCCACCAGAAGGCCGGAGTCGAAATTTTCGATGCGCAGAACGCCATGCGGACACGGTACCTCTTCGTCGATCTCAGGGACCCTGCGTATCCTTCCGATCCGAGCCTTGTCGTCGAACTAAACTACAACTCCAGCCTGATCGATGAAAAGATTAACACGCTTATCCGGAGCCATATTCTCATCACAGCGTTTGCAATCCTGCTCTGCATTGTGCTGGCATACGGCGCGGCGGTGTGGATCACACGCCCAATCCGCACGATCGTCGAGGACGTCAACCGGGTTTCGGAGGGTGATCTGGATTACAATATACGCGTGACGGGCGGCAGCGAGTTTGTCAGGCTCGAAAAGAGCATAAATTCCATGATCCTCACCCTGAAAGAGACGATATCGAAACTGAGGGCTTCGGAAGAGCGGATCACGGAATACAATGAACGGCTCGAGGAACTCGTCACCACACGGACGACAGAGCTGCACGAGTCCAACGGCACGGCGAACCTGTACCTTGATATCATGTCGCATGACATCAATAACGCCTATACGGCATCGCTCGGGTACGCCGAGATGCTGCGGGAACTTGGCGACCCGTCACTGCGCACGTATGCAAACAAGATGATCACCAGCATCCACCACGGCATCAACATCATCGAGAACGTGTCAACGATGCGGGCACTGGAAGAGCATGAAACCATACTGAAACCGGTGAACCTGCATGCGGCCATCCAGCGGGAAATAGACACATTTCCCGATATAACAATACAGTATACAGGAAATCCCGTGTGGGTGATGGCTGACAAACTTCTCCCGGTCGTCATCTCCAACCTCATCGATAACGGGCGCAAATTCGCGGGCCAGAACGGTATGGTCCGTATCACAGTGGAAGAGGCGGACGATGAGTTTGTTTTGGTCTCGGTCGAGGATACGGGGAAGGGTATTCCCGACTCGATGAAAACCGAGATCTTCAACCGTTTTACAACCGGAACACTGCCGGGTGCGGGTAAGGGACTCGGCCTCTATATTACAGGTACCCTGATTGGACGGTACGGCGGGACAATCCGTGCAGATGACCGGATACCCGGGGAACCGGGTGCCGGAGCGGCTATCCGCTTCACCCTGAAAAAGGCACACCGGTGAAGGATAGCCGGGAGCGAAGGCGCCCCGGATTGTGTATGGATCATCTTTTATTACACGCCGCAAAATACACAGGTATGGGAGAGCGGTTCATCTTCACCAGACACAAGACAGTCTGTTACCACTGTGGCAAGGACGTGGATCAGATCATTAAAGCGGTATCCCCTCAGGCACAGGTGGTCTGCTCAAACTGCGGTGCAACCCGTATCTTTACACCGAGGACGGAGGACCGTGCACAGCCGGAAGGCATTTCCACCCGAATCGGACGCCATGATGTCTGGACTCTTGACACAACCGCCACCTGCAAGAACTGCAGTGTCACCGGACTGCACGACATGATTGTCGGCGCGCACCATCTTACGACACGATGCCGCAATTGCGGGTATGCACATTTCTATGCGCTCGATCTCGAATACATCGGCCAATGCCCGATCAAAGAGTGAAGCCCTGCCGGTTCCGGCTTTTTCTTTTTCAGACATACGGAAAATAATCCCAATCATTATGGACAATCCCTTCAAATTAAGAGAAGATATGCCCGAAACCGCCACCCCGGATAACGGAGAGATATCCGGTAACGGGCAAGAGAGACAGCTCCTGCAAGGGGATCTTCCTGACATAGCGGGAATTCTGGTATTCTGTATTCTTCCTGACGAGCGCGTGGTCTCGGTAAACAGCACCCTCGTGGAACTGCTTGCCGTGCGCCATGCCAACCGGAGGCTTGTCGATATACTTTCACAGGAAAGTGCGGAGGCTTTCAGGGCTGTCATGCACCGGGTACGCGCCACGTTCGAACCCGCTCTATTTACCACTACCCTGATCGGTGCGGAGGAAAAGAGCATCGAAATTAAGGGTGCGATGACACCAACGAAGGGAGAGGGAGTCCTGTGCGCGGCACAGCAGACGGAGCCGCTCGCCGGACCGGCGGTGAAGGAAGAAAATCAGGTATTTATCCCGGACGAGCCGGATCTTATCAGGCAGAAAAAGCTTGAAGATGAGCTCCGCGCCTCAGAAGAGCAGTACCGGACGATTTTTGAGAATAGTGGCACTGCGATGGTGTTAATTGACGATGATACGACAATACTGATCGCAAACGCCGAAATGGAGCGGCTATCAGGATATTCCCGGGAGGATATAGAAGGGCGGATGTCGTGGACACACTTCATCAGTGGGGAAGACCGGGAACGGATGGCCGAATTCCACCGCCTGAGAAAAATCGATCCCTCATCGGTGCCGAAAAACTTTGAATTCGCCTTTCTCAGATATGACGGAGTAAAGACACCCGCGTTTCTCACCATATCGCACATCCCCGGCACAACGCAGATGATTGCATCGGTCCAGGATATCACGGAACGGAAAAATGCTGAAAAAGCACTGAAAAAGAGCGAGCAGGAATCAAAGGCTCTTCTCAATACGATTCCCGACCTGATCCTCCGGATGGATAATAAAGGTATCATTCTTGACTTCAAAGCCGCGCCGGGAGTCCCGCTCTATTTACCACCCGAGGAATTTCTCGGCAAATCGCTGGGGGAAATCATGCCGGCCCGGCTCAGGAAGGAACTCGAAAAGGTCATAGAACGGGCATTTGTGACGCAGAGAAAGCAGAATTATTTCTACAAACTAAAAATCGACTCGGTAATGCGGTACTTCGAGGCGCGGATCCTCGCAAGCGGCGAACATGAGTGCATCGCTCTTATCAGGGATAGTACCGAGCAGAGAATAGCGCAGATTGCACTTCATGAAGCAAATGAAAAGCTCTGCCTCCTCTCGAACATTACCCGCCACGATATTCTCAACCAGGTGCAGGGCCTCCTCTGGTATTCAGCAGAACTGAAAGAGCAGATCGGGTACCAGCCGGAACTTGGCGGCCTTGTTGATAATATAGTCCGTGCCTGTGTGACCATCCATCACCAGATCACATTTACCCGCGATTATGAAAATATGGGCATGACACCACCGGAATGGCAACGGGTAGACAGTATCGTGCAGCGGGCGTCCGCCACGATACTCCCTGCAAACATCCGCCTTGTCACCGGTACGGGCGATCTCGAAATATATGCCGATGTCATGCTCGAACGCGTTTTTTACAACCTCATGGACAATGCGGTGCGGTACGGCGGACCGGGCCTGTCACGTATCGTGATCTCGTTTCAGGAAGACGGGGAACGGGGCGTTATTGTCGTCACCGATGACGGCACGGGAGTTTCTCCCGAAAGAAAGGAGGATATATTTAATCGCGGATTCGGGAGCCATACCGGGTACGGCCTGTTTCTTGTACGGGAGATCCTTGGCCTTACACAGATGAAAATCCGGGAGACCGGAACGTTCAACCGGGGCGCGAGGTTCGAGATTTTCGTTCCCCCCGGAAAATGGCGGCGAATAGCAGGTCGTGACGGGAAATAAAATTTCCGCACGATAATATTCACCTACGCCCCGGATCGCAGTAAAACAGAAGAAAAAGGACAGTTATCAGGTCAGTCCTCTTCCCGGACCATTTTTATCGCCTGCTTCGGGCATTCCTGTGCACAGATGCCGCAGCCCTTGCAGAATTCAAGATCGATCTCCAGTTCCTCGTTAATACACCCGTCGGGGCAGAACTGTGCGCAGAGGCCACAGGAATTGCAGGCCTCGCGGTCGATCACCGGACGGAATGTCCGCCATGAACCGGTCTTTCCCGACGCTCCCTTCACCGGGCGTGAGATCGCAAGCTTTGCCGTCATTTCACCAGCTCCTCGTACGCCTGATCCGCTGCCTGCACGTTTCGTTCATCATTAAACGTCTCCCTGATAGCCTCCCGGGCGGATTCCACGGAAATGAGCCCGAGTTTTGCACACGCCCCGAGAAGGGGGGTGTTGAGAATCGGACTTCCCGCGAGCACGAGCCCGATCGAGAGTGCAATCGCCGTTAAATCCACCCGGCTTGTCGGATATCCTTTCATGTCAACCGGATGAGGGCTGTTGACAAGCACCGTGCCGTCCGGTTTTATCCCCTGCAGGACATCCACCGTCTCCATTACCGTCGCGTCAAGCACGATGACGAGATCGGGGTTCCTGATCTGGCTGTAGACGCGGACGGGCCGATCGTCAATCCTGATGAACGAAACGACGGCAGCTCCCCGCCGTTCAGCGCCGTAGAACGGGTTCGCGGTTGCATATTTTCCGTCCAGGATTGCCGCGTGGGCAATCATCTTCGCAGCGGTCACACCGCCCTGCCCGCCCCGCGAGTGCAGGCGAATCTCGTACATCAGTCACTCACCCCGAACCAGAATTCCGCCCCCGGCTTCCGTTCCCGGACAAAGCCCGCAATGTCATCGTATGTCACTTCCTGCCCGCCAAGCCCTGCGATCACGCTGTACGGGGTTATGCCGAATGCTGCTTGAAGTTCGCGGGCAAGAATGCCGCCGTACCCGAACGAGTAGTCGCGGTCAATCACAACGAGCTCTTTGTCCCCGAAATCAATCGCAGGGAAGGGCCTGAACCAGCGCAAACGCGCAGATCCGGCACGGATGCCTTCGTTCCGGAGGATGTCCGCGGCCACCTCCGCCTCTTTCCCGAGTGTGCCCATCGCAACAACGACCACATCCGCATCGTCGCACCGGTATTCCTCCACGGGGGCATAGCGGCGCCCGAAGCGGCGGGCGAATTCGTCCTCTGTTTCCCTGATTACGTCCACGGAGTCCCGCATTGCACGCTCGATATCCCACCTGAACTTAAAGTGCTCGGTGGGCGGCGTCAGCGTTCCGTACCCGCCGGGGTTTGCCGTATCGATGGCATGCGCTATCTTACAGGGGGGAATGAAATCGCCGATATCCACCGTCTCGAGCGGCTGCATGATATGCGTGAGCGTGAAACCGTCGAGGTTGATCATCACCGGCAGCATCACATCTTCGTGCTCCGCGATCCGGAAGGCCATCAGTGTCGCGTCATAGGCTTCCTGCACGCTTCCCACATAGACCTGAAGCCAGCCCGTGTCACGCATGGAAAGGGAATCCGAGTGCTCCGCCCAGATATTCCAGCCGGGGCCGAGCGCCCGGTTGGCATTTGCCATGACAATCGGAAGCCGCGCCCCCGCCGCCCAGTGGAGCATCTCGCACATGTAGACGAGCCCGTGCGAGCTCGTTGCGGTAAAAGAACGCACTCCTGTCGCAGACGCGCCAATGCACGCCGCCATCGAGCTGTGTTCACTCTCGACCGGAATATAGTTCGCCTCCATCTCTCCTGTTTCGACGAAGTTCGCAATCTGCTCGACGATCTCCGTCTGCGGGGTGATGGGGTAGGCGGCGACCACTGCGGGCTTTGCGTGCTTGACAGCGGTTGCCACTGCCTTGTTCCCGGTGGCGACGGTCAGCATATGCCCTCCACCTCCCGGGCGTACCGGTCCATATTCCTGTCCACCGTCTGCTGGAGAATGCCGATGGTCTCCTCGTCAATCCCCTTGAACCGTCCCTGCCGTGTGAGGTAGTCCCGCACCGGGAGGCGTTTCTTCATCGCTGCCTTCGAGGCTCCGTTCAGGGAGAATGTTCCGTACTCCCGCTCATACAGCACCCACATACCGGTCTTGACCGCGAGTTTGCCCATCTCGATCGTCTCCGCGGACGGGAACCTCCATCCGGGCGGGCACGGGGCAAGTATATGAATGAATTTCGGGCCCGGGATTGAGAGGGCCTTCTTCACCTTCTTATAGAGGTCGAGCGGATAGGCACTGCACGCTGTCGCCATGTAGGGCAGGTTGTGGGCCGCTACAATCCGGTCCAGATCCTTTTTATTGTCCTTCTTGCCGCACGGTGTGGTGGTCGTCCTCGCCCCAAGAGGGGTTCCGCCGGACCGCTGCATGCCGGTATTGCTGTAGGCCTCGTTGTCGTAGCAGATGTACAGGAAATCCGTCCCTCTCTCAAGTGCACCGGAGAGAGCCTGGATGCCGATATCAACCGTGCCGCCGTCCCCGGCATAGCAGATGACATTCGTTTTTCTTCCCATCGTACGGAAGGCCGTGCTCATCCCGGACGCCACGGCTGCGGCCGATGCGAACGCCACATTATAGACGGGTATATTCATCGCCGTATTCGGGTAGATCCCCTGAATCACACTCGTGCAGCATGCCGGGACAACAAGGACACTGTCGGGGCCGGCCGCCTTGAAAACGTACCGCAGAACCAGCGAGGAACTGCATCCGGCACAGGCGGACGTACACCGTAAAATATATTCCTCTTTTGGGATTTCGGGCATGAGAAACCTCAGATACACTATCTGTCATCATTGATAATGAGGGTTTGCTCTTCCGCGCCGAATTGATTATCGGTGGTGATAATCGCCACAGAAGCATTATATACTCATCTATCGTTGTTTTCCACAGGAGAACTATGAGCGAAAAGGAAAAAGCCAGCGAACACCCGGACACGGAGAGCGTGGAATCCGCCGGGAAATCACCGGCACAGGAACCTCCGGAGGAGGTTTTGGAGACGGCTCCGGTTCCCGATAAAGCGGCAGAACCGGCCGTACCGGAAGAACCGCCCGCTGCACCGGAACCATCGGTGGAGAAGCCAGCGGAACCACAACAGGAACCGCCCACTCCGCCACCGGTAGTGATCCCTCCGCAGATTATCAGGGAGCGGGTCGTCGAAGTCAGGGAACAGAAGAAGGGCGTTGGAAAACTGAAGATCGCCCTCGTTCTCCTCGCCCTCCTTGCCATCGTCGTCGTTGTGGCAGCGCTCACTCTGAACGTAACTGTCAGCGCCCCGGACCCGGGTGACAGCTACCCGTATACCACAACCTACGACGTACACTTCCCCCTCGCACAACCCGTGATCATCGGCAATACCAAGATGATCGCGCTGACTGCGGAGAACGAGATGATTATCCAGGTGGACCAGAATCCCGGAGAGAAGATCGTTGTCGGAGAGGAGCGGAAAATTTCGGAACGGAAAGCCACGATTACCGTATTCGGTATACGGGCGATGCAGACCAACTTCCAGATCTACCTGAAATACCTCGGCATGGATGGCACCAAGGCCCGGTTCTATCTAACGGTAAAACGGTCAGATGACATTCCACAGTTCCTCATCGACCGGCTTCTCCCCCCCGAGATCGACGCCCGGCCGGCATAACGACTCTACCACTTTTTTCCGGACCCGCCATTCCCGGCAGAATGATCTGCAATAGCCACCGCTTCGCCGGTCCGTCTCAATCGGCTGGAAACGAATCCCGCAGTCGATATCCCAGAGAACGAGGCCCCCCGCTGGTGCCGGGCCGAAGTGAGCCCCCCGCGGATCCGAAAGACGTTTTTCGACGTCTTCGGGCGTCATTTCCCCCTTTCCGGCTGCAGTCAGTGCCGTTGCCATACAGCGCACCATGTTCCAGAGAAAGCTCTCTCCCGTGACCTCATAGACGGCACAGGAGCCCGCGGCACTCACACGGGACGAGAGGATCGTGCGGCGCGGGTTTCTGTCCGCCACACGCGCAAAGCGGGAGAAATCGTGCGTGCCGACGAATACATCCGCCACCGCCTGCATCGCCGCTATGTCAGGATCCGGATCCGGGAAGAAGTACCGGTATGTCCGCTGCCGGGCGTTATACCGGGGATGAAACGTCTCCGGCACCGGGGCCCACCCGGCACACCAGCAATCGGCAGGCAGCAGGAAATTGAGGGTTGAAATTGCCCGTTCCGGCTCGTCTGTCGTAAACGCAGCCATCTGCCGACGTGCATGCACCCCCCTGTCCGTTCGCCCGGAAAAGGCAAATCCGGCCTCGCGCCAGTCGTCAAAGAGGTTCAGTGACCGGCAGGCGGCGATAAATTCCCCCTCGACGGTACGCCTGTCGGGCTGCATCTGGGATCCGAAAAAATGGTCGCCAAAGTATGATACCAGAAATCCCAGCCGTTTCATAAATGGACACGCTTCCTGATTTTACGAACCGCACCTTTGAGCGACTGCCGCGTATAGGTCCGAAGCGGCGTCATGTGCCCCCCTGCATATGTCTTTCCGGCCCGGATGGCGGCGAGAACGGCATCGGCACCGGTCCCCTCTGCATCCACGAGCGTCAGGCCGAAACCAACAAACCGGGCGTTATGGGCATCACTTCCCCCGACGCAGGGGACATTGGCCAGCCGGGCCTCCCGTGCCGCCCGCCTGTTCGCGGACCCCGTGATATACCGGCTGTTAAACGCCTCCACCGCATCGACGAGGGATATCGCTGACGAGACCTTCAGGGCGACGCCATGCCTCCACTGGTGGTACGGGTGCGGGAGGATAAGCACACCCCCCATCTCCCGTGCAATCCTGACGGTTTCCGCGAAATCTCTTCCCGGCGGAACCGGGTCTAAAACACCGAGCACGATCAGATGCCCCTGCCGGGTGGAAACCTCGATGCCGGGGATTACGGTGACGGGAGTCTCGAGGGTAAGGGCATAGCGGGCGCCCTCCACGGTATCGTGGTCGGTGATCGCGACGGCATCGAGGCCGACCCTCGCTGCCTGTGCCAGCACCTCCTCCACCGTGCTCTCCCCGTCACGTGAGAACGAGGTGTGAATATGCAGGTCGCATTTCAGCATCAGATCATATCTTTTTTCACCTCTCCACTATTAATGACAGCCTATGCGCCTGCTCCTTCCGACCGGCTCGATTACCCGTGATACCGTGACACAGGCTGCACGGGGTATGGATGCCGAGGTGGTGATTACCGGTGAAATTGCATCATTCCTCACCCCGGGCCAGCTCCGTTCGCTTCTCTCCGGGGGGACATATGATATGGCAATCGTTTCAGGGATGTGCACGGCGTCGTTTGCGGACGTGGAACAGGATACGGGTGTGCCGATTTTCAAAGGGCCGCGGCATGCGGCCGATCTCCCCCTCATCCTCCCCCGCCTCGGGGAAATAACATTGTCGCGGACAGTACCCGCTGACGATTATCTGGCAGCCGAACGGAAGAAGGCGGCCCTAACCCGCGTCCGCCGTGAAGAAGAGGAAGCGTCATGCGACTTTTCCATCCGCGGCGTGAAGATCGGCGGCACATCGCGGATGAAGGTACTCGCGGAGATCATGGACGCACACCGGCACCCCGATATTGCCGCCGCCGTGGAACGGTTCTTCGCATCCGGTGCGGATATCGTCGACCTAGGATTCGGGTTTGATGCAACGCCCGGCGACGTCAGGCAATGCTTCGCAGCACTCCGGGAATTCCCTGGCCCCCTCGCGGTGGATTCGCAGGATCCCGAGCTGATCCGGGCGGCACTCTTCCGGGCGGATCTCGTGCTGTCGCTCCAGGAAGAGAATATCCCCCTCGTGGCGGCAGAGGTTGCCCGGGCGGGGGCGGCGGCAGTCATCGTTCCCGGAGGGCGAGATCTCGCAGCAAATCTCCGGGCGGCGGAGGCAGGGGGGATCAACCGCATCATCGCCGATCCCCTGCTGCAGCCCGTCGGGTCAGGGCTCGTTGCATCACTGCGTGCCTTTGCCCCGGAGGGCCACCCCCTCTTTTTCGGGGCGGGCAACGTCGTCGAACTGCTCGATGCGGACTCCCCCGGTGCAAACGCACTGCTGGCTGGCATGGCACGCGAATGCGGGGCTGCCGTGATCTTCACGAGCGAGCATTCGGACAAGACCCTCGGATCGGTCGGTGAGATGCGGACCGCTACGGAGATGATGGTACTCGTTCGGGATCGCCCGTACCCGAAGGACCTCGGCATCGATCTCCTAGTCATGAAGGAAAAACGCCGGCGGCGGGAACCTCCCCTCTCGTACACGGAGGTGATCGACGCGATACCTATGCCCGACGACATCACGTACGATCCGCGGGGGAACCTCCGTATCGGAATCGAGGACGGCATGATCGTCGCCGTCCACAACGGGATTGCATTTCGAGGGGAGCGGTGGCAGGACGTGCTCTGGACCCTGCTGGCGCACGACCGCGTTTCTCTCCTGGATCACGCCGCCTATCTTGGCAAAGAGCTTTTCAAGGCGGAATGCGCACTCCGATTTGGCCGGAGTTTCGAGCAGGACGGGCCATTCTGATGCCTTCGTGCAAGGATGAAAGGATTATGTGGATCGCTCTGCAACATGATCGGGAGTACGCATGAGGCAACCGGGAATTTCGCGGGACCTGCTTGATCTGCTCCTGAAGATCGGGAAAAGCCAGCACCCCCTGGAATTTCTCGCAATTATCAGGGACCACGACGGCATTCTGGATGAGCTCGAGCTCGTTCCGGGCACGATATGCGGCGAAGAGAGCGCCTCCTTCTCACCGCATATGCTTCCGCTCCGGACAGGCCTTACGGGCAGCGCTCATAGCCACCCGAACGGGGTGCTTCAACCGTCGAATGCTGATCTGCGGTTTTTTCCGTCTGTCGGGCGGATCCACATCATCGTGGGGGCGCCGTACGGGGCAGACGACTGGCGCTGTTACACCGCCGGCGGGCAGCCCTGCACCCTGGAGGTGATCTGATAATCCGTGTGGTTGCTACCGGGACCTTTGATATTCTTCATCCCGGTCACCTCTATTACCTCGAACAGTCGCGCAGCCTCGGCGACGAACTCCATGTGATCGTTGCGAGGGACGAAAACGTCCGCCACAAACCGCGGCCCGTGATCCCGGAACAGCAGCGGCTGGCTATGGTGGCGGCGCTCAGGCCCGTCGACGCCGCACGCCTCGGGGACAGGGAGGATATGTTTCGGCCGATCGCCGAAATAGAGCCCGATATCATCACGCTGGGGTACAACCAGCACTTTTCGGAAGAGCGTCTCGAAACAGAGCTCCGCCACAGGGGAATCAATGCCCGCGTCGTCAGGACAAAGGCGTACCCGGGAGAAGGGTTCTGCAGTTCACGCCTCATCATGGCACAGATTCTCCACACCCGGTGCCCCGATGATGTAGGGTCCCGCTGATATCCGCCCAGAAGACTTATCAGCCCGCCCCGTCATGCTTCCAGATATCAGGGGAGTGTATCTGAATGGAGGAATCGGTCCGTTATGAAATTAATAAGCTGTGCGCACTTGCAGAGGAAAGAGGTGCAATCGCCGCACCGATCAGAACCCGGGACGTCGTAGTCGCCACATGGGTCCGGTTCAAATGCCGGTTCGGATGCAAGGGATACGGCAAGCACCTCAGCTGCCCGCCCTACGCACCGGGGCCCGGGGAAACCAGCGCAATGCTGCGTGAATACCGGACCGGGATACTTCTCCGGTTCGACGGCGATCCCGCACACCCGGCGATAGAGCCCGATGACATTCCGGCGGATTTCCACCCGTGGTTTAAGGACATGATCCTCTGGATCAATACCACCGTGCATTTTCTTGAGAAAAGGGCGTTTTATGATGGTTTTTACCGGGCATTCGGCTTCGGTGCCTATCCCTGCATACTCTGTGACGACTGCATCGCCGAGACCACGGACGGGATTGTCGACGAGAGCATGCGGAGGTTCTGCCGCCATATGGACCGCATGAGGCCCAGCATGGAAGCATCCTGCATCGATGTCTTCGCCACTGCGCGAAACGCCGGGTGGGACATCCGCCCGATCCCGTGCAAGGACATGGAATACGGTAAAATCGAGCACGGTAACATCCGGTCGGTCGGGCTCGTGCTGCTGGACTGATAATGAGGGGGGGCCGGAGAGACGGATAACTACTTTCTTTATCACCGGCACCCCATGTCCCTGTACTGAGGTGAAACTACCAGCATGACCGGAACACCAGAATATACCGAGGCGATATGCCAGCATTGCGAAGGAGCGGGCTGTGTCTATTGCGATAAAAAAGGTAAAGTCCTTGTAAAAAGCCCTGCCCGGAAATGCAGGCACTGCGGCGGGGAGTGCTGTATTTACTGTGGCTACACCGGATGGGAAGACGTCAAGGGAAAATACGACTAAGGGCCGGGAGAGGCACGGTTTGGGTGGTGCCTAGAGGTCCTGGATCTGTTTCCAGATGGCACTTCTTTCCACAACCACCCAGTATTTTTTCAGCTCCTGCTGTGCCTCCGCAAAACCGGGATAATATGTCATTACAAGGCGCCAGTAGCGGGCAGAATGATTCGGTTCGATGAGATGCGCCAGTTCATGAACGACGATATATTCCCGCAGTTCCGGGGGTATCGCCATCAGACGGAGGTTTGCGCTGATAGTCCCCCGCGACGAACAGCTCGCCCACCGCGTCCGCTGCATCCGGATACTGAGCCTGCCCGGGGCAACGTCCATACGAGCGGCATGCCGGGCTATCCTGCCTGAAAGATCCTCCCGGAGCCAGCTGATAAGCGCTTTTTTGAGTGCACCGGGAGAGGTGTAGCGGACCTCACCCGCTTTTTCGTCCACGAGACAGTCCTGCCCGGGAACAAGGTGGTGGGGCTGGCCGTGCAGCAGCATACGGTGCTCGGATTCGCCGTGCTCAGCCGCACAGGCTGAAAACCGGGCCTGCTGCCGTCCAATCCAGTCCTTGTTCCGGTCGATGACGGGCCCGATGTCGAAACCCGGTGGTGCTGTGATTCGTACCGTTCCGTCGGGAAGAACGCGGATGCTCACCCGCCTCACATCTTTCCGGACAACCAGAACGCCCGCGAGACCGGCCCCCGTTTTCCCGGTCCCTTCCGGCGATTCATGGTGAGAGGGCATGGGCTACACACACCCCTGAATCCAGCACATCATCCAGCCAGTGCCCATCCAGACCATAGGAAATATTCTGAGATATATACATGAGTGCACCGTAATAAAACCGTCCCGCCGACCGGCGATCGCCAGTATACGCGTGATTTATCACCCCTGACGGCCAGTTCACTGAATAGGAATCGGGGGACGTGTGTGGCATGCGGTTTACGGAGATATGTGCGGAGAATTTCAGAAGCTTTGACAAACTCCACATGGAACTGGGCGGATTCAATGTCCTGATAGGGCCCAACGCCGCAGGAAAATCGAATTTCATCGGCAGCATCAGGTATTTGCGGGATATTGCGTCCCGCGGGCTCGAAAACGCGATTTCCCTCCAGGGTGGCGTAGAGTACCTGAGAAATGTCTGCATCGGCGGCAGCCGTGACCAGTCGGCATCGTGCATCATCGACGCGACGACGAGTCCGATCACACTCCAGTTCTGCGAGGAGGACGGGGCCCGGATCGTCGCACACTGTTTCCGGATCGCATACCGGCTTACAATCCGGTTTCCCTCCGCGGATGGCGGATATACTGTCTCCGCCGAGCGGCTCAAAGTATCCTGTTCGTTCTCCCGTATCACAAACGGCGCCGATGAGGTGCACCTCGGCGGCGGACACGTGGCACTTGACCGCGAGGGAGACCATATTCGTGCATCCGTTATCCCGGAGACGGTCGCCGGGCTCTTCAGGCTCCCGTCGTACGCCGAGCCCTTCTCACCGAAACGGTCGCTTCTTGAGAATCCGACACTCTTTCCCCTCCTCTCCCCGGTAGTCTACGGCACCGCCGATTTTTTCCGGAGTGTCGCACTCTATGATTTCGACCCGAAGCTCTCAAAACGGGCGACGCCCGTGGCCGGGAGATCCGATCTGGAGCCCGATGCGGGCAATCTCGCGATAGTCCTGCGCCGCATCCTCGCAAATCCGGAGAAGAAGGAGATGCTCACGGAGTTTGCCGCCGAGCTCTTTCCGTTTATTGAAGAGTTCCGCGTTGAGCAGATGGCGGACAGTACACTGGTAACAACAATCCGCGAACGGTACACCGGCTCCGCTGTCATTCCGGCACCTCTGATCTCCGACGGAACGATCAATCTCACCGCCCTCATCGTCGCACTGTATTTCGAAAACAAGCCCGTGATCGTGCTCGAGGAACCGGAGCGGAATATTCACCCGTTCCTGATCTCAAAGATCATCGACATGATGAAAGAGGTGCCGGAGAGGATCGGCACCCAGCTCATCATTACGACACATAACCCGGAATTTGTCAAAAATGCAGGGGCAGAGAACCTCTTCCTGATATCACGTGACGAGAGAGGATTTTCGAAGATCGCCCGACCGGCCGAGAGTGAGGAGCTGAGGATATTTCTCGCGACAATGGGCATCGAAGAGCTCTATGTCCAGAACCTGCTCTGATCGCCTATGCATAGCACGCTCCTGTACGTCCTTTTGGAAGGCAATGACGACGAACGTTTTTTCGCCCGGGTTCTTCTTCCGGTTCTTGCCGATGAAGGATACCGTGTAAAGGTCTGGAAGTACGCACGTGAAAAGCGAAAACGCACCGAACTCTTCGTGCGGGCGGTCCGGAAGAGCGGTGCGGGGTACCTCTATGTGCGCGATATCGACACGGCACCGACGATCGCCACGAAAAAACGGGAGATACGGTCATGGTACCACCACGCTGTCTCGGAGGGCCGGATCGTCATCGTCATCACCGAGATCGAGAGCTGGTATCTTGCGGGGGTTTCCGGCTCAGTATTGCGGCGGTTCGGTATATCAGAGGAGATAGAATCGACCGATTCCCTTGCAAAAGAGGACTTTAACCGGATTGTCCCGGACGGAATGTCCCGGATTCACTTTATGAGGGAACTCCTCGCCCGGTTTGACACCGGGGTCGCGATGGAGAGAAACAAGTCTTTCTCGTATTTCATGCACCGGTATGCACCGGGGTGGGTCGCCCGCCATCAGGGACGCCCCAAGCGGTGACTTTCGGCAAGGTTCCTGAGGGCCCGGAGGCGGAAGAGGGCAAAACCATACTTTCCGAGCAGGGCCCCCCCAAGGGACGTAATCACCACGAGTGCGGCCACTGTCCCCGAGACGAACGCTGATCCGAACACGGCGGCAAGGGCAATTGAAAACTCCCCCCGGGCGGCGGTATGGGACCAGATCTCCACACCCGATACGGCACGGCGGTGCACGATCCTTCCGATCAGTATGCCGGAGAGGAGTTTGGAGAGGAGCGCGAGCACGGCAAGTCCTGCCAGTGCCGGGAGAGGAGGGATCCCGGAAAAATCGATGGAAATGCCGAAAAAGACGAAGAAAACAATGAGAAAGACGTCACGGAAAGGATGGATCTGTGCTTCAAGCACGACGGGGACGGTCTGTGAAAGGGCGGATCCGAGAGCAATAACAAGGAGGGTTTCAGGAACGCCGAGCATCCCTGCGAGCCAGGCCGTCACGATGACGGCGGAGAACGAAAAGACGAGGGGAAGTTCGTCCTCGCGTGAGAGGAACGATATAAGGGGCTTCCGTGCAAAGCGGACGGCGAAAAAACAGGCAGCGATGACGGCGGCCGTTCTGGCAAAGAGGTACGCAGCCCCCTGCCCCTGTGCGGAGAAGAGTGCCACAAAGAGGACGAGGATGATATCCTCAAAGACCATTAGCCAGACGACGGTCTCCGCTTCGGCAAGAAAGAGCTTTTTATTCTCGATCAGCGAAGCGACAGCCATTGCCGAGCTGCTGATATAAAACGCCGCAGCGATCAGCACCGCCTCGTAAAACGGGATTCCCAGTGCAAGGGCTCCAAGAAGGCCGAGGGGAATGTTGACGGCGCCGTCGATGATGCCTGCAGTGGCAAACGAGGTGCTCCGGGTCCGGATCTGGTCGGGCCTGAGCTGAAGGCCCATTGAGAACAGGAGGAATAAAAGCCCGATACGGGTCAGGAATGCTGAAATTTCGTCAGCAGCAACAATGCCGAGGCCCAGTTCCCCGAGCACAAGGCCCGCCACGATATAGAAAGGAATTGGCGGAAATGCAAGCCGTTTTGAAAGGACGAGCAGAGCGAGGCAGACAAGGAGTGCGACAGCAAGGCCCTGCATTACTTCTCCAGAATCGTACGCTCAAACGTCTTCAGCTGATCCGCCTCACCAATGACGACGACCGTATCCCCTGTCTCGAAAACGAACTCGGGATGAGGATTGATCATGTGTTTGGCGCCGCGGGAGACGGCGATGACCGAAGCCCCGGTCCGGCTCCGAATCGCGAGCTTCGCGATGCTCATTCCTTCGATTGTGCGGCTTACGGGATAGGTATGTACGCTGATGCGCAGGTCGGCGAGTGCGGAAAAGGCAATTTCCACGCCCTCATCCTCCGCTTCCATAATCGCACCCGAGAGTACTGAGCCCAGCCGCCGGGATTCCGGGTTGGTGAGTTCGACGGCACAGGTCTCCCCGGAGGAGGGTGAGGAGTAGAGCTGAATCCTTCCGTTTTGCAGGTAGACGATCGCAAGCGTATCGCCGTTATCCGTCTCAAGTTCATATTTTGTCCCGATTCCCGGGAGCGCGACCGATCGGAACGCCATATACAATGGAGGGAAGACCGTGCGAATAAAGGTAATCCTCCCCGCATCGATACCGAATTTTTAATCCCTGCAACGCCGATATCCGTTACGGTATCATCTGCCGGGTGCGGGGCGGCTTCCCGGAGGGCAACAGACGTGAAAATCGAGACGGACAGGATCAAGATCGGCAACATTGTTGCCCGAACGGGGCTTTCTGAGAAAGATGTACGGACTTTCGCACAGGAATACGATGAACTCCTCTCGTACCGGCAACTCGGGCGGGTGAAACTCTATACCGAGTCCGCTATCGGGACGATTGCAGAAATCGCCCGCCTCACCGGCGAGGGGAAGGACCATGCAGCGATAACGAGGGAGATCGGGGGTGGGCCGGGAACACGCCGGGTGCCGGCGACCAGCCGGAGAGTGACGGCACGTCCCGCACCGGCTTCCGGATCACCGGCCCATCAGCCTGCATTCCGTCCCGTCATCTCCCCGACGGCAGTTGCCGAGATGACGGCACGCTATGAGCAGCAGCTTAAAAGGCTGCGTGCACGGGTGGAGACGCAGGAAAAAGCACTGCAGGCCGCGAAAGACGGTCTTCTGGAAGCCCGATCGGTTATCAACCGGATTATCGGGGCGACGGATGAGCAGGCCGCTATCACAGAGGAATGGATTACCTACTTCGACGCACGGCTGAGAGCGATCGAGGACGGACAGCAGGATCAGGCGCTGCTTATGCAGGAGTGGATCGAGTATTTTGAGGCGGAACTCAGGCTCATAAAACGCCCCCTGCATAAAAGGCTGCATGACCGGTTCCGGTAGGTCCCTTGCCATTGAGAAAGCTCCCCTTTTTCACTCCCCCACGTCTTTGGGAAACCGGATCCTTCCGGGCATCTTTCGGCCCGGAAATGCGCATCCGGACAATGCACAAATATATACGCAGGCAGGATAAAATGAAACATGCAGAATATCTGCAAGGGTAATTCAATGTATGATAGATTTGAGAGGGGTTCCCGTTTCGGAGACAGGGGCCCAAGGGAAATGCACACTGTAATCT
>JAFGNT010000016.1 GCA_016926855.1 Methanomicrobiaceae archaeon | reverse complement strand
CTACAGCGTGAGTCTCACAGTGACTAATGTAGCAGGAAGTGACGAAGAAATCAAGATTGACCACATTGTGGTCAATGTTCCTCCTGTTCCGCCAACCGCGGCCTTCACCGCTGACGTGACTGAGGGCGATGCGCCTTTATCCGTACAGTTCACCGATCAGTCGACCGGTGACACTCCGTTGACATATGCCTGGGACTTTGAGAATGACGGGACGGTTGATTCCACCGAGCAAAATCCGTCATACACCTACAGCACTCCCGGCACCTACAGCGTGAGTCTCACAGTGACTAATGTAGCAGGAAGTGACGAAGAAGTCAAGATTGACCACATTGTGGTCAATGTTCCTCCTGTTCCGCCAACCGCGGCCTTCACAGCTGATGTGACGGAGGGAGATGCGCCTTTATCCGTACAGTTCACCGATCAGTCGACCGGTGACACTCCCCTGACATATGCGTGGGACTTCGACAATGATGGCACCGTGGACTCCACCGAGCAGAGCCCTTCATTCACCTACGATACGCCCGGCACCTACAGCGTGAGTCTCATAGTCACGAACGCTGCCGGCAGTGACACCGAGGTGAAAACGGATTATATCACGGTAAATGTTCCACCGGTTCCGCCAACCGCGGAATTCACCGCTGATGTGACGGAGGGAGATGCTCCGCTGGCTGTTCAGTTCACGGATCAGTCGACCGGTGACTCTCCGTTGACATATGCGTGGGACTTTGAGAATGACGGCACGGTTGATTCAACCGATCAGAATCCGTCATTCATCTACAACGTGCCCGGCATCTACACCGTTTCCCTGATGGTCACCAACCTTGCAGGAAGCGATGACGAGGTCAAGACGGACTATATCACCGTCTCTGTTCCGCCTATCGCACCGACTGCTGACTTCACCGCCGACCTGACCTCGGGCGATGCCCCGCTGACCGTCCAGTTCACCGATCTCTCGACCGGTGATATGCCGATGACCTATGCGTGGGACTTCGAGAATGATGGTACCGTGGACTCCACCGAGCAGAACCCAGCCTGGACTTACGATATTCCGGGCATCTACACCGTTTCACTGACAGTCACGAATGTTGCAGGCAGCGACAGTGAAGTCAAGAGCGATTATATTATGGTCAATGTTCCCCCGGTTCCACCGATGGCAGCCTTCACTGCGGATGTGACCTCGGGCGATGCTCCACTTTCCGTGCAGTTCACGGATCAGTCGACCGGCGACACTCCCTTTAGCTATGCATGGGACTTCGAGAATGATGGAACCGTTGACAGCACCGAGCAGAACCCGGCATTCACCTACGATACGCCCGGTATGTACACCGTCTCCCTGACCGTCACCAACATCGCCGGCAGTGACGATGAAGTCAAGACCGACTATATCACCGTCAACATTCCTCCTGTCGCACCGACGGCTGACTTTACCGCCGATGTGACGGAGGGAGACGCACCGCTCACCGTGCAGTTCACGGATCAGTCGACCGGCGACACTCCCCTGAGCTATGCATGGGACTTCGAGAATGATGGAACCGTTGACAGCACCGAGCAGAATCCGGCATTCATCTACAATACACCCGGGATCTACACGGTTTCTTTGACTGTTGCGAATATCGCCGGCAGTGACGATGAGGTGAAAACGGACTACATCACCGTCAACGTTCCACCTGTCGCACCGACGGCTGACTTCACTGCCGACGTGACAGAGGGGGATGCTCCGCTCGCCGTCCAGTTCACTGATCTCTCGACCGGCGACACGCCGCTGACCTATGCCTGGGATTTCAACAGCGATGGCACTGTTGACAGTGCCGAGCAGAACCCGTCGCATGTCTACGACATCCCCGGTATCTACACCGTCTCGCTGACCATCACGAATATTGCAGGAAGCGACGACGAAGTCAAGACCGACTACATCACCGTCAACGTTCCGCCTGTTGCCCCGGCGGCTGACTTTATGGCAGATGTGACATCTGGCGACGCACCGCTGACCGTCCAGTTCACCGATCTCTCGACCGGCGACACGCCGATGACCTATGCATGGGATTTCGAGAGTGACGGAACCGTTGACAGCACCGCCCAGAACCCGTCGCATGTCTATGAGACGCCCGGTATCTACACCGTTTCGCTGACGGTGACCAACATCGCGGGAAGTGACGATGAGGTCAAGACCGACTATATCACCGTCAACGTTCCGCCTGTTGCACCAACGGCTGCCTTTACCGCTGACATCACCGAGGGAGACGCACCGCTGACCGCGCAGTTCACGGATCAGTCGACCGGCGACACGCCGATGACCTATGCGTGGGACTTCGAGAATGACGGAACGGTTGACAGTACCGAGCAGAATCCGGCATTCATCTACAACTCGCCCGGCGTCTACACGGTCTCGCTGACGGTGACCAACATCGCGGGAAGTGACGACGAAGTCAAGACGGACTTCATCACCGTCAACGTCCCGCCCGTCGCACCGACAGCTGACTTCATCGCAGATGTGACATCTGGTGATGCTCCCCTATCAGTCCAGTTTATGGATCAATCGACCGGTGACACGCCGATGACATATGCCTGGGACTTCGAGAACGACGGCACCATCGACAGCACCGAGCAGAATCCGGCATTCACCTACGATATGCCCGGCATCTACACCGTCTCGCTGACCATCACGAATATTGCAGGCAGCGACGACGAGGTCAAGAGTGACTACATCACCGTCAACGTTCCGCCCGTCGCACCGACAGCGGACTTTACCGCCGATGTGACATCTGGAGACGCTCCACTCGCAGTGCAGTTCACTGATCTATCGACGGGTGACTCTCCACTCAGCTGGGCATGGGACTTCGAGAACGACGGCACGGTTGATTCGACCGATCAGAACCCGTCGTTTGTCTACGACGTGCCTGGCACTTACACGGTCTCCCTTGCGGTGACCAACATCGCTGGCAGCGACAGTGAGGTCAAAGCAGATTACATCACGGTGACTGTTCCCCCGATCCCGCCGACCGCGGTCTTCACCGCTGATGTGACGGAGGGAGACGCACCGTTGACCGTGCAGTTCACCGATCAATCGACGGGTGACTCTCCACTCAGCTGGGCATGGGACTTCGAGAACGACGGCACCATCGACAGCACTGAGCAGAACCCGGCATTCATCTACAACACGCCCGGCGTCTACACGGTCTCGCTCACGGTCACGAACGTAGCAGGGATCGACGATGTGGTGAAAACCGATTACATCACCGTCACTGTTCCGCCCGTTGCGCCGACGGCTGCCTTCACCGCTGATGTCACCTCGGGCAATGCTCCACTCACTGTCCAGTTCACCGATCAGTCGATGGGTGACACGCCGCTGACCTATGCGTGGGACTTCGAGACTGATGGCACGGTGGATTCAACTGAGCAGAACCCTGCCTGGATATACGACACGCCCGGGATCTATACGGTAACGCTGACCGTCACGAACGTCGCCGGCAGTGATGCCGAGGCCAAGACTGACTACATCACGGTGACTGCACCCGCTCCGGTCCTGACGACGATAGTGGTCAGCCCGGCAACCGCAGTTCTTGCGGTCGGCAGTGGCCGCCAGTTCACCGCCACGGCCTTTGACGAGTCCGGCCTCCCGATGGGCGGCATTACTTTCGGCTGGGGCAGCAGCGATGAGGGCGTCGGCACGGTGGATGCGGCCGGGTACTTCACTGCGCTTGCGGCAGGCACAACCACGATCACCGCTTCGAGCGGAACCGTCAGCGGGACGGCGAAGGCCACCGTGACGGAGGCGCCGGGGCCGGTTGCCTCGATCACGATTGTGCCGGATGCGGCGGTGCTGGCGGCAGGGAAATGCCTGCAGTTTACCGCCACTGCACGGGATGGAAACGGCGTCGAAATCCCCGGCATCGTCTTCGACTGGTCCTGCAGCGACGAGACGGTGGGCACCGTCGATGAAAACGGCCTGTTCACCGGCGTTGCGCCGGGTACGGCTGACGTGATCGCCAGCACCGGCGGCTGCGAGGCGTCGGTCACCGTAGAGGTGACGCCGGAAGAGCCCACTGCCGTGCCGGAGTTTCCGTCACTGGCTGTGCCGGTTGGGATGCTGATCGGTATCGTGGGTGTCGTGTTCGGGCTGCGGGGTATGGGTGTCCGCGGCCGGGATGGAACGGAGAAGAAGTAGGGAAGTATTTTGGCGGGCCGATGGATCAAACGGTTTTTCCGGGAAAATCGAAGTTCATCAGTTACTTCTTCCTTGCACCTGCAATCCGGATCATCCCCGTGCTATTTTTTGCCCGGAATAGGTCTTCCCGGCTAAAAAACGGTCTTTAAACCCGACAAAAAAAAAGAAATGGTTGGTTTAGGCTTCCGGTGGGATCATTACCGCATCGATGACGTGAATGACGCCGTTGCTGCATTCGACATCGGTGATGATGACTGTGGCACCGTCCACCACGACCCCGTCTGCGGTATCAACGGTCAGTGCGCTGCCCTGCAGGGTTTCTAATGTGTCCATGGCCACGACATCTGCAGCCATGTACCTCCCGTCTGCCACATGATAGAGCAGAATTTGTGTGAGCTGTCCGCCGGGTTCCTTCAGCAGTGCATCAACCGTTCCCTCGGGAAGCGCTTTAAAGGCATCGTCTGTGGGTGCGAATACGGTTAAGTCCTTCGTCTCGTCTGCCAGTGTTGTTGCGAGGTCTGCTGCCTGGACCGCTGCAACGAGGGTGGTAAACCGCCCGTCTGAAACTGCCGTCTCCACAATGTTGCCTTTCGGCAGCATCACTGCGTCGATGACGTGTATGACGCCGTTGCTGCAGATGATGTCTGTTGTTATGACGTTTGCACCCTCGACTATAACGCCGTCTGTTGTATCAAACCGAATCCGTTTGCCAAGGAGCGTCATCGCATCCGGCTGGGATATCACATCTGTTGCCAGCAGGTTTCCTGATACGACATGATACAGGAGGATATCCTTCAGATTCCCTTCCGGGTCCTCGAGGAGGGCCGCGACCGTCCCCTCGGGAAGTGCCTCAAAGGCATCATCCGTCGGTGCAAAAACGGTGAACGGCCCCTCCCCCGAGAGCGTCTCCGTCAGGCCCGCTGCATCGACCGCTGCAAGAAGGGTCGTAAACGACCCGGCATCCTGTGCGGTCTCCACGATGGTTTTCACTTCCGGTGTCTGCGTTGGGGTCGGGGTTGCCTCCGCGGATTCGGGAGTGGTGCACCCGGCGACAAGCACTGCCGCTACCATAAGCATGAGACCCAGCATTTTTAGTACTTTCATTCACTACACCCCCCATCCTCTGATGGGATAGCCGTTACTTGATGTTCTTTACCTTAAGTGTTGTCAGGGATCGGGAAGCGGGCCGTCACATAAAAAGAGGGAAAACCCGTTTTTATTGGAATGCGCCAGAGATGGAACACGGATAGCGACCGACAATGTACATCAATTATTAATTATGCTGGTGCACCGGCGACATGATCCCAGCGTGGCCGCGGGCACCCATACGGTCTCCCTTACAGTGACCGACGCGTGCGGCTGCGAGACCGAGGTGAAGGAGGACTATATCTGCGTGACGGACGGGCCCTCGCCCGTGCCGGAGTTCCCGTCGCTGGCCCTGCCGGCGGCGCTCATAATCGGTATCGTGGGTGTCGTTGTCGGGCTGCGGGGCATGGGTGTCCGCGGCCGGGAGGGAACGGAGAAGAAGTGAGAGCGGAGCCGGGCGGAGGCCCGGTGAAGGATTCCGGCCGGCGGGACGTCCTGCCGGCACACCTCTTCTTTTGTTTTCTGGGTAATGTTGTTCTTTTGAAAAAAGTGGCGTCAGGATGTTGTATCCCGGCCCCTGCGGGTCCGGGCCAGTCGAAAATCTTCGATTTTCTCCTGCCATGGCTCCTTCGGACCCATGTCACATAAAGTCGCCAAGCCCCAGCTGCTGCTCGGAAGGCGTCCCGAAGGTGGACTCGATGGCCATCGAGAGCATCTCGACCCGCTGTTTCGTGTACTCGGAGACGGCGTACTCTTCGCAGATGGTCTGGGACATCTCGAGGTACTTCTTCACCGAGCCTTCGTGCACCGTCTGGATGACGTTGCCGCCGCAGCGGGTGCACCGGCCCGCGATCGGCATCCTCCGGTATTTCGCGTTGCACTTGGTGCACCGCATCTTCTGCCGGGAAAAAGCGTTGAGGTTGCCCATGAGGTCGCGGATGAAGTGGGTGTTTAACACCCGCTCGGCCACATCGTCCTCGTCCACCGCCCGGATGCGCTTTGCCAGTGCGAGTTCCGCGTCGAGCTTGTCGAGCATCGTGGTGAGGACGGTGTACATCGATTCGTGGGGGCCTGCCGAGATGTCGGAGGTGTCGTGCGTAAAGCCGATTCCCTCGAACTGCGCCGGCGTCCCGAGTCGGTTCTCCACGTGGTCGATAATCCCCGCGAGATCCCTCGGGTGGGCGTATTCGAGCGCTTTCGTGTAGAGTTCGATGGGGTAGGCGGTGCAGGCGTCGACGTTGTGGCTCTCCTTGTCGATCTCGGACGGGTCGATGCGGCTCGTCAGCACGAGCGGGGCGTCCATCGAGCCGCCGCGGGTCTCGGGCAGGAACGAGCGGGAGAAGTTGATCAGGCCGTCGAGGAGCAGCATGATGCAGTCCTCGTCGCCGTCGCACTGCCCCGTGAAAATGCCGTTTGCGACCATTGAATGGTCTTCCGCGACCGTGATGCAGTACACGAACTCCTCCGCCGATTCGAGGACGGTCCGCTCTGCCACGCGGTCGGTGATCATGGCGCCCCCTTCGAAGAGCGGGATGCAGTCGCCTTCGGCAAGCTCCATCGCTTTCAGGCGGCGGATGTACCCGGGGTCCGCCACCAGCATCGTATGCTCCGGCGTCACCGTAACGCTCCGTCCCCGTTTGGTCTCGAACCGGATCAGGGTTGCGGGCGCCCTGTGGACCGAGACGGAGGTCACCTTCCGGAGGCGGACCATCCCCTGTGTATCGAGTGCGGGAACATAATAGGGCTGCAGGGGGTCGGAGTAGTAGGTGCCCACCCGGTCGATCCCAGGCCGGGAGACATCGAAGTTCTCGAGCACGAACTCCCGGATCGGAATGTCGTGCCACGAATGCCCGTCAAAAACGCGGATCTCCGTCTCGCCCGCAAAACAGTTCCGCCTCTTCGCCGCATGGAAAAACGGGTGGGCGTACCCGACATGTGCCCGGGAAAACCCGATGAGGCGTGCGAGCACTCCCGCGCTGGTGTGCGGCGCGAGCCCCATGAGGAGGTGGCCGACGAGCTCCTCCTTCGTTGTAACAGTGTAATAGGGGGGGAGGCCGTAGATCTTTTCGAGCATTTCGTCCACGAACTTTGCCACCCTGACAAGGAAGTCCCCGCAGTCTTCGGAGACGAGGATGTCCTGGTGGCGGAGCTCAAGCACCTGGTCGTCACTCGCCAGCGGTTCGCCGTGGATATCGTGGGAATACCCGAGCTCGCGCAGACGCCCGACGGGCACCCCGATCTCACGCGGCCGGATGTGGGTGAGCGGCAGGTCGATCATATCGTACCGGATCGTCCCGTCCTTGAAGACGAAAATCTCGTGCTTCGCACGGAGCAGTCCCTTTTCAAGCGCTTCAACGGGGCGCTCCCGTGAAATCAGCCCCTTGACCCCCTTCACGAGCTTCAGGTCGGACTCGCGCATGCCGAGCGCCGCAAGGGCGATTCCGTACTCCGCTTTTACGTTGATATTGACCGTCTGCCTGCATTCGGTGGGCACATCACAGGCCGGGCAGCGCTCCTCCCCCGTCTCCCGATGGCATCGCGGGCAGGTGAAGACTGGTTCCGTGTGGCTCCCGCATTCGCAGAGGTTCTTAAACACCTCCGCCCCGCATGCCGGGCACCGCCGCCTCCCCACATCGACCGTGATGATGCCGCCGTCCTGGTTTGAGTATGCCTTCGAGGACCCCGCCTCCTGGAGTGACCGGCGCGACCCGCCCGCGTCGCCGACGGGAAAGAGGGTGTGAGGAGGCGGCCGCATCTCACGCGGTTTGGACTTGCCGGGCCGACCCATCCGCCCGCCGATCCGTGTCCCCGCCTTCGATCGCATGGAAAATCCGGCACAGTGCATCACGAGCCCGAGCGGGGAATCGTCCGGCGCATCGTTCCAGACCGCACGCTTTGCGCACTGGCCGGAGAGGCCGAGGCAGGCGAGGAACACATAGGGCTCCCTGATACGCACGGCACCGTCTCGCACCTCGTGGGGCACGAGCAGCTCCTCGAGAAGGGGCTTTGCGCCGGAAGAGAGGGGAAGCGAGAGCACGCCGCCTGTGACGGTGCCGTGCTCTGCGACACGATCGGAAAGGTCACGGATCTGCTCGGGGGTGAGATCGTCCCACATGTACATCCACCGCGGGTGCAGGTATCCGCCCCCGAGCGCCATCTCCAGTGCCTCCAGTTCATCCGCCGGAGTATGCTCCCCCCCCTCCAAAAGCCACCACTCCTCGCAGTAGGAGGCAGGCACGAGCGGGTGGTTGTTCTCCAAAAACTCCCCGAAACTCACCAGCATTTCACCCACGTCGAGGATCTCGTCGATCTGCTTCGATAACCGCACCGCCTCCTTCGCGTCGTCGATGCGGATCACATCGCCGTTTTTCAGGAGCACCGTCGGCCCCTCGACGGTATCGACGGGAACAACGCCCGCCGCTTTTCCCGGACGCTCCACCTTCATCTGCGTACCGACCGCAAGAAAATCGCCGAGGATATGGAGGGTTGCGGGATTGAACCCCGCCGCTGCAAAGCCGGTGTTTCTCGACCGCCCGTACCGCAGGCGAAACCCGCCTTTCCGCATCGGGTACGCGAAGACGGGCCTGCCGCCGATCAGGTCGCGGATATACTTGTCCTTCGGTTTGATGGCGGCGCCCGGGCTGTCGTCATCGTCGTCGCCCTGTGCGTGTGCCCCGGCAAGGAGCTCATCGAGCCATGCCCACCCCTCGATCTTCATCTTCCGGACGTTCTTCTGGATCTTCGGGGCCTTGAGGGCAAGCCCCTCCGCGATCACGAGCGCCATGCCGCCCCGGACGACGTTCGTTTCCACGCGCTCGAGATTCCTGTACCCGGAGACCTCCTGCGACTCCGTGGGTTCACCGTCGATGCAGACCGGGCAGTTCTCGATGATCAGGCGGAGCTCCCGCTCGCTCGGGACATACTGGAGGCTCATGATGTTGTTGTACTGCCGGATCTCCTCGATATACCGCTCGACCTCTTCGGGCCGCGGGATGTACCGGTTGATCCCGAGCGACCGCCGGACATAATCCCCGACAAGAACCGAGAGTGCCTGTGCCGTTCCTCCCGCACTGCGGATGGGGCCGGCATAATAGATCTTCAGGTACTCCGACCCGTCGTCATTCCTGCCGATACCGACCTTCGCGATCCCCTCGGTGGGGGCTGCAACGACACCCTCGGTGAGAAGCGCCATCGAGGTGCGGATCGCATGATCGAGGATCTCCTCGCGTGTCGTCTCGCCGAACCTTTTATCGACAAAATCGTCGCCGATCTTCAGCGCCGCCTCTTCACGCGACATCACGGATTCCAGTTCGCGCAGCCGGGCGGCGACACCCGTATACCCGAGCAGGGCCTCCACCCGGTCGGCAAGGTCGTTCGCGACCGGGATCTCCACGTCCAGCCGGGGGTCTGTCCCGTGCCTTCGCGCCTGCCGTGCCACGGCAAGCGCCCCGGCAAGCCCCTCCGCAAGCGTCCTGAAATATGCGTCCACTGCTGGTGATGCTGCCGGCCCCTGCATGGGTCAATAGTGTGGCAGGATTCGATTTATGCCTTGGTGTCAGGGAGTGAATGTTCCGCCACGACACCAAGGTCACGCCGGTTCATACCGTAACATCCATTTCATGTGAGGGGGCCAGTAGTACTCGCACAAGCACCCGGCAGGGGGGAAGAGTACCATGTATAACGTTCGCAGCCACTGCATCGGCAAGGCACACGAGGAAGTGATCAGGGCCATTTTAAAACACGGTGTGTTCCTGATGACGGAGGACGGGGAAAAGACGCTGGAACTTCCGGAACCCCTCACGATTCACATCGGGGACCCGTTCGGCGAGTATATGATCAGCCCCCACAACATGTTCGGGAAGCAGGCGATGCAGCAGTACGCAACGGACCTCCTTTCGGGATCTGAGAGCGATTTCGTCTACACCTACCATGACCGGCTCTTTGACTACCCCCGCGAGGCGGGAGAGGGCTTCGCCGGTGACGGCGACGGGAACGGGATCGACCAGATCGACTATATCATCCGGAAAATCAGGGAAGAGCCGACGACACGGCGGGCGCTCGGCATCACCTGGTTCCCGGTGAAAGACAGCTCCTCCGACCACCCGCCCTGCCTCCAGCGGATCCAGTGCTTTTCCCGTGACGGGAGGCTCAACATGCACATGGAATTCCGGTCAAACGACATGCTCTCGGCGCTCGGCGCAAACATGTACGCGCTTGCCCACCTCCAGAAACATATCGCGGACAGCCTCGGGCTCGCGGTAGGGTGGTACTCCCATACCTCGGTCTCCGCCCATCTCTACTATGAACGTGACCACGAGGAACTGATGAAATATGTAAACGGGCTGTCCCTGCGGGAATGGGTACGGGACTTTCCTTCCGCGGAGCTGCTCGGGCTCCGGTAAAAAAACGTTATCACTCTTTTTTCCGCTTAAAATAGTCCTGAAGTGCTTCGGGCCCAAGTTCCCCCATCTTCCAGAGCGTGAGCGCGGCGCAGGTATGGGCGATCCCGTCGGTTTCATCCATCATCGCGAGCAGGGGCTCGACCGCCGGCTGACCGATACGGCAGAGGGCCAGCGCGGCAAAACCCCTCACATCCTCACGTTCGTGAGCAAGCAGGTCAAGCAGCGCCGGTATTGCGGGAATGCCGATCGTGCCGAGGGCGGCGGCCAGATACCGGCGTGCGTCGTCATCCTCCAGGATCTGGAGAGAGAGGATCAGCGGTTCTATCGCGGGAACGCCAATCTTTACGAGTGCCTGGCTGAGGTACCAGCGGAGGTCATTGTCCGTTTCTTCGACGATTGTTTCGATGATCGGATCGACTGCAGGTTCGCCGATTCTGCCAAGATCACGCACCGCTTCGTGTTTTTCATCGAGGGTTCCGCGCCTGATCCGTTCGACCGCTTTTCCTATCCTGTCGTCCTGCACCATGTCCCTGCCTCCGGATAGAGATCAATTGCCCCGGGACGTTTTGGCTGTTTCGATTGCTTCCCGGAGGTCTTCCCGGATCTCTTCATCGAATTCCTCAGCCTCGAGGGCAGGATCGATACCGGTCTCCTCCGTAATCCGGAGAAGTGCACTGGCAGCCTCTTTTCGTGCGGTTTCGCCTCCCGACCTGACAAGCAACAGAAGCGGCCCGATTGCGGGGCGGCCGATTGCCGCGAGTGATACGACCGCCCTGCTGCGGACATATTCGTCCGGGTCACCGAGTGCCAGCACCAGCGGTGCGATAACTTCCTTGTCACCAATCTCCCCGAGGGCAAGCGCCGCCCGCCACCGCAGGTCTGCATCAGGATCGTCAAGGGCCCCGATAAGTACGGAAATTGCCGGTTTTCCAATTTTCCCGAGCGCCTCGGCCGCCTCCCAGCGCACACCGCTGTTCTCGTCATGGAGCGCTTTCGACAATGCCGGAACCGCCTCCTCGTCACGGAGGTCCCCGAGGGCGATCGCCGAACGGTACCGTGTCTCCATATCGCGGCTGGAAAGGCCTGCAATCAGCGCCCGGACATTCGCCTCGCGGCGGTAGGCGTGTACCCGTCTGCCGGCCTCCGTTCTCTCATCGGCAGCGTCGCCGTTCTCACCGATCGGTGCATCCCTCCGGAGGCTCCTCTCCAGCAGGTACTCGATCAGATCGCCCCGTTCGGATTCGATCCTCTCGAAAATCAGGCCGGAAACAAGGCCGACGATCGGGAACATCACACCCCGTATCAGGGTATCGACCCCGACTATGCCGCCGGTGAGAAGATATTCGATGCCGATATGCAGCCCCGCGAGGTACAGGCCGAAAAAGACCGCCTTCCGGTAATACAGGATTGCGACCGGCACCAGAAAGATATAGTAAATGTGGGTGTATCCGGTCGAAATTCCGAGACGAAAGTGCATAACGACTTCGATTATGGTACAGATGAGGATAATGGCGCCGAGAATCAGCGAGCGCGATTTCCTGAACTCCATATGGCTGAACGTGAAATACTCCATTTGATAAGGAAATTGTTGCCGTCGGGCGTTATTTATAGGTATGCGAAAACCCCTGTCAGCCCCGTCTCCCCTTTTCGGCGTCGACCACCGCTTCGGCGGTCTTCCGCACTACTTCCGGGAGCGCCGGGCGGATGTGGGTAGCGGCGCTCATGTCTCAGTCAAGCCGGCGGAGCGCCGCCTCCGTGAATGCAGCAAGATCCCGGGGATCTCTGCTCGAAACCAGGTTCCCGTCCTCGACGACTTCCGCATCGACGAACGTGGCACCGGCGTTCTTAATGTCCTGGATAATCGAGGCATAGCCGGTAATCCGGCGACCCTTAAGCACCTTCGCGGTAATCAGCAGCTGCGGTGCGTGGCAGATGATGAAGACGGGTTTGCCGCTTTCGACGAAAGCACGCACAAAATCTACGATATGCTCGTGGATGCGCAGTTTGTCAGGTGAGTATCCTCCCGGAATAAGCAGCGCATCGAAATCGTCAACCGAGATGTCGGTAACCGCCCGCTCGATCTTCACGGGCGTATGGTCGGTCTTGCCCCACACCATTTCGCCCTGTATCACACCCACCGGAACTATCCTGTGGCCGATCCTGCGGAAAGCGTCGGTCGGGTAGATAAATTCGGAATCCTCAAAGAGATTGGTCAGCAGCACGGCAATAGTTTTCATAGGCACTCCTGTGGTTCCGGGCGAATACCGCCCTCCTGCGGGAGTGTGTTTGGGGAGAAGGCAGATAAATGTGGTGCGGGAGAGGGCGGAAAGGGGACGAAGGCACTTCTCTGCACCAGGCAGGTACCGGAGTGCGAGTCCCCTCCCTCATTCCGGTTACGGACTGATTCGGAAGTATAACACATAAAAAAGTGTATTTGCTGCTCAGATCCCGAATCTGACGGATCGCGTGTTTTATATCGTATTTTTACCGTAATATTAATCATGGAGCGGGGTTTCGTCCCGGATGCCGTGATTGAGGAAAAGCTCGAACACATGCAGGCTGAATTGTTTCTCTATATTGACCGGAATATCGAAGTTATCGAACAGAACCTGCCTGTATTTTTCGGCCAGGTCGCCTCGATTCTTGAAAAAGCCACAGTAAAAATTCCCGATGCCGCCCACGACGAGTTCATCGACGGGGTCGCGTTCCACATCTTCGGTGTCAGCCGCCGCATCAGCGATCAGAAATTTGTCGCCCGTATCGCAGACCTTGCTCCCGGTATTAAGCGGAACCGGGAAAAGAAAAGCGGCATTCACGTGGCTGCCGCCATCCACCTTATCAGGATCGGGAAATTCCTTGAAGCGTCGCATTACCTCAAGCCCTACAAGAAGCACGATGCCAGGGTAGGAACATGGTATGCATACTGCCACTATGCTCTCTACAAGGACGGGTCGCAGGAGGCCGGGTTCAACCCGGGCAACCGCTGGAACTATGCGAAGCTCGCACGGCAGGCGATGGAGGACCTCAGCACCTGGAAGCCGCGGCACAACCTTATTGTAAAGGGAATCCTTACGTCGGCGAAATGGATGGAGAAACCCTTCTGGGTGATGCTGTTCTCGGCAGTCGAATGGTTTCCCGAAGAGCAGTGGTACCTGAATATCGGGATAAAGATCGGCAAGGAGGACGCGAACGGCGTCGCCCTCGCAAAAATGCTCCAGATTGCACTCGGGAGGTTCCCGGGTGATATGGTATTTTTCCGCGAGTCGTATTTCAGTAACTTTGATCAGGGCGAACTGGATGGCGCGATTGCGTTGATCAGGGACATGCGGCAGCGCTATCCGCGGGAAGTCGAGCCGGTATATTACGGGCTTCGGACCTCGTTCTTCATGCCGGGGACAACGTTCTTCACCGAATTCCGCACTGCTGCGGAAGAGGTGTCGATGCCGTCGCACGTCCTGCAGATCGTCGATTTTTCGTTCGAATATTTCAAAGGGCAGCAGGCCCCTGCGTCCGTATGCCTTGAGCACTTTCTCGAGTCGTACCCCGGCTTCGATTACTTCGCACACCTGCTGGATTTTGTCGCGTTCCGGTGCGAGGCTCCGGACCAGAAGAAGGCTGTTCGCCTTGCCGTCTTTACTGCCGTGGACAACTACTGCCGGCGCATGCTGCAGATAAAAGAGAATTAGTTTTTTTCAGGCGGTCGCTTCCCGTATGCATTCGTCAAGCGTGCCTATCCGGGCAACCGAGCCGCACATATTCGGGATATAGCTTGCAGCCTTCCCTGAATCCACCATAATGCCCCGGAACCGGTCCATCCCCGGCGAGACCACCATGCAGGTGTCCTCGAAGACCTTCGCGCCGCTCCGCTCGATCGCCGCCACCGTGTGCCGGTTCGCCTGAACGACCCCGCGGGCGGCGAAGATGAAGAGCGGTTTTGTTGTCGTTTTCCCTGAAAGGAGGGAAGCGATGGTATCGAGCTGGCGATCGGAGCAGTGGGGGCAGCCGATCGCGACCGCATCCACGGGCACGTCGGTAAAGAGCTTCTCGATTTCGTCCGCTTCGATCGTGATGGTTTCAAGCGCCTCCACATCCATGCGGGACCGCTGGCGCATCACCCTGACTTCGGGCGTGATGCCGTCCACATGGAAGAGGGCAACAGCGCCCGTGGCCGCCATGGCGGCCCCCATCGCCTTCATGCTGTCGCGGTTCGGCCGCATCCCGAGGAAGATCGGTATCCTGTTTCCGACCTCCTTTCCGGCGAGATACCCGATTGCTCCGTAGTGCGCTGCATGAGCGTTTCCTTCCGGCATCTCCACCCTGACCGCCACCTGCGGCAGCCGGTTGTCGAAGATGTGCAGCCCGTATTTCGGGGTCTTGCCGATGATTGCCGCAGCAAGGGCGCTCGGCCCCCCCTCGCGGTTCGTGCGGGCCCCGATAACGGAGTTTGCATAGGCGACCGCTGAAGACTCCGACCATGCGAGGTGGTCCCCGTAGTTCGTGATACTCAGGTAGTAAGGAGTGCACGTGCACTCGAGGCGCACGCCGAGGCGGTGGTAGGCCTCGATGACCGCCATCTGCCGCTCCGCAAACTCCCGTGAAATCCCCATCTCCTCCCACCGCTCGCGTGGCATGCCGATCGGGTTCAGGACAGACGGGACCGCAACCCGGGCGTCGAGGCTATTGAGCCATTCCAGCCCCCACTTTCCGATCGTCTTGTACGAGGCACCGGCAATCTGAGCGCTTGCAATCGGCACGAGTTCCCCGGCACCGAAGACCTTGCCGAGACCGACAAGAATCTCCATCATCTTTTGCCGGGTTTCACCATACTCTCCGGCGAGTATCTTTTCGTCATCGTTGTCAAGAAACACGTTTACGACCACTCCGCACGTATGAATTTGTCCTCTTCCCCCATCACCATTGTGGCGTCGATCCCGATCTTCACGTTTGTGCCGTCGGGATTCCGGCAGGGATCGAGCGATGATCCCCGGACCCCTGAGATCACCATCAGGTCGCGGTCACCCCGTACCCGGGTGGCAACGGCGTACTCCACGTCCTCTCCATCGAAGATGTCGATATCCATGTCCACCACCACGACGTGCTTGAGCGAGGTGTGTGCGGCGAATGCCGCCATGATCGCATTTTTGGCGTCTCCCTGCGTGCTTTTCCGTATCTGGATGACAGCGTGAAGGTAGCCGCACCCGCCGGTGGTGAGAACGACATTTCCGACCCGTGTCACACCCGCGACGGCGCGGTAGATGGCCGGTTCGTACGGGACGCCCATCAGCACCTTGTGCTCGGTGCCGCCGGGCAGGATGCCGTGGTATATCGGGTCATGCGCTGTGTGCATGCCGGTCAGTTCGATGACGGGCTGCCGGCGCACCGGGTCGTACGTTCCCGTGATGTCCACGAAGGGCCCTTCGGCAGTCTTTTCCGTCCCGATATACCCTTCGAGCACGATCTCCGCAGGCGGAACCCTGATCCCGTTTTCGCATGTGTGCACCGGCAGCGTGCCGCCCGAGAGTTCAGCCGCATATGCAAGCTCTTTTCCCTCAGGTACCCGCGTGCAGGAGGCGAATGTCACCGCCGGATGGGTGCCGATAGTGATCGCGACCGGCAGGCGCTCCCCCTCCTCCCGCGCTGCCGCGAGCAGCGTGTCGGTATGCCGCCCCTCCACGATCCGTGCGGCAAGTCGGCGTTCGTCGAGGACGAGCATCCGGTGGATTGAGGCGTTCTCGATCCCGCCGTACGCGGAGAAGACGATCCCCGACGTCAGGTACCGGCCGGCATCGAGGGGGTAATGCTTCATGACGGGCAGTGAGAGCAGGTCGGGTTCCTGCAGGGAAAGCCTCCCCCGGTCTTCCAACGTCCCGTCATGGCTGGCACCCGCAAGCTGCCGGACCATGTCCCGCTCATTCATCCCGAGCGCGATGGCGAGCGCTTTTCTGGTCGCGGTCGCGTTCATCACCGCACGGTGCCCGTCGATGTCATGGAAGAAGAGCAGGCGGTCGGTCGCGGCCGCCCGTTTCGGTGCTTCGTAGACGGAAGACACGGGCTCCTCGATATCCTCGACCAGCCCCCGCTCCCGCATCTGTTCGATAAATGTCCTCATGAATGTCCGCTCCAGCGCGTGCTCAGGTGGTGCTCGACTCCGAGGTGGTCCAGTGCGCGGGCGACGACCATGTCAACCAGATCGTCGATCGTCTTCGGGCGCGTGTAAAAACCGGGGCTTGTCACCATCACGGTCGCTCCAGCCTCGTCTGCGGCCAGCATGTTTCGCAGGTGGATCCGGGAGAGCGGCATCTCCCGCGGCATCAGGATACAGGTCCGTTTCTCCTTCAGACAGACATCCGCGGCCCGCGTCAGGAGGTTTCCTGCCACGCCCGCCGTAATCGAGGCGAGCGTTTTCATGCTGCAGGGGAGGATGATCATGCCGTCGTACCGAAACGACCCGCTCGCGATCTCGGCAAACATATCGGTGTTCTCTTCATAGACGGCATCAAATCCGGAGAGGTCGATGCCCTCGTACTCGGCGATGCGCCGCCCCATCTCGGTGATGATGATATATACCTCCGCCTTCTCGCACAGCACTTCCAGAAGGCGGCGAGCGTAGATTATACCGCTTGCCCCGGTGATTCCAACTACGTATCGTTGTGTCATAAGCCAAAATCCTGCTTTATATACTGAGTTTGTCCTGTTTCGTGGGTTTTTTTACATGGAGGACATCGGCCGCCGCCATGGCGACTCTGTCCCGGACGTCCGGGGGAGCGTAGACCCCCATCCGCCACTGGCTGCGCCGTGTATCGTTGAGGGTTTTCACCAGCGGCGATATCCTTTCGAGGTCCACCAGATCGTGCCGGTTTGTCACCTGCACCTCTACCGACATGGTCGTCGGAAACGACGGGATGTCCACAAGCACGGAGCCCGCCTCGACACCGGCACTCTCCGCAATTTCGCCCGCGATCGTCCGCTCTCCGGCAAGCCCGGTCATTCCCTGCAGTGCGGGGGCGTTGACAACATCGCGGCCGGCCCAGAGCGCCCTCTTGAAGAGGCGGCGGTGCAGGACCCTGCCCGTGATCTCCTGTGCAGCGGGCGACGGCGAGGTGCATAACTCCCGGATAAATGCCGCGTCGTCCATGGCGAGCAGCTGCTCCGTCCGGTCAATGCCCGTTACATTCATGTGCTCCGTCGCGGCGTGAAGGATCATACGCTCGGCAATCCTGCCTACGTGATGGAAGTAAACGGCAGGCCGCATCAGCGTCCGCGCAATCAGCAGCGATTCCGCGGCGTTAATTCCGGATTCTTCAAGGACGATCCCCGAGTCTGTCATTTTGATGCTGTGGATCAGCCGGTGTGCGTCCACCGTCCCGTACGGCACTCCCGTATAGTGCGCATCACGGAGCAGGTAATCCATCCTGTCCACGTCAAGCTCACCATGAATGATTCCCGCGAGCCGGTGTTTGCCCTGCACGATGGCGGCAATCTCCCCGGGGTCGGTGCCCCGTGCAACAAACTCCGCCGAAAGCGCTTCATCGCGAAGAACATGCCCGATATCCGTGTGGTTCCTGCCCATATACTCCCGCATCAGCACCTCGGTTGCATGCGAATACGGCCCGTGGCCGACGTCATGGAGAAGGGCGGCGGTCGTGACAAGATCCCTGTCTCCTGCGTCAAGTTCCAGCTGGCGGCAGAGCAGCGAAGCCAGGTGCATCGTCCCGAGGGCATGCTCGAACCGTGTGTGGTTGGCACCGGGGTAGACAAGATGGGAAAATCCCAGCTGCCTGATATACCTGAGCCGCTGGACCGGCGGGGAGTCGAGGATGGGAAGAAGAGCTTCGCTCACTTCCACGTACCCATGCACGGGGTCCTTGATGATTTTCATCGGGATTTCAGTAAAGAATCAATATATATGGTTAAAAAAGATTGTGTGGGTATGCTCACGTTTCTTTCGGGCGGAACGGGCACGCCGAAGCTGCTCCGCGGTATGCGGGTATTTCTCGGGGATGCGGAGATATCGGTTGTGGTGAACACCGCGGAGGACATGTGGATCTCCGGGGGGCACCTCTCCCCCGATATCGACACGGTCATGTACCTCTTTGCAGAACTCCTCAATACCGACACGTGGTGGGGTATCGCGGATGATACGTTTATCACGCACGATTTTGTGACCCGGCTCGGGGAAGAGGAGTACATTCGCATCGGTGACCGCGACCGGGGCGTGATGATTGTCCGCGGGGAGATGCTCAGAAAAGGGCTGACTCTCACCGAGGCGACGCGTATCCTGTGCACCCGTCTCGGAGTGGATGCGTCCGTGCTGCCGATGTCCGACACACCCGTTACGACCCGGGTCGAAATCCCCGGAGGCACGATGCATTTTCAGGAGTACTGGGTGAAGCACCGGGGCATGGTGGAAATCACCGGAGTACGGCGCGTGTATGAGGAGCCGCCGGAGGCAACGCCGGCGGTTGTGTCAGCACTGGCCGACTCCGAAGCGGTCATCCTCGGCCCCAGCAACCCGGTGACAAGCATCGGCCCGATTCTTGAATGCGGAGGTATGCGGGAGGCGCTTGCCGATGCGTTCGTCATCGCCGTCAGCCCGTTCATCGGTGACGCGCCCGTCAGCGGCCCTGCTGCGGCTCTCATGCGGGCGTGGGGCTGTGATCCCTCTTCGGCGGGGACGTTTGGCCTCTACAAGGATTTCGTAGATGTATTCATCCAGGATGTCCGCGACCCGGTGGGGGTGCCGGGCGCAGTGCGGTGCGACACCCTGATGGCGGACCGCGGGAAGAGTGTCGGGCTTGCCGGAGAGATCATGCGGATCGTCGAAGGGCGGGGCTGAAAGGCGGTTTCCCGGTGCCTGGTCACAAGAAAGGCTTTTATTCCCGTACAGGGCATCATTCAGGTAATGGCTGAAGATTATGTCGCATTCGGGGAGATTGAGCCTGCGTTCGCCAGGACAAAGGAGCTTCTCCTGCCGTTTCGCCGCTCTATCTGGCTGCGTATCGCAGTGATCGCATTTTTCATAGGCGGCGGAGGGGCAAATTTCCCATCATCGAGCTGGAATGCCGGGGATATGCCGTCCGGACTGGAACAGGCTATTTCGCCGTATATTTTCCTGATTATTGCCGGCGTGATCGGGCTCATCCTTCTCGCGTTGCTCTTCAGTGTCATCGGTGCTATTCTGCAGTTTGTCTTCGTTGATATGATCAGAACGGGTGAGTGGCGCATTCTCAGCCATTTCAGTCCTCGTGCCGGGAAAGGAGTGCGCCTCCTCCTCTTTGAGGTGGGGCTCGGGCTCCTGATGCTGCTGATCGTGGCGATTCCCGTGGCGATCATATTTATTGTAGTGGCCGGGATAACGGGGGGACCGAACATCTCCGTGATCGTCGCAATCCTTGCGGCCCTGCTGATCCTGCTTGTGCTGCTCATCCCTGTCGCGATCATCCAGATGCTTACCATCGACTTCGTGGTGCCGGTGATGATACGGGAGGACTGCGGTGTGATCGCCGGGTGGCGCAGTGTGTACCCCGTACTGCGGTCGGAGTGGAAGCAGGCGCTCATGTACGTGCTGGTAAAATTTGTGCTCGCCATCGCAACCTGGATCCTCCAGCTGATCGCGATGGTCATCGCGATGATCATCATCGGCATTGCCGGGGGGATTATTGTCCTTGCAGCCCACTTCGCCCTCGGTTCGCTTCTCCTTGACGCCGTTCTCGCCGCACCGTTCGTGCTCGCGGCACTCGTGGCCCTGCTCATCACTGCGGTGCCGGTCATCACTTTTCACCGTTATTTCGGACTGCTCGTGCTCGGGCGCCTGGCGCCGCAGTACGCCCTCCTTCCCTGATTTTTTTCTCGTGTAAACCCATGCATTTAGAAGCCAGGGGCCGCCAACAAAAGAGTGATGATTACGTTTCTCTCCGGGGGGACGGGCACACTCCCGCTGCTTCTCGGGATGCGGACGCTCCTTAATGACCGTGAAATAGCGGTCGTCGTCACCACCGCCGATGCGTTCGCGATCTCGGGCGGGCACATGCTCGGCAGTGCCGATGCGGTGATGTTTCTCTTTGCCGGCATCCTCAACACCTCGACCTGGAATGGAATTCTCGGGGATACCTACGCAACCCACCGGTACCTTCAGGCGCTCGGGCGTCCCGAACCCATCACCGTCGGCGACCGGGAGCGTGCCGTGCAGATCGCCCGCGCCGACCTGCTGCACTCCGGCATGACGCTCACCGGGGCGACGGAGGTGCTTGCAGGCCACCTCTCCCTCAGTGCGACACTCCTGCCTGCAGCGGATGTACCGGTGCGGGCACTGGTGAAGACCGATGAGGGGCTGATCCCGTTTCCGCTCTGGCAGGCCGCCGACGACCGGGAACCGCAGGGAATCGTGCTCGAACATAACGGCCCGCTGGTCGCAACAAAACGTGTTCTCTCCTGTATCCGAAATTCCGATGCAGTCATTATCGGGCCTTCCGAGCCTGCAGGGGGGATCCTCCCCATTCTGGCATGCAGTGGCGTTCCTGAAGCGCTCGCGGATACGTTTGTCATCGCCGTTTCTCCGTTTTCCGGGACCCGCGACGGCAGTGGCCCGGAAGGAAGGCTGATGCGTGCCGAAGGGCTCGAATCGTCCTCACAGGGTGTTTTTTCGCTGTACGAGGATTTTTGTGACCTCTTCGTGCAGGATTCGCGCGATGTCACGGAGGTGGACGGAGCGCTTCGCATCGATACCCGGCTCCATTCTCAGGCGCGGAGCGAATCGCTGGCCTGGGACCTGATGGCGGTTGTACGGCGGGTATCAGGGCGTCGTCGCGGCACCGAAGGGTAAAAGGGCAGAGTTTCCCCCCCTTTTACCCGGAGGGCATCAGGCCCTGCAGCCCTTCCACGAGCTCTGAGAGCGCCGCTATGATGTCCCGGATCGCGGTGGTAATCCGGTCGATGCCTTCGAGTGCGTCGTCAATAGCCCCGACGGCTGCTGCCGGGGTTGCCGTTCCCGTCACGGCCGGTCCGGGCGTGGCCGTTGTCACTCCTGTCTCAACCGGTGAGGCTTCGTCCGCATATGCCTCCGCTTCTCCAGCTTTTTCGCGTGCGGCATCCGCATGCTGCCGTGCCTCGTCATACGCCGCCGCGGCAAAGGATGCGTCGGCAAGGACGAGCATCGTCTCCGCCGCTTCCAGCTTTGCCTCGATGACCATCCGGCGTTCGGCGCTCCATGCCTGGCCCTCTGTATCCAGGCGAAGCCGAACGTCCGTTATCTTTTCCCGGGCATCAGCGGCGAGCGCCTGTGCATATGCCTCTGCAAGCAGCCTCTGCCCCTCCGCCGCCGCATGGGCCGCATTGGCAGTCGCCTGCCATGCAGCACCGGACGGGGACGCCGCGGCAGAGGTCAGGTTCTCCGAGGCGAGGGAGTACGCCGCTTCGGCCGCGGCCACCGGGATGCCCGCCTCATCTGCCGTGTCGATATCCGTTCGAAGGGCCGCAACGGCTGTGGCGGCATCGGCACGTGCGGTGTCAATCTCTGCCTCTGTGACGACACGAACGGTCTGTGCCAGCTCGCACCTGATGCTCTCACCGTCGGAATCGAACTGGCGGATACGCAGCAGGGTGATATTTCCCGCGTTCTCAGGGACCGTTCCGCTCAGGCTGATATCGATACGTGTGACGGTGCCCGGATAATACAGCTCAAATCCGGTCAGGGATTCGAATTTGCCGAACCGGGGGGCCATGGGTGTGCCGACACCGTTCCGGGTGACGGTGAAGACCCACCGTGTGTGGCCGAGATCCGTGAAAAAATCCATCGATTCCGAGCCTGACGTCGCATCGTACCGGATTGTGCAGTCGATGCTGGCGTTCTGCCCTGCAGAAAGCGGCTCATCGGACGGGACGCCTCCGCTCTCGAAGAAGAGTGCCGATACGGCGGCAGGGAGGATAAGGAGGAGAAGGAGCGCCATCGTGAAGCAGCGAAACGCCCCGAAACGGCAGAGGGAACACAGGCACGGCACCCGCCCCGCGTTCCGCCGTCCTGCCTCAGGAGCGATCATCCCGTACGTCTCCTCTCCCTCCCTCGATCCGCCTGAAGCGACGAGAATTGTGTGAAACATAGCGCGATTACCCGATTGTGTGGTTGGAGGGTGAATGGTAAAAATGATGAGGTTTTTACCGGTCTGCCACGATAAGCGGACACAAAATCAATTAGTCTCTAAAGCCTCATAGTACAGCAGATTCTTTATGCGCATACCAATAGCAGACATTACCCCGGAGACGGAGGCAGCCGAGATCATCGGATGGGTGCATGAAATCCGCGATCTCGGGGGTCTCGCGTTTTATCTGATCCGGGACCGGAGCGGCATCATTCAGGCAACTATTGTAAAAAAGAAGGCGACGGACGATGTCATCGAAGCGGCGAAATCCGTTTCACGGGAATCCGTCGTGCGCATCACGGGCCCGGTCAGGGCGGTGGAGAAGGCACCCGGCGGCAGGGAGTTAATTCCCGAAACCTTCGAGGTCATCGCCCGTGCGGAGACCCCGCTCCCGCTCGATGTGGCCGAGAAAGTTCCCGCCGAACTGGACACGAGGCTCGACGCACGGTTCCTTGACGCCCGGAGGCCGCGGATCAGCGCTATCTTCCAGATCCGGAGCACGGTTACGCACGCCATCGCGGATCTCCTCGCCCGCGAGGGTTTTATCACGATACAGACGCCGAAAGTGGTCGCGGCGGCAACCGAGGGTGGAACAGAGCTCTTCCCCATTGCATACTTTGAAAAGGAAGCCTTCCTCAACCAGAGCCCCCAGCTCTACAAACAGATGATGATGGCTGCAGGTTTTGAAAAAGTCGTTGAGATCGGCCCGATCTTCCGTGCCGAGGAGCACAACACCGTCCGCCACCTCAACGAAGCGACGTCGATCGATGTGGAGGTCTCGTTTGCCGACCACCATGACGTGATGAACCTGCTCGAGCGTGTTATCGTCACCGCATACGAGGCAGTCAACGACCGGTGTGCGTCCCAGCTTGAGGTGCTTGGTGTGGCTCCCGGTGTGCCGGAGACCCCGTTTCCCCGGATTACCTATGAGGAGGCGATCGGGATCGCATCAGCGAAGATCGAGGAGGACCTCGCCTACGGCGACGATCTCGGTACGGCCGCCGAAAAAGCACTCGGCGAAGAGATGGGTGAGCACTATTTCGTTGTCGACTGGCCGACGGAGATCAAGCCGTATTATGCCCTGCCCTACGAGGACCGGCCGGAAGTCTGCCGCGCTTTCGACCTGATGCATCCGCGGATGGAGCTTTCGAGCGGTGCACAGCGGGTGCACCGGCACGACCTGCTCGTCGAACAGATCCGTGCCAAGGGCCTTTCGCCGGAGAGTTTTGAATTCTATCTCCAGCCGTTCCTCTACGGAATGCCGCCCCACGCCGGGTGGGGTCTCGGTGCCGAACGGCTCGTCATGACCATGCTTGATCTGCCGAATATCAGGGAAGCGGTCCTGTTCCCGCGCGATCGCCACCGCCTGACACCATGAACCTGTCACACAAACTGCTTCCCACGACCGTCGTGGGCAGCTATCCGGTGGTGAAGGGGAAAGGCCTCCTTTCCCTGATGGACCCGCTCAAAACCGCCATGGAGACCGCCGTCGCCGACCAGATCCGGGCGGGCATCGATATCATCTCGAACGGTCAGGTGCGGGGTGACATGATCGGTTCCTTCACGTCGCAGTTTCCGGGCATTAAAGGCCAGCGGGTGACCGGCAGGGTGCAGGCCCCGCCGAAACCTTTTACGGTCGCCGACACCCGGTATGCCCTCTCGCAGCACCCGAAGGTGAAGGGGATTCTCACCGGCCCCTCAACACTCGCCCATGCGCTGAAAATCGATACGCCGATGTACCGGAACCGCGAGGAGCTGATCCTCGATATCGCACAGGCGCTTGCCACAGAGGCGAAGCGCCTCGAAGAGGCCGGTGTGACAATCCTGCAGATTGACGAGCCCATCCTCTCCACCGGTGCGGCACACCTGCATACCGCACGGCAGGCCGTCGGCACCATCACCTCGGTGCTGCGCATCCCGACCGCGATTCATGTCTGCGGCGGGCTTCGGGACGTCATCGACGACATCCGGAAAATGCCGGTCGATATTCTCGACTGTGAATTCGCGAACAATCCCGACAACCTCGAGGTCGTCGCAGGTGCGGATCTCAAGGGGAAGATCATCGGGTACGGGGCGGTGGACTCCGCATCATCCGCAATCGAATCGGTCGAAGCCATCAGGGCCCATATCGAGCGCGGTGTCGAGCTCTTCGGGGCGGACCGCCTTCTCATCGATCCCGACTGCGGCCTGCGGATGCTCACACGGGAAACCGCGTTTGAAAAACTGAGAAGAATGGCAGAAGCGGCCGCTTCCGTCCGTACAGGGCTTTGAATGAGTGTCAAAAAACCGGGTTTTCGCTCAGGGCAAGCGTAATTGCAGTGCGGAGGCTCTCATCTGAGAATGGTTTTATTAGAAAACCGTCCGGCTGCGTCTCCTTTACCCGTTCCAGCGTTTCCGGATCGGAGTATCCTGTCAGGTATATTATCGGTATCGGGCTCATTTTCTGGATAACGGTTGCAGCCTCAATCCCGTCCATATCTCCGTCGAGACCGATGTCCATAAGAATCAGGTCCGGCCTGTTCGTGGAAATGGATTGAATCACCTGCTGCGCAGTTTTACTGATGCCGTCAATTGCAAATCCAAGTTTTTCCAGCCGCATCTTGATAATGGCACTGATGATGACGTCATTTTCAACGATATGAATTGCGGCGGAATTCATACAGGAACTAAACGTAACCTATATATAAAGGTTTCTTATATGAAAAGAAAAAAAGATTTATTTTTTCCCATGGTATTGGATTTTAATTAACGTTTCGGGCACCGGGCAATCTGTTCATGTTCTCCTGTGCAACACGTCGCAGGGGTACAGCTCGCCTGCGGCAGGCGGGGATGAGGGGCGATACTCCCTGTGTTTGGTATCCGCACCTGTCAGGGTCCGGCAGTGATCAGGTGTGCGGGGAATGCTTCTTTCGCCGGAATGAAATTGTATATGCTACTCCGCCTGCTGTTTCGATGGCAAGTGTGCCCTCCAGCTGGTTTTCCGAGAGCATCCTGATGAGGTGCGTCCCGAGTGACGGCGACTCTCTGATATTAAGGCCGGGGGGGAATCCGACACCATTATCACTGACTGTGAGTGTGATAGTGCCGTTTTCGTCCTCGTTCATCCGAATCGCAATCGTGCCGCCCCTGTTGTCCGGAAATGCGTATTTCAGTGAATTTGATACGATTTCGCTGATAATCAGTCCGCAGGGGATTGCCGTATCGATATCCAGATCCGTGACGTGCACATCGGTGGTAATCTCCACATTCCGTGCTTCCGCTTCATAGATCATGCTGAGGTGCCCGGCGAGATGTGAGATGTACCCGGCAACATCCAGGTGGAACATGTCCTCTGAACGATAGAGCTTCTCGTGCAGAAGCGCCATGCTCATAATGCGTTTCTGGGCATCCTTCAACGCGGTGAGAACGGTCGTATCCGTGACATACTCTTCCTGAAGTGAGATCAACGCGGAGATCACCTGCAGATTGTTCTTGACACGGTGGTGCAACTCCTTCATCAGCGTGTCTTTCTCGGCGACGGAGCGTTCCAGTTCGCTCTGGATCGATTTGACGGATGAAATGTCGCTTGCAATGGCACGGAGGCCGACAACATTCCCTTCCTGCACAACCGGTGTGGCATGCACGATCATGGGAATCAGCTGGTTTTCTTTCCCTCGCATGGAGAACTCCGCCGCACGGGTTGTTTCACCGTTCAGCACCTGTCGTGCATATGCGATCACCTTCTCTCTCTCCGTCTCATCGGCATATAAAACGGGATTGAAGATGTTCCTCTCCTCTTCGCTGAGCGTTTCGAAAACATCCGTGCTCGCCTGATTAATAAAGGTGATTCGTCCTTCCCTGTCCGCTTCAACAACAATCTGGGGCAGAGAGTCGGCGAGTGTATGGAATTTCTCCTCGCTTTCCCGCAGGATTTTTTGCGACTGCTCGATCTCGGCAAGCATGCTGTCGATGTTTCCCGCAAACGCTGCAATCTCGTCGTTGCCCTTTACGGCGATTCTCCTGCTGAAATCACGGGACGAGGTGATGGAGGTGACCTTCCAGTTCAACTCGCCGATGGGCTCAAGAATCAGTTGGCGCAGTATGAATAGCGCAAGCAACCCGAATACTCCCCCGATAGTGATCAGCGATATGAGGAGGTAGGAAATTGTCGAATATGCCTGTTGCATGATTGTCCGGGGGAGATCCACTTTGAGTGCAAGGGCGGGCTGATTGTGTATGTCGCTGAGGAGGGCATACCCTGTAATTATTGTCTGGTTCACGGGTAAAACAGCGATACTGTGCTTAAGAAGTGCAGTGTGCGTGACGTCACTGATATCCGCACTCTCCAGGGAAATAGCTGCAACCGGGAGGTTGGTAGTGCCTGCCAGCCGCTCGATCTGCGCTGTTGTGAGGAATTTGCCCATGATCAGGGCACCCAGCACCGGCCCTTCGCAATTTGAGGTTAAAATGGGACGCGATGCGACGATGATGGGATCTTGGCCGGGCACAAGGACGATACCCTGTGCCGACGATTCGGGTGAAGGATGGGAGGAGAGCAGGGGGTCGGCCATAATTCTTTCTTTGATTTCCGGAGTGATGGGTTCCAGGCGATCCCCGCCGGGCGGCAGCATCCGTCCGTAGACGAGGTCTCCCTTCGTATCGATGTAAAGGATCAGCTGGATGTCGAGATTATCAAAGATAGAAGGCACCATGTTGGACTGGATATAGTCGTCATTATGATCCGTGATATACACGGAAGAGTCGTCCCAGAAGGCATAGTCGGTCGTATGAGCATGCATGCCATCGACATCGGCTTTGTATGCATTGATCACCCGCTCCATGTGATCCGTGACATCGTTTGTCTCGAGTGTGCTGTAGCTTTCGATAAGAAGCATGTTTGCCGAGATATACAGTCCGGTAAACAGGAAAACAAGAGTTGCGAGTATAATGATAAGGGTCTTGCTTGTTAATTTCATGGGGTGACTGACTCCCGGTGCCGACGCCCGTCCGCACTATCCGTGGAGTAGTGTATTATTCTGTATTTCCGGACGAATAGATGGCGATTTCGATTGTGGTCCTCAGGTTGTCGTCAGTGAACGGTTTTATGATATATCCCGCGGGTTTTGTCTTTTTTGCCCGTTCAAGGGTATTTTCATCCGAGTGCGATGTGATATAGACCACCGGAACATCCTCGTTTTCATGGATGGCTTCTGTAGCCTGGATGCCGTCGATCTCTCCTTTTAAGCGGATATCCATCAGAACCAGATCGGGCTTGAGTTCTGTCGCCTTCTTTATCGCGTCTTCGCCTGTTGAAGAGATATGAGCCACTGAAAATCCGAGTTTTGTCAACCTGCTCTGAAGCAATGTTGCGATGATAATATCATCTTCAACGATGAGAATTGTGGCGTGTGTCATGAATATCAGTAATTATGATTCATTTTAAATTGTATTTTAAATGTCACTCCGTTCCCGGTGTCGATATCCAGCGTTCCGTCAAGCTGGCCCGTGGCAAGGAGCCTGATCAAGTGCAGGCCGAGTGAGGGTGCGTGGTCCTCCCGTTCACCCGGTGTAAAGCCCACTCCGTCATCGGCAACAATCATCGTACAGACCCCCTCCGGATCGCGTGTGATGTTAATGGTAATAATCCCCGCCCGGTTGTCCGGGAAGGCATACTTCATTGAGTTGGAGACGATTTCACTCACGATTAAACCGCAGGGAATGGCGGTGTCGATAGTCAGGTCCCTGATACCGACATGGGTGGTAATACTGACATTTCTCTGTTCCGTACCGAAGACGGAGGAGAGGTGGCTGACGAGATTATCGATATAGGCAGAGAAGTCGATATGGAGAAAATCTTTCGACTTGTAGAGGTTTTCGTGCAGGATCGCTATGCTCATGATACGTTCCTGTGCATTGGAAAGGGCGGTTTTCGCCGCTCCATTATCGATCGTGTCCGACTGCAGGGCGATAAGGGCGGATATTACCTGCAGGTTGTTCTTGACGCGGTGGTGCAGCTCCTTCATCAGTACATCCTTCTCAGAAAGAGAATGCTCCAGGCGCTCCTGGATCTGTTTGATCGTGGAGATATCGGTTGCAACTGCGCGGACTCCTGTAATGCCTCCCTCACGGATAACGGGAGAGGCATGAACGATGACCGGGAGGGCGGTCCCGTCAGTTTTCCTGATCGATAATTCGACTGCCCTGGGTTCCCTTCCCTCTATCACGTGCTGGAAGTATTCGATTGCCCGGATTCGATCCTGCTCGCTGGCGAATGTGAGGGGGTCGAGGATGTTATGAAAGCATGCAGTGTCGTGGAAGCCCAGGATTTCCGATCCGGCACGATTGATGAAGGTAAGCAGTCCGGTATCATCGCACTCAAAAACCAACTCTGGGAGTGAATTGGCAAAATCGCGGTATTTTTGTTCGCTTTTCACGAGCAAGTCTATTGCTTTTTTACGCTGGGTTGTATCGATGATGGAGACGATGGTATTCGGTGTTCCGGGAATTGATCCAATCGTCATAAGGCCGTATTTCACTCTGCCCGAGCGGGGAATGAACCGCACTTCATACTGTTTACTGACCGAATCCGGTTCTGTACGGCGTTTTTCCCGGTTTTCAAGAACCCGGGCAATATCGTCCGGGTGGATGAAATCTGTGCCTTTTCGTATCCCGACTAATTCCTCCTCCGAATACCCGAACAACCGTTCCATCTCTTTGTTTATCCCGGTGATGGTCGTGTCCTTGGCGAGGAGGACCATTGCCGTGCCGGTCGAGGACATGATTGTTTTGTACAGGGTTTCGGTGGCAGCCCTCTCCTTTTCCGCCTGTTTCCGTTCCTTCTGCTCCTCCTTAAGAAGGTGGCTGTGAGCAAGGCCGCCTTCGAGCGATACGGCGAATTTGCCCATGACGCCTCTGAGCTGGTTTATATCGCGATGGGTTTGCAGGGCCGAGGATGTCCGCCGATGAAGTACGAGGAATCCGAAAGTGCCGAGAAAGTAAACTAAGCATGTCCCTTCACTGCCGTCCTCCGGCATGATGTCCGAATATCCCGGAGTTCCGGAGGATAGTATGACAGGCCGGTCCGGATCCCGGTCCGGGGAGCAGAACGGGTGGCCCGTCGGGAGGTGTTTTGTGTGTACCCGGAAGCCGGGGTATGCGTAAAAGAGCGAGTATCCGCCTTTATCGGATATTCCAAGCATATCGTCCGAGATCCAGACTGCTGCGAACGAGTAGTTTTTCCGTTCCAGCAGGGTTCTGATAAAGGCCCCGGAGTTCTGTTTCGGGTCGATCGAATTTCCGATTGAGAGTGCCAGTTCGTACAGGACGGAAATATCGTTGATAATATCAGTCTTTGTTTCTTCTGTCAAGCAACGCACCCACTACAATCGTTTTATTGAAAAAATGTAAAATCCCGGCGTTACCAGAGGAGATTTCCCCGATTGAGAGGATACCCTCCATAATAAGCGCAGGATCCCGTTTTTCGACATTGTGTCCCACAGCGGCAAGCTCGTCGGCAAAGGCGTCCCCGAGGTAGAGCATGCGTGATATGCAGTCGATCACCAGCACGGTGCGGATCGCGTCCCCATCATACCTGAGTGCCGCCGATGCCGCTTCGCCTGCCGCCTCCGTAAGTGCTTCGGGTGACCCCGTAAGAATATGCAGCACGGCATTTTCCGGAATGTTTCCGACGCAGACAAGCCCTCCTTCGTTCGTGAGAGCTATCGGGTCACGGACAATATCCTCGCCCCCCTCGGAATAGATACCAAAGGGATGCCCTCTGGCGATAGCGAAAAAATTGTCGGCAGTGATTGTTTTTCCCGAATGTTTTCTGACAACCTCACGGTATACCTCAAGTGCCGGCTCCCAGTTCAGTTCCAGGATAGTGTTCCCGACGGTGCGTGTCGCAACCAGGGGAGTACCTATCCGTTTCCACCCGTGCCTGATACTAAGACGGCATTCGAGATCGATCAGCGCCACAACAGCAGCGTCCCTGAAAAATCCTTCCCCGCAAAAGACGGCTGGCCCCCTTTTCCGGCTGAGCGATCCTGCCCCGGCCCCGATAAAACTGAAGGTGGCACCGAAACGGTTCAGGCATTGGGTGAGGAGAGAAGGAACTGCTTCTGAGAGGCCGTCAACAAAGACAAGAGCGGTTCCGCCCCCTCCCTCTTCCGATAGGGCACCGGGAACTGCATCCGCACACTCTTCTGCTTCAGTCAGCAGAAACGGGCGTCTGTGGGAGGGGAGCTGCATGATGATCGCTCCTGTTTCGGAACACGACTCCCCCGATATAACGGCAGGGAATATCCCGCCGATGAACGGGATATCACGCGAGTTCAGGGCCGAAATCAATGCGGGGATGTCGGCGGGAGCCTTTTCGCCGAGCAGAATGACAGCTACGTGATCCGCCGGGAGAGGACGGGCATCGATCGCATCGAGGAGTCTATCGGTGGTCGCCGTTTCGTAGAGCATCTTTTCTCGCGAAGCACATGGTTCTATATGACCCGTGCTGTCGTGGAAAATTCGAGCCCTTCTTCCATGACATTATAGGGATATACCCGCTGCGGGACGTCCATGTGCGGTATTTTATTGATCGCAAGCCGCCGCTCGATCTCATTGCCGTGAGTCGTCTCGGTGAGGGTCATGAAGATGTCCGCGGCACGGATGATGCGAATCTCTTCCATCGGGGTGTGGATGCCCGAATAGAGGAGGAACATGACGTTGCCGCCCTGCTGCCGGACCGTATCGACCCCGTCCGTGAGGCAGTGGAGGGCTGCATCGAGGCCGTGATCCATAAGGACTGACGAGAGAGAATCGACAACGACGCGGTCGCCATGCATGAGCGGGACGAGGGTGCCCGGATCCGAGCCGGAAGGTTGTATCATCCCCACAGCAGGCGCTGAATCCAGCATCAGGTACGTTCCCTCGGCTTCCTCGGCCTTCCAGAACTGAACCGCCATCCTGTCCATGCCGGTAAGTGGAGAACCGTAGACGACAATGGAGGTGCCTTCGGGATAGCCCCCGCCCAGCTGAAAATCGAGCCCCGAAATCCCTGTCGAGCGCTTTGCCCGTATTTCACTCTGGTTATCCCTGTTTTCAGGCATGTGAGAAAAAATTGGCGAGACGGCGTAAATAGGTATGCCTGCAGGGCCGTCCCCGGGTCACCGGCAGCCGTTATTTCCGGGGGGCATTCTCCCCGAACCGCTCCCTGAGCTCACGCCGCAGGAGTTTCCAGCCACCGACCCGGGGCAGGTCGCAGAGAATCACGGTTTTTCGGGGGATCTTGTACCCGGCCAGCCGTTTGCGGGCGTACTCCACGAGCTCATCGTGAAGAAGGTCCGCCCCGGCAGCGGGCACGACCGCAGCAACGGGAATTTCGCCGCGGTGCTCGTCCGGGATGCCGAAGACTGCAATATCCCGGATTTTCGGATGTTCCAGGAGAACCTTCTCCACCTCCGTCGGGTAGATCTTCCACCCCGACATCACAATCATATCTTTCTTCCGGTCGGTAATCGCGAGCATCCCTCGTGAATCCAGGTACCCGATATCACCGGTCAGGAACCACCCTTCAGGGAGGAAGACGGCATCCGTTTCATCGGGCATCCGCCAGTAGCCCGAGGCGACGGACGGCCCCCGGAGTGCAATCTCGCCGGTCTCTCCGCCCGGGAGTTCGACGGAGGGATCGTCCGTATCGACGATCTTCACTTCCGAGTACCCGACAGGGTGCCCCACACTCCGGAAATCTTCGGCGGTGGCGTAATCCTCAGGCCGGATCGCCGTCCCGGTGCCGACGACGATCGTCTCGGAGAGCCCGTATGCGTTTGCAACAGGAATTCCGAACCTCTCGTGAAACGTCTTCCAGATGCTCGGGTGCAGGGGGCCGCCACCGCTGATCATGATGCGGGTGCCGGCGAATGCCTTCTCCGTTCCCGGGGGGGAGAGAGAGAGGGAATGGATCACCGGAGGCATGGACGCAACCACCGTCGCATGATTCTCGCGAACGAGCCGGATGTATGCCTCGGGATCGAACCGTGCCATGACAACCCACGTGGCGCCCGCCTTCAGGGCGGCAAAACCCCAGCTCACGCCGACATGGGCCATCGGGTAGATGCCGAGGTACACGTCGTCCGGGCACAGGGCCAGGACGTCGCCCTCGGCATCCAGTGCCGCCATCCAGTTCGTATGAGTAAGCATCGCCCCTTTCGGGTCTCCCGTGGTCCCCGACGTGTACTGTAACTGGCATACCGTATCGCCGCTGCAGTACTTCGCACGAAGCTCAGGCGGGGCGGCGAGGAGGTCATCCCACGGCACCGCCTCCGTCGACCCTCCCGTGTCCATGCAGACGATCTGCCTGAGCGAGGGTGTACGGGCCCGGATCCGTTCTGCCGCCGCGCATCCGCGGGCATCGGTTATAATCGCCGCAGCCGCGGCGTTTGTCACCGCATAGCGGACTTCTTCTTCGGTGAGAGCGATATTGACGGGAACGGCAACTGCCCCGATACGCCAGACGGCAAGGTAGCAGATCACGTATTCGGGTGAGCTGTCGAGATGGATGCAGATCCGCTCCCCCGGGACAATCCCGATTCCCCGAAGGCCGTTTCCCACCCGGTTCACCGTTTCATACAACTCAAGGTAACTGTAGGAATGGCCGGTCGTCGGCTGTACTATCGCTGTCTTATCACCGAACCGTCGGTTCACATCGAGAAATGTAGTGCAGTTCGACATGGTGGCTCCCCTGACACGGGACGGGACCCTCAGGCCTCGGTGATGTACTATTGTGTTCATCGAAGGATATACTATTCCACCTGTGCCCGGCCGGGAAAAAAGAGTGTTACTGGTATTCGGGAGGCTGCACCTGTGCGGGCAGGCCACCCTTGAAATACTGCTCGATTCTGCTGTACTGTTCCCGGAGCCGTTCGTTCATCATGGGCCTGACCTTTCCGAGCGCATGGTCGAAGTGGGCGGGTCCGACCACCTCGGCCCCTTCCCGCATGGCAAACATCGCGGCCTCGCGTGCAACGAGCGCAAGATCCGAACCCACATACCCTTCTGTCCGGGAGGTGATCGTGTCAAGGAGAGCATCCCGGCCCGGATCGGCAAGGCGGATCCCTCTCTCCCGGAGCAGCGCAACAACAGAGCGGCGGCGTGCACCCCGTGAAAGGGCCTCGGCAGTGTCGCCCGCCGGTCCGATGCACGCCACAATCTCGTCAAGGCCGACAGTCCTGTCCGTTCCCAGCGTTCCGAGGCACTCTTCGATCCTGCTTTCCTCGACACCCTCCAGGCGCATCACCAGCGCTTCGAGCGACGATCCTTCGAGGGGGATTAACCGCGTGTGGATATCGAGGATATGCCGCCGTCCGGCCGTATCGGGTTCACGGATGTACACCAGACGATCAAACCTTCCCGCCCGCAGGAGCGCCGGGTCGATGATGTCGGGCCTGTTGGAGGCGCCCATGACGACGACACCACGCATTTCGAGAATTCCGTCCATTTCCGTAAGGATCTGGTTGACCACACTCTCGATCACGTGGGAGTCCCCGGCACTTCCGCGGGAGGGTGCGAGGGAATCGAGTTCATCGAAGAAGATGATCGCCGGAGCCACCTGCCGTGCTTTCCGGAATATTTCGCGCACCGCACGCTCGCTTTCCCCCACCCACTTCGAGAGGAGCTGGGGGCCACGCACCGGAATAAAGTTCGCCCCGCTTTCGTTCGCGACCGCCTTTGCGATCAGCGTCTTGCCGGTCCCCGGCGGCCCGTACAGGAGCACACCTTTCGGCGGTTCTATACCGAGGCTGTCAAACCGGTCCGCCCTCGTGAGGGGATATTCAACCGCCTCACGGACATCCTCCTTTTCGCGTGAAAGCCCGCCCACTTCTTCCCATGTGATATGGCTGACTTCGAGGAATACTTCCCGCATGGCACTCGGGTTCACCTCACGGAGGGCTTCGCGGAAGTCGCTGATTGTCACTTCCATCGACTCGATGATCTCGTCGGGTATCTGGTCGGTATCGAGATCAAGATGCGGGAGGTACCGGCGAAGCGCCCGCATTGCTCCTTCCCGGGCGAGTGCGGCGAGATCGGCGCCCACGAAACCGGTTGTCTTTGCTGCGAACTCGTCGAGGAACTTCTCGCGGCTCCGTTTATTCTCCTCTTCGTGCAGGTGTACATCCTCCTCGGCGGCGGCGATGTCAGCCCGGAGATCTTCCACCTCCCGCACCAGCAGTTCACGCCGCGCCGTGTCATGTGCGAGTGTGCCTTCGAGATCGGATCTGCGGTCCGCGTCTTCCGTGGACGGAAGTTTCTTCCCCGTTTTCCGTATGGCAGCCTCGAGATCGCCAAGTGCATCGGTCTGCAGTCTCAGGGCCTGCTCTTTTACAGCCAGCTCTTTTTTCTTCAGCGTGAGTTTTGCCTCGCCCTCCAGCGGCATGCCGCGGGTGTGGATCCTGAGCACTTCGCGCCGGTCGATCTCAGTCGGGACCCCGATATCAATCTCCCGGTCGAACCGTCCCGGCCGCCGCAACGCCGGATCGATGGCGTCAAGCCTGTTTGTCGCGCCGATGACGACCACCTGCCCCCGTTCCTCGAGCCCGTCCATCATCGTCAGCAGCTGCGCGACGACACGCCGTTCAACCTCGCCGGTGACGTCCTCGCGGCGGGGCGCTATCGAGTCGAGTTCGTCGATAAAGATAATCGAAGGCGCGTTTTCCTGCGCTTCCTCAAAGATCTCGCGCAGCCGCTGCTCGCTCTCCCCGTAGTATTTCGAGATAACCTCGGGTCCCGCGATGGGGATGAAGTGCGCGCCACTTTCGTTTGCGACCGCTTTTGCGATCAGTGTCTTTCCGGTCCCCGGAGGGCCGTAGAGCAGGACGCCCTTCGGGGGATCGATGCCGAGTTTTCTGAAGAGTTCAGGGTGGCGCATGGGAAGCTCGATCGTTTCACGCACCCGCTGCAACTCGTCTTTCAGCCCGCCGATATCCTCATAGGAGATGTGCCTGAGCCCTTCGAATCCGGCTTCCGGCTTCTCCGAGATCTCGATTTTGGTCTTTTTTGTAATGATGACCGCATCGTCGGGGTCAGTAGATACCACCTTAAACGCGACAAGTTGCGGCTGCATGAACGGCAGTCCCGCCTGAATAGGGACGGTATCGTTTTTCATTGCGGGAAAATCGATGAGACGGCTTATGACATGGTTATAGTTGATGGGAAGGTGCCGGGGCAGGTCCTCCGGGGGAGCGAGCACCACCCGGGACGCCTCCCGTGTCTCCTCCACCGGGATTATCCGCACCCGGTCACCGATACTGACTCCGGCATTTGACCGGGTGAAGTTGTCTATGCGTATCTTTCCCTGGTGCCAGTCGCTGACCATCATTCGCCAGACTTTGGCCACCGTCCGGCGTTTTCCCTCGATATACGCCAGGTCCCCCGGCGACAGGCGAAGCTGCAGCATCGTGTCCGGATCAAGACGGGCTTTCCCTCCGCCCTGGTCTTCCGGATATGCACTGTCAACTTTGAGAAACATATCACGAATCACCTACATTTCATATATGCCATGGTTTATAAGTACTGGTACGATGCAAATTCTGCTCTTCGATCCGTTCAGCGGGGCTGCGGGAGACATGATTCTGGGTGCACTCCTCGATGCCGGGGCTGATGTGGAGCGGGTCACGGCGGCGATGGCAACGGTCGTTGAAGAACCGTCTCTGGAGCGCGTGGACCGGTGCGGCATCTCTGCCCTGCACGTGAAAACACATGCCCGTGCCACATCGCGGACGTTTGGCGAGGTTATTGAGCGGCTTTCCGGAGCCGGGCTGCCCGACAGCGTCCGAAAAATGTCTGAAAGGGTATTTGAGCGGATGTGGCGTGCAGAATCCTCCGTGCATGGCGAGCAGGCGCATTTTCACGAAGTCGGTGCGGACGATGCGATTGCCGACGTCATCGGTGCCTGCACCGCACTCGAATCTCTCGGTGTTGATGGCGTTGCGGTGCTGCCGGTCCGCCTTGGCAGGGGACTCATCAGGGGTGCTCACGGTACGTATCCCGCTCCCGGACCGGCAACACTCGCCATTCTCCGGGAGGGGAAAATACCCGTGACCTTCTCGGACACCGGGCATGAACTCTGCACGCCGACCGGTGCGGCGCTCCTCTCCGAGTTCTCATCGTGTGATCCGGATGCCATCGGCACATCACGTATCCGTTCGACAGGGTACGGCGCCGGCACACGGAATCCCGAATCGATGCCGAACGTTTTGCGGGTATCGTTGCTCGACGCCGGGACGGGCACTGCACGCGACGATACCGTCGCGGTGCTTGAAACGAATGTGGACGACGTGACCGGAGAGGTGGTGGCCTGTACGATCGAGCGGCTGATGGAGGCCGGCGCCCGGGACGTGTCGGCGATCCCGGTTGTGATGAAGAAAGGCCGCCCCGGCTATCTCGTCCGGGTCATCTGCCCTCCCGCCGATTCCCGTGCTCTTGCCACTCTGCTTGCCGCAGAACTCGGGACGCTCGGTGTGCGGTGCCTCTCCTCGGTTCACCGGCTCGTCATTCCCCGTACGGTGGAGACGGTGACGGTTCGGTTCGGCGACCGGGACTATGACGTGTCTGTAAAGGTCGGGTGGGACGGGGAGCGCCCCGTTTCCCTCAAGCCCGAATACGAACAGGTGAAGGCCATTGCCCGTGAGACGGGTACGACGCTCCGGGATGCATCCCGGCGTGCCGAAGCGGCCGGGTGGGAACTTCTTGCGCGGCGGAGGGCCTGATATGGAAAAGGGGCGGGTACCCACCGGATCGCCCGATCTCGACGATCTCCTCGGGGGAGGGCTGGAACGGCGGACGATCTCCCAGATCTACGGTGAGGCGGGAAGCGGAAAGAGCACTCTCTGCCTCATGTGCGCCGTGTCGGTCCTTGCAACCGGAAAGTCAGTGCTCTATATCGACACAGAGGGTTTTTCCGCCGACCGGTTCCGCCAGATCGCAGGCGATGCGACAGAGGAGCTTGCCGAACATCTCCTCATTTTCGAGCCGGTCGATTTCGAGCAGCAGGCGATAATGATCGGTGAATGCGAGGTGATTTCAAAAATCCGGGACGTGGGGCTGATTGTGGTGGATTCGGTCACCGCCCTCTATCGCACCGAAGGGGGGGCCGGCGGCGATGCCCAGCGCCGGCTCGGAAACCAGGTAATCAGGCTGCTCGGGTATGCAAAGCGGTTCGGTTTTCCGGTCCTCCTCACAAACCAGGTCTATATGGATGTGGAGACCGACACGCTCCGGGGCCTCGGGGGAACGGGGCTGCACCACATATCAAAGGCAATCGTGCGGGTCAGCAAACGTGACGGCACCCGCGAGGCAGTGCTCGAAAAACACCGCTCCCTCCCTGAGAACCGTTCATTTATCTTTGAAATCGTGGAAAAGGGAATTAAAAGAGTATAGATCCCTCAAAGACCGTTGCTGCCGGCCCCTCCATGAGCGTCTCCTCGTTTAAGTATATGGTGAGGAGTCCGCCCTGTGTGGCGACAAGCACTTTTGTGCCCACATATTTTTTATCGGGTTCTCCCGCATACCCGAGGTGATGGGCGACAGCCGCGGACGCGGTGGCGCCGGTGCCGCAGGAATACGTCTCCCCTTCGATGCCGCGTTCAAACGTGCGGATACGGATCTCGTTTTCGTTGACGACTTCGACGAAGTTCACATTCGCTCCTTCCGGGAACGTCGGGTGATTGCGGATGACCGGTGCTACTTTCCTGATGTCCACGTCGGCAAGCTCTTCGACGAAGATGACCGCATGGGGCACGCCCGTGTTCACCGCATACACATCGTACCCGCTGATCTGCTCGTAGTATTCGCCTTTGCCGGTGGCGGGGATATCCTCCCGCCCGAACGCCGGTGTGGGCATGGTTATCGAGGCCTGGAATATATCCTCCCGGTACCCGAGGGTGACCGGAATCTCTCCCGCACGAGTCTCGACGGTGCACCGCTCCTCGACATATCCCGCATCGAACGCGTATTTGACGAGGCAGCGGATGCCGTTCCCGCACATCTCCGCTTCGCTCTCGTCAGGCTGAAAAAGGCGCATTTTTATATCGCTGGTGTCTGACCGGGACAGGAACAGGACGCCGTCCGCACCGATCCCGAACCGCCTCTCACTGTACAGACGTGCGAACGCGGGTTTCATCTCATCGGGGATGACACCCCCCCCGTATTCGTCGATAAGTACGAAATCGTTTCCGTTGCCATGCATTTTTACAAAAGGTATCTCCATCTCTCCCCGTTCTCCTTGTTCATTTCGTGGTTGACTAACCTGTTCTTTTTATGATGCAAAAACCATTGTGGCGTGATGTTCCGGACAGACGCACCCGGCTACCCGGTACCCCAGAGTGTGAGGGCGCGCTCCAGTTCGTAATGGTCGCGGGCATACTCCTCCGCATGTACTCCGGCCATATAACTATCGACGGCCTGCCGCATCGCCCGTGCACCGGCTGCCGTGCCGTCAGGGTGCCCGTGGATGCCGCCTCCCGCCTGGAGTACGATATCGGTGCCGAGTGCATGCAGCTCGCCGTACACCTTGCCGGGGTGAAGCCCTCCGCTGGCAACGGGAAACGAGGGTTTCATCCCGAAACATGCGCATGTGAGCGCACGGTTGTCCTCGAGAAGCGCCTCCGTGTCGTGCCCCATCTTACCCCCGACCGTGCCGGTATGAAGCTGGTCGCCGCCGAGCATCCTGACGAGGCGGGCAATCGGGCGCATGGCGATGCCGTGATGCGGATTTCTCGTCATTGCCGCATGCATGGTGCGGTGTACATGAATCGGGACCTTGATCGCGGGTTCTTCAGCGAGTGCCTGAAGTGCGGAAAATCCTGCCGTAATCACATCCACCATGACGGCGTTCGCCCCGAGTTCGATTGCTTCGAGGGCGCGCCCGGCAATCTCATCGGCACGGGCGGAGACATTGACCGCATACAGCACCTGCCGGCCCGTCTCGCTTCGCGCCTCGTCGAGCGCTTTCATGACGGCAGGCACCCGCTCTGCAATCGGGCAGAACGGCTGGTTCGTAAGGGTCTCATCGTCCTTGATAAAGTCAACACCGCCGATTGCCGCCTGATACGCCACCCGTGCCGTGTCCTCCGGTGTAAGCCCGACCTTCGGCTTGATGATCGTCCCGACGTGCGGGCGCCGTTTCGTTCCGATAAGACGGCGTACCCCCTGGATCCCGAATTTCGGCCCCCGAAACGGGACAAGTACGTCGGGAAACTCGACATCGAGCAGCCTGACCGCCTGGAGCCTCCCGAGGCCGAACAGGTTGCCGGCAACGACAGAGAGATACTGGGGGATATTGCCGGCCTCGAATATCTCTGCCGGAAAGTGAATCCGCGTGATATACCCCTCTCCCGAGGGTTCGACGGATTCCACCGTGCCGTCGAGCCGCTGCACATAAGAGAGGCGGGTCGTGATCTCCGTCCATGTCCCCGTTGTTTCCTCTTCGCAAATGGCCTTCGCCGCCTCATCCGGTGTCGTCTGTGCATCGGGAATGAAGAAGTAAGTGGCAATCACATCTGGCATAGCACTTCAGTCCTTTTGTTGCCCTGTGTTACTCAAATGCTTTGTGGAACTCCTCAATCGACCAGCCAAGGTATTCCCGGATCACGCTGTATGCAAGGCCGGGCGGAATCGCACCCTTTTCGGTGACGATCAGATCGATGTACGCAGGCGGAGTGACATCAAAGGCGGGATTTCGCACCCGAACATGGGGGAGTGATCTTGTTATATCATCGCCGAGCACCTCGGCGGTGTCGCGCTCCTCGATCGTAATCAGTTCCCCGAGGAGTGTCCTGGGTGCGAACTTGTACGTCTCGGCGGCGACCATTACATTCGTCCGTGCCTCGTGGGCGGCAAGGGCAATCTGTGCCGTGCCGATCTTATTCACGACAGCGCCGTTCGTCGTGATGGCGTCTGCTCCCACGATCACGAGATCGATGGAGTTCATGAAGAAGCGGGCGGCAGAATCCACGATGTACTGCGTTGTGATGCCGGCACCGTTGAGGGTTTTAATTGTCAGGAGACCCTGGTTCCGGGGCCTGACTTCCGTTGCGAAGACCTCGATCTCCTTGCCCGCCTCGTGTGCCGCAAGGATGCAGGCGAGAGCCGCCTCCGAGTTGCAGTGCGTCAAAAGAGTGTCTCCGTCCCTGATGTGGCGTGAACCGAACGCGGCGATGCGATCGAGCGCCGCTTCTGAGTTGGCGACGAAGGTGTCAGCCTGCCGGGAGATGAGATCGCGTGCTTCCCCAACCGTGGCAGCCCCGGCCACGTCTTTTAACACGAAGTGAACTGCGTTCGGGAGCGAAACCGCGGTCGGCCGCGTGGCCAGCAGGATGTTCGCCGCCCGCTGCATCTCGGCGACAAAGGCGTCACGTTTTTTCGTATGCACGGTGGCGGCATGGTCTTTTAGTGCCAGCGCTCCGGCCCGGGCAATCCGCCCTGCACCGCGAATTTCCATACCGGCGATTTTTTCAGCAGTATCGGCAAGCGTCATTGCGATCCAATGATAAGGTGGCAGTGGTATATAGCAATTACAGGCAGGGAGAGACCATGTCGGTTGCAGTAGTGTTTGACAGTGCAGGCACCCTTCTCCACACGTTTCGTGTGGCAAAAGACATCATCAATGACTCGATCATGGTGGATATCGAGACGACGACGATGACATACACCTGTGATGATCGTGCTCTTATAACGCTCTACGTCCATTCCCGGGATATTATCGATGCCGATCCCGGAATGCTGCTCTCCTCGTATATCAGAGAGCACAACACGCATTTCGGCATCGCATGCTCGTGCCAGGTCATTACCGCGGATCAGGTGTGGGCGGCACTCTCCGGGGATCGGAGGGCGCACATCAGCGACCTGCAGGAGTGCATCCGGATGGTCTGGAAGAGCTGCCGGAAGGAAGCCGTTGTCGCCATGGCAAGTGGTGTCATGATCAACCTCACCCTCGGCGGAATCGAGTTTGCCATCACCTCGGGAGGGCGCCCGTTTCCCGGTGCGAGATCCACCGTCCGGAGGCTGCAGGAGATGGGAGTGGCGACCTATATCGCCTCCGGCGACCGCACCGACAAACTCGTGCGGATAGCGGACTATCTCGGGATTCCGCACGACAACGTCCATGGCGTCGCGACCCCGGCGATCAAGGCGCAGGTTGTCGAGGATCTCAAGACGCAGTACGATCTGGTCGTGATGGTCGGGGACGGGATCAACGATCTCACCGCGATGCACACCGCCGATATCGCCATTCTCTCGGAAGAGCAGTCGCGCAAAAAACCCGCCCCGCTCTATGATGCCGCCGACCATGTGATCACGAAAGTGACGGAGGTCGCGGATATTGTCGCATCGCTGGAAAATAACAGCCGGGCACCCGATGTACCGATATAAAGAATAATATGATACGACCACAACAATACAGTGAAGAGGAAATGCATGGCTCCTTTACTCACGGTTGAAAACCTTTGCATGGAATTTAACGGCAACAGAGTTCTCAACAACGTTTCTTTTCAGATGGAGGAGGGTGAGATACTCGGCATCATCGGGAGAAGCGGTGCCGGGAAAACCGTCCTGATGCACCTTATCCGCGGTGTGGATCAGCCCCCGACAAGCGGTGTTGTCCGTTATCATGTGGCGATCTGTGACGGGTGCTCATATCTGGATGTCCCGAGCACAGCAGGGTCCGCCTGCCCGAAATGCGGCGGAGTGCTCACGGCAACTGATGTCGATTTGTGGTCGGAAGAGAACGAGAAACTCAAACGCCGGATTATGCGCCGGACTGCAATCATGTTTCAGCGCACCTTCGCACTCTATGGCGATGACCGGGTTATCGAAAACGTGCTGCATGCTCTGGATGATATCGGCTATCCAAACCAGAATGCGGTAAACCGGGCGGCGGATCTTCTCGACGAAGTGCGCCTGTCCCACCGGATGATGCATATCGCCCGCGACCTGTCGGGAGGCGAAAAGCAACGCGTTGTCCTTGCCCGGCAACTTGCCAAGGAACCGTTCCTGTTGTGTGCGGACGAGCCCACGGGGACCCTTGATCCGAGAACCGCCACGATTGTGCATGAAATGCTGAATGCCGCGGCGGAATCGAAGCGGATGGGCATGCTCGTCACATCGCACTTTTCACAGGTTGTCGAAGATATCTGTGACCGTGCCATCCTGCTCGACGAAGGGAACATCGTGAAAATCGGAAGCCCCGCCGAGATCATCCGGACATTCATGGAGAAGGCCGACGATACGGAGACATTCGAGTCAGCGGAACTCGGGGAGAAAGTCCTGATCGCCCGGGACGTGACGAAACGGTTTATCTCTGTCGATCGTGGTGTCGTCAAGGCCGTGAACGGCGTTTCCTTCGAGGTAGCCGAGCGGGAAATTTTCGGCATCATCGGCACGTCGGGCGCAGGGAAAACCACACTGTCGCGTATTATCGCGGGCATCATCGAACCCACGAGCGGCGAGATGAACATCCGCATCGGTGAAGAGTGGGTCGACATGACCAAACCCGGCATCAATAACCGCGGAAGGGCGAAAGGGTATATCGGTCTCCTGCACCAGGAATACGATCTCTACCCGCATCGCACGGTGCTTGACAATCTTACCGACGCAATCGGGCTCGAATTCCCGAAGGAGCTTGCAATTCGGAAGGCCCGGATTACGCTTCGAATGGCCGGATTCGCGGAAGACAAGAGCGGGGCGGTGCTCGATAGGTACCCCTCCCAGCTTTCCGAGGGGGAGAAGCACCGGGTGGCGCTTGCGCAGGTGCTGATCCGGGAGCCGCGTTTCATCCTGCTTGACGAACCGACCGGTACCATGGACCCCATCACGAAGATCGATGTAAAACACTCCATCATGCATGCCCGTGAGGAGATGGACGAGACGTTCATCGTGGTCTCCCACGATATGGAATTTGTCAAGGATATCTGTGACCGTCTCGCTCTCATGCGCGGGGGCAAAATCATAAAAATCGGACCGACCGAAGAGGTATTGTCACTTCTTTCCGCCGAGGAGCGCCAGATAATGGCGAAAGCGGCGGAGTAGCGAGGTGAAGGCGTTTTGATCATCCGCCTCGATGGGACGAGGTTGGAGATGCCGGAGGGGACGACCCTGCAGGAGATCGTTTCCGACCTCGACACTGCATGTTCGGTCGTCGTTATCCGTCCCGGAGAGGAGGCAGCGGCTGAAACCCGTTCGCTCCGGGTATCCACGACTGCCGGAGAGGTGGTGATAGAACTCCCGGGAACCGGTGCCGAAGAGTCCGGTGCGCTCGTTACCCTCCCCGCCTGCGATAGCGCGGATGAGAGCTTCGGGCTCCCGCTCGGCTGGGCCGACCGGTACTCGGTATCGTTCGGCCCGTTTCCCTCGGATATCCGGCCGGCGAGGGTGCCGGAGCGGTACGCAGAGGGTGACGTTATTCTCGGCTGCGGCGGATATGACCCACGGCGTTCGTATTTTATTTTCTCCCGGATGAGGCACAACGCCGACCACGGCGCCGCTCCGGGCGGAGGTGTTATCGGCAGGGTCGTAAGCGGGAAGAGCGTGCTGGCGCGGTGGTCCGCCGGGGACCGGATAAAGTGCGTCGAGCGGATCCTGAGCCGCGAGGACCGGAGCCGGGCAATTTCGACGACCGACCGCTCGTTGCCCCTTGAGGACGGGATGCAGGTCATCAGCCATGTCCGTGTGATTGCCGAGGGGATTTCACCCTCCGGGACGGACACGACGGTGGCGGAGAGTGTTGAGCATCTTCTCCTCGCTCTTGAAGACGGACGGTTCCATATCGGGAGATCCGCGAGCACGCATGTCCGTGACGACCGGCTGGGCGGAACTGATACGCCGTTTCAGAAGCGGGCGTCGCGCCTGGAGGGCACGGTTACCGTTCGCACCCGCGGCGCCTGCCGGGGATGCGTCTATATCTCTACCACCGACACGCCCGGCAGTGCCGCGCACACCGTCGTCGGGCGTGTCGCACACGGCATCGAGCTTGTCAGGTTCGCCGGGGAAGGAGAGCAGCTCTGCATCAGGTCGGAGCCTCCCCGGCTGGAATTCCTCGGAATGGCGCTGAACGACGCGGAAGCGCGTGCAGCGGAGCGTGGGATAACGCTGTCCGTTGACGAGACGTCGGGAGAGCGGGTCGTCGTCGGGCAGGACCCCGCCACCACGCTTGAAGTGCTCGCAGCCGGTTCCGCACGCCTGATGACAGTGCCTCTTACCGATGTTATTGCCATCCGGCTTGACGACGAGAACGCACCCGCGACCTGCAATATCTTCCGGACAGTCAGCGGGCTCAAACTGCACAACGTCGGCATGCTCCCGATTCTCTATACGTTTGAGGACGTGTATCTCTTTAAGCCGGATATGGCCACGGGCACGAAGATCATCCTTGAAAATCTGCCATCGGGGGAAATTCCGGCGAATGCCCTTGCCATGACCAATGATTCCCGGAAGGGCACCGGTATCGTGGGTGTGCGCACGACGGCAAACCGGGAATTCGGGCCGACCAGCGAACCGTTTGAAGGCACGAACATCATCGGCACGGTGCTGGAACCGGAGAAGCTGCAGGTCCTGGGGGAAGGAAAAGTCGTTTTCATCAGGGAGGTAAAATCATGACCGAATACATACCAACCCACGTCGGCACGGTCACGAAATACGTATTCATTGATTCGCCGGATATCACTCCCCAGAACCTGTCAATCCGTGCGTATGAAATTTCACAGGGTATTATGATTAAAGAGACCTGTTTCGGGCTGCAAATCACCGGAACACCGGACGAGGTCGGGAGGGTTATCGGTGAGCTGCGGACGCTGGACCCTTCCCATATCTTTGTCAAGGACCGCGGGTTCCCTCCCGGCGATCCGCGGCGGTGCAGGGCGAACCTGGGAGGTGCCCGCCCGGGGTATTACGGGCATGAGTTCGAAGTCCGGCTTCTCCGCTACATCTCCCGCGGCCTCGACCGGCTCGCAGCCTGTGAAAGGGACGGGATCCCGGTCCCCGAAACGTCTCCAAAAAAACCCCCTGCCGCCACACGCCTGGATGTGAAACGCCTGAAAAAGATCATCGATGCAGAGGAGCCGTAAACAATGGCAAAAGTCTTTATTTATCCCGCAACAAGCCTCATTCTTTCCGATATGGTCGAGCGATGGGGCCATTCGCCCCTCGGTGCGGCAGTCGCCGTCCGGGAACATATCCAGACCCCCGGTCTTGACTCGCCGCCCCTCCAGATGACTCCCGACGATCCGAAACGCGGGCTGAAATACGCAGCGGTGGAAGTGCCCTCGGGAGTCCGGGGCCGCATGTCCCTCTTCGGCCCGCTCATCGAAGAGGCGGATGCGGCGATCATCGTCAATGATGCCGATCTCGCGTTCGGGTGCATGGGATGCGCGCGAACAAACGAGCTCGTCAAATACCTGATCCGGAAACGGGGGATCCCCATTCTCGATCTCGTATACCCGGCCTGTGATGAGGACGGTGTGGCGTTCGTAGCCGCGATTAAGGCGTTTCTTTCGGACCTTCCCGGGGGCGTTCCATGAGCCAGCCGGTTCGGGTCGCCCAGCTCTCCTGCGGGCCGGAGCATTCGGGAGTGCAGAAGGAGATCTACGACGCTGCGGCCGCGGTGAATGCGGAGATGTTCTTCCCCGACGTCACGCTCAACGACATACGGGAATCATACGGTGCGTTCGGCCTGGAGGCGAGGAGTGCCGATCTCCGGCTCGCCATCGCCCGGGCAAAAGCCCTTGTCGAGGGACGGGTGGATGCGGACGCGGTGTTCATCGCCACCTGCTTCCGCTGTGCCGAGGCGGCGATTGTCAGAAACGAGCTCCGGCGGTATATTCATGAAAACTCCGATCTCCCGGTCGTATCCTATTCGTTTACGGAACGCACCACGTCGGGCACGCTTCTCACACGGATGGAGGCGCTCACCACGATTGCCCGCCGCCGTGCCCTGCTTGCCCGGGAAGTGCAGGAAGGGCTCACGATGGGTGTTGATTCCGGCTCTTCGACGACGAAGGCGATTGTCATGCAGGACAACGAGATCATCGGCTTTGGCTGGGTCCCCACCACGAACGTCCTCGGGAGCGCTGAAGAGGTCATCACAACCGCGCTTGAGGAGGCGGGGGTGAAGCGTACCGATCTCGAAGCAACAGGCACCACAGGATACGGGCGTTTCCTCATCGGGAATAAGATCGGAGCCGATCTCATCCAGGAGGAGCTGACCGTCAACTCCAAGGGTGCGGTCTTCCTCGCCGACCGGCAGCATGGCGAGGCGACGGTCATTGATATCGGCGGTATGGACAACAAGGCGATATCCGTCCAGGACGGCATTCCCGGTACATTTACCATGGGCGGCATCTGTGCGGGGGCAAGCGGACGTTTTCTCGAAATGACGGCAAAGCGGCTTGGTGTCGATATCACCGAGCTCGGGCCGCTTGCCATGAAGGGGCTGTCGGCGGAGGTGCCGATGAACAGCTACTGCATCGTCTTCGGCACCCAGAGCCTCGTCAACGCCCTTGCCGCCGGCAGTTCAGCCGAGGACGTCGCCGCAGCCGCCTGCCACAGCGTTGCGGAACAGGTATTCGAGCAGCAGCTGCAGGAGATTGACATCAAGGAGCCGGTGATTATGGTGGGGGGGACGTCCCTTATCGAAGGGCTCGTTCACGAGATGGGAAAACTTCTCCAGACAAAGATCGTCGTCCCACCGCACTCCCAGTACATCGGATCGGTTGGCTCGGCACTGCTGGCATCAGGTTTTATCAGGGGCGATATCGGTGAAGGCGCTTGAGTATTTCGAGGTCGAAAGCCCCGAACCCGTAGGCGGCGAGGCATACCGTGCGATAGCGGAGCATATCCTGCAGGATCTCGATCTCCTGAAAGTGATCGGGCGGCTGCATATTTTCATCGATCCGGAAATCCCCCTGTTTCTTGCCGTGGGGCTGACCCGCAAACTGCCCCGGCTCGTGCGCCTCGGTGACATTGCGAATGTCCTGGCGGACGGGGATCGCATTGTCCTCGACATCGCCGACGAGACGCATCTCTCGGAGATGCTCACGCTGCTCTGGGACCTGTACGGTCGCGACCGGATAGACCAGCCTGACCGTTTCACCGTCGTTATTTCCGCAGCAGGGACAGAGGCCGCGGAGATTGAGAATCTTGTTGTCTTCGACCCGAGTGAGTCCCTCTATAAGGACATCATCTATGCCCTCCAGTATATTGCGCCCGAGGGATTCAAGGTGCGCAGGGAGTGGGTAAAGGAGGAGCAGTTCTTCTACATCGCCAGTGAAAACACGCTGGATGAGGACGTGCTGCAGACGATTGTGGCGGAGAAGTTCCGGCTGATCGGGGTGACCGTATGACGCTGGTGCCGGTAACCTACAAGGGGGGCATTTATCGCCATGATGAAATCGTCGACCTGATCGAGGATCTCGGCGGATATGTCGTGCAGAAGCACACGATTGCCCAGGACGTTATTCTCCAGTCGCTTGTGCCCCGGGAGGATATCGACCTGATCCGGCAGATCGCCCGTCCGCTCATGGGCGAGGTTACCGAGGCCCCGCTCGTCGGGGCGGAGATTGCCGTCGTCAGCCCGAGTCTCGAAATCCATCATCTTCCGCATTCCTCCTGCGATGTCGCAGAGTATTTCCGGAGTGTCGGCGCCAAGACCAACATGGTGGGACTTGCCCGGGGATTCGGGAAACGGATTGCAAACTTAAATATCGAGGAGCGGGATGTGATCAACGAACACGACTGCGCCGTCTTCCTGCTCGGCAACTTCGAGGAGTGCATCCGCCACAAGTTTCCGGCTCTCCGGCGCGGTATAACGGTCCCCATCATTGTTACCGGAGCGCCTGCCACCGACCGTCTCAGGGCGATCATCGATCCGCCGGTGGAGGGGTACGTAGGGGGCATCGGAAGGCTTGCGCACCGGATGAAGAAGCAGGAGGGTGAGATTGAGCACCTTGACACGCTTGTCGACGAAGTTGCGCGGGTGCTGGATACGCGGCGCAATGAGATCGCCAAGGATCCGCTCTCCGCCTCTCCGGCCCGGCTGATGACCGTCATCGACGAGGCGATGCAGATCACGGAAGCCTCGACCCATCCCACTCCCATTACCGTGCAGATTGCCGGACTCCGGGTGAAGATTCCGTACGAAACCTACGCGGAGACACTCCGTACGCTAAACATTGAGGAGGGCATCACCCTCGGGGATGTGGCGGATGTGCTGCCGTCACGAATGCGCACGTACATATGGATCAAGATACGACCTTTTTCAGAAACCAACATCATGGTATAGTGCCGTTTTTTACCCGGCAGACCATACCCTACCAGTGACAGATACGTCTTCGGAAATCAGTGTGGTGGATCTGTGGAGTTTGAAGATATTTTAAAGGAAATAATCACCCGCGGTGCGGACCCGACCGCGAGCAGGTGGCTTCGCGAGATCGAGGATGAATACGGTGCGGTGCCGCTCATCTTTCAGCGAATGGCGCAGCGGCCGGAAGTGCTTGTCTCGCACCTGCTCTATAAGGATTCGGTTACGCATACGAGCACCATCGATCCCAAATACGTCGAACTGATCAGCCTCGCCGTCGGGGCCGCACTCGGGTGCACCCACTGCGTGGAGTACCACATGAAGTCTGCGATGAGCAAGGGAGCGACCCGGGATGAGATACTTGAAGTGGTGCTGATTGCCGGGATGCTTGCAAACTCCTCCGTTCTCGCAAGCGCCTACCGCGTTGTTGACAAAAACTCCCCGGAATGCGGGCCGACCTGCGAAATCAACGGTTTTTCCCGAAAAAAGGCGCAGGAATAAGCGGGTAAGACAGCCCCGCTCTATTTTCCTTTTCGTGAGAACCGGAACACACCCCGCCGCGGGCGTTTCGTCACCGGCCCGGGGAATATGCCTCCGGAAGCGGAGCGCACATCCTCTATGGTATAAAACGAGTGCGGATTATAGTCATTCACCAGAGTAAGAACGGCAGGAATCTCTTTCCGCTTGACGACCGCAAAGATGAGTTTCACCTGCCCGTGCTTTCCCTCGGCATCGATGACGGTCATGCCGAAACCGCCGGATTTCAGCTTCCCGAGCAGCTCCGAGGCATCATGCTGCGTGATAATCCGGACAAGTGCAAGCCCCATCGCTACTTTTTCCTCGACAAGTATGCCCACGTAGTTGCCCAGAGCGAACCCCCCTGCATAGGCAAGGTAATTTGCGATGTTTGTGAGGTTTGAAAAGACCTGGCCGATGGCAAGGAGCCAGATGAGGATCTCGAAGAACGCGAGCACGGGTGCGACCATCTTGAGTCCGCGGGAGACGAAAATGATGCGCATCGTCCCGAATGTGACGTCCGCCACGCGTGCAAGAAATATCAGGACGGGAATGGCCAACGCTGCCACGGTGTCGTTTACGATGAGATCGAATGGAATCATCCGCGTCCCTTCTTCATTTCTTTCTGGCTATGGATTAGCGGAGAGGGGGTATAAGTATCGTTGGGTCGGATCATCACCGGTCCTGTTCTCTCTCTCCCCCCCGCCCCATCGGAAACATTTATCGCCAGCCCGAAACACCACCACCTCATGGTAATCCGCGATCGGTATGCTATTTCGTGGCTTCAGGCAGCCGCCCTCTGGATCCGTCTCGGGCGCCTTCCTTTTCTCGGTGCGGGTGTGATTGCCTTCCTTCTTGGCGGGCTGTATGCCGTGGTCCTGGGGTCGCCGGCAGATGCGGTCAGGATCTGTTTCGGGTATCTCATCCTCGGCTGCGCCCATCTCTCTGTCTCGTACAGCAACGAATACTTCGACCGTTTCGGGGACCTTTCCGGAGACCCCACCCCGATTTCGGGAGGAAGCGGCGTACTCAGGCACCACCCCTCTCTTGCAAAACCTGCCCTGCATGTTGCCTGTACCCTCATTCTGCTCTCTATTGCGTGCGCAGTCGCCTTTGCCATGGTCTACCATATGCCCTGGTGGTTCCTGCCGTTCGTGCTCGTGGGAAACGCCGTCGGGTGGTGGTATTCCGCGCCGCCTGTCCGCCTGTCTTCACGGGGATTCGGAGAAGCGGCAACGGCGTTTACGGTGGGGTTCCTTGTTCCCGGCATGGGATATGCCGTCGTCGCAGGAACGATGGACAGAACCCTTGCCCTCTTTCTGTTGCCGCTCCTGTGCCTGGGGCTGGTCTTTTCTCTGGCAGTCGCGGTCCCTGATATGGAATCCGACCGGATGAGCGGAAAAAGGACGTTTATTGCCCTGTTCGGGAGGGAAGCCGGGTGGCAGGCCCTAATCGTACCCGCCTGTCTGGTTCCCGCCTGCTATGCTCTCCTGCAGGTCGTCACCCCGTCCCCGGCCACTGTCGACTTCACGGTCCTCTTCGCAGCTTCCCTGCTTCTCCCCGCCGTCGCCATATACGCGCTGTTCCGCCGGTGCCGGGCCCGATCGTGCAGCATCCGCCTTGCCGGTCTGAATGTCGCCGCCGTCATTATCTTCTACTGTGTCGCCGATGCATATCTCTGCCTGCTGGCGCTGGGCGTCGTCTGATGCGGCGCACCAAAGGGTTCATTTCCTCTCTGCAAGAGTTAATAGAGCACGAAATTTTCCGGAGTACACCCCCCCCGTGGTTACAGACGACGGCACTGCTGTTTGGAAGGATGTGAATCGGGCGGGGATATGTGCGATCATCGTGGTCCTGTCTCCCTGTTTTAGTGTGGCGGGATGCATCGGACAACCGTCGGGTGCGGTCGACACGAGTCCGGCCGTCGTCGTGCGTGACGTAACCGTCCATGAAGCGGCATTTCTCATCGAAAAAAATATCGGCACTACTGAATTCATCATCATCGATGTCAGGACACCGGAGGAGTATTCACAGGGATTCATTGCCGGATCGGTCACCATCGACACACGGGATCCTGCTTTTACCGACCGTCTCGGCGAGCTCGACCTGAACCGGGAGTATTTCCTGTAATGTGCCACGGGGATCCGGAGTGCTTCTACGATGTCACTCTTAGCGGAGATGGGCTTTCTGAAGGTTTACGATATGGAAGGCGGTATGAGTGCATGGAAAACGGCGGGGTATCCCGTGGTGACTCCGGAAAGCTGAGTTCTCTCACACACTTTTTTTATATCACTCACCGTCTTTTACGTACTCTATTCCTTCCGGCGTTTCCGGGATGTCATCGGTGATGACGATAGTCGCGGAAATGCGGTTGAAGAGCCGCAGCCGCTGGCCCCCCATTGCCAGCCACCCGATCAGGCAGTCGATGACGATCAGAAATGCCTTGCCAAAGCTTTCGATGGCTGCGCTTGTGTACCCGGCCGGGGTTCCGTCAGCGGCGGTCAGGCGGATGTGCATGACCATTTTCCCGGCCGACTGCCCCGTTCTCCCTTCACACGCTGTCCAGTAGACCCACTGCAGGACGCCGTGCGTAGCAATCTGCTCTATATCCGAAAAATGATAGGAGGTTCCGAGCCGGACGAGGGTGGCTGCCGGTTCGACAATCACCGACGCGATGATACCGACAAGGATGATGTCGATGAGCCAGGCCCAGAACCGCGACCCCCATGGAGCGAGCCTGAGTTGCTTTACCATTGACCTGTCAATCATATCAGTCTTCTTCGTCGAGCAGTTTCCCTGCTTTTCCGATGGAGTCCCTGTCCATTTCATGGATCAGGATTGTCACCCAGTCAGGGGGCACGTGGAGAGTGGTGACGATAAGGTCGGTAATCCCTTCGACGAGCTGTTTTTTCTGTTCGCGTGTCCGTCCTTTGGAAATTTCGAGCGTAACGATTGGCATGGTATAACCATCCCTTCTGTTGGTGCCCTGACCGTATCAATGCTTTGAGGGGTGCATCAGAGCACGCCGCACACAGAAAGGTAATACAGATTCCGGACCTGTTGTGCGGATGCCCCGGAGACATGGCGTGCAATGCACTCCGTGATGTCGTCCATCTCCTCTTCGGGCAGGCACCCGAGGCTCTCTTCGCCGGAGAGGATGAGATCGGTGAGATATTTCCATTCGTCTGCGGATAAGAGTCTGATACGCCGCCTGAAGTCTGCGGTGTCCACGGCGATATGGTTCGAGAGAGGAGGGAGGATGGAGTGGAAATCGTGTCCTGAGCCGGGACAGCCGATCCCCTCCCGTTCCGGGGCCAGTTTCTGAAGGATGGCGATATCCGCAGGGGTGAGGTCACGCGGCACCTGACTGCACCTCCCTTACCGGCGCCGCAGCAGCCACGCCCCGAGCACGCCTCCTGCCACCACCCATTCCGCTCCTGCGGATTGTGTCGGTCGGGGTGATTCCGTCGATGAGGGTGTCGGGAGCTCTGTCGGCACCGGTGTGGGCTGCTTCAGTCTCCGGGTGATATTGGTTGTCCTGCCGGTCTCGACCTGCACCATCTCCTCGATCGTGGTGAAATTGTCTGCCTGCAGGACGAGGGAGTACGTTTTAGGGTCGAGATTTCTGATAGTGACGGGTGTCGTGCCCTTCTCGTTTCCGTCCAGCAGGACACGGGCGCCCGCCGGGATGGAGGTAACGAGAATCGAGCCGGTTGTCACTGTCTCCACGCCGCCTGCGGCGAGGATGACCGTGATCGTTTCGTAATCGACACCGGCCAGGTCCTGCCTGCCGTTCGGGAGGCGTACGGCGTAGACCGTGTATGCCCCGGCGTCAGGAGTGCCGCCGGATGTGCGGGTATTCCACCGGTAACTCCATGTGCTGCCCATCACCTCGACACGGGTAAAACTGCCGGGATTGCCGGTGACAACCGGTGACCTGATATTGTCGAGCCGCACTCCGTTTGACGCAAGGTTGGGGCCCGTGAGAAAGAGGTAGATCGTATTACTCCCTGCGGCCGCCCCGGAGAGGCGCACCTCACTCCCGATGGTGGCGGTGACGGTTTTCGCACCGGAGGCGCCCGGAAGTGTCGCGCCGGCAAGGAATATGCCCAGCAGGCAGATGACGGCAATCCTCCGTATGACGGCGGGGTTCTGTGGATCTCGCATATATCTCATATGCCGCAAAAACCAAGATAAAGATATGGACGCCTCCGTTTTTTGGAGAAGACATATTGCTTTAGGGGGAGAAAATGCATCTGACGGAAAACCGGATAGAGTTTTTCCGGAGCAGAGGTGTTTGATCCGAATGGCAGTCCAGAAAGTTCTTATTGCATACGCGTCCCGGTACGGCTCTACCCGGGAGATTGCGGAGTCGATTGCGGAAGTTCTGCGGGAGCAGGGCCTTGACAGCGACGTGAAAGGCGTGATGGAGATAACGAACATCACCGGCTACGACGGTATCGTTATCGGAAGCCCGATCTACATGGGAAAATGGCTTGTCGAGGCGGTGGATTTCGTGAAGCTCTTTCAGGAGGACCTCAGGAAGATGCCGGTTGCCGTCTTTACCGTCGGGTTCTCCATGCGGGAGCCGACCGAGGATAACCGCCAGAAAGCCCATGCCGCGATCCATGCGATCCGGCCGTATGTCCACCCCCTCGACGTGGGGATATTTGCAGGAAAGATTGATCTCGCGGAGCTTTCCGAAGCCGACCGACAGATAATCTCCCTCTCCGGGGCGGCATCGGCAGACTTCCGGGACTGGGACGAGATCGCCGCGTGGGCGGGAGAGCTCACCGCGATCCTCGAGCCGCCCGCCTGAAAACCCCCCCTCTAAATCCCTGCCGGGAAACGGCCTTTGGCCGGACCCCGGCACCATCCGGCGCTTCTTCCGCGGGTGTCCGTGCCGTGACCGGAGGTCAGCGGCCCGGCTGCGGTTCCGGCCCTTCCGCGGCGACCGGCGTGGGATCGTGATTCGCTGCAAGCGGATGTACATTCCCGTGCGATGGTGTTCGGATCGAACGGGGAGAGGGAATGGATAATGCCGTGGCCGGTGATCTCAGGGGCAGCAAAGCCGGCAGCGGAGAGGCGGTCCTTCAGCGCACGGAGTTCATCGTCCGAACCGACGGCCAATGACAGATGGTCACATGCAAACGGCCCCTCTACCGGCACGCTGTTCTCTTTTCTGCCGATCGGTTCGACACCCTTCCCTTCCATAAACGCGATCAGCATGCCGGTCTGCGCCTCAAAAAAACAGGTGTGGTTTCCCGGCATAATAAAAGAGGGCACCCGGGCGCCCCGGGTCTCCCCCCCTTACATCCCGAAATCGAAGAGCGTGGTACGGGTCGGATCCACGTCTGCCCACTGCCACCCGATCGCCTCGATGATCCGGGCGATCGGCTGTTTCAGGGTTTTGTCGAGCATCGTTTCCCAGTCGACCACAAACTCTTTGGGAACCTGGTCCGGGTATTCAAAGCAGATGACATCGGTTTTCGGGTATCGTGCCGTTACGGTTTTGATATAGAGCCGTTTCGGCTTGCTTCCCCGCTTGAAATCGGTGCCGAGATATTCGTTCGAATAGAAGGCTCCCCGGATGTGGGCATCCTTCGTCTCGTAGGCGTCGAGATGTTTGCCGATCCCGCCGGGGATTCCCACCTCGTCGAGAGGGTACTCGCCACGCCGGTACCGCCGGATGACCCCGGAGAGGTACGCCTTCACACCGGCGAAATCCTCGCCCCTGAGTATGAGCCCCATCACACGCTCCTGCACTTCACGGGTGACCTGCGGGGAGTCGCTCCGCCGCATCTCGAACCCGACGATGTCGATCGTGTCGACCTCCTTTCCCTCCTTCCAGATCAGGTGGCCTGCGTAGCGTTTCTTCTTTCCCGCCTGGAAGAAGCGCCTGTACACCTTTTCGAACTTGATGGAGAAGTAATGGCACTCCGCACCCAGCACTTCGCGGGCGAAACCGGAGTAACTCGCGTTGAGCCGCTCTTCGATTGACCGGGCGGCCCGGATTGTCGCGTCAAGATCGGTGGGGGGCAGCTGCACCATGCACGAGTCCGTATCACCATAGAGGACGGTGTGTCCCATATCCTGTATCACCGTTCTCGTGTGTTCGATGATCGCCCTCCCGACCGAGGTGACCGCCGAACCGATCTCTCGGTCGTACAGCCGGAACCTCGCATAGCCGGAGACGCCGTAGTAGGTGTTCATGATCACCTTGAGCACATTCTGCTGGAGATCATAGAGCCGGTACTCGGGCGACCCGTACGGGAAGGTATTCCGGAGTGCCTTTTTATCGTCGCGTTCGGAGAGAAGCTCGGCGATGATGCTCCGCGTGAGCCCGTCCGGGGACTTCCGGAACCGGATGCCGTTCGGGGCACGCAGCTCGCCGTTCTGGTCCTTCGTCTCAGGCGAGGCATTGATGGTCATCATCGCCATCGGGTAGAGGGATTTGAGGTCAAGGACTATGACGTTCTCCCGCACGCCACGCGTGGGCTCGAAGACCGTTGCACCCTCGAACTCCTCGGCATCGGCAAAACCCTTCGAGGGCAGCACAAAATTGCCGAACGCTTTCCTGAGGATGTAGATGTCGATGACGTTCGAGGAGTTGAGAGTGCGGTCGAGGGGGCACCCGACGTACCGGGCGATCTCGCGGTAGAAATCGATGATGCTGTTCTTCGCGTTGATCGCCACACACAACTCGACATCGCGGAGGTTGTACTCGATGAGCCGTGTGGGATCATGCCTCCAGAGGTCGCTGATCGTGCCCGCGTACCGGAGTTTGCGGATGCCGAGCTCGTCTTCCGCGATCGCGTCGAGACGGTACGACTCTTTCTGGCTCCCCTGCATCTTCCGGTATGCGGAAAGCAGGTCGAAGACCGACCGTCCCCGCACGGCGTTTCGTCCCGATTGTCCGGGAAGGCGGGCCATTCTGTCCGGTCGCAGGCCTAAAACGTCCATCCTGCGGACGAGGTACGGAATATCGAACTCGGTGAAATTCCAGCCGCTCAGGATATCGGGGTCCGTTTCGGTGATATAGTTCGTGAATGCGGACAGCATCTCCTTTTCGTCCCCGAAGATGCAGACGGCATGTGCACCCTCCCGGAAGCACGGGTTCGCGGGATCTCCCCGGTGATGGAGCTCCATCGTATCCGGGTCATTTCCCGGCGCGTTTAAGTAAAACGTCGTGTAGGTATCCTCAAAGGAGTCGTGTCCGGTAATACAGATGATTTTGTCCCTGTCCGGATCGGGAAATCCCCTCTCGTCCTCGCATTCGATGTCGATCATGCAGAGGCGTGCGGGTGCCGTGACCACCGCGGGTATGACCTCCCCTTCGTCCACGTCCGTGCCCGGCACGATCGCGCCGCCGGTGATCCCCTTGTCGATCATGAATCGTGTGGCAAACGGAATATCCGCCTCGAAATGGATGTACCTCTCCCGCACATCGCGCACATCCGTCGGCCGCTGCGTATAAATCCGCCTGAGGTCCTCCCCGCGGATGGACCGGTACTGCCGCGAGAGGTCTGCTTCCGCACCCGCCGGGAGCGGGAAATCCCTGGCCTGATCGACGGGGGCATAAAAATACGGCTTAAATCCGCTGACTTCCACGTGCACCGCCTCGCCACTCTCCCGGCGGCCGAAGAGATGGATCAGCGGCCCTCCGGGAGTGGTGCTGTATTCCACCTGGTTGACGGCGATCCGCAGCGGCTCCTCGGTGCGCTGTTCCGCATCGGTGGTCACAGGCCCGCCTTCCTGCAGAGCGCCCGTACGTTTTCCGCGGCGGTATGGAGCTGATCCGTTTCGCGTGCGGAGAGATCCCATTCGATGATGGATTCAATCCCGCGGCTCCCTATCTCCGCGGGGACTCCCATGGCAACACCTCTCTCGCCGTATTCCCCCTCGAGAACGCAACAAACGGGCAGGACCACCCGTTCATTGTCGATGATTGCCTGTATGAGGCGCACAATGCCGAATGCGGGGCCGAAAACCGTCCCGCCTTTTCCCCGGATGACCGGCATGCTCGCTGCCCGCATTTCGCTCAGTATCTCGTCCTGCTCCGCGGCGGGGACCGTGAAGGGAAGCCGGGAAAAGAGGGGTACCTGGTGCTCCCCGTGCTCCCCGAGCACCCATGCCTCGTCCGTATCGTAGCCCCTGTCGGCAAGGAATCCCCTGAACCGTGCGCTGTCGAGCTGCCCCCCGAACCCGATCACGCGGCTGCGGTCGAGCCCGGATTTCTGCTGCAGGTAGCAGGTATTTGCGTCCATCGGGTTCGTGACGGAGATGACAACGCCACCGAATCCTTCCAGGTACCTGCCGCACATGTCAGCGACCGGAAGGTTCGCCCCGAGCAGGTCTGCCCGGGTGCGAATATTCGGATTCCGGGGGGTGCCCGCGGCAAAGACGAAGATGTCCGTGTCCCGGATAGTCTCCGGGTCGCTCGTGATGGTGATGTCGAGGCCGGTGTGGCGGAGGTCGAGCACCTGCGCTTCGAGGAGGGGAGTATACATATCGAGAAGAGTGAGCTTGTCGACGAGGCCGGTGGCGGCTGCGAGAAATGCGACTTCGCCGCCGACGCGTCCCACGCCCATCACGGAGAGGCTTGTCATGCGGATAACTATGGGTATGCTAATAATAAATAACTACAATTTTTATCAGAATGGTGCGGCTTCAATCCGGTCCGGTGGATGTCGGCGGAGTAGCGCTTCGCAATCACCTCGTGCTTGCCGCAGGCGTGCTCGGGACGACGGGGGCGTCGCTTGCCCGGATGCTTCGCGAAGGCGCAGGCGGGGTGGTAACGAAATCCATCGGCCCGTATCCGAAAGACGGGCATCCCGGCCCCTGCGTGGCGGTATACGAGGGTGCGGTCATGAACGCCATGGGGCTCCCGAACCCGTCCCGCGATTTTACGAACGAACTGGGGGGACTTACGGGAGAACCGGTGGTGGTGAGCATCTTCGGCGGGACTCCGGCTGAGTTTGCGGAGGTGGCATCATGGTTTGCGGGGCAGGCGGCCGGGTTCGAGCTCAACCTCAGCTGCCCGCATGCCGAGGGGTACGGGGCGGCGCTCGGGGCGGATCCTGCGTGTGTCGAGGCGTGCACCCGTGCCGTGGCCGCATCCGGCGTTCCCTGCTGGGTCAAACTCACCCCGAACGTGACTGATATCACCGCATGCGGCAGGGCTGCGGAGCGTGGCGGCGCCTCGGCGGTCGTTGCGGTGAACACGGTGAAAGCGATGCGGATCTCGACCGCACTCCGGCGCCCGGTGCTCGGCCACGGTTTCGGAGGGCTTTCCGGGCCGGCAATCTTCCCGGTTGCCGTCCGGTGCGTCTACGAGCTCTATGAAGCATGCCGCATCCCCGTCATCGGGTGCGGGGGCGTGGCGACGGCTGACAACGTGGTGGAGATGATGATGGCAGGCGCGAGTGCCGTGCAGATCGGGAGCGCCGTCCTTGACGGGACAGGGATCTTTGCAGAGATCGCTACCGAACTCTATGCGGACGACGGCATCCCGGCAGGGGAGATTGTGGGGTGTGCCCATCATGCATGACATCCCCTCCGTGCCGGTGACCGTCACCCGTATCGTCGAGGAGACCCTCACGGTCCGCACATTCTTCTTCGGGGAGGCGTTTGATGCACGGCCCGGGCAGTTTGCGATGGTCTGGGTGCCGGGCGTGGACGAGGTTCCGATGGCGCTCTCTTCGCAGAACAGCATAACAGTCCAGAAAGTGGGAGACGCGACGGAGGCGCTGTTTAACCTCCGGGAAGGCGATATGCTGGGTATCAGGGGGCCGCTCGGGAACGGGTATTCGGCCTTTGGCCGCACCCTTGCTGTTGCGGGCGGCATCGGGGCCGCACCGCTCCTGCCGCTTGCACGCGAGGGGCATGCGGAGACGTTTCTGCTCGGGGCCCGGACAGCGGACGAGCTCGTGTTCCGGGATATACTTCCCGCTCTTACGGACGTGCGGATCGCGACCGACGACGGTACCGCCGGGTATCATGGGTTTGTCACCGGCCTCCTTGCAGAGCTCGATCCCGCCGTGTACGACGCCATCTGCGTCTGCGGGCCGGAGGGAATGATGGCCGCGGTGTTACAGGCGCTTGATGCCGCCGGCGTGGCCGGCCGCGGGCAGTTCTCCCTGCACCGGTACATGAAGTGCGGCGTGGGCATCTGCGGTTCGTGCTGCATCGATCCCACCGGGCTCCGTGTCTGCCGCGACGGCCCGGTTTTTACCGGGGATCTCCTGCTGGAGAGCGAGTTCGGTGCGTATGCCCGTGATGCAAGCGGCCGGAAAAAGCGGTTCTGACTCTTCTTTTTATTATCCGGACTTTTTTGGCTTACCTGTGATATGTCTCGCCGCGGTTGATGCGCATCGCCCGGTAGCACTGTTCGAGCACAAGAAGGCGGACTATCTGGTGCGGGAAGGTTGCGGGCGAGAGGCTCCACCGGAAGTCAGCCCGCTCCCTGAGGGCGGGGGAGACGCCCAATGTTCCTCCGATGACGAACGCGAACCGGCTCTTCCCGGAAACCGTCAGTTTCCGGAGCGTTTCCGCAAGGTCTTCGGATGACCACTGCGTGCCCGCACAATCGAGCAGGACGACCACGTCGGAGGGCGAGAGCTCCGAAAGGACAGGGTCGCCTTCTTTTGAAAGGATCCGGGTGCGCTCCCCCGCGGTGAGTGTTCCCGGGATTGGCTCATCCGGATATTCCCTGACGGTGACGCCCGCATACCCGGAAAGGCGCTTTATATACTCGGCAATTGCGTCCCGGAGATATTTCTCTTTGATCTTTCCGATCGCGAGCACGCGGATGCGCACCGCCATGCCGTCACTCCTCCTCCCCGCCACCATTGATCCGGCGGAGGGATTCGAGGTCATTGATATTGGTGAAGGTTTTCAGGCCGGGATCGATGGGACGCAGCAGGTCGACATGGACGTACCGGGGCGACAGCGACCGCACCATGTCCCGGAGAGAGAGCGAGGTATGGTCCTCCAGGTACGTGAGGAGGGCGCTTTTCCGGTACACGGCATGGAGCGGTTCGAGCATCGAGAGGTTCCACGTGGGGATCACGGCGTCATAGTCGTCGATGAGGGTAAAAAGCAGCTCGACGACAGCGGGGTTGATGCACGGCATGTCACAGGCCGCCACAAATATGAGATCTCCGTGTGCCTGCAACACGCCCGCGTGCAGGCCTCCGATGGGCCCGATCCCGGTTCTCTCGTCCGGGATGATGGCCACGCCGTCGATATGGAGGAACCGCCGGCACTGTTTTGGGTTTTTTGCGACGACGACAATCTCGTCGGTCACCGAGCGCAGCGTCGATACGAGCCGGTCGATGAACGTCTCGCCCTGGTAGCTGAAGAAATATTTTTCCTGTCCTCCGGCACGACGCGCCTCTCCACCGACGAGAATGATTGCTGTACGCCCGGACATGGGAAATCACCCGGGCTTTCCGGATATCTGGTGCTCACGAAACGCGATGAGGTCGGAGAGAGTGGCATTGACCGGAACGGGTATGCCGTGCCGCCGCCCCTTCGCCACAATCGCCCCGTTTAAGGATGCAATCTCCGTCGGCCGCCCCCGTTCGAGATCCTGCAGCATCGAGGAATGGTGGAGAGCTGTCGCAGGCAGCTGCACGTCCCGGAGATATGCCAGGTACTCGTCCGGTGTTGCCCACGCGGGCCGGACCCCGTCCGCAGCCGCGACGGCAAACGCCTCGTGGACGACCTGTTCGATAATGTGCCACGCCGCCGGATGGGCAAGGTCGCCGTACGGCACGCCCATGATCGCACCGAGGGGATTGAGGGCGGCATTGTACAGCGTCTTGCCCCAGAGATCCACCCGGATATCCCTGCTTTCCTCCGCGTTCATGCCGGCGGCCCGGAATATCTCCACGAGGGCCGAAACGGCGCTGTCCGTCCCGGAGGGAAACCGTCCGAGGCGTATGGGGCCCGCTTCAACAGAGACGCGGACCTCCCCGTCGCCCTGCCATTCAAACCCGGTGATGATTGTTCCGCCTATCACCCGGCCGGTATACTCAGCGATGACCTCCTCGTTTCCGATGCCGTTCTGGAGGCTCACGACCTCGGTGTCCGCAACTGCAGCGGCAAACTGCGTGCAGACGGCCCGTGTATCCTGTGATTTTGCCGTCAGGATCACATAGTCAAAGCCTGAATCCTCCGGCAGGGACTCGCCGCAGGGGAAATGATATGTCCCCTCGCCCCAGATGCCGGTCATCCGGAATCCCTTGCTGCGGATCGCCTCCGCATGCCGCTTCCGCGAGACTGCATAGACATCACAGACCAATGAAAGCCGTGCCGCCACCGAAAGCCCCACGGCGCCGGCGCCCATTACCGCGATCCTCATTGTTCTCACTCACCGTGAATACAGTATACGGACGTTCAGGCTTAAATAATTCATTTTTTCCGTTCCATTGCAAGCAGTGCTTCTTTCAGTGCAATCCCGTAGGAGAACCCTCCGATGCCTCCGGCAGCAACGATCCGGTGGCAGGGGATGATAAGAGGAACGGGGTTTCGTTTCATCGCCATTCCGACGACACGGGGATGAGTGCCGGCTGCACGGGCAATCTCCCCGTAGGTGGCCGTGCTCCCGTACGGCACCGCCCGCACCACCCGGTAAATCGCCGCGTACGGGGCATCGTCATCGGTCGCGGGTGTCGAGAACACGGAGAGATCCGTCTCCCTGCCCCGGAGATACCTCCGCAGGGCATCCGGCACCGTCCCCTCGCTGCCTGATGTGGCAAATCGCACATGGTGGATGACACTGCCCGACCATGATACGTGCACCCACCAGAGCCCGAACCTGCATGCCCCCTCTACGAGCGCCACGCCTTTACCTCCCGGGAAAAAGATGCGATGGTGCAGGTCTCCATCTCCTCCTGCATCCACGGGGGGAGGCCGCGGCGCACACCTGATTCGAGAAACCGGCACTCGCCGATAACCAGCATTCCGGTATCCTCCGGTGTCCTGAGAACCCGGCCGAGCGCCTGCAGCGCCCGGTTTATGGCGGGGAGCGTATAGGAGATGAACTCGCCCTCGGGCCCGAATTTCCGCCGGAAGTACCCGATGATGATCCGCCGGACATCATTGTAGGGCGCGAGCGGGAGCCCGATGACCAGAGCCCCCGACAGCATCTCTCCCCGGTAATCGAGCCCTTCGCTCCATTTCCCGCCGCACACGCCGAAGAGGATCCCGCACCGCCCCCGCGAAGGGAGGGAGAGGAACGTCTGAAGGCTTGCGTGCGCATCGGATGACGACGAGGGTTCGCAAAACACCTCTTTTCCGTTGAGCACGGGGGGGATGTCCGCAGTGTAGGTGTTGAGCATGTCATAGGACGGGAAGTAGACGGCAAGGTTTCCGGGAACCCGGGAAAACGTGGTGATATAGTCGTGGACGCGGGCGGTATGCCCGGCATCGCCACGCATCCTGTATGCTGATGTGATGTCGGTCGCGCACACAATACGCCGGTTTTCCCGCGGGAAACTGTTCGGGAGGGAGAGGGTGGCGACATCCGCCGATTCAAAATAGAGGCGGCGGTAGCTCTCCACCGGTGAGAGTGTGCCGGAGATGAGCACACAGGCGGCGTGGGCGTTCGCAACCCCGGTCATCGTTCCCGAGGGATCGATATTCCGCACCTCGAGAGCCACCTCCTCCCCGTCGATCCTGTAGAGTGTCAGGAACGCCCTGTCCGTGGTTGCTTCCGAGAGCTGCCTGATAAATGCCGCAAGTCGTTCGACGGCAGTCTCGCGGAAATCGCCAGCTTTCAGGTTCTTTTCGCGGAGTGTCTCCTCGATCCGCAGCAGATCGTCGATGATTTCCCCGAGGGACGCGTACAGCGAGCCGGCAAGCACTCCTCGTTTTAGCATTGTCGGATCGAACCAGTCCTCGGTCTTGCGGGAACGGTGGAGCGCATCCAGAAACTGCAGGATGCGGGGGATCAGGGAGAGAACGGCATCGGCGCCGCGGACACGGTTTCTCATCGCATGAAGTTCATGCGACGCTGTTTCGAGGGTCCTTTCGTCGATAACGACGCTCTGGATGCTCTGTATCGTGTCGCCGCAGTTGTGTGCTTCATCAACGAGAAGCAGGGTATTTCCCGCCTCGATATCCAGCGACTGGTACATCTGCTCCCTGATTGCATCGTTGAAGATATGATGGAAGTTCAGGACCACGACATCCGCATCGCGGGCTGCCTGCAACATCATCTCGTACGGGCAGAGATCGCCGGCAATTTCCCAGAGCCGCTCGGGAACAACCAGTTTTGTGGATGCCTGCTGGGCACGGGCGCGAAGGGTTGCCGAGGGGATCATCCTGAGCCCGTCCGCTGTGTCGGAAAACGCCCTGCTCCGGATGAAATACGGGCAGATGAGGGGTTTTTCCGCAGACACCCTCTGCATCTGCTGCCGGACGAACGGGTCCTGTGCGGGCACGAGGGCTCCTTTCTGCGCCCGCTCCCGCATCAATGCCCCTGAAAATGCCTTGAGTCCCTCGCAGACGCGGTACGCATCCCCCTCGCATGCCATGGGGCACAGGGTCCGTTTCCCGATGAGAAATGCACATTTCAGGCCTCCCCTTTTCTTCCGGATCAGGTCGATCTCCCTGATAAACGTCGAAAGCTGGCTGACCGTACGCACGGCGACGACGACCTTTCTCCCCTCTGCCGCAGCAAGGCATGCCGCAACAACACTCGATTTGCCGCTCCCTGTCGGGGCATCGATCATGGTGGTGCGGCCTTCGCTTACGCATTCCATGGCAAAATCCAGCATGCGGCGCTGGCCGGGGCGGTAGGAGTCGTACGGAAACCAGCTGTCGAGGGAATCCATTGCACTCAATATGTGCTTTCTCCGCATTTGTAGTATCGCCGTGCGGGGTGAACGGTACCGTCTCCCTGTTCCTTATATACCATCACCGGCAAATGGTGCCGTATGATACGGGAGATTGGCATTTTCCTCGTGCTGCTGATCTCTGCCGCCGCCCTGTATTTTATCGACCGCCAGTTCTCGATCGCGTATCTGGGGCTGATTGCCTCTTCGCTTCTCTGGATTTCGGTCGCATACCTGTTTTTCGAAGTCATCGTCGCCCGTATCGGGAACCGGACAATCAAGGACGCAAAGACCCGGTATTCGTTTAAAAAGGCGGTATCCATCCTTTTCATCGCCACGGTGTTTGCCCTCCTGATCCGGGTGTGGGTGGAAGACGCGCAGTCCCTGCTCGTCTCCTACGGCATTATCGCAGCAGGTATTGCGATTGCTCTCCAGGACTATTTCCGGGGTTTTGTCAACGGCATTGCCGTTGCTTTTTCCGGGGTGTACCGTGTCGGGGACCGGATTGAGGTGGACGGTGTATTCGGCGATGTCATGGACATCGGCCTTCTCAACACCACGCTCATGGAGATGAGGGGATGGGTGCACGGCGATCAGCCGACCGGGCGCATCGTGGTGATGCCGAACAACGCGGCCCTCTCGACCAAGGTCTTCAACTATACCAAGGATCACAGCTTCATCTGGGACGAAATCGTCGTGCCGATCAGCTACGATAGTGACTGGAAGGCCGCCATCGAGATCTTTCTCGCGATTATCCAAAACGAGACGGGTGCGATCGCGAAACAGGCAGAACAGGAGATCGATCGGATCGGCGAGATTTATTACCTCCCCCGGAAAGTGACGGAGCCCGCCGTTTTTCTTACCGTAACGGACAACTGGATCAGCATTGCGCTCAGGTATGTGACCGATGTAAAAAGCCGCCGATCAACGTCTGACCGGATAAACCGCCTCATTCTGGAGGCGGTCGAGTCGTCTGAGTATATCCGGATTGCAAGTTCGACCGTTGAGGTAACCGGGAAAGATACGGCAGGTCTCACCGGGAAAGCTGCCGCAGGTCTCACCGGGAACGGGAAGAACCCCTGATCCTGTCCTCAAAACCCTTCCGGTTTTTATATCTGGTCGTCCCATCTCTCCAAAAACGGAGGCATACCATCAGTGAAGAATCAGGCCGGAAGGGCATCATCGAAGGCGGGGCTGCCACCCGGGACACTGATCCATATCGGGGAGGCGAAGGTCGAATCGTCGGTCATCACGGTAATTGACTACGATGAAAACAATTTTTTAGAGGAGAAAAACGTCTCCGTCGAGGAGGCGGCCACCCGCGCCACCGGCCCGTCCGTCACCTGGATTAACATTGACGGTCTCGCAAACCCCCATCTCATCGAGGCTCTCGGCAATCGCTTTTCCCTGCACCCCCTCACGCAGGAGGATATTCTGAACACAACCCAGCGCCCGAAACTGGAGGAGTTTGACGAATACCTCTACATCGTCATAAAGATGCTTTTTATCAACGGGAACGAGGAGATCTGTGCCGAGCAGGTGAGCCTCATCCTCGGGGACCATGTTATCATCTCATTTCAGGAACAGCCGGGGGATGTCTTTGAGAGCCTCAGGAACCGGATCCGGACCGGCAAAGGGCGCATCAGGAAACTCGGTGCCGATTATCTCATGTATACGATGCTCGACGCGATCGTGGACGGGTACTTCAGCGTGTTTGAGAAGCTGGGCGAGCGGATCGAGGACATCGAGGACGAACTGGTCACCGATCCCGACCCTGAAACCCTCCAGACCATTTATTCCCTGAAACGCGATCTTATTTTCCTCCGTCGGGCCATCTGGCCTCTGCGCGAGGTTGTTGCTGCGATGGACCGGGGCGAAACCAACCTGATCCCGGAAGGGACACTCATCTACCTCAGGGATGTCTACGACCATGTCATCCAGGTTGCCGATACCCTCGAAACCTACCGCGATACGGTCTCGGGCATGCTCGATATCTACCTCTCGAGTGTCAGCAACCGGATGAACGAGGTCATGAAAGTTCTCACTATCATCGCAACCATTTTCATCCCGCTCACCTTTGTCGTGGGGCTGTACGGGATGAATTTCCACAACATGCCCGAACTCTCGTGGGATTATGGGTACCCCCTTGTCCTCGTAATCATGGTGATTATTGCCGTGTCTGAAATCCTGTATTTCCGGCGGAGACGCTGGATTTAAGGCGGACGGTGCCACGCCCGTTGTCCTGCGGATCCTGCCTCCCGCACGTGTGCCGGGTGCCCTCCCGCCCCCGGTATTTATTCTTCGGGGCGATCATATCTATGACCATGGCGATTCACCCCATTGACTTCCGGTACGGGACGCCGGAGATGCGTGCCGTCTGGGACGAGGAAAACCGCTTTGCCTGCATCGTTACGGCTGAGGCGGCGCTGGCGTACTCTGAAGGCGTGCACGGCCTTATCCCGGACGATGCCGCACGCGAGATCGGAGAAAAAGCAGGCCTCGCCCGGCTGGAGCGGGCGAAGGTGATCGAGGATGAGATACACCACGATATGATGGCGATCGTCCGCGCAATTGCAGAAGTCTGCGGAGATGCCGGGCGGTGGGTACACTACGGCGCCACGTCGAACGACATTCTCGACACGGCGACAGGCCTCCAGATCCGTGAGAGTCTCGACCTCCTCGAAGGAAAACTCAAACTCCTGCTCGCGGTCCTTCTCCGGAGGAGCGAAGAGACGAAGGCGCTTGTCTGCGCAGGCCGGACACACGGCCAGATCGGAGTCCCGACAACCTACGGGCTCAGGTTTGCCATATGGGCATCCGAAGTCGGCCGGCATCTTGAACGGCTCGGGCAGCTGCGCCCGCGGGCGGCCGTCGGCCAGATGACGGGAGCGGTAGGCACGCAGGCGGCGATGGGGGAGAGCGGTCCCCGTGTCATGGCGACGATGATGGAGCGGCTCGGCCTCGCTTCCGTGGACGTCTCCAATCAGCTTGTCCAGCGCGACCGTTATGCAGAGTACTTTATGTTCTGCGCAAACGTGGCGACGACGCTTGATAAGATCGGGCTTGAAATACGCATGATGCAGCGTTCTGAGATAGGAGAGCTCGAGGAGGCGTTCGGTGCACGGCAGGTGGGATCGAGCACGATGCCGCACAAGCGAAACCCCATCAAATCCGAGCAGGTGTGCGGTCTTGCACGTATCGTTCGTGCATGCGTCGAACCCGCGCTCCAGAACAATCTTCTCTGGGACGAGCGCGATCTCACGAACTCATCCGCGGAACGCGTCCTCTTTCCCGAGGCATCGGTCCTTACCGATCATATTCTTCAGGTGATGATCCGTGTCTTAGACGGCCTTGTGATCAGGGAAGAGAACATCCGGAGGAATTTAAATCTGCTTCACGGCGTTAATATGGCAGAATCGGTGATGATAGAGCTTACAAAACGCGGTATGGACCGCCAGACGGCGCATGAAATCGTGCGTGTCGCAAGCATGCGGGCGTTAGCCGAGGAAAAGCCGCTTGCAGAAATTCTGTCCGGGAATGCACCTGTTGTCGCACTATGCAGCCGCGGGGAACTTGAATCGCTGCTTGTTGCGGACCGGTATATCGGCACAGCGGTCTCTCAGGTGACGAATGTGATTGAAAAACTCTCGCCGCTCACGAAATAACCACTTTTTTTAGAATGCGGAAAAACCCGCTTTTTTCGGAGGATGAGAGAAAAATATTATCTTGAGGGTGGGAGTTGTTATTCTTATTTTTATGGGACGTGAGGGCAGCCGCAACGGAGGATGTGTCCGGCTGCATGAGAGGTAGGACCTGGTATAATTATGTGTGCACTCCTCGCCGCACCGGCCCGTCCCTTACCCGCAAAGGAGGGCACTGCAGGAGAGTGCAAGGGTTGCATGTGATGCAGGAGGTTAGTCATAGGGTGCATAATTCAACTCCCTGATCACTACTTATACGCACTACTATTTATAGTTATTTACTATTGATTATCAATATAGATAGACGATAATGGTTGATTATAGTGCTAATCAAAACATTCTCTGCCAGGGTCGGATCGGGATCGGATCGGGAATGGATCAGGAACGGATCGGGCAAGGATCAGAATCGGGTCGGGAATAGCGCAGAAAAAAGGTGGAAAGGATCTGAAAAAGGCGGGGAGTTGATAGGGGCGGCGTTGGTGAACGTGACAATGCCTTCAACAGTGGTGTGGTGTCAGCCCGACGGCCTTATGTGTGGTGGTTGTGCTTTGGTGTCTGTCACTCGAATCACCAGTTCTTTGCCCGCAGGGCGGGCTCTCTGGCGATGAACGCTCTGTCGTTGCTTGGATTGATGGCGTGTTTGGCCCGAGGGTTGCATCCGGGAGGGTGAACGCTGTTGGCAAATGCAACTCCCCAATCACACTATCACTGTTAAACTATAAAATCATTTTCATCAATGATTAGCATTACTGATTTCAAGAGCGTTTAACATTGACCGGAAAGGGTGCACGGCGGCCTGAAGGCGCGGCCGTCGCGGTGAATCTTCTTCGAAACATCGTGACATTATTCCTCTCTCCCGGCCGCAGACTCAGGTAGACGGAAAGGGCGTGCCGTTATTCTTTCTGTTCGGGAAGAGAGAAATGCGACTGCACGAATTTCCACGTATGCCCGGTGCCCACCAGCACCATGGTCAGCCTTCCGGCGTAGCGGTGCGTAACGCCTCCGGTACCGGCAGTGACGGTTGCGTCTGCGAGAATCCATGCAACGGTGCCGGACGCACCGATATGCAGGTCGGATAGAGTGAGGGACAGAGTGTCACAGGGGGAAAATTCCCGTGAAAGATGGTCCCTGTACTCCTCCGCGGATGGTACCTTTTCACCGCTCCCGTACCCGACAAATCCGGGTGCGACGAGCGCCATCACGCCGTCGGTGTCCCGTGCGGAGTATGCATCCTGCAATGCACGGAGGATTGATTCGACCTGCTCGCGTGTCTGAATACTGATAATCATTCCAAATCAGTTTCCTGTACGCCATGCCCGATTAAATAGTGCTAACCCTTCGAGTGCGCCGGAGCATATCCGCAATATCCATCTATGACGGGGTAGAACGATACAGGAACAGGCTAATTTCATGGTTGACACCGTAATGCTGCAAGGGTGGATCGAGGAGGACGGGCAGCGCCTGTCCGCCGACGATGTCGGGGCACTGCTGGAGGCCGGGCCGTCCGCCGTCGGGCGTTTCGGGGGCGAATTCCTGCTTTCCTGGGACGGCTGCGTGGCACGGGACCATTTCGGAATTATACCCGGCCCCTGTCCCGCCGGCACTGTTTTCTGCAACGGAAGAGAAGCGGGCACCGTTTCACCCGATCCGCCGGATCTCGATCTCCATGACGCTATCGTCGAGGCGGTACGGCTCCGGAGCGATGCGGGTATCACCGCACTCTCCGGGGGCGTGGACTCAAGCCTCATCGCGGTACTTGCCGGTCTTCCCTGCGTGGCAGTCGGCCTGCCCGGATCTCACGATCTGGAGCGGGCGGCATATGTCGCAGAGAAGCTCGGGCTGTCGCTTCATACTGTCGAACTGACGCCTGCCATGATCTCCGCGGCATTGCATGCCGTGGTGCCGGTCATCCCGGACAAAAATCCCGTTGACGCCTCTATCGCAACAACGCTGTACTGTGTTGCCGCATGGGCGGCGGAGCACGGATATACCCGTATTCTTGCAGGCCAGGGCGCAGATGAACTCTTTGGAGGATATGCCCGGTACCTCGTAAGTACGGACCTCGCCGGGGATCTCGAGAAGGATTTCCGCGGGCTTGCCGCCCAGAGTGCGCGTGACCAGGCGGTCGGAGGCCTTCACGGCACGTCCTTTTCGCTGCCGTACCTTGACATCCGTGTCGTGCGCGCTGCTCAGGCGCTGCCGCCCGCAGGGATGGTTGCGGGTGGAGTGAGAAAACGCGACCTCAGGCGGGTTGCGGAGCGGGAAATGCCGCCGGATATCGCCAGGTACGAGAAGAAGGCAATGCAGTACGGCAGCGGTGTCTGGAAAGTGATCCGGAACCTTGCACGTGAAAACGGTTATTGTTGTGTTGCTGACTACGTGAAAAGTTTATTATAACTAAGCAACATATATACTCTGTATGAGTCACAGGATCGCAGATTTTATATCTTTACAGGGGAACAAAGGCACCCGATCCAGTTATGCGAGTGCCTGCCGCCGGTATCTGGATTTCATTTATGAGCCGGTGCGGAAGGGCCGGGTCGTCACGCAGGAAGAGGCCCGGCAGTATGAAGCCCTCGCCAATGCCTATTTCACAGAACCGCGGAACTATGCGCTTGACCTTCAGCGATATGCGGCATCCCTGAACGCCTCGAAGTCACCGCCGAAGTCCGCGCAGTTCTGGCTGGCTGTCCTGAAAGAGTTCTCTAAGGCGAACGGGATCGAGATCGCTGATGATGTCTGGAAGGCGACGAAGAAGAAGGCACCGAAGGGACGGCTGGCACGGACCCGGGAGGCCACGTTCTCCCGTGACCTGATACAGAAAATCGTGCCGTATATGCCGGTCCAGACAAAGGCGGTGTTCTTGACGATGCTTAGTTCTGGGATGCGTATCGGCGAGACACTCCTCCTCCGGATGGAGGACATCCACCTCGACGAAGAGCCGGCCCGGATTGCGATCCCGGGCGACATCACAAAGTCTGGGGATCCTCGCACAACCTTTATTAGTCGGGAGGCAGCCGCCGCCGTTCGTGCCTGGCTCGAGGTGCGGGACAAGTGGCTCACATCATCGGTGCAGCGTAATAACGGACTATTGCGGTATCACGGGAAGGAGGACCTGGTGAAGGTTATCGACGGCGACGATCGTATCTTCCCGGTGCATCCTGCGACTCTCCAATATTCTTTTGCGAACGCCCTGAAGAAGGCAGGCGTCGACGATATCGACCCGAAGACGAACCGGCGACGGGTCCACCTTCACCAGTGCCGGAAGTTTTTCCGGACGGTCATGGCGCAGCGGATACCGATCGACGTGGTGGAGCTGCTGATCGGGCATAACGGATACCTCGCCGATGCATATGTCCGCTATACCGAGGAGGATCTCCGGCAGCACTACCTGCAGGCGGAGGGTGCCGTCTGTGTCGGTGTGGCGGATGATGTGGCGGCCGCGATCGTCGGCGGACACCTTGACGAGCTCCGCGAGGAGAACGATACATTACGTGCCGAACTCGCGAAGATTCAGAGGCAGATCGCCACGGTGCAGAGTATGCAGGCGGACGTGGCAGCGCACCCGGAGGCACTGCAGGCGCTCATAGACAGGCGGGTGAAGGCGGCACTTGAAGGAAAACAGTGAAAATAATCTTTTTTTATCGCTTTTTTTTCGCGTTGTGGTGCGCGAAACGGCACAAATCGCAGCAGAAACGGCTATTTAAAGGTTTTTCGGGTGGTATGTCGCCGCCACAGTGAAGACATGTTCGCCCACGTTGGAGGATACCCAGCAGGTATGCGGCCGGGGATCCCAAGTCGTGCAGAAGCTGCAGCCCGTCCGCTACACTCTCATTTTCACAGAGTGCGCTGAACTGCTTTTCGAATGCCGCGAACCGCTGTTTGCAGAGAGCGTCACAAAACCGGCGCTTTCCCGACTGCCGCCGGGTGAGTCCTTCCGGAAACGGAGCACCGCACCATTCGCAGACGTTGTCAGAAAACGACACGCCGCCGTCGGTCAGCGATACACGAAACTCCCTGTCTTTTGAAAAATCGATGGTTTTCACCGTTCCGGTCTGCTCGATGAGCGCGAGATGCGCGTTGTTCGTCTGGCCAAATTTTATAATCTCGAGCCCCCGCGTGACGGCAAAAAATGGCGGATCGACAAACAAAAAAAACCGGTTTTTTTCGCGCTCCCATTCTTCCGACGGAACCCCGATCGGTTTTTTTTGGTTGATCCAAAAAAGCTCTTCCTTCACTTCATCGATAAATTCGTTTTCTTTCCGGGTTTTATTCATTTTTACACGCACTCTATATTATTTTTAGCATTCCGATATTTATACCTATTCACACAACTATTACTTTTCATGGTAAAACGTCCCGTTCAATTGACGCTCGATGACGAGCTCGTCGCCGAAACCGACCGGCGGCGGGGGCTCATTCCCCGCTCGACGTATATCAACGAGATTTTGTCAAACAGCCTTGCATCCGACGACCGCGCAGGAAGGCGGCCGCGATGACCCCGATCGCCACGTGCGAAAACCCACGCATTGTCACCCTTGAGGCGATTGAGGCGTTCGAGAAGGCCACGCCCGCCCTCATCGGGATCGGTGAGATAATGGTTGAGGCCGGTATCTGGACGATTGAAGATTACCCTCCGGAGCGTGTGGAAAGTGCCTGATTCCGGGAAAACCCGTACATGTGGCGCGACGATGGTTCCACGGACGCGAGGCGGCGCGATCATGGTGCTCGAGGCGAACGGTTGGGACCTTGGAAAACTCACCGATCAGCAGCGGTCCGCAATCCGGAGGTTATATCTCGACGAGGTCCCCGAATGACCGACACCGTGACAAACGAGGCGACGGCTGCCGGATGGAAGATCACGCACGCCCCCGCACCGATTGAGGGGACGCGGCGTGACGAGATCCAGAAGGTCCGGAATCTGCTCTTTGGGCCGGGCGATGTTGTCGAAGTGCGGGTCCTTACGCAAAACGGCCCGACAAACTATGGATATTTCGGTGGTGAAGACGACATCGCCGGTGAGGCCCTGCTTGCGGACAGTCTCGGTTCAACGAAGGGCGTTTATGTAACGATAAATCCCGTTATTCCGGCGCTTCTCGCCCGACGGAAAGGACGAATCCTCCCGGCCGGAAGAGACTCCCTGACCGGCGATGCTGATATTATCCAGCGGCGATGGCTACCAATCGATCTTGACGCAGTCAGGCCGTCCGGTATCTCCTCGAGTGACGAGGAGCACGCCGGCGCGATCGAGAAGGCCGCACAAATCGGCGAATGGCTCACCGACAACGGATTCCCGCTGCCTATAATGGCCGATTCCGGGAACGGAGCGCACCTGCTCTACGCAATCGACATCGCAAACGACGAAGCGGCAACGGCGCTTATCAAGAGCTGCCTCACGACCCTCGACGTCATCTTCTCCGGTGAAGCGGTATCGGTCGATACCACGAATTTCAACGCCGCCCGGATATGGAAACTTTACGGCACAACGGCCCGCAAGGGCGACGATGTACCGGACCGCCCGCACCGTCGTGCGAAGATCCTTGGGGTGCCGGACGAGGTGCAGCAGGTGCCCGTCGAGCGGCTGGAATGGCTCGCCGGACTCGCGCCAAAACCGCCCGCTGCACCCACTCGAGCGGCAGGCGGCGGGTCAATCGACCTTCGCGCATGGCTTCACGATCATGGTATCGGTGTGCAGTCAGACCGGCCATACGAAGGCGGGACGCTGTTCAAGCTTGAACGGTGTCCGTTCTCGTCGGCGCATAATGACGGCGCTTTTGCCATTCAATTTGGAAACGGTGCGATTGCTGCGGGATGCCATCACGCTTCCTGCCAGGGGATGGGGTGGAGCGATCTCCGGGCGATTTACGACCCCGGCCGGGAAAAGCATGCACCAGCTGCGCCCGTGGCGAGGAGTGGCAGCGCACCACCAACAGCCGGAAATAATGTGAGTGGTGCGGGAAACCCGACGATCTACGTGAGCGGTTCGATACCGGATCTTACCGAACAGGCCCTTGAATCGATCCGGAAGGCCAACGAGTCCGATCCGCACGTGTTCGCCCGATCCGGTGAAATGGTCGCCTTGCACTTCGACGAGAAACGCCGACGTGTGAACCTCGCTCCCGTGACCCGTGAAATGCTCCGGGGCGTTCTCATGCGAACGTGCGAATGGGTAAAAAGCCGGGAACTCCGGGACGGGAGCGTTGAAGAGATCCCTTGTCCACCGCCGGCACATGTTCTCGATGATGTGCTCAGCTCGAGTCCGCACACATGGAGGTTGCCGGCGGTAATCGGTGTGGTGGATGTCCCGATTGTCCGGGATGACGGCACGATCGTAACCGATCCGGGTTACGACGCGGCGACGGAGTTGATTTACAACCCTACCCCGGACCTCGACGGGTTCACTGTTCCGGAGGTTATCGGGAAAGAGGATGTGGATCAGGCCGTCCGGCTGCTGGATGAACTCCTGCACGATTTCCCCTTCCTCGGTGAGAGCGATCCCGACACGTTCGGCGATGCCCGGCACGCTGACAGGGGCAATGCAATCGCGGCCCTGGTTACTCATGTCGCCCGGCCGATTATTTCCGGGAACGTGCCGGCCTACCTGTGCGATAAACCGCAGCCACGGACCGGGGCGAGTCTCCTCCAGGAGGTCATATACCGTGTCCTCACGGGGTCGCCGCCGCCGATTAAAACAAAGGCCGCGAGTGATGAGGAGTTCCGGAAATTCATCACAACTGAGCTTGCGGTGGGGACAACCATCATCTTGATGGACAACATCGACCAGGGGCTGAAGACCTCAAACCTCGCGGCGGTGATAACGGCGTCGGCGTGGAAGGACCGGTGGATGGGAGTAAACAAGAGCGTGGTTTTTGAGAACCGGATATTCTGGCTCATTAACGGGAACAACGTCCAGCTCTCACCAGATATGGCACAAAGGTGCTTCTACTCACGCATTGACGCGAAGATGGCCCGGCCCGGTGAACGTGACACAAACGGGTTCCTGCACTACCCGCTGCGGACGTGGGTGATTGATAACCGGGCCCGTCTCCTGTCCTCGGTGTATGTTCTGGTGCGAGCCTGGATAATCGCCGGCAGGCCTGCACCACGGACAAAACCCAAACTCGGGGGGTTTGAAGAGTGGATAGACGTTGTGAGTGGTGTGCTGGATTACGCGGGCATCAAGGGGTTCATGGCAAACCAGCAGGGGCTATACGCATCAGCCGACGCATCGGGCGAACAGTGGAGCGCTTTCCTGCAGGCACTACGCGGTGAGTTTAAGAGCTCGTTCACGGTGTCGGACTTTATCGACCACCTCAACGCCGAAACCATCAGCGGTGGGGAGCGACCTCTCACAGACTCGCTCCCCGACGAACTCGCCGAAGCCCGCGAGAAGTCCGGGCACGCTTTCCGGACCAGGATCGGGAAATCGTTTGCAAAGGCTCGCGATGTGGTTTACCCCTGCGGGCTCCTTCTCAAAAAAGCGATGACGCGGGCACACGGCGGCAGTGTCGCATGGCTGATCAAAGAGGGGGGACGACAGACCCGGCAGGCAGATCTAACAGAAAGTGGTGAGGGTGTAGAGGGTGGTGAGGGAAATTACTCTACTCCGTGTGAGAAACACAAATGTGTAAATTTACCTAGAGTGGATGAAAGCACCCCCCCACCCTCTACACCCTCACCCGGTATACACGGAGGCGGTAAATAATGCGGGAAATATCATCACTGTGCATTAACCGCGGCGACTTCGGGGGGGTGCTGGCATGAACGGAAACGATGCCGGCCCGATCATCCCATGCACGCCGGAATCGCATATAAAGATCGGTGACGTCCCGGTCTGTAGCATTTCGGATGATGGGATAATCGATTTTTTCAACCGGGGAAAAGCCGCAGCAGGCCGGAAACCGCTCCGAGACGATACAGCGCGGGTTTGGGTCGGGATTCTCAGATCCTTTGATGAGTGCGATACTCCCATGACCGTCCGACAAATGTTCTACCAGCTCGAAACCCGGGGAATTGTCCCAAAAACGGAGCAGGGGTATCGGCAAACAGCAAACCACCTGGGGAACATGCGAAAGGAGGAGGCTATCCCCTATAGTTTCATCGCGGACTTGACGCGGTGGATTCGGAAACCCAAAACACATACGGGTCTGCAGGCGGCACTCGACGAAACCAGACGAACATACCGGCGCTCTTTGTGGAACGATCAGCGCGATGAAGTGGAAATTTGGATCGAGAAGGAGGCGCTGATCGGCGTCATCGATCCGATCACGGAAGAGTACGATGTCGGCATCTTTCCATGTAAAGGGTATCCTTCCATGTCGTTCATTCACGCTGCTGCAGAGTCAATCAAAAGCCGTGAAAAATGGACGTATATCTATTATTTCGGAGACCACGACCCCGCCGGTGCGGACATCCCGCGACATATCAGCGACGAACTCACGAAGATGGGAGCGCGGCGTTTCACCCTCGACGTTGTGGCCGTGAACCGCGAGCAGATCGAGAGGCTCGGGTTACCGGAACGGCCGACGAAGCGGAACAAACACGACCACCGGGCGAAAGCCTGGGTGGGGGGGAGCACGGAACTTGACGCCATCCCCCCTCCCGTGCTCCGGGAACTTGTGAGTATGTGCATCGAGTGCCATATTGACCCCGACATTCTACGGCGGACACAACAAATCGAGGCGTTGGAACGGGAGACGCTCGACAACATGGCAATCCAATTTGGTACTAGTACCAAATTCGGCGGCGTCTCTCTGGAGGAGGTGTGATATGACCAGCATGACCAGCACAATCCCCGCGAACCTGCAGGACAACCCTCACGGGTGCCTGTTTTTTGCCCGGCTCCATGAGCGGGGCCGGATGGCCGTCCGTGACCTGGAGAAGTCACTCAAACTCTACGAGCACGCGCTCGAGTGCGCCCGAGGCGATACCGTCCGACGGCAGGCACTCCAAGGACTCACCCGCCTGCACGATGCACTCGGGCACCCACGATCGGCGGGACTCTACCGGCAGGCACGGGACGCCATGCGGAAACCGAAACGGCACCCGAAAGAAAAACAGCTCTTCATTAACCCTGCCGAACTCATGCAGCTCCCCTACGTCCGGCGTCATCGTGGAGTCTACTCACCGGGCGGCCCCGGGCAATTCAACCCGAAACGGCACCTGTTCGCAAACCAGAAGTCAATCATCGCGGTTGTCTTCCACCGGCGCGAGGACCGGGGGCCCGGTCCGCGAGGCACGCACTGGGAGACGGATGTGTATTGGCTCAAAGACTATGACGGCCCCGACCGATGGCCGGCGGAAGCAGTGAAACCACGGGTTGTACTGGATGCCGTCGGGGTGACGTGGACAATCGGCCCGGAGGTGCGGACATGAGCGACGACAACGACATCGACAACGACGAGCAGCGGATCGAGTTTACATGTGGCCGATGCGGTGCGCAATGGAAGCAGGTCCGCGCGCCTGGTGAAATCATCATGTGCCGAAAATGCCGGTGCGTGTCGCTGATCGGGTTCGACAGCCAGGCTCACCCACACCGGCCGAAATCGGTACGAGGCCCGGCCCCGGAGATCCGACGGAGAACACCATGACCTCGCACGGTATCCCCCCCTGGCCACGACCGCGGCCGGTCCCCTGCAGCGAGAACAGAACAACCAAAACGGAGGCAGCATGACCGAACCACGCACCAGAACGCCCGCCGGGACGTTTAAAACCGAAAGGGAACCCGGAGAGGCTTTAAAACGGGACGAAATTACCCGCATGCTTAGCGACGTATTGAAAAAATTACACGGGCGCATAACGGCGGCCCGGTTCAAGACGAAAGAATCCGATCCCGGCTGGCTGGCAGCCGTCCGCGCAATGTCAGCGACGGCGCAGGCCCTGAATACGACGCTGAAAGACGAACAGATTGACGAGTTAAGCCGGCGAATCGCCGCCCTGGAGGAAAAACAATGACACGAACTATTGAAACGCGCTTAAAGGCGCTTGAACGGAAAGAGGACAGCGGATTAAAGGTATTTTTCTGCAAGCCGGAAGATTTCGAACCTGGCCCTGGCCGGATTCGGTTTGACGAGGAGGATAAAAACTTATGACACCATCGAAACCCACAATTTCACACTTTGTCGGGCCCGAAATGCCAGTTGGCCCGCGGAGCGCATGCCAGATAAAGCAATTCGAAAACACTTCCCCCGTCGGGCCGGCGGTGGATTCCGGCGACATCCGGCGGCGACTCCTCGAAGCAACGCTGCAGCAGGAGAGGACAAAACACGCTCTTCTCAAAACCCAGATCGCCGGTATCGAGGCGGACCGCGTTTTATCCGCCCGGCAGCAGCAGAGTGACGAAACGGCGAAAATCGCCCGGCAAAAGGCATTTGAACGGAAATACGGCATTCATTTCATGGAGTGAAAAAACATGACAGCCACACTGAAAATTAGGGACAGTCGCTTATTAAGCGAATCCGAGCGGATTGAGCTTCTGTATAAGGAACTTGGCATATCCACCGACGAACTTTTGAGGAAGGAAGCACGTGAACAGGCCCGGCAGGAAAAGGAAAAAGCAGCGGCCGAAGCACGGCGACGGGAGATACAGGAGGAAGCGGCGCGGCTGGCTGCACGGGAACGCATGGCGGCGATACAGGCAAACGGTCAGGCCGTGGTGTTTCTGGACGGTGTTCCGGTGCAGCAGCTCACATGTCCAGACGGCGGCGAACTTTCACCGAAGGCGGTTGACAGCCTGGCAGTCCGTGTGAGTGCGGCCGCGGCCCGTCTCGTTTCCGGCGAGCCGTTGTATATCGGTGGGTTGCCGGGCACGTTCACGGCGTGTGAAATACCGGGGAGGGTGTCCTGCACATGCGGACGGGTGCACACGGTGCGGTGTTTTGTATCCGGTAATCCCCGCTTCACCGAATGAGCAGGCGGGCAATGATCCCCGAATGGGGTGAGCCACTCCCTGGGAAAACACTTTTTTTGTGTGGAAAAAGAACGGAGTATATAAACAATCCTCTCAGAGCCACACAGCGGCGTTTTAAGCGAGTCTCCGGCCCGGCCGGTGAATCATTCCGGCGGTTTGCCGAAGTGCCCGGAAAACATGCACGGCGGCGGTGGTTAAAGGTGGGGGTTGTGTTCGATGTCTTCCAGGAGGAGAACCTTCACCTGCCGGCCGACCCATGCCTTCGGCAAGAACACCCGTCCGGAGTTCCCGCCGTTTGCGACCACCTTCTCAGCCGTCCCGTATGCCTCGATTGTCACCGTATACGGTTTCATGTTGCTACATTGTGGCAGCAAACTATATATTGGTTCACTCCAATTGCTATTTTGTAGCAACAATATAGCAACAGGAGAGAGAGAAATGTTAGGAAACTGTGGGAAAATTATCAAACTCGGATCGGCTGTGCACGTCCTGATCGACGGCACCGCCCCGATCCTCATGCCGACCCGGATGCTCAAAAAGGTGCTGGCAGGCGAAGAGGTCCCCCTCAGGAGGATTGAACCGCACCCGGAAGGCGACTGTGAGATTGTGCGAGGGTGCGGAGAGTGCCGGTTGTATGGCGCCGGCGGTGTGGTCTTGTTTTCTGTCGATCGCGGGGGTTACTTCGCACCGGCAGCGGGCATAAAAAAACTGCTCGAGGGTGCTGTCCTGGACGTTCCCCTCTCGGACCATGCACACCGGCCCCTACATGATACCGGGCTCCGGGCCGGACTTCCCCGGAATTTTGGAGGGTGAGGGCGTGATCGTTTTTTCACTGCCCTGCACGTGCAAGGAGTGCGGGTATCCGCTCACCCTGGAAGAATACCGGCGGCATGGTGGGTTCTGTACGGCATGCGCCCGGCTGCGATTCGGCGATCCGGACGGCGAAGAACAACCCCGTCGCCGCTGACCGTTCAACGCGGGCGGGAGGTGCAAACCCTCCCGGCGGCATGCCCCCATATGGGGGTGGGAGTCTGAAAAAATGAGAGTCATTATCGACAGAAAAATCTACGACACCAGAACAGCAGAACAGATCGCCGAATACTCGAGCAGCCACAATCGGGGAGATTTCGCGTATTTCGAAGAGACGTTATACCGGACAAAAAAAGGGAACTGGTTCCTTCACGGAGAGGGAGGCCCGGCGTCGCCATACACGGAACTGGTCGGAACCTCAATAAGCGGCTCGTCGTCGATCGTCCCGATGTGTGCTGATGAGGTCATCAGATGGCTTGAACGTCGGAACCAGTATGACGTGCTCGAGAAGCTGTTTCCCGACGCCGTGACCGAAGCGTGAAAAAGGGGCGACAAACGCATCAAAGTGGTAAGTGGTCACAATGACCACTTACCAGAAACTTCCGGGGCGGTGCGTAGAAAAACAGGACTTTTTATATGTTTAAAACCTACATAATACATATGTAATACATGGTGTATTACAGGAGACACACATGGAGAAAGAAAGCAAATTCGAAATAAGCGGGTTTGAAGCGATCCGGCGGACACCTCGCTTATATGCAGGGCAGAGCAGTTCGATCATCTATCTTCCGAAAGAATGGGGTGACAGCCCGGTGATGGTTGTCCGGCAGGAAGAGATAGGAAAATATCACGTCCTGGTAGAACTTGACGGAAGCGCAGCACCGTTTAGGAGAGAGAACTTCCAGACACTATTAGAAGCGCATGCCCGTTTAACGGAGTATTACGGGCCGAATGTTTTTCTGTTCACAGAAGACAAGAGGGCCGTAAAACCAGACGAAATACTCGGTGATCTGGCGGTTGAAGAGGACATTCTAATCTACGCAGATGTGGAAGATCCCGGGTGTGAATATTGCCAGGATGGCATCACTCCGGTTATTGGCCGCGTTCGTGTGGTTGAAAAGAGATGAGGAAAGGTGAAGGGGCGACAAACGCCCTTCCCGTTCCCCCGGTGTGAAAAGAGAGGTGTTTTTTTATGGTGGAGCGATTAAACCTTCAAGGCAAGAAGCCTTGACTGGTGGTAAAAACCGGCGTTCTTTCTGTGGTTACAAAACACAAAAGGCGCAGTCAACTTGCTCAAAACGGTTATAAAAAAGCGGTACAAGGGTACTTAAATCAGATTGGGGAGACTGCACACAATGGTATCTGAAACTGAGATTAACGATATCGCGAACCTCGCGGATATATCCATACCAAAAGAAGAACTGGGCACATTTACCGCACAGTTCAATTCAATTCTCGAATATTTTGACCTGCTCGACGCGGTGGAAGCAGGGTCTCCGGAGGATACCGGCCGGTACAATATATTCCGCGAGGATATCGTGGAGCCGTCCCTCGATCAGGACGCCGTACTCTCAAATCCCGGTTCGTCCGAGGACGAATTTATCAAGGGGCCGAGGGTGATGTAGTGGCGGGAACGTTCACTTTCGACGCGCCTGACCGCTGGAATGCATTCCTGTACCGGCAGGAGACAGTCAGGTATGGTGACGGTGCGCTTCAGGGACTCCCGGTGGCCATCAAGGATAATATCTCCACGGCAGGTCTCCCCACCACCTGCGGCTCGCGTATCCTTGAGGGGTATGTTCCTCCCTACGATGCCCACGTCGTCACCCTGCTGAAGGCTGCCGGTGCCGGAATCGTTGGAAAAACCAATATGGACGAGTTCGGGATGGGCACGACCACCGAAAACAGTGCGTACGGACCGACGGCAAATCCCGCCGATCCGGGCAGGGTCCCGGGCGGCTCTTCGGGCGGTAGTGCCGCTGCGGTCGCCGGCGGCCTGGTGCCTGCCGCGCTCGGGTCCGACACGGGGGGTTCAATACGCTGCCCTGCTGCGTTCTGCGGCATTGTGGGGCTGAAACCAACCTACAGCCGTGTTTCCCGGTACGGGCTCATTGCCTATTCAAATACGCTTGAGCAGATCGGCCCGCTGGCTGCCACGGTCAGCGACGTCTCCCGCGTGATGGCGGTGATTGCGGGCCATGACCGGCGCGACTCGACATCGGCCGACCGTCCGTACACCCACACTCCCTCGGCAGAGATACGCGGCACCCGTGTCGGCGTGCCTGCGGAGTTCTTCGGCGAAGGTGTCGACGACGCGGTCGGAGAGCGGGTCCGCGATGCAATTGCCGTGCTGGAGCATCTCGGTGCGGAGATTGTGCCGTGCACGATGCCGTCGATGGCCTTCGCCCTTGCGGCCTACTATGTCACCTGCACAAGCGAAGCATCCTCTAATCTTGCGCGGTTCGACGGTGTCCGCTACGGTCCCGCTGTCGATACGAAGAAACAATGGCACGCAGCATTCCGGGAACTCCGCGGAGACCGGTTCGGCAAGGAAGTGCAGCGGCGCATCATGCTCGGCACCTTCGCCCTCTCGGCAGGGTATTACGGCAAGTACTATGCGAAGGCGCAGGTAGCGCGGAAAGCAGTCAGGGACGACTTTACCCGTGTGCTCAGTGATGTCGACGTAATTGCAGGCCCGACGATGCCGACGACCGCATGGCGGCTTGGCGAGAAGTCGGATCCCCTTTCGATGTACCTCTCCGACATCCTCACCGTTCCCGCAAATCTCGCCGGAGTGCCGGCGATATCAGTTCCGTGCGGCACGATAAACGGCCTTCCGGCAGGCCTGCAGATCATCGGGCGCCACTTCGAGGACGAACAGGTTGTGGACGTGGCGTATGCCTATGAACAGGAGGTGCTGCGATGAACGTGATCATCGGGCTCGAAATCCACTGCCAGCTCAGCACGAAAACGAAGCTTTTCTGCGGCTGTTCGACCGATTACCGGGACGAAGGGCCCAACACTCACGTCTGCCCGGTCTGTCTCGGGCTGCCCGGCGCCATGCCCCGCCTGAACCGCGGAACGGTTGACTATGCGCTCAGGGTTGCCAAGGCGCTCAACCTTACCGTGCTCGACGAGTCGGTGTTCTCCCGTAAAAACTACTTCTACCCCGATCTTCCGAAAGGATACCAGATCACGATGTACGACAAGCCGCTTGCGGAACGCGGCTGGCTTGAGATAGAGGCCGATGACGGCACCCCGAAACGAATCGGCATCACGCGCATCCATCTCGAAGAGGATCCGGGGCGTCTTGTCCACAAGACGGGCCGTGACCGTGCGGGATACTCCCTCATCGACTACAACCGGAGCGGCATCCCGCTCATCGAGATTGTGACGGATCCTGATCTCCGGTCGCCGAAAGAGGCCCGGCGTTTCCTCAACAAACTCCGGGCGACACTCGAGTACCTCAGCGTCTTCGACGGCGAGCGTGAGGGAGCCATCAGGGTCGATGCAAACATCTCGCTCGAAGGGCACAACCGTGTGGAGTGCAAAAACATCTCGTCCTACAAGGGTGTCGAAAAGGCCCTCACCTTTGAGATAACGCGGCAGAAAAACCTGATACGGCGCGGGGTTCACATCGTGCGCGAGACCCGGCACTTCCAGGAAGGGCGCGGCATCACGACGTCGTCACGCTCGAAGGAGGAGGAGAACGATTACCGATACTTCCCTGAACCCGATCTCCTGCCGTTACGGGTCGCGGACTGGGTGGAGGGCATCGTGCTTCCCGAACTTCCGGATGCACGGCGGGAACGCTTCCTCCGGCAGTACGACATCTCGGAGAACCATGCCCGGACACTGACGGGGGATATCCGGATTGCGGAGTTTTACGAGGCGGTGGCTCTCGCGGGCGCACAGCTGGCGGCCACCTGGGTTGCGGACACGCTCCTCGGAGAGCTCGCATACCGGTCCATGCAGATCGACCGCATCCCTGCGGACCATTTCGCAAACCTGATCACCCTTCTTACAGAGGGGCGGATCACTGACCGTGCGGGTGTCGAGGTGCTTCGCCACCTGCTTGATGCCTGCAGGGAAGGGCGTGAGCCGGAGATGCCGGTCGATATCGTCGCACGCGAAAATCTCGGCAAGGCGGAAGGAGACGAGTTTGCAGACATCGTCGCCTCGGTTGTCCGGGCCAATCCGGACGCAGTCGCTGATTATGTGAGCGGTAAAGAGGGTGCCCTGAATTTCCTTGTCGGCATGGCCATGAAGGAAACCCGGGGGCGTGCTGATCCGAAAGATCTCAACCGGCGCATCCGCACCCATATCGAAGAGGAGAGAGGGTAAACACATGCACCTGATTATTGCCGAAAAAAATATCGCAGCACAGCGCATTGCAGGGATTCTTGCTGACAAGAACACCGTCGATGCCCGAAAGGAAGGGGGTGTTCGGACATACCGCTTCGGTGATCAGGTCGCCGTCGGGCTCCGTGGGCACGTGGTTGAGATAGATTTCGAACCGGGGTATACAAACTGGCGGAGCGAGACGCACACCCCGAGAACACTCATCAACGCGGGCATCATCAAGCGCCCTACGGAAAAAGGGATCGTCACCCTGATCCAGAAACTTGCAAAAAAAGCCGATCGTGTCACAATCGCGACCGATTTCGATACGGAGGGTGAGCTGATCGGCAAAGAGGCATACGAACTCGTCCGCGTGGTTAATCCGTCGGTCCCTGTCCAGCGCGCACGGTTCAGTGCCATTACACGGGGCGAGATCACCGCAGCTTTCTCCCATCCGTCTGCAATTGACTTCGATCTTGCAGCGGCAGGAGAAGCACGGCAGATCGTCGATCTCATGTGGGGGGCGTCGCTTACCCGGTTCATCAGCATCGCCGCACGGCGCGGCGGAAAAAACATCCTGAGTGTCGGGCGCGTCCAGAGCCCGACCCTTGCCATGATCGTGGACCGTGAAAAGGAGATCGAGGCATTCACCCCTGAGGCGTACTGGGTGCTCGGTCTGGAAACCGAGGCAGAGGGCCGGCGTTTCGAGGCACGGCACACTCACGGGAGATTCTGGGACTGTGACGAGGCGGCGCATGCCGCTGCGAAGAGCAAAGAGCCTCTTATCGCTACCAGTGTGAAGGAAGGGACCAAGACAGACCGTCCGCCCGCACCGTTCGACACGACATCCTTTATCGTCGCGGCGGCACGCCTTGGTTTTTCCGCGGCAAATTCGATGCGGGTCGCAGAAGACCTCTATATGAACGGGCACATCTCCTACCCCCGCACCGACAATACGGTCTATCCTGCGTCGCTCGATCTCAATGGAATTCTCACGGTGCTTGAAAAGTCGGCATTTTCCCGTGATGCGGCATGGGTGCGGGCGCACCGTCGCGCGACCCCCACACGCGGCAAAAAATCGAGCACTGATCATCCGCCGATACACCCGACAGGGGCGCTCGCACGAGGACAGATCAGCGATGACGCATGGAAGATTTACGAACTTGTCGTCAGGCGGTTCCTTGCCACATTAAGCCCTGACGCGACATGGAAAACCCTGAAATACCTCTTCGACGCCTCGGGACAGGAGTATACGGCAACGGGGCAGCAGATGGCCGAACCCGGGTACCTGACTGTCTACACGTACAGTGACGCGAAGGAATATCTTCTCCCGGCGCTTGCAGAGGGTGACCTGCTCCCGATATACGATGTGATGCTTGAGGAGAAGGAGACCCAGCCGCCGCCGCGATACTCCCAGAGCCGGCTCATCCAGCGGATGGAAGAGCTTGGCCTCGGCACGAAGAGCACCCGGCACGACGTGATCGGGAAGCTCGTCTCGCGCCGGTATGTGGCCGGGACGCCGCTGCGCCCCACTCTTGTCGGCCGGGCGGTCACAGAATCACTGGAAAGCCACGTGGAGCTCATTACGAAACCCGACATGACGCGGACTCTTGAAGGGCATATGGAGGAGATCAAGCAGGCGAAGCGGAAGCGTGATATTGTGGTCGCCGAGTCGCGTTCGATGCTTCATCAGGTCTTCGACGACCTCGAAGCACACCGGGAGGAGATCGGCGAGGAGATAATGGAGCGGACCGACGAGGAGCGTATCCTCGGCAAATGCCCCGTCTGCGGTGAGGACCTTCGCCTCCGCCAGTCAAAGGGGATGGCGCAGTTCATCGGCTGCTCCGCGTATCCCGAGTGCGGATTCAATATCAGCCTGCCCTCCGCCCAGTGGGGGCGGGCGGTGCGGACAGAAGAGATCTGCCCGCACCACGATCTCGCCCATGTCCGCCTCGTGCGGAAAGGCTCCCGTCCGTGGGACATCGGATGCCCCTTCTGCAACCATATCGCAACAAATCGTGAGACGCTCCGGCTCATGCCTGCCATGACCGACAGCCTCGTTAACCGGCTTCACTCGCATCATATCTACACTGTCGGAGAGATCGCCGGTGCGGAACCGGGAAAACTGGCATCGTTGTTGTCGATCGATGTAACCGCTGCAGCGCGCCTGATTGAAGAGGCGGAATCAGTCCTCGGGCTTCTCCGGAAACGATCAGAGCTCCGGAAATTCCTGCGGGCGCATATCCCGCCGCGCCGGGGGCGAAGCCACGGCAAGATCGCCTCGGGCCTTTTTGCGGCGGATGTCAATACCATCCATGACCTTTCTGTGATTGATCCTGCCGTGCTCGTCTCCCTGAAAGTAGGTGACACGGAGGCCGTCTCGCTTATCAGAACGGCGGAGAGGGTATGCCAGGAACAGACGCTGCGCGAAACGGGGATTCCCCCTGTCAGCCTGAAAAAGTACCTCGACGGCGGCTTTATGAGGCCGGAGGATTTCTGTAACATTCCGTCTGCCTTCCTCAGTATTAAGACCGGTATCGGCATCGAAACAGTGCAGAAGCACGTGGAGAAGGTTTGTTTGGGCATGGGTGTGAACCCGCCGCAAAAAGTGAGTAAAAAGGCGCTTGAAAAAGGCAGAACCGAGCTTCTTGCCATTCCCGGTATCGGGGAGGCGACACTGGAGCGCCTCTATCGTGCGGGCGTCACCGATGCTCTGGCACTCGCACAGGCCGATCCGGGACGGATTGCACGGATTGCCGCGATACCTGAGGAGAAGGTGACGGCGATGCAGAAAGCGGCGGCCGGCACTGAAACATAATTTCTCCCTGTGGTGACTCCCATGCAGCTCAACTGGAAAGACTGGGTCCACGTGACAAAACTCGACCCCGACAAAAACCTCGATCCCGGATCGATTGCCGACATCGTCACGAGCGGCACCGATGCGCTCATGCTCTCCGGCACGCTGAACGTGACGCAGGAGAACCTGTCCTGTCTGCTCGAACAGGTATCAGCCTACGGGCTTCCGCTGGTCGTAGAGCCTGCAGGGCCCGAAGCGGTTCTCTGCGAGGGTATCGACGCCCTCTTTGTCCCGAGCGTTCTCAATACCTCAGACGTGCGCTGGATTGTCGGAAAACACAAAGCGTGGGTGAAACACAGCAGGGTACGCTGGGATATCGTCGTACCGGAGGCGTACATCGTCCTCAATCCTGCGTCCGCTGTCGGCAGGGTGACCGGTGCGGACTGCACGCTCCGGGCGGAGGATGTGGCGGCGTACGCCACCGTTGCAGAACAGTACTTCCATTTCCCGATCGTGTATATCGAATACAGCGGGACATATGGTGATCCGGCGATCGTTAAGGCGGCGGCCGCCGCACTCGATACCGCTGTGCTCTATTACGGGGGCGGCATCAACTCTGCGGAGCGGGCTGCTGAAATGGCACGGTATGCCGATACGATCGTCGTCGGCAATGCGGTATACGACGAGGGTGCTGCAGTCCTGAAGGAAACGGTGCGTGCCGTTTCCTGACGGGAGGTTTTTGGTCCGTGCCGGAGATTGATTTCGTCCTGGTCGAGCCCCTGTATGAGGGGAACATCGGTTTTGCAGCCCGTGTCATAAAAAATTTCGGGTTTGACCGGCTCGTCCTGATCAATCCGCCGGCGATAGGGGACGAGGCCATCGCCCGCGCCTCCCATGCCCGAGACGTGCTGGAGAGCGCCCGGCACTGCACGCTTGAGGAGGTAATCGCAAAAAGCAGTCTCCTTGTTGCCACGACGGGAGAGTTCGGCAAGTCGATCTGTACGTCGCTCCGCATGCCCTTTTACACTCCCCGCGAGCTGGGTGCCATGATCCGCGATGTGGAGGGACGGGTATCGATCCTTTTCGGGCGTGAGAACTATGGACTATCAAACGATGAGATCCGACAGTGCGACATCGTGTGCACGATTCCCGCCTCGACCGACTATCCGATCGTCAACATCTCGCACGCCGTGGGCATCCTCTGCTACGAACTTGCCGCCCTTCCCCGCGGCACGTACCGGATCGCCTCGCGCGTCGAGCTCGATGCGTTCTATGATCACATCGACCGGTTTCTCGATACCATCGACCATCCCGATTTCAAACGGGATAACACAATGGTGATGATGCGGCGTATCTTTTCGAGAACCCTGCTTACTCCACGGGAAGTGTCGACGCTGCACGGCCTGCTCCGGAGAACGGAATGGCACCTTTCCGGAGAAGATAAAACCCAAAATAAGTAAACCCGACAGACGAGAGTACTATACAATGATCCTTGTTGACTGGCAGATCCGGGATCGCATCGCCCGGGGTTTTATCGGGATCGACCCGTTTGACCCGAACCTCGTACAACCGAACTCGCTCGACATCCGGCTCGGCGATCACTTTGTATGGTACACTCCCGGTGACGGCGTGATCGATCCCTACGATGCAGCGTCGATCCGTGCCGAAACCGGTGAACACCATGCTCCGCATATCGATATCACGCCCGGCAAATTCCTGCTCGCCGAAACACTGGAGTGCATAAGCCTTCCGGATAACATCGTGGCAAGTATCGAGGGCAAGAGCAGCATCGCCCGCCTCGGAATCGCCCTGCACCAGACCGGCGGGTGGATCGATGCCGGTTTCCGCGGCACAATCACCCTTGAAATCTCAAACGCGAACCAGCGACCGGTGCGTCTTTACGCGGGCATGCCCATCGGCCAGCTGGTTTTCTACACGACAGAACGGGCCGAACGCCCCTACTTTTTAAAAGGGGATGCGAAATATCTTGATCAGCGGCAGGCGACCCTGTCCCGGTATGATCTGAACCCGCGGTCCGAAACACCCTGAGGTGCGGAATCCGCCCCCCTGTACATTTATACCATTACACACCACATTTGAGGAAATTGTCCGGAGAATATGCATGCGAATCCTGTTAATCCATTCTGACCATATATCCTACGAGGCACGGAAAAAGACCCCCGTTGCGGAGGATGGGATCCCCCCCGCAGACGCGCTCGACGACGCACTCACCGCTTTTTGTGCGGTGGAGGCGGGCGATGAGGAGAACCCGGACGATATCATCACCCGGACTGCGGACGAGATTGCCGCGACAGCCGGGAAGCTGGATACGGACCGGGTGATGGTGTACCCCTACGCTCATCTTTCAAGCGATCTCTCGAGTCCGGACGTCGCGGTCCGTGTGCTCAGGGGAATCGAGGAGCGCCTGAAGAGTACCACTGCACTGACGGTAAAACGGGCTCCGTTCGGCTGGTACAAGTCCTTTTCGCTTGCCTGCAAGGGGCATCCTCTCTCCGAACTCTCCCGGACAATCGTTCCCGGGGAGGGAAGCGCCGGCGAAATAAAGGTTATCGAGCATGAATTCTTTGTCCTTACCCCGGAAGGCGAGCGAAAGGAGACCACGGAGTTTCTCGATTCCGGTGATCTCGGTCTGCTGATCACAAAGGAGACCGGCCTTTCCGTACCGGCAGGGGGCGAACCGCTGCACGTGGAGCTGATGCGGGCAAAGGAGCTTGTCGACTACGAGCCGAGAAGCGACGTCGGGCACCACCGCTGGATGCCGAAGGGAAAGCTGGTCCGCGATCTGCTGTCGGATTACGTGCTTTCGCTCGTGCTTGACTATGGGGGTATGCCGGTCGAAACCCCGGTGATGTATGACCTTGCCGACCGTGCGATCAACGAACATGCGGCAAAGTTCGGGGAACGGCAGTACCGGTTCGCGAGCGGAAACCGGAACATGATGCTCCGGTTTGCGGCGTGCTTCGGGATGTTTTCGATTATGCACGACATGCACATATCGAAGAACACCCTTCCCATGAAGATGTACGAACTCTCCACCTATTCGTTCCGCCACGAGCAGAAGGGAGAGTGTATCGGATTAAAACGCCTCCGTGCCTTCACGATGCCCGATATGCACACTCTCTGCCGCGATATGGACGACGCCCTCGTGTCCTTTGAGGAGCAGCTGATGATGGGCTGGCGGACGGGCCGGGATCTCGCCACTCCGCTTGCCGGTGTGTTCCGGTGCACACGGGATTTTTACGCTGAAAACGAGGGTTGGGTAAAGAAGATCGTCGCCATGTCGGAAGTGCCGATGCTGATTGAGCTTCTTAGCGACCGGGTCCACTACTGGATTGCCAAGGTGGATCTCGCCGCCATCGACGGGCAGGGCCGCCCGATTGAAAATCCGACGGTTCAAATCGACGTGGAGAGCGCCCTCCGGTTTGATATCAAATACTATGAGGACGGGGAAACGGTGTATCCCCCGATCCTTCACTGTTCACCCACGGGCAGCATCGAGCGCGTCATCTGTGCTCTCCTCGAAAACACCGCACGACAGTCCGTTCCCCGCTTGCCGCTCTGGCTCTCCCCCGTGCAGGTACGGCTTGTCCCGGTCTCGGACCGGAACATCCCGTTTGCGGAGGCGGCTGCCGCAACCCTGACCCGTGCAGGTATCCGTGCCGATATCGATGACCGCGAGGAGAGCATGAATAAAAAGGTCCGTGAAGCGGGAATGGAATGGGTCCCGTTTGTTGCGGTGGTGGGTGATCGCGAGGAGGAAACAGGCACGCTGACCGTCACGATCCGGAGCCTTTCTGAACCGAAAAAGCCGTATAAAGAGTCTTTAAGTGCGGATTCGCTTGCCGCCCGGGTGCGTGAGGAGATGGGGGATATGCCGTTCCGGCCGCTCTATACGTCCAAAAAACTCTCGAAAAGGCCGCGTTTCATCTGAAAGGCGACATTTCCCCGTTTTTTATCACGCACACGATTTCACTACATTTTAATGGTTATCCGGCATACGCACCTTTATCCGTCCGGAGCGGCACATTGGCGCCGCACCGGAGGTGGTGTTCACCCGTGGAAATGCAGCAGATTGTTGACCGGATGACCGAGGGCCTCTTCATCATGATCTGCGCACTGACCGGAGCGCTGATCGGAACGGTGACGGTCGGCGTTATGTTTTAAGGCGCATCGTCCCGCCCATCGTTTAAGAAAAACAGTGTGTATCCGGGTAGTGCCCCGAAAAAAGCTATTCTGGTATGGTTAATAATTATTCGTCCTTCTCTTCTTTCTTCGCGAAATCACGCTTGTAGACGCAGCTCTGGACATCTTTCCCGAGCAGGCCGATTGCGTCCGCACGGCATCGCTGGCAGTGCCGCATCTGCCTGATGTACGGGGCGCACCGGTCCTGCATGGCTTTCTTCTCCTCGGGGGACGGGGGAGTGATATCCGCGAACTTGTACTGGGGGATGAGAGGGATCAGGTTGAACGTATAGGCACCCATCTCGCCGAACGTCCGTGCGATTTCGGTGATATGGTGGTCGTTGATCCCCGGGATGTAGACTGTATTGATCTTGATGAGCATCTTGTGGTCAAGTGCCTTTCTGATGCCTTCCCTCTGGTTCTTAAGGAGGATCTCAACCCCTTCCCGCCCGTGCAGTTTCTCGCCTTTCCACTCCACCCACGAGTAGATCTTCTCCGCGATGGCGGGATCGATGGCGTTTACCGTCACGGTGAGATTGCCGACATCATACTCGTGGAGCAGGTCTACCTTCTCGGGCAGCATCAGTCCGTTCGTACTGAGGCATTTGATAAACGATGGAAATTCCTGCTTGAGAAGACGGAGCGTCTCGAAGGTCTCCTCGTTCGCAAGCGGCTCTCCGGGCCCGGCGATACCGATGACCTTCACGAAGCGGTACTCGGAAACGACCTGCCGTACAAGCCCGATTGCCTCGGCGGGAGAAAGCACTTCGCTGCATACGCCGGGCCGGCTTTCATTGACACAGTCAAAGTCGCGAACGCAGTAATTGCACTGGATGTTGCACTTCGGTGCGACGGGAAGGTGGCAGCGGCCGAACGCGTGGCAGGCTTTCTCGCTGTAACAGGGATGCTCCCTGATCTTTCGCAGCTGTTCCGGGTCGAAGGGAACGTCTTTTCCCTGCACACGGGCTGTGGGGTATTCTTCCGCGGACATACTCAACGATATAAACTGGGGATGAATCTTACATAAACATATGGAAACAGGCGTCATGGCACAAACATCACCTGAAGGTATTTATTACTGGGCAGAGGATACCTCCCCATGAACAGAACTGGATTTCTTCTTCTCGTATTCAGCCTGTGCCTGTGCGGTGTGTTGTGTGCCGGATGTATGAGCAGCGATACGGAGATGGTCACGCTCACGCCCACTCCGATACCGACGCCGGTTGCGACACCAGCACTCCCGGCACCGGTTCTCATTGTCGATCCCCTCCTCTCCGACGTTGATGTGACATTCAGCGCGACTCCCGGCGGCAAAGGGACCGAAGGGGTACTGATCTCCTACACGCTTGACGCGAGCAGGATTGGCGGCGTCATGGCAAGCGAGGGTTTTGATATCCTCATCACGGGTTTTGCCTATAACGTCGATGAGGTCGCGCCGGGATGGCATCCGCAGTCCTATGCGGACGTGGTACGCGACAATGCACCGTACCCCTACAAATCCAATCGTATCCGCCTGTACCCGACGAATGTGTACAACGACAGAATCGAACCTGCAGTCGCCCCCCTCGAGGGCCGCACGCTTGACACGACAAAAGCATGGAATTACGGTTTGATCCTGCAGGTCGTCGGATAAATCAGCACATGGAGGGGGTTATAGTCCCCCTCACCCGCCGTTCCTGCCGTTTCTCGGGATCGCCGCAGGGCAGGGCACGTTACTCTCGCCGGACACGGGTACTGACGCGTTTTCTGTTTGCACCGGTGTATTCTCCGCTCCATGCGAGAACCGGAGATCCGCCGCTTCGAGTATCATTCCCAGCATTTCAGAATACCTTATGCCTCCAAAACCAGCCATCTTTGCAAGATGCCCGTCCCAGCACCACCCGGGATTCGGGTTGATTTCAAGGAGCCGCGGCCGTCCGTCCGCATCAAGCCGCCAGTCGAACCGGCAGTAATCCCGGCATTCCAGCCGCTCGAAGAGCAGCATGCAGCACCTGACAATCATTTTTTCGGTATCTTCGGAAAGGTCGGCCGGGACGGACCGCACCTTCCAGTAGGGCGAATCGGGGAGCCACTTTGCTTCGTACCCGCAGATGTGAGGCAGACCGGGAGGGAGCGCACTGTAATCCTCCTCGGAGAGAGGGAGCACGGTATACGCGTCCGGCGGGTTTCCGATAATGCCGACGCTGATATCCGCCCCTTCCAGGTACTCCTCGATGAGAAATGTGCACTCATAGCCGAGTTCGTTTTTCAGTGTCGCCATAACCGAGGTCAGTTCCTCGCTGTTCCATGCCACGCTCTTCTGCGTTATACCGATGCTGGAATCACCCGCGTTCGGTTTGACAATGACCGGGAACCCGAAGGGAATGTCAAAAATACGCTCTCCGGGAGGGACGTACAATGCACGGGGCACGGGGATGCCCATCTCCTGCGCCACGCCCCTGACAAGCGATTTGTCGTAGCAGAATGCGAGGGACTGCGGGCCCGAACCGGTATAAGGGATAGCGAGCATCTCAAGGACTGCCGGTATGTGGAGCTCTTTCCGGGCGGTATTTCCGAATCCCTCATCACACAAATTGAGGGCAAAATCAATTTTGCCTTTCATCCGTGAGAGGTCCGAAAGCATCGTGTCGTGATTGTCCCGGAAGGTGAACCGGTACCCGGGGATTGCATCAAGTGCCTTCTTCATCGCATCGATCGTGTAAAAATCGTCATCGTCAAAGACCGCACAGGGTTTGAGGAGATCCGGTTTGCGGGGATCGCCAAGGATGACGACGACCTGGCGTGTCCGCTGCCTGATCTTTGCTTTCACCGGTGTCCACGCCTTCTCCACCCGTGCCATGATACCGAAACGGCGCTCCATCATACCAAGGTCCTGGTTTCGCGAGGACCCGGCGGGCATGTCATGGATTTCGGTATGTGAAAACCCTGCCTCGACAAGCAGGGCCGCCATTCCTTTGCGGGAGTACAGTCGTTCGGCGTAGAACTGGTCGGCGATGACGCCTGTTTCGACGTCACTGATGATCTCCCGGGATATCAGGCGCTCCCTGTCTATCGAGAGCTCCCGTTCGCGGCAGACGAACATCCTGTCGTCTATCCATTCCCATGAACGGGGCTTGAACTGTGTGCGCAGCCATTCGCCGTCGGCGATGTCCAGCAGTATGCGTCCGCCCGGTTTGAGTGTCCGCCGCACCTCCCGCAGGACCTCGAGATCTTCCTGTACCGAGTCGAAATAACCGAAACTGTTGCCGAGAATGACAACGGCATCGAACGTGTCGTTCCGGTACGGCAGGCGGTTTGCGTTTCCTTCCCTGAACCTGATCTGAAGGCCCTGTTTTTTCATCGCGGATCGCGCCCTGCGGATGAGATAGTGGGATCGGTCAAGCCCCCATGTCTCAAAACCCTGCGAAGCGAATTCGAGTGCATGGCGCCCCTGCCCGCAGCAGAGATCGAGAACGCGACTCCCCGGAGCAAGGGCGAGAATGCCAAGTGCGCAGTCAACTTCCGCACGGGTAATCGCGACATCTCCCACGACATCGCCGTCGGTCTTGAGATACAGGTGGTTGAAGAGGCCGTTCCACCAGTCCGGGCGGACATGGCGTTCGAGATTTTCGACCTGTCCGAGGCTCCGCTGTTTCTTTCGTCCGCGGCGGCGTGTATCGGGGGGGTCGTCAGCTGACAACTCGTTTTTCATGCTTATTTCTCCGATTTGATGAAAATTTAAAGGTATTTTTGGAATTCAATCCCAATGGTGCAGCAGAAATCGTATTGCGCGATCATTTGGATAGTATTCGGTTAGATGGATATGATAAAAGGATATCGGAGCACCACTTTCCGGGGCGGGATTCCTGCCGATTCAGCAATCAATCGGTGCGGCGTATGCGCCATTGTCCGGCGTCCTGCGGAGGGGGGTGCAGGGCGCGCGTGACGGCGTGCCTGAACCGGTACAGGACGATCCCGGCGGTCATTTTTTCTCGCGGTAAAACAGTATCACCTTCTGATTAACCCATGTCCGCCGAAGATCGATCCGGTCTGCAGCCGGTCCGGAATACACTGCTCTGGCTGGGGGCCGGATTTCTGCTTCTGGCTGCAATCGGGGTCGTATTTCTCGCCGCTCCCGGCTCCACACCGGCTCTTCCCCCCGCTCCCGAACCGGGCGTGCCGATCCCGTCCCTCCCGCCCGTGCAGGCGACGGCATCACCAGACCCCTCGCCACCGGTGACCGTGCCGCCGACCCTGTCGCCCCTGCCCACGTCGTCCGCAACGCCCGGTGCGGTTCCGTCCTTCACTTTTACAGTAACGCCAGAAGAGACGCAGGCGTCGCCCGGTGATCGGGTCGAGTACCGGCTGGATATTATCCCGGAGGGTGGTTTCGCCGCGCCGATCGTCCTGAAGCTAGAGATCCGGGCTCTTTTCATCGGAGAGCAGTATGATCTCGGGACGCTCAATCCGCCCTATCCCCGGTCGCAGATCTATCCGTTTATTATACCGGATACCCTGCCTTCGGGAATTACCCTCGAGGGCACTCTGAGAACGGAGGGAGGTGGGATTGTCCGGGAGGCAGACCTCCTCCTGCATGTCAGGTGATGGAAAATCAGATCCGGATTAGTCGGGTCGAGACGATCACGTACATATTTGAGGAGACGGTGATCTTTCGGGTATACCGCTGGTGCCCGTTGCGCAGGAGCATGACTGTTTACATCCCTGCCGCCAGGGTACCAGTGACATATGCCCGGTACTGCGTTTTTACCCGATAGGGCCGGAGATCGCGAATGGATGACTGATTGCGGTACCGCAGGATGAGAAAAACCGTTTAATACGTTTGGTGATGATCACAATGGATAATACAATTTGCATGGCATAGTGGCTTAATATTGCAAGAAAAGGTAGGTTATTTATTAGAGGAACTTCCGGAGGGGGAGTTCTGCATGAGGTGGAAAAGCTTTGTCTGTACTAAAACCTGTATACGCAGTATTCGTGATAATGCTGGTCTGTGCGCTGGCGGCACCGGCGGTTGCCACTGATGTTGTTCCGACTGTCGTCCCGGGTAACCCTACCTGTGCTGATCTCGGTTATTCTGGCAGTTTCTATAAATTCGATTCCCCCGTCACTGTGGGTGCAAGTCCTGACGGTGCGGTGTCAATAACGGCAATCTCTGGCGACAATACATACTTTGACTGGTCGGCTCTGCCGGGTGTCCAGGTCCATGCGGTGATTGTGAATGGCGGGCCCCAAGCAAACGAGTATGTATACTATCCGACTCTGGTTTTGTTGGACACGGGGCTGCATGCGCCTGTAAACCCCAGTGGCGGGTACGCCGCATTGAGCCATGTTGATTTCTGTTACAATCCCCCAGTGACCACTCCCGAGTTCCCCACCCTGGCTCTGCCTATGATGATGATCATCGGCATCCTGGGTGCAATTCTGGTTCTGAAGCGATAGGATACCCTCTCTTTTTTCCGCGGAGCCGCTTCCGGAGAAACCGGTACCTTGGTAACGCTGCTGACAATTCCGGCAGGACGTATGCCGCCGCACGCGACACCACGGTGGCGTAGAGGCCGGCGGATTGCTCCTTCGCGTACCTCTTTGCGGTTCTCCTGCTTATCTGAGTGCATCACCCTTTGACTGCTCCTCACGGTGAGTCGCGGTGAAGGCAGTTATTGTCAAAGGAGAATACTGGACTCAGCCCAGCGTCTATTGTTATAATCATCCCTCATTTGGTGACACGGGTCTCACAAGTCCGAAATATTTTTTCTGGTGCGATAAACTCTCGGAAATATCCTCTCTCTCCTTTTGCTATAAACCTTCTATCACTGTCCCGGAGTTTCCTGCATTCACAATCCCTATTATCGCTTTTATCGCCGTAATCGGTCTTATTGGTGTAATAAAGCGTAAATAATAATCCGCACTATCTCTTTTTCCCCGGCCCGGACCATCTCCGGGACCGACATGCCGCGGAACCGTAATCTGTGGAGGTGCCCCCTCTCCAGGTTTCCGGGATCACTCCGTCTTTTCGATAGCTCATCTCCTTCGGATGGCCGGGGCGCCCGGATTCTCGTGCAATAATTCTCCTTCCTCTGGTGAAACAAGTCTTCTCAAGCCCGCACTATCTGTGGTGTGATAGTCCATCTAATCGTTTTAATCGCCTTAATCCGCCTTTTTAGTGTGATACAGCGCAACAGGCGACTGTCTTTTTCTCTCTATTTCCCGGGCCGGCTGTGTGCGTGGGGCTAAACCCGTAAATAGTACCCTTCTCTTCGTTTCCCCTCTCACCCCCTGTTTTCGACCTTTTCCCTTCCGGATGGCGGGGTTTTCGGAAGGCATCGACCGGAATCGGTTCGAGTATAGGACGTATGATACAGGTTTTTCAAAAAAGGTAATATCTGATATTTAATGCGTCCTTCGCATGGCGAAGAGTGCACAGCCGCCAATAACACCGGCGAGCATCATGGGTACAGCAGGTGACGGGAATTCAGGAACCGGCGTCCCGACGGGCGTCGCTATGACGCGGAAGACGATGTCGTTGTAGTCATTGTCTCCGCCGTTCTCCTTATCTTCCCATGAAATGAGCCAGTCTCCGTAACTTCCCGTGACATCGGCGTGAATGTAAGTGTCACTGTTTCTGGATGCGGGTCCCGTGTAAAACGTCCCGTCATTGCTTTCAATGGCGAATATGAGTTCTTCCCCTGCAGAAAACGTTCCGAGGTCGAACGTGGTGCCGGCCGGGGTCGATTTGTCACCCATGGGTATCAAAACCGGAGAATCGAGGCGGAACGGGTTCGTATACCCGCAGTTCGAAGAAACGAAGACTACCTGAACGTCACTGTCCTGTGCCAAAACGAGATTGCCGGGGTTGGGGGAGGCTCCCGATATGCCGGGCATTATCATCAGGCAGATGATCGTACCAAGCATGAGTATTTTCCATGAAGGGGTTCTTGACATCATAATCAACTCCATAAAGGACATCAGGGGGATGAATCTCTATGCTGATCTCTCTATTCTCTGGTGGTAATAAAAAGGAGCGCACAGCAGAGATGAAATCCCTATTTGGTAGTGATTCGGATAAACGCTACTGATAATCCTATTCCATGGGCAGGCCGTATTTCACGGCAAGAGCCGCCCATGTCTGGTATACGGTGGTGTCGATGGTGGCGTTTTCGGCCCGGATCCTGATATCCTGCCATAATGCTGCGTCTTCTGCCTCTTCGTCCGCCGGGTTGAATGAGCGGCCGGAACAGACCGGAAGAATGTCTGGACGTGAGGTGAGTTTTCCGAAACCCGGATAATTCCCCCCGCTGTCACCGGGAATACTGGGCATCGACGCTTCGATAAAAAGATATCCGGTATCCCTGTACCCTGAGCCGCCCGGACACTGGATTCCGACAGCCATGTGCTGCTCCTCCTCAAAATACAGGAGGCAAACGCCATACCCGAGGCCCCGGAGAAGGTATGCCATCAGCGCCGCTTTATCGTCGCAGTCTCCGCCCTCGACCAGTGTCTGGTAAGGGTACCGGACGGGACCTTCACTGTGGCGGTACGGGATGTGCTGAACAAGGCTGACGGCGCATCGGGCGGCATCATCGTCCCTGTCGAATTCCCCTGATGCGATCGCTTCGACAACAGGCGCAAGGGCCTGATCCTGCGCCGGATTGTCAATATATTCCCGGTAAAAATTCGCGACATCGCCTGTATAATGGGGCAGTGATCCGGCGAGTTCCCGAATGAGCTGCTCGTCATCAATAATCCGGAGTGAGGCATGGTCGCCCCGCAGCACATAGGATACGCGGACATCCCCGGTAACCGTGGCTATCGATCCGGATTCGTCCGCAACCGGGGAAGCCACATTCTCCGGAACAGGGCTTATACCTCCTGCAGGTACAGCTGCACTAACGGTGAGGAGGAGGATGAGGGCGGTGAAAGCGAGGAATCGTGCAATGCGGCGCCCGCGTGGGTGCCGGGGCTGCACGTCTCCGGAATGGTGTGGCATGTGCTGTCTCTTTGGGGAAAAGATTCATCAGAATGATATATAAAAGTTATGTTTAATGATAATCATTAAAGTATATCTTAATGATTTATCATTAAGATTTATCAAATAGGATAATCAAAATGGCGGCGCGCACCTTTTATACGCGGTTTCTCTAAAGAATCTGTATGGAATTGGGAGAGACGGTCATAGGAATCGGTATTATCCTGATGGGCATCATTGGCGCAATTGTCGTGTATGTCCTGTTCGGAATGCTGATACGGCGGGCGGATCTTACGCGTTCGAAAATGGATGATATCATTGTGCTTTCGTTCAAAAAACCGCTTGTTGCATTTATTATGGTTTTTTCGGCCTATATTGCGCTGAAATATTATTTCATCATCCCGGAGCGTTATTCCTGGATCCTGGAGGATAAGTATGTTGCAGCCTCTTCGATCTTCTTCATTACATGGGTTGCTGCCGCATTTGCGGAATCTGCGGTTGTTGAGTACGGGAGAGTCATCGCCGCCCGCACCACGACCGATATCGACGACGAGATCCTGACGATCTTCGAGCGTTCCATCCGGTACATCATCTGGTTCCTCGGCATTCTCCTCATTCTCGCAACCATCGAGCTGGATATCACGCCTCTTGTTGCGGGTGCCGGCATCGCCGGACTCGCCGTCGCCCTCGCGGCACAGGAAGTGCTCTCAAACATCTTTGCCGGGACCATCATTCTCGTCGACCAGCCTCTCAAGGTGCATGACCGTGTGAAGATCGATGAGTATTTCGGGGATGTCGTGCACATCGGACCCCGGAGCACCCGGATTGAAACGGTTGATCACCAGCTGATCACGATACCCAATTCAACAATCACGAACAGCATCATCGTCAACTATGCGATGCCCGACATCAAGATGCTCGTCGTCCTCGACTATCCTGTCGCCTACGGCAGCGATGTCGAGACGGTCATGACGGTGCTGAGGGGGGTTGTCAATCAGGCAGCCCGCGAAATGGACTATATTCTTGAAAATCCCGCCCCAATTGTCCTTTTCTGGGAGTTTGGTGAATCGAGCCTGAACTTCAAGATGAAAGTCTGGACCAACGACTGCAAGATGGAGATTTACCTCCGAAGCCATATCAACCGGGAAGTGAACCGGCGGTTCATTGAAGAGAAGATCCAGATTCCGTACATGCAGGTCGATGTACACATGCGGGATTAACGCCTCCCTCAGCCATATTTTCCCGCATTTTTCGGGGCCTTTTTATAACGAACTCGTCTCCATGCCGAACCCGCCTTCCCCCGAAAAAAAGTGTTTTTCAGATGACATAGAGCAGGAGGTAGATAATGATCGCCGGGACGAAGAGGAGCAGCCAGACGTATTTGTTCCAGGTGCAGACGTGCTTCCCGTCCATGGGCGTACAGGGCACGAGCGAGTAGACGGCCTCAAGAAGGTTAGCTGAGAATCCGACGGTGCCTGCGAGCACCCAGAGCCCGCCAAGGGGAACAAGGAGCAGGAAAAGCACGGCGAGCACGATACTGACCGCCGGTCCGGCAAGCATGATGATTCCCTTTTCGCGTTTTCCGAGTTTCTCCGTATCGGTGATGTGGGTCATCAGTGGCTGGGCAAAGACGTTGCCGAAGAGCCAGGCGGTGAGGAAACTCACCACCATGCCCGTGTAGTATATCCTGACCCGTGAATCGACCTCGTACCGGCGCGAGATTATGTGGTGGGCAATCTCGTGTCCGGCAATCGCCACCCCTGTAACGACGACGTAGGAGACGATCAGCACCGGGATGTATGATGCCCGGTCTGCTACGATGAAGGCTAAACCGTAGAGGATCGCCCCGATGCCGAGAACGGCCATTTCAGGACCGGAGAAGAACCTCCTGGTGGCCCCTGCTCCGCCTGAGGCAAAGAGGGCGGTAAATCCGGCTTCCTTTTCCCCGATGAACTCGAGGAAGTGCTCACCGATGAAGCTCGTCACGAAATCCGCTATCCGCCGGAGCTCTCCGAGGAGGTTGCCGAGGAAAGAGGTTGCCACACTCGTTCCCGCCCGCTGTGCCACAAATCCGGCCGCAACCATCGCGCCGCTCAATGCAATGCTCGTTGTTACGGCTGCTATCGGGAGGATGGGTGCGGGAAGCACGGATCCCGCGGGCACCTGTTTCCCACTGTCTCCTCCGTCAATGCCCGATACGCGGGCACCGCCTTCCTGCACCATCGAGCAGAGGCTCATGACATCGCTGTTCTGCGAAAGTATGGTACGGGCCGTTTCGGTTTCGGTATCAATAGTCCTGAGGATTACATCGAACAGGGAGTCATCACCCGAATCCGGGAGTTCAGGCAGAACCGGTTCGAGCGGAGGCGCGAGAGATGGCGGATTTTCGGCCGTTTCATCCGCAATTTTCTCCACGACCTCCTCCTCGTCCCCGGGCTCGACTCCTTCATCAGGGGTTTCATCGTCACCGGAGGGTTCTGGTGTATACTCCTCATCCCGGCCGTCGTGAAGCTCCTCTTTTCCGGACGGCGAAGTCATCCCTACGAGCCCGAAGGTCGAGAATCCGCCGGGTGAGAAACCTTCGAAGAAGACGGTCGACGGATACTCTCCTATGATTTTTGTGTCCAGCACGGAGTATGTTCCGCCATGATCACGGCAGATTCTGATGTTCCCCGCCCCGTACGCGTCCACAAAACTCTCCGGGGCCTGCATGGTCACCGATGCATTCGTAATAACGCCGGTAAGGTTGACCGGCAGGATGTCCATGCAGTAGGCGACAGAGTCTGCAGACAGGCCTTCGGCACCCGCCGCCTGATCAAATCCTGCCTGCAGGCCAGCCCCCGCGCCGCTGATAATTCCCACTTCAAGTCCGGCGTTATCAGGGATGGAGGAGAGGCTGAGATTGATGGACGGGAGGGCGATCATGCCCAGCCCCGGGATCTCGATTGGCGGGAGCGCCTGTGTTGCCCGGACATCGGCGGACACTATGGTTCCGGAGACGATGCCATCCCCTCCTATACTGAGGGTACTCAGGTGGTAGGTGATTCCGGCGATGCCACCGGGCGGCCCGTAGACGGTGATGGTGTCATTCTCTATCGCATACTGGCTCCCTGATGTCGTATCAAAGAAGAAGTGCTGGCCCGGGCCGGTGCCGGTTATGGTGACGCCGTCCAGCCCGAAGGTGACAGTGTAGTATGCGGTGTACACCCTGATGCTATCCTGTTGCACAAGTGTGTCGGAGCCCCGGCTGTTTGTAACCGTAAGTGCGGGCGAATACCAGCCTGATTCCGTGTACTCGTGAGACGGTGCGTCAGATGTATCATGTGTTCCGTCCCCGAAGTCCCAGAGCCATGCCGCAGGGTTCTCTGAATTATCCGTGAACTGCACAGTGAGGGGTGCCATACCTGCGACGGGAGATGCAGTGAACGCGGCTGCGGGTGGTGATGTGTAGGAGGCAAGATACTGGTCTGCAATTTCCGCCGGTGACAGAGCCCGCTTGTACAGCACTACTTCGTCGATGGTGCCGTTGAATTCCTCGTTGGAAACCGCCGCCCGGTTTGCAAGAACGAGTTGTGCATAGGACGGAATCGATCCGGTGGACGCATTAAGAAATTCGCCGTCGACATAGAGTTCATAGGAATTCCCGCGGCGCACACCGGTGACATAATGCCAGACTCCGTCATTGTACTGCTGCCCGCTCCATACTTGAGAGGATGGTCCTCCGCTGTTATCAATGAGGAGCCTTCCATCGGTAAAGAGACAGATTTGCATGCCGATATCCTCTGGAGGTGCGAGATCCGCAATCCTCTGTTGATAGGACGTCAGGTTGGAGTTTCTCATCCACAGGGAGAGTGTAAGATCCCCGGTGACCTGTTCGGAAAGGAATGTTGTGGTGGAGTCGAGTGTTCCGTCGAAAAGAAGGGCACTGCCGGAAAAACCGTCAGTCCATGTTGTCCCCGTCATCATTGTCGTCTGATCGTGTCCTGAAGAATCTGATGCAACGGTGCCCTCCCCTTCATCAAAATGAAGTACAAGGACAGGTTCGTCGGGTGATGCAGCATATTTGAAATAATTCGATCGAATCTCTTCTGCCGAGAGCACGCCCTGATATATTGTTACTTCGTCAATGAGGCCGAGGAATCCATAGTTAAGTGTACTTGTCGGTGCACCGATGCGGAGATTTCTTTCCGTAACTTCAGTTGGATAGTGCACTGGTGTCGCTAAACCGGCGCATTCTCCATTCACATATAATTTTATGCTATCAGGATTCTGGCTTCCATCCCAGACTCCGACAAGGTGGGTCCATTCCCGAGGGAGAGGCGCGGTTGAATTTTGGTTTGCTTCGTTCCACCCCTGACCGTCCTTGATACAGAATGTCCAGCCTGATTCACTATGATAAAATAACGCGAAACCATAACTTGGACTTGTTTCCCCTCCGTTTGCAATCACATACTGGTTTGTTGTCGGGGATGATCCGGCAGGTTTTACCCATGTTTCAACGGTAAAGGGGGCGGTGTTATCAACAGGTGTAGAGAACTGAATATAGTCCTCACTGTCGGAGAAATTCAAAGCACCACCTGTTATACCATTTGTCCTTATTGCCCCGTAGATGATACCATCATTTCCATAACCTGATGAATCAATAGCCGTCGAGCCGGATTCCTCGTTAAATGGGAGGTAGAGTACGGGGCTCATTGAGGCGGGTTCGCTGACGGTGATATATCCCTCCTTCGTCACTGTATCTGTTCCGAAGGAGTTGCCGACGGTAAGGGTGACATTATAGATCCCCGAAGCATCGTAGGTGAATGACGGATCCTGCTCGGTTGAGTCCACCGTGCCGTCGTTATCAAAGTCCCATGCATAGCTGAGCGGAGTGTCACCGGTCGACATGTCGGTGAACTGCACATTCAGCGGCGCATCGCCCTCAGTCACGTCAGCGGTGAAGGCCGCGGTTGG
>JAFGNT010000015.1 GCA_016926855.1 Methanomicrobiaceae archaeon | reverse complement strand
GTCGGTGAACTGCACTACCAGCGGAGCATCTCCCTCCGTCACATCAGCGGTAAAGTCCGCGGTTGGCGGGACCGGAGGCACAGTGACGGTGATGTAGTCTGTTTTCACCTCATCGTCACTTCCCGCGGCGTTGGTCACGGTGAGGGAGACGGTGTAAGTGCCGGGTGTGCTGTAAGTGAATGACGGATCCTGCTCGGTTGAGTCCACCGTACCATCATTGTCAAAGTCCCATGCATAACTGAGCGGAGTGTCACCGGTCGACTGGTCGGTGAACTGCACATTCAGTGGCGCATCGCCTTCTGTCACATCAGCGGTGAATCCGGCCGTCGGCGCGACGGGAGGAACATTGACGGTGATGTAGCCCGTTTTCACCTCATCGTCGCTTCCCGCGGCGTTGGTGGCCGTGAGGGAGACGGTGTAGGTGCCGGGTGTGCTGTAGGTGAATGACGGATCCTGATCGGTGGAGTCCACCGTACCATCATTGTCAAAGTCCCATGCATAGCTGATCGGAGTGTCACCGGTCGACTGGTCGGTGAACTGTACATTCAGCGGAGCATCGCCTTCCGTCACATCAGCGGTGAAGTCTGCCGTCGGCGCGACGGGAGGAACATTGACGGTGATGTAGTTGGTTTTCACCTCAACGTCGCTTCCCGCAGTGTTTGTGACGGTGAGGGAGACGGTGAATATGCCGGGAGAGTCGTAGGTCCAGACAGGGTTCTGATCGGTAGAGTCCACGGACTCGTCGTTATCAAAGTCCCACTCATAGCTGAGCGATTCGTCCCCGGTCGACAGGTCGGTGAACTGTACGGTGAGTGGCGCCATTCCATTCGTGATGTCGGCTGTAAAGTCCGCGGTCACGGTTCCCGACAGGATGGTAAGCGGTTCGATGGTATTTATTCCATAGAGACTCCATTCGGCCACCACCTGATAGTCCCCGGCACCATATCCGGCCGGTTCTCCATATGTCCAGGTGCCGTCGGATGCAACCTCGGTGGTTCCCTGGAAGAGAGGCGGATCTGTCTGGATATCTGCCTCGGAGTCGTAGAACCCGATGTCAAGTATATCACCCGCTGCCAGATTGGACACGCCGTTGACAGAAAGAGGGTCACCTTCGAAAATGTCTGCAAACGGGTCGATGGTAATCCATGGCGTTTCCAGCAAGAAGACGGATTTCGTATAGGTGTCATCGAGGTACGGGCTTTTTATGAGGTCGGTTAATGCCACGAAGCCATCATATCCCTGCAGAGCGCCGTTGCCCAGGGATATAAAGGAATTGCCGTTCGTGTCCGTCACTATGACCAAATTCCCTGATGTTTCTACGGATACATCGAAGAGGCCGTTTTCCATCGGGTGTTGTACAACGCAGTAATACTCTCCGGTGGTCATTTCGACGGTGGAGTATCCTTCGATGGTGTACGCATATGTGGCATCGGGGGACACTTCAGGGACAGAGCGGAGGAAATAATCCGGACCGAACATCCAGACCGCTATATAACTCGGGCTTCCTTCGGCGATGCCCTGCAACGTGATAGGATCTCCCTGGGCAACAACGGCGGGAACTCTGCCGGCCACGAACGGCCTTTTCAGTTCGATGGTCGCCGCTGAGTAGGTAGCCCCGTCCAGGCTCCCGGCGGAACGAGGTTCGGTGACAGCAATAATGGTGTAGGTGCCGGGGTCAAGGTCGATGCCGGCGGTATCCCATTGATAATACCATGATCCTCCTGCCTGCACTGCCACGACGGTGAAGGTGGAGGGGTAACCGTCTACGACGGCCCAGAAGGGGTTTGTCAGTTGTCCCCCGTGCATCGGGAGGTTCGGGCCAGCCAGGTAAAGGTAGACCTCCTGGGCACCGGGACTCATCCCGGTGAAGGTGAGGGCCTCCCCGATGAAGTAACTCCCGTCACCCGGGAGTAAAAGTGTCAGCGATGGGTTCTGGACGTCGTTTGGCGGCGGTGTCTGCCCGGTGATGGCAAACGAGAGGGGTATATAGATATCATCACCCGGGGTGGTGGAAAGCATATACACGAGCGCGTCGTAGGTCTCTTCACCGGAGAGGGTTCCCGGCCCATAGATCCAAAAAGCGTTCCCCTCACTATCGAAAACGCCCCCATCTCCGGAATCGACATCAAAGACCCCGTTTTCCATCGGGTGCTGGACGATAACCTTGTAATCACCGTCTGCCATCGCAGCGGTGAAGGATTCGTCGAGCGTGAGGAGGAAGCTGCCATCATCCTCTGCAACCGTTTCGGACTGTATCATTACATAATTCGTTCCGATTATCCAGACCCGAATGAAGGCGGGGTCCCCGGTTGCCGTGCCACTGACAGTCAGTATATCACCCGGCTGGATGGACATGGCCGAGAGTGAGGCGGTCAGGGTGGGTGAGGGTGCGGGGAATCCGGTAACTGTGATGTACTCTGTCTCTGTCAGCGTATCATTGCCCGCTGCATTTTCGACGGTGAGAGTGACCGTGTACGTTCCCGGAGTGCTGTAGGTGTGGATAGGATTTTGGTAATGACTCGTATTCCCATCAAGTTCTCCGTAATACCACTCCCAGTGCGTTACATTGCCGGTCGATGTGTCGGTAAACTGGACGGTGAGCGGGGCTGTTCCACTGGTGACATTAGCGGTAAAACCGGCAACCGGCGGGTTAGCCGCCTGCCCGGTGATGAGATAACTCTTCCACGGCTCTATCAGCGGGGCGGGATCCGAGCCTGCCGGGGATTGATCTATGGGATTATAGAATAAAACGGGTGTATCGCCCACGCCGTCTTCGTCAAGATCGATTCCCGGATAATTGCTCCAGTAATTCCCCAGAACGCCGCTGTACGTGCCTCCTTTCCACTCATAAGCGAGGGCTCCGTTCGATTCCCATGCATTGGCGGCGGTTTCCGTCTGGGCATTGATCTCGTTGTCGACGATGTTGTTGAAAAAAATCCGGTTCGATGAGGTGTCGGGCCAGATCTTCACGCCGACACCGTTGCCGCTAATCTGGTTCCGGGTGACAAGGGTATCTGTTGTACTCCAGAGACAGACCCCGTCCCAATAATTATTTGTCAGGGTGTTGTTGATGATGGCGGTGCCGGTGCTGCCGCTGTAGACAAACACTCCCCGCTGGTTATTGTCGATGTAATTGCCGGATACGAGCGTGTTCGTACTGCCACTGGTTATCCAGACGGCATACCATGTATTGTCGACCAGATTGTTCTTGACAATCTCGTTATTATCGCATCCAGTCACGACAATGCCGTAATTATTTCCAGATGGCCCGCTGGTGATGGTGTTTGAGCCTATCGTGTTGTCGTCGGATGTCACCTGCACCGCCCTGCCGGTATAGTAGATTTGAAATCCGGTGAGCGTCGTTTCACCCCCGGAAAGCGTGACGGCATAACCGCCGCCGAGGGATTCGATGACAGGGACTCCGCCGCCGCTGTCAATTCCCCGGAGCGTGAGGTTCCCTTTGTAGATGGTGACACTCTCCTGATACGTGCCGGAATGGACGAGGATGGTGTCACCGGGGGATGCGGCATCAACCGCAGCCTGAATACTTGTATATTCGTAGCCGCCGGGTCCGACAGTCAGCGTATGATCCCCTGCTCCATCCGTTACCGTGATGCCGCCGGTATCAGCCGCCATATCGGAGCCTGCGGGATTGCTGACGGTCAGGGAGATGGTAAACGTGCCGGGATTGATATATGTGTGGACCGGATTCTGGTCCGTAGATGTGGTACCGTCGCCGAAGTCCCATAACCACTCATCGGGCGCTCCGGTTGAGAGATCCGTGAAGCTGACGGCAAGAGGTGCCGGGCCGGAGGTAATGTTTGCGGAGAACGCTGCTACCGGCTCCGGAAGGGTTCCCGGGGGAGTCAGGGGATGCCAGTCTCCTCCGTACTGAATGTAACCGAAACTGTCGTAGGGGAGGTCCGTATCCCCGAGTCCGTCACCCGTGAAATCAACTCCGGTGTAATTACCCCAGTAGTTCCCTCCAAGCCAAGCTCCATCGATAATCGATGTCCCGGAAGTCGGGGTATTATTCCAGACGTTGGTGCCGCCGGAATCCCAGGCGTTGATACCATTGTCAAAATAATTATTCCACACAGAATTGCCCGATGAATCGCTAAGAATAATCCCAACCGGCTGATTTATTATGGTACATCCGGTAAAAGTACACCCGCTGACCGAAACGAGATAGATGCCCTCGTGTGTATTGCCCTCGGCACTGCAGCCCTCCAGTATGACATCGTCTGAACCTGACAGGATATAGAAGCCCATTTCGCTGTTTTCTGCTGCTGTACTCCCGCCGTAAATCATGGTGTTCCAGGCATTGAACAGGAAGAATCCCGCCCAGTTGCCGGTGGCCGACGTCCCGTACACCACGTTTTCGGATGAATTTATGATGGTAATTCCATTGTTAACATTGCCGTCGGCGATGGTGTCACCGATGTAATTGTCTCCACAACCCTCGATTATTATTCCGTGCACGTTTCCGTTTGCAATGAGGTTGACGAGACTGCAGCCATAGCAGCCGTTTAAGAACACTCCTGCCGGTTGGGTGGCGCCATAGACTGACGCACCGGTCAGAGTGAATCCTTCAACCGTTACCTCCGACGCAGTGATCTCGATGACGTCATCGGTATCATCCGAAGCGCTGATGATGGTATCTTCCGGAATTCCTGAATCCGACTTCAGGGTGACAGGTTTTGTTACGTGCAGATTCTCTGAATAGGAGCCGGGATCGACCACGATCGTGTCGTAGTCGGATGCATCGTCAAGTGCGGCCTGGATGGTAGTATAGCTCATTCCGGTGTTGAGGTTATGGACGGGACAGCTCCCGGATTCCTCGACGGCAATATAATACGGCTTATACGCAGTATCGCTGCCGAAATCATCGCCTGCGGTCAATGAAACGGTATACATCCCGACCGTATCGTAGGTATGCGAGGCTGTCGTGTCGATTGACGTGCCTCCGTCACCGAAATCCCAGTCCCAATAGCACGGCTCTCCACTCGAGAGATCGGTAAATACAACAGTCAGGGGAACCGGGCCCGCCTCGATGTCGGCTTGGAAATCAGCCGTGATGGGTTCGATGGCGGTGATATACGCCCATTTCACTTCACTGTCAGAACCCCCCGTATCGTCATACACGGTGTGTGTGACCTCATAGAAGCCCGGTTCGTCGTAGGTGTGCACAGGATCATAGTCATCAATGGTGGAGCCATCCCCGAAGTCCCAGAACCAGTGGGAAAACGCCAACCAATACCCCTCCGATGCGTCATAGAACCGGACGGTGATCGGAACCCAGCCGCCGGTTACATTGGAGGCGAAATCCGCATTAAGCACCATGGGGATACCGAACTCGATGTATCCTGGTTCGATGCTGGAGGAATTAGGGTATGCTACTGCATAGCTGTAAGCCGCCGGTGCGATGTACACATCTCGCACTGTCATAAAGAGGTCAATGCTACCCGATTTACCGCAATGATAAAATTCTATAGTACCCTCACAGCCGAAATCGTAATCCTCAAAGTCTCCGTATGCGTCATCAAAAATCAGCGCAAAAAAGTCATATTGGATAATGATACTCTCGACCGTGACATTGACATCGTGTGTATCGTACGTTATCGTATACGTGATCGAATCTCCGTGCGTCACCTGTTCCGGAGTGTAATCGACATCCATATCCACCGTGCTGCCTAAACCGGCTGCGGGCGTGATTACAAGGAGCACTACAAGCACGCAGACGGACAAAAAAGAGATCGCGTGTGGTAGTATTCGTCTTTCAATACGGGGTGCCGGGTGTTTTCGTCCTCCGTCCCGGGCTTTCCTTAGCGCCTGCCCTTTCATCTCCCTCTCTCCGAATTATCTGTGGGTCTGGGTACGCTTTTTGGCCGGCGAGGCTCTGAGAACGCGTGACTCACATCTCCGGGTGCCGCAGAAAAGCCACCAGATGCCAGTCTGGGCATGTGCCCTCTGGTTGCCGGCGACGGAATACCGGGGGACGGGAAGGTGGAAATATTTGGGACGGTAGTATACCAGCGGACGCGCGTATCCTGTACACGAAAGTTCAGATATGCCCTAATCAATCTATGCAATGCACTGCCCGCCTCACCCGGCAGGATGTACGCACCCCGGCCCGTATTTCGGCAGCCTTTTGTCCCGCCGTGGCGAGATACTTTCATGAAACAGAGCGTCTGGCGCTGCCCCCGCTGTGGTCATACCGTCCTCCTTCCGCCGCGATCGCCCTGCTGCGGTATCCGTCATCCCGGCCCTCTGCGCTGTCCCGCCTGCGGGGAGCTGCACGAGGAGAGTGTGCGCGTTGTACAGTGGGGTTTCATGGATGAGGAGTAAGAAAATCCGTGAATTTCGCGGTCGTTTCTCCGTCATCGTTCCGGTAGAGTAAATTCGTATACTTTTAGATTGCCGGAGCGGATTACTTCATGATGAACGGCCCGGCGATGAGCGAACGAACCCGTGAAATGCTCATCGTGGCGGCTGTTGCCCTTGTCTCCTGCATGGCCGGTCTTGACATCAGCATCGTCAACATCGCCCTCCCCTCTCTCTCCCGGCATCTTAATGCGAGCACGAGCATGGTATCGGGGTCGTTATCGCGTACCTTCTGTTCTCACCGGATGCCTGTTGTTCTTCGGAAAGATTGGCGATGTAAGGGGATATCGGGGAATTTTCCCGTGCGAAATTTTCCCGCGAGAGGAGCGGTGAGGAGGGAGAAGGCATGGGAGCGTTTTACGAAAGGGTTCACATAGCGCAGGCAGTCCAGGTCTTTGAGGCGATCTTTCTCATCTCGACGGTGTTATGTCTCATCACTCCGACACTGGCCTTTTTACCTGCGAACCGGAAAATAGCGACTGAAAAGGATGGTATACGGGCCTGTCCGGATGCCCTTTCATCGGAGGAGGTGCGGGATTCGGCACATGTGATGTCCCGCGATCTGAAATACCCGTGCTCGCGGATCTCCCGATGCTCCGAAAGAACATTGACAGCAGATTAGAGGTGTATAGGGGATCAGTGCATACCTATAGAATCTCCAGTGGAAATCAGGGGGTTATAGGGTGATGCCATCTCTCTATAGAATCTCCAGTGGAAATCAGGGGGTTATAGGGTAGTGTTACGCACCTATAGGGATCGTATGAGTGCCGGTGGCAAAAAGAGGTAATGTGGTGACGGAGGTATCGGATTACACCGGATCACCGGTTGGGGTAAACCGGTGATCCCCTCTCAATAAGTGATGGGCCTGTCCGGATTCGAACCGGAGATCTTCGCCGTGTAAGGGCGACGTCATAACCAGCTAGACCACAAGCCCCGATTGCCCCTCTAATATCGGCACGGATCTTTTTTAAACGTGTTGTTGTCCGGGACAGGATGGAATGAATGAATCCGCAGACCCCCCATCCTCGCGGGGCGGAGGGTATGCCGATTACGATAACGAAAATGAAAAAAACCGGGAGGCTTGTCCCCCTGCTCCCGGGAGTGGTTGTGTTCTGATTATATGAGCCCGAAGGACTGGAGCGTTACTTCGGGATTGACGGCGCCCACATGGTAGACGACGCCTTCGGTGAGCTCGTTGATGATCACTTCTGCAGGCGAGAAGAGAGCGGTGTCGAGCTGGTAGAAGTCGAAGTTCGCGGCCTTGAACGTGTCATAGAACGGTTTGCCGTAGCTGGAGGACTTGTTCGACGGGATCTTTTCGAGGTAGTCCGTAATCTCGGGTGCCTTCATCGTCAGGTATATCTGGCCGTAGTAGATGGTCGCGTCGTTCGTGCAGCCCATCGCACGGGTGGAGTCCTTCTTCACGGGCGGCAGCGGCGCGGAGCCGATGGCGGAGATAATCTTCTTCGTGTCGAAACCGAGCTCGTTGAGTTTGTATATCGCAGTCTCGACGCAGCGGCCCGCCACCTGGATGGAACCCACCTGTGACGCGGTCGGAGCGACGACCGCAGAGACATTTTCAACCTCGACATTGCACTTGTCGGCGATATACTGCATGACCTCGCCGTTCGGGAGCGTGTCGCTCTCAAGGGCGATCACCGCGAAATCGGAGTCGTCTTCGTATTCGATGACCTCGTAGGTGTGCTTCGGCATCAGGGACAGGGCTCGTGCCGGGCCGCTTCCCATGGCAAAGAAGTTCCCTGTCTTAACAGTCCAGCCCGCTTTCTGTGCGCCGAGACAGGAAATGGATGGAAAATCTGTATTTACTTCAATAAAGGGCAGTGGTATCTTGTTAATCTGGCCCATCTTGAAGTTGACCTCTCCAAGCCCTCCCATGCAGATCTCGGTAAACCGCTTCCCTGCAAGGTATCCCCCCCGCGTGGATACGCCGCAGTCGACAATGCGGGCACCGTTGTCCAGCTGATGGAAAGCCACGTTGAATTCCTCGGGATAATCCACAAGGTCTTCAAAAATTTCAAGAGCAAGTTCATTTACACTAATCATACAAGTTCCCCCTATTCTCAGATGATAATCCAGAATGGTGAACAGGAATTAATAAGAGTTGTTAAATGAACCAGAACGTGGTATTTAAGGCAGGTGTTCGAGAACTCTTTCCGGCTCGTACCGGAGCGTGATCAGCCGTGTACGCCCTCTTCCCTGCCGGTAGTGCAGGTTGACGAGCCGCATCGCGTCGAGCTTTTTTACCATCTCATAAAAACGGGTATATCCAATCTTCATCTGTTCCTTGAGTGTCCGGAACACGTCTCCGCCCGTCATCTCCTGTTCATCCCTGCTCATCAGAGCGATGGTTTTTAACAGGATCTTCTCCTCGGCGGTGAGCGTTTTTACCGTGAAGGTGAGGTGGAGGTATTTTGAAATTTCGTAGGCACGGCAGATATCCTCACGGAGAACGGCCCGGCGTGCATCGTGCTCGGCATTCAGGACGGCCCTTTTCATGAGGTCGATGCCGACCCGGAGATCCCCGCTCTTCATCGTCTGTTCCACGACGAGATCGAGCATCGCGTCGGAGAGCACACCGGGATAGAGGCCCTGCAGCACCCGTTCCCTGAGGATTTCATGCACCTCCTCCGCGCTGTAGGCAGGGAAATAGATCTCGGTCGGGCGAAAGACCGACGCGACGCGAGCGTCGACGGCCCGGAGCAGGTCGACATTCATGTCGCTGATTATCGTGATGACCCCGATGCGGGTGCCGGGATGCGCCTCATGGGAGCGGATCAGGGTATAGAGCACCTTGTTGATCTCGTTTTCGTAGAGCAGGTAATTCGCATCGTCCAGGCAGACGATGAGCACCGTCTCGTCACGGACGATTATCCGTGCAATCGCGTCAAAGACCTGCTTGAACGACGTGCCTGAAGCGGGAGGCAGGTGCCCCACGAGTTTTTTATAGATCTGGGAAAAAATGGCGAATTTGGTATTGTCGATCTGGCAGTTGATATGCACCGGCACGAGTTTTTTTGTCTGCTCCTCGATATCGGAGAAGATCTTCTTCACACTCGTGGTCTTTCCGGTGCCGGGCAGTCCCCGGCAGATTGTATTCAGCGGACGCCCGCCCCGCATCCCGGGCCTGACCTGAAACGCCAGTTCCCGCAGCTGTGTGTCGCGGTAATTGAACTGCTCGGGGACATAATCGATCTCGAAGGCCTCGGGATCGCGGAAGAGAGTTTCGTCCCACATCAGCAGATTTCGCTTCATACCACACAACCTTGCCTACGGGATATATATAGATGCCATCTTTTCACTTTCACCCCGTCTTCATCTGCTTGTCCATGCATTTTTTGCAGAAGGACTTGTCCATCAGGAGCTGGGAGAGTTCGTTCTGGGTCTTTGAGATTTTCTCGCCGCAGGCACTGCATTCGATTTCCGCGGCCGTCTTCCCGGGCGGTTTCTCCGGTGGCTTCACGGACTCCGGGGGATGGGCGTTCAGGGAAGGTACTGCCGCATTGCACGTTTCATGGAGTCCGCCCCCGGCCCGCTCTCCCGCGTGGTCCGCATCCTCACCGACGCAGGGGGCGTCGGCGGGCGTATGGTAGAGGGATTCGGTGAGTGAACCGTTCGGGATCGCTTCGATCACCGGGTTCTCTGCGACAAGCGGCCGCTCCGGCTTCTCCGGCGGCACTGCCGGTGACGGGGCCGCGGCCGGTGCGGCTTGGGGCACCTGCCCGAGCACACGCCTCCGGTAACTATCCACCCGTTTCATGGTGTCGGGGTCATCCCTGCCCATTCCGGCGAGAACCCCGTCGAGATACGCGACGAGCCGGTCGGCGTCCTCCTGTGTCTCTACCTCACCTTCCACGTCAAGGCGGAGGTTTTCGTAATGCTCAAGGTTGACGGTAATTCCTATTGTGAGATGCTTCTTAGAGGACATAACACCTGATGCAGTTATTGATCATTTCCGGTAAATAGTTGTGCGGTACATGGCCGCCGCCCCGGATGTGCCCGCGGGGTGCGGGGAAACCCGGTGCTCCGTCCAGAGAATATTTCCCTCCTGCGAACAGATACATTATCTGTTTTTCCGCACACACGGGACGTATACGGAAATGGCAGATGATGAGAGTTACCCCCACTGACGTAATGATGAAGCAGGGAACTGATGCCATTTCCGTGGACAAAGGGCCTCTTCCTGTGCCTGACGTTTTTTAAAAAAAGTGGCACGCGAGTTTCGGGTGCTATACTGTCTTTTTGCCTGTCAATAGCGGCAGGAAATCCACCGCGTCCATGAGGCCGAACGATCCCTTCCGCGCCTCCTCCTCGGAATAGGCGATGGTGCCGTCCCTGCCGAGCCCCCGCACCGCGAACGGAACCGGGTCGCTTGTGTGTGTTTTCAACCGGATGGGAGTCGGATGATCGGGGAGCACGGCGACAACGCCCTCCACGGCGTCGAGAACGGTGCCGACAATCTCATCGACACATTCGATTGCACGGACCTTCTCCCGGACGCTCCCGAGATGGCCCGCCTCGTCAGGCGCCTCCACATGGAGATAGATGAAATCCAGGCGTTTCAGCGCTTCGATGGCATAGTGCGCCTTTGCCTCGTAGTCGGTGTCGAGGTACCCCGTGGCCCCGGGCACGCGGATCACCTCCATCCCTGCGCACCGGGCGATGCCGTTTAAGAGGTCGACGGCAGAGATCATCCCGCCCGAGAGCCCGTACCGCTCCCTGAAAGACGGGAGCGAGGGTTTTTTTCCACCGCTCCACGGCCAGATCATGGTAGCGGGCCGTTTTCCCGACCGCACCCTCGCGGTCGTGACGGGATGGGATGCGAAGACCGTCCGGCTCTCTTCCATGCACCGGAGCAGGATTTTTGCATCGGGTCCCTGCGGCAGGTACCCGGCGATACCTTCCCCCACGATGTCATGAGGGGGCGTGGTTACCGCGCCCTGACCCCCGGGAAGCACGAGGAGGTTTCTGTAGCTGATGCCGGAGTGCAGGCCGACGTCCGGGAGGCGTGCTTCAAGGTCTTTGAAGAGTGCGGCACCCTCGGCGCTTGAAATGTGTTCCGCCGAGAAATCCGTCATGACGCCGTCTTCCACCGTGACGAGGTTGCACCGGTATGCGAGATCTGCGGGCCCGAGATCGATTCCCATGCTCACCGCCTCCAGCGGCCCCCGCCCGGTATAGAACTCCCGCGGATCGTATCCGAGCACGGAGAGGTTTGCAATATCACTGCCCGGTTCACAGCCGTCGGGCACGGTTTTCAGCATGCCCGTGCGGCCTTCCGTTGCAATCCGGTCCATGTTCGGGGTCTGTGCGTACGCAAGCGGGGTTATCCCGCCCAGCTCTTCGAGCGGCTCATCCGCCATGCCGTCACCGAGAATAACGATGTATTTCATGCAATGTCTCCCAGAATTCCCAGCAGTGTTGTCAGTGTTGTGATGCCAAGAGTCGTAAGCACTGCGGCGATGACCATTCCTGCGGCAATTGCAGGCAGCGAATACTTAAACCTGATACCGAAGACGAACGCCGCGGCGCAGGCCGTCCATGCCCCCGTGACCGGCAGGGGGACAGCCACGAAGGGAATGAGTGCGAGCGCTCCCCATTTCTCGAAACGGTCGGAATGGCGCCGCGTTCGTTCAAACAGCCAGGTAAAGAACCGCTGAAAAGCCGTATACCGGGCACTGAGGTACTCTTCCACCGGCTCAAGGTACCGGAGCAGGAGAATGACGGGCACGATATTGCCCAGAAGACCGAGGAAAAAAGCCTCTGCGGGTGCAAACCCGAACGTATTGATGGCAAGCGGGATTGCATACCGCGCCTCGAAAAACGGGGTTGCGGAGAGGATGAGCACGATAACCGAAAGCCATACGTCCATGGTTCACCCGCATCAGAGCATTGCCCGCACGGCAGAGGTCACGGATTCCTTCGATCCGATTCCCGGACTCCAACCATGTTTTTTCAGTTTTTCGACTGAAAGCTGCATCTTCGGGACATCGCCCACCCATCCGCGGTCACCGCCGGTAAACCGGTACGTAACCCCGGAGAGCCCCATTTCCCGGCAGATGATATCTGCAATCCCTTTTACGTCGACCCCGTCTTCCGATCCGATATTGTAGACGGAATATGCTCCGGTGGCGTGATCCGTGGCAAAGAACATCGCTTCCACACAATGCCGGACATCGAGATAGGATTTCGTCTGCCGGCCGTCACCGAGAATCTCAAGTTCTTCCGGGTTGTCCTTCAGTTTCATAATAAAGTCCCATATCACGCCGTGCGTGCTCCGGGGGCCGATGATGTTTGCGAACCGGAATACAAACGCCCGTATCGAAAACGATGCGCAGTACGCTGAGATGAGTGCCTCTCCCGCCAGTTTTGTCGCCGCGTATACCGAGATGGGTTCAAGGGGGGCATAGTCCTCGGGTGTCGGGATCACGGTCGCCTCCCCGTATACCGTCGAGGTCGAGGTGAAGACGATCTCGGGAACGCCGTGAAGCCGCATTGCCTCGAGCACCCGTTCGGTGGCGACGACGTTGTTTTGGAAGACCGCATCGGGCGTGCGTGCGCTTCCCCGGACGTCGGGGTCCGCTGCCAGATGATAGACGCGGTCTGCCCCGGAGAGTACCTCCTGCCACCCGTCGTCAAGCAGATCGGCCTCATGCAGTGTGACGTCACCGCGGGCGAGATGGCGTGCAAGGTTCTCTTTCAGGCCGCCACTCAGGTTGTCGATGACGCTCACCCGGTTTCCCTGTGACACCAGCGCGTCCACAAGGTGCGATCCGATGAATCCGGCCCCGCCGGTCACGACACAGAACATCATAGACTAATAGGCCTTCCATGCTATAGGAATAGTGATATGTTTATCGGGATCGACCACGGCACGACGGCGATGCGGTTTGCCTGTGAATCCGGTGAATTCAAGATGTCCCGCACCGATGCACGGGATTTTCAGGTGCACGATCTGGAACGCCTCTGCCCCCTGTCGGAGATCGAGGGTATCGCCGTCTGCTACTCGATGGGAGACGGGATTGCTGCAATCACTCCTGTCGGGAGAGTGAAGAACCGCGGTGTCGTTTCAAGGATGGGTGCGGGAGAGCACATCGGCGGGGGCACCCGGGTATTTGACGAGATTGCCCACTCAGGCTTTCCCGCTGTCGTCATCCCCGGCATTCACCGCGGCTCGCCCACGGACCCGCGGTTCAAGGCCTACTCCCACCAGACGAGCCCCGAGAAGATCGGGATCGCCTATGAAACCTGCCGGGTGCTCGGGTCCGATGCGATCGTCTGCGACGCAAGCTCGAATACGGTCACGCTGCTGGTGTCGGGCGGGCGCATTACCGGCGCCATCGATGCCTGCATCTTCGCTCCCGGTACCCGGCACGGGGCGCTTGATGTCGATGCGATCCGCCGGATCGATGCCGGGTCGTGCACGGCGAACGAGGCGTTTCTCGCGGCGGGGGTCGATATCACCATGCCGCCTGAGCTGCGGATTGCGACCCTTGCCATGTTTGCAGCGATGGAGATAGCAGGAATGCGGCTCGTGAACCGGGGTGCGAAGGTGGCCCTTGCCGGCTCCTGTGCTCCGGCTATCGCACCGGAGGTGGAGCGGCTGCTCGGTCTTCCGGTTCTTGTTTTTGACGAATGGTGCGCATCACGGGGGCTCTGGCAGATCGCCCGCGATGTCTTTTCCGGCGTTTCGTCCCTTCTCGGCATCCCCGTCGACCGCTAGCCTCCGGCAGCAGCGTCCCCCTTATAGGCCGGTTCGTTATTTCCCGGCGAATACATCGCGCCTGTAAAAAATGCCCGTTGAACCGTTTTTCAGGGCAGGATTTGTTTTATTTTTCGGATTGTAAAAGCAATAATGTCTGCCGGTTAACAACGGTGTTAACGTTCTCTGCCTTGCACACCTTTTTACATGCCGTGTCCGTATCTACGACTGTTAACCGGGGCACCTTTCAGTGAAACATATCACCGAGGTGCGGTGGCAGCATGCCCGCCCCGGGTTGCACACGTGGAAAGGAGGCTTTGATAAAAAATGAACAAGTATGCACTGCTGGCAGCGCTCCTGATTCTCTGCTTTGTTGCAGGTCCCGTGAGTGCCCAGGAGGTTGTCGGGGCGACAAAAACCGTCGACCCGGACACGGTCTATCTGTACGACTCCGCCTGTACGCCGGACATGACAACGGTAACGCTCACGCTCGAAGGCTATGGCGGCGGCGGCGTTTCCGACACACTCTCGGTCGTCCTTGCGATCGACAGTTCCGGAAGCATGGGCACTTCCGACTCGTCGAATCTCCGCAAGGTTGCGGCGAAGGCGTTTGCCGACAAGATGCTGACGACGCCGGAGAACGACAAGGCCGGTGTTGTCAGCTGGGATTCCAATGTCGACTTCACCTACGGACTTGTGGAGGAGAGCACCGACTCGTTTGGGACGCTGAAGACGCAGATCGACGCCGTGGACTCGTCCGGCGGCACTAACCTGAATGTGGGACTGAACGCTGCAATTACGATGCTTGATGCTGATGCGAGCACCAACAAGAAAGTCATTATCTTCCTGACCGACGGCGACGGTACCTACACCTACGCCTCCAGCAACGGCCCCGCAAAGATCGCCAAGGAGAAGGGCTATGTTATCTACTCGATTGGCCTGAACCCTCCCTCAACAGCCATACCCAAGCTGAATGATATGGCGAGTGCTACCGGCGGAACCTACTATTCAAGCCCCTTGGCGGAGAACCTTAATTCGATCTTCGATGCTATCTATGCCGGTGTTGCCAGCACGGCGCCCTACAACGTCGATCTCGTCGAAGTGACCGAGACCTACATCGTTGGTGAGGGATCGTTCTCGATTGCCCCCGACTCGGTTGTCGAGAACGGTGACGGCACGACGACGATGACATGGACGAATGTCGCCCAGTACGTCGGCAACGGCAACGACCGCCTTGACGACGGTGAAACCTTTGTCGTGACCTTCACCGCCGGATCGGACACGCTCGGCGACGATCTCCCTGTCGACGCGGCCGCAGCCGAGGTACGCTGGACAGATCCGTCTGCAGGGGCTGTTTCGGCTCCCATGCCGCAGGCATACCTCGATGTGATCCTGTGCCCGACACAGACGACCCCCTCGCCGGTACCTGAATTCCCGGGTCTTGCGCTGCCCATCGGCCTGCTTATCGGAATACTCTGTGTGGTTTCGGTGCTCCGGCGCCCCTAATCTCTTTTTTCTCTCTCACTACGCATTTTCGTCCCTGATAGTGCCGTTATTTTCGTTTTCCGTCACATGATGAGTCCAGAGGAGCGTGTAAAGGCCGAGTATCCTCGATTTGCTTTCCTGCCCGCGGTGATTCTCGGAGCCTTCCTGGTGTTTTTTCTGTATTGTGGTACCACGAAAGTTCTTTTTTCCTGATGAACCGGCTGCCTGATGTGCCGCACCATCTCAGGAACCACCTGTTTCCGGGATTTAAAAAGGAATTGGGGCGCATTTCTGCATTTTACTGTGTTTGTGTGTATCAAACCGGGTTACCTCTTATGATTTCGGCTTTGTTTGGCAAATTCATTTAATATTTACACATTCATGTATATTGTACGTAGCAGAATTGCTGTGCCGTAACCTTCCCGGCCGCAGACGATCAGAGAATGCAGCAGTTAAGGGGTGTTTTTCATGCAGGATTTATCACAACAGCGAAAAAGGCGCATCGGTACCGCCCTTTTCATTATTTTTTTATGCTTTATTGCCGGCGGACTCACGATTCTTTTTGACCTGCCTGAACTGGCCGAGCCCCTGCTGCCGCTTATTCTCAATGAAACACCGGAGGAAAGTGTCAACAGCTCTCCTCTGGGTGGCCCGCGGTTCAGCAATCCACTGCCACCGCCACCACCGCCACCACCACCACCACCTCCCGGCCCCGTTTCCGAGTTGGTAGTGCTCATCTCTGGCCCCGCGTCGAACCTTGTAGGCACCGGGTATTCGACAATTGCCCACGTAACCGACACGACGACCGGGAGTCCCGTATCCGGCCGGAGTGTCCGGTTGGATATCACCGGCATCAGCACGCTGCCTCCTATGACAGGCACGACCGATTCCACAGGTAATGTGACCTTCACCTATACGAGAAGTGTTGCCGGCACCGATACACTTGTCGCGACGATAACGGATCCAACCCCTGCCGTCCGGACGTCGAATATCGTTACCGTCATCTGGACAACTACTCCTCCGCCTCCTGGTCCGGGTGCCGAGACGATCGCACTCATCCCGGGCCCCGCGTCGAACCTCGTCGGTACCCCGTATTCGGCAATTGCCCGGGTCATCAACACGTCGACCGGTCTTCCCGTACCGGGCCGCAGTGTCCGTCTGGATATCACCGGCAACAACACGCAGAACATGACGAAAACGACCGATTCGTCCGGTAACGTGGTCTTCACCTACACGGGCACGGTTGTGGGCCTCGATACGCTTGTCGGGACCCTCGTTGATACCGGCGGTATCGTCCGGACATCAAATACCGTTACAGTGCTCTGGACGACGACTCCGCCTCCGCCGCCACCCACCGCCGAGACGATCGTACTGATCCCGGGTCCCGCGTCGAACCTCGTCGGTACCCCGTATTCGGCAATTGCCCACGTCACCAACACGACATCCGGTCTTCCCGTACCGGGCCGGAGTGTCCGGCTTGACATCACCGGCATCAGCCCGCTGAACCAGACCGGCACCACCGATACTACCG
>JAFGNT010000014.1 GCA_016926855.1 Methanomicrobiaceae archaeon | reverse complement strand
GACCGCAACACAGCTGTTTGCGTCGCCGGAGTGGAAGTCACCCTGGACGATCGGCCATCCGCTTGCCGGTGATTTTTTATCTGCCATTTATATCACCTCACAGAAATCCGAACGCGATGAATCCCGCGATGAAGAGTCCGACAGCCATACCATACCAGAATGCCGTGACACCACCGGCAATAGGCAGCGCCTTCTCCCTGTTCGGAAACGAGGAGAGGAACTTGCCTTCGCCCGAAAGCATGCCGACGATGTCATTTGCGATCAGTTCAAGCTCGGCAACCTGATCAATGACAGGTGCGAGTGATTCGCCCATGGAGGTCACTACGCCCAGGAACGGATCCGCAACCAGGCCGAATTCCGGAAGGACTTCGATGTATCCCATCAGGCACCACCTTTCGGTTCATGAATCGGTTTTGCATCCAGCCAGTCATAGGCATCGCGGCGGGAGAGCTTGATGTACTCCATGTATGTGTAGGCCCAGCCGATGATCGAGACCAGAAGTGCGACGACTGCCGATCCGAAACCGATGAACGCAAACGAGATCACGGCTACTCCAATCATGGATAAAAAGCCGCACTCCGCTGCGAGCATGAGCGTCCGGTCCTGCTGTTCGCCGGGGCCGAGGCATGCGTTGAACGGGTGCTGAACGGCAATGCTACCGAGAATGAAGATAACAGCGAGAACACTGCCGCCGATAACCGATGAGCCGTAGCTTGCGATTTCAATTCCGAAGACTGTTGTCGATCCCGCGACGAGATCCGCAAACATAAACGATCCGCCGGCCATCGCAGCAAGACCCATCATCGTCAGCGCACCGACGATAGCGAGCTCGATGAGCGATATGACCATGACAGGGATGTTCATGCTGACAACCTTATCGGAGACGTATCCAATCACCGCTCCAAGCAGTGCAGCGATGACCAGTGCAGCAACCGGTGCTGCAATGCCGAATTTTGTGGCAAAGAGCATCGCGATGACACCGGAACCGAACGCGATCATACCCGCGGACGGGACACCGGTACCAAGACCGTAGCTGCAGAGGTGCTTGATGGTATCCGAGCCCCATGCGAGAGCGATGACCGCACCAAGACCACCGAAGAACGAGAATATCTCCGTGCCGGTCAGCACGTTCAGGTAGGTCAGGTAGATGCAGACCAGCGAACCGATGAGTCCGAATCCGAGAATCTCGTTGTGTGGCCTTCCACCTTCAGAAGCTTCAATTTTTACTGACATTTCCACACCTCACACTGCCACAATCAGAATCGCTACAAGTCCGCAGACCGCGGATGCGATTGCCGCACCCACTATCGCACGCGGGAAGCGCTTGAACTTCGGGTCGTGAGGACCTTCGATCGTTCCCGTGATATTGTACGCGGCAATCACTGCATTGACAAGGAACATGCCGATAGCGAAAATGCCTGCGAGCGAGACCGCGACCGGAAGGATCTCTTCCGCGGATGCATTGAGCATCGCGGGAAGCATCTCCTCGTAGAGGAAGAGCAGCTGAAGGTAGATGAGCGTACCACCGAGACCTCCGAGCGCACCGCCGATCACACCGCCAACGTAGGAGATGAAGGGAAGCCCGTGTCCCTCAGTACCCTGTGATTTGTACGCAGGGAACGTGTCGCCCGTAATCGGGTCCTTGTCCACCTTTCCGGAGGCAGAGGGAATGCCCATGCCAAAGACGTACACGATATTGACAAACATACAGGTGATCGCCATCATCAGGCCGCCGCCGACTGCGCCGCCCGCAAGGGCAACGGCAAGACCGAGCTCAGCCGCCCATGCACCGCCGAAGAGACCGGCAAGGCCGGCACCCGCTGCGAGCATCGCGACACCGGTTGCAATACCGGGCGCCTGCCCCATGGCTGCCGGCGCCCCGCCGACAGGAACGAAGTGGACACCGAAACCGACGAGAACCCCGCCGATAATGATGCCGACAAGCACAAGTGCGGCACTCATGCCGCCGACGACGAACGTGGCTGCGAGTGCAATCAGCATAATGACAAGGCCGACAATCGTGGCGGTCGGGTTCATTCCCTCGCCACCGCCTGCGCCTCCACCGAGTGCGCTCATGATGCCGCCTCCTCGGTTTCTGCCACATACGGGCCGTAGGTCTTGCGTGCCCAGGTCTCGATGTACCGGTCAATGACCATGAAGACGAGGATCAGGACCACACCGGCAATGATAGCTCCCCATCCGGCGCCAATCTGCTCGAAGAGGACGGTACGCCAGAGTTCAAGGAACACGATCAGGCCGAAACAGATACCCGATGCCGGACCGCCGAGCTTGGAGGCGAACCAGCCATTGTCGAGTGAACTGCGCTGGCCGGCTTCGGCGTAGCGGACGATGTTTCCTGATGCGGAAATCGGAACGCCAGCGCCGAACTTCTGCTCCTGGTACTGGCGCTCTTTGCCGTAGAACGGATTTCCCGTTGCAGATCCGGCTGCACCGAGTGCGATACCCCAGACAAGGGCGAGAAGCGGCAGCGGGAACGGGTGTCCGAGTGCTACTATCATCAGCTGGCACATTGCCACCGTCGTGAAGATCGCGACGAACGCGTGTGCCATGGTCACGGTAGTCACCGATTTTATGATATCGATGTATACCGGCTGTTCAAATTTCGCGAGACTTGCTGTCCTGCCCAGATAAGCAGTCGTTGCATACACACCCTGCACAAAGACTGCAATTGCTGAACCGAGTACGATAGCAAGAACCGCGTTTATTTGGATCGACATTAACGCCCAGGCAATGCCGGCGCCCAGAGCACACCATAGTCCGTAGGCGGGGGGCTCACCGGATACAGCTTTATTGTAAATGCGGTGAATATATCCCATCTGCGGAGCCAGCTGAACCTGTGAATTCGGGTCACCCTGTGAGCCGATATCAGATTCCGTGTCTTCCGCAGCGCCTGCGACGGTGGCCAGAGCACCTGCCAGAGCAGTAATACCGATGCCAAGTACCAGGTTTTCCATTTAGGCATCCTCCCTGCGTGCCTCATGCACCAGAGTTACTAACACAAACCCTTTTTGGTTCAAAATAACAGTTGATAGAGATTTAATTAAAGGTTTCGAAAAAATATCCGCAGTCTGCTTGAAAAATCGAGGACAGGGGACGAATATCACTTTTTTTACATCAGTAAATTTTACATTAACAACAAAAAAATTGTGTTGATTGTCGCACACGCGGCTCGTCCGCAAGCGCTCGTCCCCGGCACCGCCGTTTCCGGAGGCGGCACCGGGCATAATGCAGACATTATTCGGAGACGATCTTATGCACGAGAGACATAATGCCCGGCTGCGCACGCTTTCTCCGCCCTCTCCGGAGCGGGGATTGCTCCATGCCGGGGGATTCGTACATCTCGGTGTTGAGCCGGGCGGAGATTTCGTCGAAGATTCGCCTGTAGGCGGGGCAGTGGGGATCGACGCCCCGTATGTCTCCGTGAAACGGCGCTATCGCATTATAGGGGCACCCGCCCCGGCAATAGGTGATATGGGCACAATCCCCGCATTCCCGGTCGACAAACTCCTTATAGCGCTGCATCAGCCTTCCGGCGGCGGATCGGCGAAGATCCTCCGGGGAGGGACGGTCGTACACGCTTCCCATCACATATTCCGGCATACCGACGAAACGGTAGCAGGGATAGATACTCCCGTCGGGGCCGACGGCAAACGTATTCCCCATGCAGTCCGCGAAGGTGCAGACGTTGCCCTGCCGGGTGAAGACACACCGGCAGAGATCGTTGATGTTCATTATGTCAATCTCACGCAGGTGCGCAAGCGACTGATCGAGAAGATACAGGAGCAGATCTCCGTACTTTTCCGGGGCAAGCGCCCACTTTTCAGGGTCGCTGCCACGCAGGGACGGGAGTGCGGGATGCAGTTTCATGGTTAATCCGTTTTTTAGGAAAAACCTGAAGATCTCCTCCCGGAAATCCACCGAATACGAGGTGAACGTGCAGATGAACCGCACGGAGAGACCGTGGGCGCGGGCAATCTCATAGCCACGCATCGTCTTTTCAAAGTACCCCTCTCCCCTTTGCACGTCGTTTACCTCCTTCGGGCCGTCAATGCTTGATCCGAGGGGGATGTGATACTCCGCGAAAATATCTGCCAGTTCCGGCGTGAGCCTCCAGAGATTGGTCTGCATGGCAAACGCGGGGCTCAGGTGAGCCAGACCATCGGAGAGCAGCGGCAGCGCCTCCCGGTAAAAATCGGCGCCTGCAAGGAGCGGCTCTCCTCCATGGAAGGTAATGGTCACCGGATCATCCCGGAAATTCTTAAGCCACGCGACGACCTCTTTGAGGGTTTCGATGCTCATGACGGGTGAGTCCTCCTCGGAACTCCAGCAGTAGCTGCAGTTTGCCGGGCAGCCGAGAGTGGGGATGAGCATCACGTGAAAAACACTCTTCATTACCTGTGTGTACCTCTTTCCGGACTCTTATACTTACTCCAAAGTACTTCGTAGACGCGGCAGATGCCCGGAAATCCGGGGTATGTGAACGTTTCCTTCCTGTCATCAGGCACCGGCGGGGGTGTGACCCCCACCCCGCTTATCCGGGCCGCTTATCCGGGCCCATCATCCCGCCCGTAATAGCGGAAGAGCAGGTCTGTTACGTTTCTGATATCTGTTCCCTGCCGCCGCACTTCCGTGAGATAGGCATCGAATATCTGGTCGGTGACCACGTGGAGCCGGGGTTTGTACATATCGGCATGCATGCTCAGGTCAAAACACCGGGCCTCGCTTTCGGTGAGGCCGAGGGACCGGTATTCCCCTTTCGTGGGGACACACGAGGGATTGTCCTTCTGGGGCGTGTCCAGAACAAGCTTTGCAAGAGGCGTTTCCGGGATCGGTTCCGCGATACTCACGAAAACGTCGTCAAGACCCGCGGAGGCGATGAATTTCTTCGTGGCCTGGAAATCCTTCGCCGTTTCGGTCGGGAACCCGACGATGAAACTCCCGGCAACGCTGAGCCCGTGGTTCCTGCATTCGTCGATGGCGTCGCTGACGGTGGCGGCAGTGATCCCCTTTCCCATGAGCCGCAGTATCCTGTCGCTCCCCGATTCAATCCCGAAAAATATCCACCCGATGGTGTACTTTTTGATCGCCTCAAGAATTTCGTCGTTGATGCAGTCGGCCCTGATATCGGGCGCGGAGATATTCGAACTTCCCATGATATCGGCCATGCCGGAGAGGAGTTCGATAAAGGCGGCCGTATTCAGCGTCCCGTTTTCGTACTGAAAAAGGGATCCCGTCCCGCCGGAGATGGAGACCCGCCGCATTCCTTTCTCCTTAAATGCCCTGACCTCCGCGAGGACGGAGTCGATCGTCCGGCTCCTGATATCGTGGCCGAAGAAGCGGGGCACCTGGCAGAAGGTGCAGGAACCGAGGCACCCCCGGTGCGTCTCGATGTAGACATTCGCCCCCCTGATGTCCTGTGTACCGATATCGTCCGGGATGAGGGGGATCGGGCGATCCAGCGATGCCGGGATCTCGGGAGGATTGATGCGTATTCGGCCCCCCTCCCGGACGGCGATGCCCGGAAGGTCCGGTACGGGCCCTGTTTGCAGGAGCGAAAGCACGGTATTTTCACCTTCGCCCACGACCACGGCATCGGGTTCGAGTTCGCCGAGCACAATTTCCGGGTACGCAGATACGGGCCCGCCGACGTAGCATCGCCCGCCCCTCTCGCGGTGCCGGCTGATGAAGTCCTTCAGCCGGGGATCGAGGAGGTGGAGTGTTGAATACAGGCTTAAAAATACGGTCTCCGATGGGGGGGCGGCGTATTTTCTGCCGACCGATACGTCATATCCACCCTCCCGCAGGATGCCGCCGATCAGCATGGCGCCGTAGGTGTAGATATCCGGAGAAATGACTGTGACATGCATGGTATCAGGATGAAAGTCTTTACAGAATGGTGAACAGGACAAGAGATAAAAGGTTGGATATCGCCCGGAGGGGGATTACCAGAACGGCACCCGTGAAGGAGCGCTTTCGCTTCCGAACAGCGCCCGAAAAAAAGAAAAAAAATGTGGGTGTGATCTTACCGCGAGGGTATGATCAGTGAGCGCTCGCCTGCGGGCATGAACTCGCGGATAGCACCCTTTGCGAATTCGCGGCGGGGTTCGGCGAAGTCGAACTTGAGGGACGGGTCCGCGAAGGTGATCGCGACAAGCGGGCTGTAACAGAACGCATCGTTGCGTCCGTAGTGGGCACCACCGACGATAGCGGCGTACTCTCCCTGGTGTCCGACGTTCATGGCGTAGTTCGGGTAGTTCGGTCCGCGGAGTTCTCCGATAAGACCTTCGTCAGGCCGCACGGAGAGCGAGTTTGCGGATCCGCACTGGTCCTGAAGGTCGTAGCCGAAGAAGCCGAGACGTGACCATCCTTCCTTGTGCATGAGCATCGAGAGGTACCATCCGTTCAGACCGGCGTTGGAGTTTCCGGTACCGATCGAACAGGTCAGACCACAGGCTGCGGCAATAACACCGGCACGCTGGGAACCACCGAAGTGGTCTTCCATGAGGGTCGGGTACTGCTCGTACTGCTCCATGGCGTTGAGGTTGACTTCGGTCGCGAGGTCGTTGACGATCTCCTGCGTGGGCTTCACCTGCTTTTCTGCGCCGGGGTTCCTGTGGTCGTAGCCGTACTTGTCCTTTAAGTAGTCCATACCGTAGTAGGTGTACTCGTCGAGGATGTTGTCGGTGTAGGCTGCGGTTGCATACTGCGTGAACCCGACACCACCGGACATGTACGATCCGAGCCAGATCTGGTCGAAGAGCATGACTCCGGAACCGACGACCTCGAGGGACGCACGGGCGGGGTCTTTCGGGTACTTCCGGTTTGCCTGGATGATATCGGAGAACAGACCGAACTTGATACCACCGGGCTCGTTCGGGCCACGGGCACGGCGTGCGGGCAGGTGGCTTGCCATCTGGACGACACCGGCGTGCTTTGCTGCGTAGGACAGGTCGGCGACTGCCGCTTCACCTGCGCACATGCGGTACGCACCGATAAAGGACATACCGATCTGCATGGCGGACCACCGGGAGGTCGTTCCACCGTCGCAGGTTCGGGAGACGATCGTCGGGATGTGGATTGCCTGGTACATCGACTTGCCGGTGGCTGCCTTGAGTGTGGCTGCCTGGTCGGCGGGGAAGAGCTTCTCGATGTTGATGAGGAACTGCGGTTCGATATCGTCCGCGAGCTCATCGTCACCGGTGAAGACCTTCACGTAACAGTCATCGACAAGACCGGGGTGGGTCTCGACCATGTGTTCCTGAACCACGGCTGCACCGGGCATGGCGTGGTTGAGGATGTGCAGGTACTCGTTGATTGTTTCGGGAGTGACTTCCTTGCCGAGACGCTTCTGGAGCGTCTGGTGGGCGAGGTCCATGCCGACGATAACTGTCCGGCGGATGTCGTCCCAGAACTGCTGCATTGCTGAGTTGTTGACGAAGTGCAGGTCGTCGCCCTCCACGTAGACACCGGACTGGGAGACCTCGTAGGTCATCAGCTGGCGCTGGCCGAGCGGGATACCGCCGAGGTGGCAGCGTGCCGGGTCGTACATGGAGATGCCACGGTCCATCTCGACACCCCTCGCGGCCTTAATGAATTCCTGCTTGCGCGGGGACTGAGCCATTCCGCCCCACGTGAAATAGGACGCCGTCTCACCCTCCACATCCTGTCCCTGGAACTTCTCCTTCAGGGATTTCAGGAACAATTTTTGTGCTCTCTCAATTTTTGCCATGTTTTATCACTCCTTGGGCATGAATCCGTATTTTGTCCTCAGCGAGTGGATGCGCTGGATGTATTCGATGTATTCGGCGTCGTCGCGGTAGGCGGAACCGACGAGCGAATGGAAGATGGTCGAGTGCTTCTTCATCCATGCTTCGTCCATCGGCTTGCCGACGGCGACTGCACGGTCGAGAGGCTCGCCGATCTGGTTCTTGACGTACCGGACGATGCCGTCGTCGCCAAGCAGACAGCGCTGGAGCATGTCGAACATCATCCCGTCTTCTGCAAGACGGAGAGAGTGTCCGTGCACCGTTGCGCCGCGAATGCCGATACGGGCGGAGTCGAACATCTCGGTCTCGACAAGGAACTTGGAGTATTTCTCGAGGTCGCGCTCGCGGCACTCGACAATCTGACGACCGGAAAGCGTACCGGGGTCAATACCGCGGAAGCGGTAGCACTCGGTGTAGGTCCGCTGGTACGGCTGGGAGGGCGCGTTGAACATCGAGTCCGTAAACTGGATGTAGCGGACGCGGTCTCCGGCCTTGGCACCATCGGTGGCGGTGACAATCTTCCTGATCGGGCAATCGGGTTCCTGCTGCTCTGCAAGCGGCGGGTGTGCGGTCGGGTACGCGGAGCCGGGGGCACGGTGCCCGAGGATTAAGACAATATCCTCATCCGTAACATCACGGACCTTCTCCAGCTGAACACCTGGGTTCATCTGTCTGCGCCGGTTCTCGGCAACAGCTGAGGTTCCAGGTCCATACTGTGGTTTGTATGCCATATTCATTTCACCTTCATTTTGATTTCATCACATTCATTACTGCGGAAATGACTTCTGCCAGTTTATCCCTCGGGGGTGTCTGTCCGCGGGTGACCCCGCTGACAATCGCCATAACCGTCCCCTTTGTTTTTACCTTTTCCGGGGGTGGCATTACATAGGCGGTCTTCACACCTTCTTTTGCGAGATCCTCGTAGTCGATGGGCGCCTGTGACACGACAACCGCGGCAACGTCGCACTGCGCAAGGATGAACCTGACCTTTGCCACCACGTGGGAACGCACGTTCCCGTGGTGGAGGATGGCCACCTTATGCTGTTCGATCTGCTCGATTTCTTTCCCGGTAAGCCCGAAATAGGCACCGAGAGCCGAGCCTGCGACATTGGGCGCGTCCGGCGGGACACCGCTGCCGGCGTTCAGGACAAGGGTGGAGACGGAAAACTCCACACCCTCCCTCCTGAGACCGGAGGTGATGTCGCACACCGGTTTCGTGACATGGCGGCGGCCGGGCGACATGCCCACCACGATCACATCGGGATACCGGCATTCGGAGATCGTGCCCCGCTGCGCAAGGCCACCGCCTTTGCCCATCCCCATGCTCTCGCGGCAGTCAACTACCTGTGTCACGCGACCGATCGGCATGATTACTTCAATCCCTGGATAATAACCAGACCTTTGCGGCTTCTCGGATCAGCGAGCCCGAGCAGACGTGGGTCCGCATCGGGTCCGTATTTCGCGTAGTCGCTCATGGTCGGTACCGGTTTCATGAAGGTACCTTCGTCAAGCGTGTACGGGACGGTCAGTACCTCGTCGCATACCTTCCGGATCTCTGCAATCACGCCTTTTTCCTCCACTTCGAGGATGAGTCCCCCGACCTGGACCTCGAGTTCGAACTCGGTGTCGCCGACCATGATTTTTTTCCGGTCGGGGTGGGGGTTGGGTTTCCCGCGGGCGGGCCCGTACGGGACCGTTGCAGGAAGGCGGGGACCGTTGATGATCATCCGTCTGACGCCCTCGACTCTGACAACGGCGTTAAGCAGCCGCTGTGCGGAGTCCGATTTGAGGAAACGCTGAGGGACAATCCTGCACTGAGGGTATGTGGCTTCTGTCATTGAGATTTCCACGTTCGGGTTTAGACTCCCTTTGCAATTTCCTGGATGGGTTTTGCAAAGACGTCGATCTTACCGTACGTGTCCCCGTACACCTTGGATGTGCTCTCCGGGCTGAACATCTGGGTACCGGCGTCAAGCGCTGCCGCGGCAACCACACACGGGATTGCCACACCGGCGGCGTGGCGGGTAACGACGTGGTTTCCGTTGAAGACACCGGGGCCACCGCCACCATAGATCGAGTGGCTGAAGAACGAGAACCCGACGGCAACACCCATGACACGGCCGTAGTCACAGCCGGGCAGGCCGGTCTCGTGCTCAAGCAGGTCGTTGAAGTACAGGAGCGTCGAAGAGACTGCCTGTGCGAAACGTCCGGCACCACAGTTGACCATGGTTGCTGCCATGGTACCTGCAGCGGCGTAGGCGTTCCAGAGCATGGGGTCCTTCGTGTCGTAGAACTGGAAGTATCCGCCCTTCTTGCCGGGCATGATGACTTTGTCCTCGATGGCGCGCTCGACCAGCGACTGGACGACTGTTCCGATCGTACCGGTCGCACCGTTTGCCTTCACGAGGTCGTAGACCAGGTTGTTGGCGTTCAGGCCCTGGTACGCGTATGCGAGCAGCTGTGCACGCTCAAAGGGACCGATTGCGGCTCCCATCTCAAACTCTCCCGCCTGTTCGAGCGTGGAAGAGAGTGCGGCACCCTGCATTGCATTCCGGTTGGTCATCATGACAACGTGGTTGACCGGGATGTTGCGGAGAGCATATCCGAGACCTTCGTTGTTCTGGGGGATGGTCAGAACGGAGGAGACGAGTGCTCCCTCGAGGTCCATCGTGTGCGGGTATCCGCCCCAGGCGGCCGCCTTGACCATTGAACCGTTGAATGCGTCAATGTTGAACTGGTCGATGATCGAGTAGGTCGTCGCCGCTGCAACAGACGTGATTGCCGCGTCGTAGGTTGCGGCTGCATCGATCCGGGCCTTGGGGACTTCGACGAGCAGCAGCTTGCCGCCACTGAACTCGTGCACGACGGTGTCTCCACCCTCGACGTCTACCATGTCCTTAATCTTGGCGATGATAGCGTCCTTGTTGCCCATGATGTCAAGATTGAGCTCGCGGCCCAGGATCTGGCCCTTGCCAACCTTACCGACTTTCAGTTCAGACTCAATCTTTCCCAGCTGAACGGCAATCGTCCTCTTGGTGAGATCGATGAGCTTCTTGGTCGCCGGGTTGACGAGCGGGCTGATCTTCTCAAGCGTAACGCCGCTTTTCAGAAGTTTGCCTGCATCGTCATACAGGTCGATTGTTTCAGTATATTTTGCCATAATTTTCCTCCTTTTCCTGATTTGTGCAATGCTTCTCGATAACTGAATGCTGGAAACAAAAACGTTTCCGGAGTACTATGTAGGTCACTACTGCACGTCCCCGCATGGGACATTGAATAGTATCCAATGCCCCCTTATAAGCATTCCTAATAGTAATTTGAATAAAAAAAATGAAATAATTGGTTTCCGGGGATAATATTCAAATACAGGGGGGATCGTCTCTAAAAATTCCCGTTTCGTGTGAAGAATAGGGTACAGCCGTAATACGATATGTGACGGGGGCGGATGTATTGTGGGAACACCCGGTGCGCTCCCAAAAAAAAACAGGGGTTAATATTTGAGGTAGAGTTTGCCGAAGACCACGTCGCCCTTCCTCTTCGGGTGGCGTTCGCCGACATCCCCTTCGTAGAGGGCGAAGGTTGCCTCGCTCCCGTCCACCTCGAGGTCGACGTCGTTTCTGTACTGGAATCCGGGCATCATGACTTCGATATCTCCGAAGACGATGATCTCTCCCTCGACCATCTGGCCGCCGACCTTGCTCTTGCAGTCGCCCTTGACGACAATGCGGCCACCTTCCTGGTGCGTGCCCACGTGGACGTCGGTGTTGCCGCCGATGATGATCTCGCCGCCCCGCATGAACGTGCCGATGTCGCTGCCGGCATTGCCGCCGACGCGGATCAGGCCGCCCTGCATGCCTCGCCAGTCACCGCGATAGGCAGCGCCGAGGTAATTCCCGGCATCGCCATCGACGATGATCTCGCCGCCGGTCATCCCGGTGCCTGCGAATGCATCGATGCTTCCCTTCACGGTGATCTTTCCGCCCAGCATCCAGGCACCGACATACATGTCGGCATTGCCCTTCACGAGAATGTCGCCCGCGGACATCTTCATGCCGATGTACTTGACACGGGAGGCGTCGCCGTCGATGACGATCGAGGTCTCGGCGGCGGTCGCACCCGCACTCCCGGCGACGGTAAAGTAGTCGCCGAGGAGCTCCTGAGTGTTCCCCGTGAAGACGTGCAGGCCTGCAATCTCCGCAGCCGATTTGCCGGCGAAGACATCGGGCGTGATATTGTCCGCCTCAAGGCGGAGTGAGGGGACTTTTTTCGGGGTTAATGTAACTGTTGCCATTGTCTTTTCCACCTCACTGGGATGCGTCCACCTCTATCACGTACGGGTTCGGCACATAGTGGTGTCCGGAAACCTCGTAGTTTGCTTCGGTAACGGAGTAGTAGCGCTTGAATTTCTCGCTGATGTCGCGCTGGACCTGCGGGTTCTCGCTCGTCGTGCAGTCGACCCAGAACGTCCGCTTGCTGCCGTTCGAGACAATATCGCCCTCTTTGACGACCATCTCGCCGCCCTTGATGAGGTACTGTGCAGTGGAGAAGGCACGCTCGATGAGCTCGGGGTCGCGGGACGGATCGATTGCCTCCGGGTTGTACGGATAGATCGCCACATCACCCTCACAGCCGGGCCTTAACGAACCGAACATGTGGGACAGGCCGAGCACCTTCGCGGGGCCGGCACGGGTCATCTGTGCGATCTCGAAGAGCGTGAGTTCGCGGTCGATTTCGCCGATATAACACGTGTTGCGGATGCTGTCCCCGTATTTCAGCTCCTTCTCGAGCATGTGTTCACGGGCCGCCCTGCTCATCAGCCACTTGATGACCCGCGGGTACCGCGTGAACGGCCCGGCGTTCGGGTGGTCGGTGGTGATGTATGTCTTCATCATGTCCTTGGCATAGAGCCCGAGCTCGATCCCGACTGCCCACTGCGCTCCGGCAATGTAGGACTTGGGATTGTAGATGAACGGCACGACACCCGCGGCGGTCTCGAGCTCCACATCCACATTCGCCCATTTCAGGTGGTTCATGTGTGAGAGGTGGTGCTCGAAGGGACCGTCCGCGGTCATGGTCGTGGTCTCGTCAAGGGTGACGACGCCGAGGTCGAAGGTGATGTTGTCCTGCTTGTTGACGTAGTCCATGACTTCCTTCGACTTGGACTCGAAGCCCTTCGAGGAGTAGCTCGTTCCGCCGTAGGAGTGGAACTGCAGGTGCGTGTGATGCAGCACGGTGTCACGGCCGAAATCATTCTTCGCCGTATATCCTTCCGCCTGCTTGAGCGTGTCGAGCGTCACCGTATAGTTGCCCGGCTCGCCGAGGCTGTTGCCGTGAACGTGCATACAGTGCGGAAGCCCGAGGTACTCGTTCGCCTCGATAAGCCCCCTGATGATCTCCGCGGGGGTGATTTCGAAGTACGGGACGACATCGTTGACTGTCTCGCAGTTCATTCCCCATCCCCAGGCTTCGGTGCCGCCGGGGTTGACATTCTTGATGCCGAATCCCTTCGTCACCCGCAGAAGCCAGGCGATGTACGCCGCGGTGTTCTCGATCTCCTTGTTCTTGAGGTACTCGAGCACAAACCAGTTGTTGCCGAAAACAGGAAGCGCCGCCTCATCGATAATGGGGGTGTCCCGAATCTCCTCGTGAACGTGCCGGGCGAAAAGCGGGGGCATTGCCGCTTCCATCACGAACCCGTATCCCATCCGGGCGTAGTTGTAGCCCGTCCGGAGTGTTGTCGGGACGGAAAATCCGCCCTCCATCCGCTTGATGCCTGCCTGGGGTGTCGAATTGAAGAGCTTGTCCTCGGGCCGGAAGTTCCTGCCGACGCAGACCTTCGGGCCGGCGACATGGGCGTGAACGTCGACACCGGCCGCCATGACGGTCATGCCGGCTGCGTTGATCTCGGTGGGTTTCGAAAGTGCCGTGGTTTCGACGATCTTCCCGTCTTTTACCGCGATATCCTTCTTATCGCCGTCGATGCCAAGCACGGGATCGTAGACGAATCCGTTCCTGATAAGATATTCTGCCATTCTTTTACGCCCCCTTTAACTCTTTTACGCGTGTGAGCACTTTCTTGAGGAACTCCTCGTCGGTCAGCATGCCTTCCGGCGGTTCCACCACTTTCCGGCATTCGATCGGCACGTTGTCCATCCGGTAGGCGCATCCGCCGGTTTCAACACCCACAAAGGCGACGGGCACGTGCAGTTTGCAGACGGCACTCGTCGGGGTGATGTGCGGATCGATGCACACGGACGGAAGGCCCCAGATCTTTTTTACGGATCCGAACGGGAAGTGTGCGCCGGGATCACTGCCGAGCACGAAGACGGCATCGACCTCGTCGCGACGGAGCAGGTCGTTGCTCGTCGTATCGCCGGGGTTGTACCGGGCGAACCCGCGGGAGAGGTCGAGCGCAAACGGGAACCCGTGCAGCCAGCCCCAGACCTCGCCGGAACCCGTCACATTGTAGTGGCCCCGCATCGGCATGATGCTCCACTTCGAGTAGTCGTTGAGGTCCCTCGTCACACTGATAGCGGCGTCGATGTTGTGGTTCTTCGAGAGCGACTGGGTGACGCCCATGCCGAAGAAGATAATCCCGAACCTCCCGGACTTCATCGTCTCGGCAACCTCGTAGATCGTCTTCTTGGGGATGCCTGCCACGGTGTCGGGCAGTTTTTCGCCCTTGAAAGCAACGCGGAACGCATCGAAGAGTTCGTAGTCGCGCCCCTGCTCAATCTGGAGGTGGTAGTCCGCCAGCTTGGAGGTGTCGGTGCACCGGGGGTCGATGACAACGAGCTTGCGGCTCTTCTGGCCTTTGCCGGTGAAGAAACCGCGGGGATAGATCGAATACCGTGACATGTGCCGCGGATGGGCGTGGGCGGGGTTGCAGCCCCAGAACACGATGCGGTCGGCGCGGTTGACGACCTCACCGAGTGTACAGGACGGAATACCGACATCCTGCACGGCGATAAGCGTGGTTCCGTGGCAGACCGTTGCCGTGTTGTCCATGATGGCTCCGGTCACTTCTCCAATCTGGGTGCCGACAGCCTGTGACTCGCAGTTGGTGGAACTCCACCCGTACATGAGGGGCTTTTTGGCGTCAGCGAGGATTTTGGCGGTATATTCGACCGCCTCATCGTAGCTGACGTCCTTCCAGTTGCCGTCTTCATCCTGCATCCGTGGCCGTGTAATACGGTCGGATGCCTGGGAGTGGAGGAACTTTTCTGCGCCGATGGCACATGCATTGTAGACATCAAGGATCTTCTTCCCGTCGTCGGTGACACTCACTTCGAGATCATCGCAGAGTGTCCCGCAGAACGGGCAGACCACATCGGTAACAAGTTTTGCCATTATAATTCACCCCGTACAGCCCTGGTGATCAGCGTAATCGAGTCGAGGACTTCCTCGTCGGAGGCTGCTTCCACGTCCACGGGCGTTCCCTTGAAGGTGGGCATCCCGGTGGAATAGGTATTGGGATTGATCACCTGGTTTGCCCAGGGTCCCATCGGGATCCAGCCGAGACCGGGGTGCGGCCCCTGAGTCGCCTCGATTGCCTTCACTACCACACTGCCGAATGTGCTGGTTACACGCACGTTCGTATTCCGCCAGGCACCAAGTTTTTTGAAGTCCGCCGGATCAATCTCGATGATCCCGCAGGCGTTTCTGTAGGCGGGTTTTTCCTTCCCGCCTTCCATCGAGACTCCCTGCTGGATTGTTCGACCGGAGATCAGGTTTAGTTTGATTTTTGGCACCATCTCAACTCCAGCTTATTTTTCGAACTCCTTGAGGGGGCTCGGACCGAGTTCCGTGACGGTCTTGACGACGTCGTTGACCACTCCGGCCCACTTTGCACCCTCGGACGCGGAGACGAACGTCATCCGGATCCTCCTGTCGTCAAGGCCGATGTTTTTGAGGACGCTCTTGATGAGGAACATCCGCTTTGCGGCCTTGAAATTACCCTCAAGGTAGTGGCAGTCACCAAAGTGGCAGCCGGAAATCAGCACGCCGTCAGCGCCGTCCTGGAATGCCTTCATGATGAAGAGGGGATCAATACGGCCCGTACACATCACGCGGATGGCACGGATATCGGGCGGGTACTGGATACGGGCACCGCCGGCAAGGTCTGCACCGGCGTACGAACACCAGTTGCAGATGATTGCGAGGATTTTGGGTTTCCATTCCTCTGCCATTTACTGCTCACCTCCGAGGAGGAACGCGTCGATTTGTGCAACGATCTGGGGAGTTGTGAAGTGCTGCATGTGGATTGCACCGCCGGGGCAGAACCCGCCGCACGTGCCGCATCCCTTGCATTTTGCTTCGGTGACTTCCATGACTTTCCTTCCGTTCTTTTCGACAAGGGCGAGCGCACCGTACGGGCAGAGGTTCACGCACATGCCGCAGCCTGCGCATTTCTCATCCATGCACTGGGCGAAGTAGGGCTCGAGCTCCACTTTGCCGGTGTGAATCGGAATGCTTGCTGCCGATGCCGCACCTTCCGCCTGGGCGACCGTGTCGGGAATATCCTTCGGGCCCTGGCAGACGCCGGCGAGGAAGACACCCGCGGTCGTTGTTCCGCAGGGGTTGAGTTTCGGGTGCGCCTCAAGCATCCAGCCGTCCTGCGACTTGGAGACACCGAAGAGTTTCCTGATGGTGTCCTCTTCTGCAACGGGCTGAACAGCCGACGCAAGCACGACGAGGTCGAGTTCGAGATTGATGGGGCGCTGGAGCAGCGTGTCCTCCGTAAAGACGTGGAGGTTCTTGGTCGTTGCATCCTCGAGGATGTTCGAGACACGTCCCCTGATGAACTTCGCGCCTTCGTCCTGGATGCGGTAGTAGAACTCCTCGTACATCTTGCCGAAGGACCGGATGTCCATGTAGAAGAGATAGACGCGTGCACCGGGGATCTTCTCATGGATCTGGTGGGCGTGCTTGAGTGAATACATGCAGCAGAACCGCGAACAGTACGGCTTGCCGACGCCGGTGTTGTCACGGGATCCCGCACAGAGTACGAAACCGACTTTCATCGGAGTCTGGCCGTCGGACGGGCGCACGAGGTGCCCGCCGGTCGGACCGGACGCACAGATCAGGCGCTCGAACTCAAGGCCGGTGATGACGTTTTCGTACCGGTTGTATCCCCACTCGGCCTTCTTCTCGATCGGGAAGAGATCGTAGCCGGTGGCGAGGATAGCCGTGCCGACCTTGACGGTCTCGAATGTGTCCTCCATCTCGAGATCGATTGCCTTCTTATCCCCGCATATGTCGACACAGAGGCCGCACTTGATGCAGGACTCGAAGTCGACCGTGTAGATGTTCGGGACGACCTGGGGGTGGTAGATATAGATGGCTTTCCGGGGTGCCATGGCAAACTCGAACTCATTGCCCTTGATGACGGGGCAGACGCCGGCACAGTCGCCGCAGCCGTTACAGCCGCCGCCGACATAGCCCCGTTCCGCGGCTTCGTCAGGAGTCAGGACACCGCGTGCCTTCTTCCGGAGCGTGATGTCGAAGTTGCCGATGTACCCCTCGACCTTCTCGACTTCGGTGTAGGTCTTGAGGATGATGTTTTCATTCCTGCCCACATCCACCATCTTGGGCGTCAGAATACACTGGGAACAGTCGAGCGTCGGGAAGGTCTTGTCGAGCTGGGACATGCGTCCGCCGATCGTCGGGCTCTTCTCAATGAGGTAGGTCGGGATGCCCGCGTTGGCGAGATCCAGCGATGCCTGGATACCGGCGACACCGGCACCGACGACGAGGGCGGCCTTTTCGACAGGAACGCTCTTCGGGAAGAGATCCTCAAGGAGTGACGCCTTGGCGACCGCGATGCGGACCGAGTCCTTTGCCTTTGCCGTTGCCCCCTCACGGTCGTGCATGTGCACCCACGAGTTCTGCTCGCGGATGTTTGCCATCTCGAAACGGAACGGGTTCAGACCGCCCACTTTCGATGCCATACGGAAGGTCGGCTCGTGGAGTCGGGGAGAGCATGCCGCAACGACGACGCCGGTGAGCTTGCTCTCTGCGATTGCATCGACGATCTTGCCCTGGCCGGGTGTGGAGCACATATACTGGTACTCGTCGGCGACCACGACATTGGGGAGCGTCTTCGCATACTCCTGAAGGGCTTTTATGTCAATGGATCCCGCGATGTTGGTACCGCAGTGGCAAATAAATACGCCTATTCTTGCTTCTTTCTTTTCTGCCATTTTTGCACCTCTCAGAGAATCTTCTCCAGGAATGGTTTGCAGTCTATCGCGTGCAGGTCAAGCGCCAGCTCCTGCGGGCTCATGCCCTGCGCAAGGCCGAGCAGCTCGTTATAGTGCAGCACGGGAAGTCCGTAATCGATGCCGAACTTCTCCTTGATCTCGATCTGCCCACGGTCATACTGGAGCTGGCAGAACGGACAGACTTCCGTTAATGCGTCTGCGCCGACTTCCCGCAGGTTGATCATCTTTTCGTTGGTGATGTCGAGCGAGTGCGTCAGGTCGTAGCCGCGGACACCGCCGCCGGCACCGCAGCACTGCATCTTGTTGCGGTACTGCACCGACTCTGCGCCGAGTGCATCGACGAGCTCCTCAATCCACATGGGATTCTCGGTGTCACCGAAGTGGCGCTCCTTCTTCGGCTTCATGAGATGGCAGCCGTAGTGGACCGCGATCTTCGTCCCGGTTAGCGGGCGGGTGATGCTCGCACGGATCTTGTCGACACCGCAGATGGCGGGATCGTAGTAGAGCTCGGCAAGGTGCCAGACATCGATGCTGCCCTTATACTCCATGTCGATCTCCTTCAGGACTTCGTTCACGCCGTCCCGGAGCTCGTCGTTGTGCTTGAGGATGTGGTTGACCTCAAAGATGGACTTGTAGCAGCCGTTGCAGATGAGGGCGATGTCCATGTTCATCTGTTCGGCAAGCACGACGTTGCGTGCCGCCATGGCGTACCAGACATTCAGGTCGATGGAGCCGAACGCGCCGGGTGCGGGGCAGCAGCTTCCGCCCTTCAGGGGGAGCAGTTCGATGCCGACCCTTTGACTGGTCTTGATTGCCGCCGCTTCGCAGCCGGGATACCGGTTGGGGGCGATGCAGCCAAGGAAAAAGGCGTACTGGTGCATATTTCCTGACATTACTGACCCTCCTCAGCAAGGATGCGGTCCGCATTCTCTTTCAGTTTGTAGTAGTCCAGGATCTTCTGGATGCCCGGGATAAATTCGGGGTACCCGTGGGTCGTCGGCGGATCGCGGGTAAGACCGAGTTTTTCGCGTGCGGCCCGGTTCACGTCGTTGTTGGGCACGCCGTGACCGGTCGTGTAGATCAGCTGGGCGGTTTTTAAGAAGTTTCTCGGCACGATATCCCTCTTGAATGCGAGATTCCGCATTGCCATGATGATATCGGTGGGGGCGATGTCACGCGGACAGCGGTCCGTGCAGGAATAACAGGTCGTGCACAGCCACAGGTCCGGGTCGGTGAGTGCTTCATCCTCCAGACCAAGCACCGCTCTCCGGACAAACAGGCGGATGCGGTATGAGCTCCGGGGTGCGGACGGACACGATCCGGTACAGGTACCGCACTGGAAACACATATGCGCTATCGTGCGGCCGATTTTCTCCACATTTGCAAGGAACTCGGGGTTGGAATCATCCGTGTAGAAGTACCGGTCCCTGAGTTTCTCCTCAAGCTGCGGATTGCCGTAATTTTTCTCTATTGCCATTCGAATACCTCACGCATTCTCAAGAACTTTTACTTCGACTTCACCGGGTGCGACACCCTCCTTAACCATGGAGGTACGCCGGGTGAAGAGCTTCTCCTTGATCCGGTTGAAGAGATCCGTCTCCTTGCCCGTGACTTTTACGCCGCTCCGTTTCAGGACGATGATGTCCTCACCGGGGCAGGCCTGTACACAGGCGCCGCAGTAGATGCAGAAGTCTTTGTTGACGGCAATCTTGTCCTCGAGCTTGCCTTTCATCTCGTTCGCCTTCACGGGCGAGGGGAGATATATCGCATTTGCGGGGCAGACTTCCACGCAGGTGGAACAGCCGGCCGGGCATTTATCGGCATTAAACTCGATTTCGCCCTCAAAGATCTTCTCGACGGTAATTGCTTCCGTCGGACAGTTGATTGCGCACCAGCGACAGGTGCAGCAGTTTTCGTCCATAATAGTGACGGAGCCGTCGATCTTCTTTCCGGTCACTTCACGCTCAACGGTAATTGCTTCTTCGGGGCACGCCTCGACACATACCTTGCATGCATCGCACTGCGCCTCGTCCCAGACAACTTCGCCTTCGACCTTGCCGCTCTCTGCGGTAAAGGGCTTGTGGTTGACGTCAATCGCGGGACAGAGTGCACCGCAGATGCCGCAGAGCGTACATTTCTCGTCGTCGACGGTGAATTTTATCGTCGCCGTGATTGCCGCCTGACGGGCCGTGCCTTCAGCGTCGGTACCCTCGAAAACGGGCACCTGCCGGTCGATCGCATCGCGGGGACACACTTCCTCGCAGATAGTGCACCGGATGCACTTCTCGTCGTCGATCTTTGTTGTCAGATCGTACTGGGGGAAACCCTCCTTCTCGACGATGGGGAGCCGTTCTTCGCCGTCAATCTTGAGTGTGAGTGCGTTGAACGGGCACATAATCACACAGACCCCACAATACGAACATTTTACTTCGTCGATATTGACGGGTTCTGCGTAGTCTACTGCACCTCTCCTGACCGCACCGACGAGGCCGACGGATATCGCCTCCTCGGGACAGGCTTCGGCACAAATGCCGCATCCTGTACATGTCTGCGCGTTTAAAATCAGGTTGCTCGTGTTCTGGAGCAGTTTCTGTTCCATGATGACGTTAACGCCTTCACGTTTCTTGGAGAATTTTGGGAACAATGCCATGCTTTATACCTCACTCCATACCTTTTGCCAGGGGAATCGACCCCTTTTCCCACGGTCCTGCCAGCCGTATCACATCGAAGGGGCATGCCTCGACACATACGCCGCAACCGGCGCACAACTCATGATCCACATCAAGAACAATTGCTTTGCCGTTCTTGACCTTGTAGATCTTTTCGTCAGTGACGGGATCCACCGTGTAGAGCTCCAGTGCATCGACCGGACATGCGACTACACATGCGTTACAGCCGGTACACCGCTCCATGTTGATATGCAATGCAAATGCCATGGTTACACGCACCAGCTAAAATATCGACCTAAATCGATTAAACAAATGGTGGGGAAAGAATGTAGATAAAGGTTCTGAAATGAGGGAACGATTTAAATGCTCTAAAGGCGGCAAAATTAGTAGTACTCATTAATTTAAGCACTTTGTTAAATTATTTTAGTATATTGGATCCACCGATAACCCTCCATTTTCATAGGCTCCGGAGTGCCCGGCAGGTGTCCCCTGCCCACTAATAATATATGTTCGGATCGCTCCGTTTTTCCCGATCAAGGGCGCGGTTAAAAAAGAAACTTTCATGACTATCCATCGATGACATAACAGCATAACGTGAGGACTGTACTATGGAGCTGAACGGAGTTACTATTGACGACACCTATGCAGAGGCGTTCCCGACCTGGGTCGCCCGGGTGATTATCACGGCAGTGACCGAGGAATGGGCATACAAGGCAGCGGTGGAGGCGACCGGGTTTGCCACATCCGCAATCGGATGCCCCTGCGAAGCGGGCATCGAGAGCTTCCTCTCGGGGGACGAAACCCCCGACGGACGCCCCGGCGTCGCCATTCTCATATGTGCCGGGAAGAAGAAGGTAAAAGAGCAGGTTGTCGAGCGGCTTGCCGAGTGTATCCTGACCGCACCCACGACGGCAGTCTTTGACGGCCTCCCCGATGCGGAAGAGCGGATCGCGGTCAAGCTGCACTTCTTCGGTGACGGGTACGAGTACAAGAAGGACGTCGGCGGCCGGAACTGCTGGGTAATCCCCACCATGAACGGCGAGTACGTGGGCGAGGAAGACTTCGGCATCGTCAAGGGCGTCGCAGGCGGCAACTTCTTTGTGATGGGCGAAAACCAGATGGCGGCACTCGTGGGCGCCCAGGCGGCAGTCGATGCGATTGCCAGCATCTGCGGTGTCATCACCTCGTTCCCCGGCGGCATCGTCGCAAGCGGCTCGAAAGTGGGAAGCACCAAGTACAAGTTCATGCCCGCGAGCACGAACGAGAAGTACTGCCCGACGCTGAGGGAGAAGGTGCCCGACTCGAAAGTCCCCGAGGGCGTAAAAGCCATCTACGAAATTGTCATCGACGGGGTTGATGAGGATGCCGTTAAGGAGGCCATGGCAGAAGGCATCCAGGCGGCAACGACCGTACCGGGCGTCGTTTTCATCAGCGCCGGGAATTTCGGCGGCAGCCTCGGCCCCTTCAAGATCAATCTTGCAGACATTCTTTAAAATCTCTTTTTTTCCTCCGGGAAGGCACACCTGCAGTATCGATGATCTTAAATAACCTTATTGCCGATAATCCTGTTAACGAATGGTTCGGTGATAAACCAGATGATTCATCTTTCTCCCGGTGAGGTCAGGAAACGGTTCGGTCCGCTGTTTGCAAAGAAGTTCCTTGTCATGGTCGACGAGGGTGCCGGATGTGCCGAGATTATTGAGGAATGCTGCCATCAGGGAACCATCGAATGGGACGCGATGAACCGCCGGCGTGCCGGCGGTGCCATCCGCTCACTCCGCGTCGACGGGACGATGATGGCGATGAGCGCCCGGATCGGATCGTACCCGGTCAATTTCGGGGCGGCCGACCGTGAGATCGGCGGGCAGGCGCTCGAGGGTGTCGAGGTGGACGGCGACGAGGTTGTCACGACCTGGCGGGGCATCGCCGGTGCCGGCGTGGGCATCGCCGCATGTCTCCCGCAGGCGCCCGGTGTGCTGCGTGCCGAGTACCCTTCGGAGGAGGACCTGAAGATCGGGGGGGCGCGGGCCACCTGTGTCCGGATCGTCTCTCCCCGGTATGAAAAAGTGACGATCGGGATCGATGACACCGATACGAAAGAGGAGGGAGCGACATGGGTGCTGGCGCTGAAGGCCGCGGAGGCGTGCCGCAGGGAGGGGGCCGAGTACCTGAACATGCGGCTGATCCAGCTCAACCCGGAGGTGCCCAAAAAGACGACGAACTGTGTCGGGAGTGCCCTCACCTACGCGGTCCGCCCCGGTGCGGTCGACGGACTCTGTGAGGCGCTCCGGGACTATATCGAGACCAATGCGGTCAGCAATGATACCGGGATCGCCGTTTTCCGGGGGCTCGCATACCCGGATTCACCGCTTGCAGAGCGGGTGAAGACCGAGATCCTGACTATTGAAGACGTCGAGGCGGAGGCACGACGGCTCGGCATCCGCTATATCGACCGTTCGGGAGCAAAAGGAAGAATCGGTGCCCTCGGGGCGGTGCTCTGGGGCAACGCCGGAATTGAGGCGGCAGGGCTCTATGGAGAACATCTCTGATCCCTACACCATTGCCTATCCCGAGATCGTCGCTGTCGCGGCGGAGGACGGGAATGCAATCGAACTCATCGAGACCTTCGACTGTGTCGGGGGAGCGATGTGGGCGCAGCACCACTACCGGAAGAGCCCGGTTGTCAGGTCGGTGCGGCTCGTCGGAAACACCTCCCGGTACCTGCTCTCTCCGGGCTCAGGTGATCTCGGGCTGCAGGGATCGGTGTTTCCCGCAGGCATTGCCGCGGCGTCCGTCGGGGAAAACGAAATTTCCATCACGTACCGCGGCCTCGGGGGAGGAGGTGTCGGGGCAAGCATCTGCCGGTCATCCGCCCGCGGCGTCATCCGGAGCACCACCGATCCCTCGGGCGGGGGGAAGGAAGCAGGATCAACCCTGTGGCTCCCCCGGCGCAGCCGTCTCCTGATCGGTATCGACGACACCGATACACCCGAGGAGGGGGCGACATGGACGCTCGCCCATAACATCGCCCGTGCAATCGCGGACGATAAAACACGATATCTTTCCCACACCATCGTGCAGCTCTACCCGGTTCCGTACAGGACGAAGAACTGCGTTGCGATCGTCTGTGAGTTCGCGACTCTGGACCCGGCCGCCTGCGCCGACACGTTCCAGGCGCTGCTCGAGCGGTACACCCTCTCCGACAAAACCGGCATGGCCGTCTATTCGGGATTCGATCCCTCGGGGCTCATGCCCTTCGGCAGGTCAGTAAAGAAAGGAGAGGTGACGGCGGCAGAGGTCGATCGCGTCCGGCCGCTCGTCGACGTGCGGATGAACGGCCGGGGAATTGTAGGTGCCATCGCCGCAATTCCCTTCTCTACCCGGTACGACGAGGCACTGTCACTATGACATGGGCACGGGTTAAGGCACGGCTCCTCGAGGCGGGTGCGGTCAGGCTGACGGGAGCCCCCGTCGACCGGTATATCGAACGATCGAGCGCGGGCCCGAGTGCGGGTGGTGCGGGATCGGTTTTTTTTTCAGCAGGGGGGCGCCGTGTGCGTCTCGAAATCAGGCCCGAAGCACCACTGGTGCTCGAGCATACCGGTTCGGGGCATGCCCGGATTCTCATGGACGACGATGTGCTCGAGGGGGAGCTTGAGCAGGTGGGCCTTCACTGCCCCCGGCAGGCATACATCACCGTCTCGGCAGGCTGCATCTTCCGGTGCCGGTACTGCCCGGTTCCTACCCAGCCGGAGCGGGTGAAGTCACCGGAAGAAATAGAGAGGATGATTGAGAACGTTATCGACAGGATTGACGCCATATCGATAACGAGCGGCGTGGTGGGCAGTGTCGCCGAGGAGGAGGACAGGGTATGCACGGTCCTTGAGAAAATCGCCCGGTTTAAAAAGCCCGTCGGCGTTTCGATCTATCCGCGGGAGGGGACGCCCGCCCGGTTAAAGGCTCTCGGTGTCACCGAAGTGAAATTCAATCTCGAAACAGCGACTGCGGCACTCTTCGGGGAGATGTGTCCGGGTCTTCGTCGTGATGCACTATGGACGGCGCTTCGTGAGTCGGTGGCGATCTTCGGGAGAAACCGTGTCTTTACGAACGTCATCATCGGCCTCGGGGAGACGGATGCGGACATTGAAGCCTGCATCAGGGAGTGTGCGGCTGAGGGCATCATTCCGGTGATCCGCCCGTTAAACCCCGTTGCGGGCTGTTCGAGCTACGTAAGGCCGTCTGCAGAGCGGCTGCTGGCCGTCTGCAGCCTCCACGGAGAGATCCTCCGCGAGGCCGGGCTCGACCCCCGGCTTGCCCTGACGATGTGCACCGCATGCACGGGGTGCGATCTGGTTCCCGGGAGGGATAGCGATGGCGAACGGTGAGAGCGTGCTCTGCCGGGCGCTCCTCGCGGCGGCGGACCGGTGGTACGCCGTGCCCGGCTATCCGGTCACCGGCATTGCGGAAGGGACCGGGGCGGAACTGGCGGTCAGCGAAAAGGTCGCCCTCGAGTATGCACTCGGCGATTCGCTTGCAGGACGCCGTGCGGGAGTGATCCTCAAGAATGTCGGCCTTAACACCTGCGCCGATCCGCTCGTGAACGCTACGACGCAGGGGCTGTGCAAGGGCGTGGTCGTGGTCGCGGGTGACGACATCCTCGTCCGCGGTTCGCAGAATGCACAGGACTCCCGGTACTACGGGGAATTAGCGCAGATCCCGGTGCTCGAGCCGGACGGGGAAACCATCGGGCCTGCCGTCGAAGAGGCGTTTGCCGCGTCGGAAATGTTTTCGCGAATCGCCCTCGTCCGTGTCACGCCGCCCGTCCTCGAGGCAGAGGCGGCAGGTCGTATCCTCCCCCGCGGGCAGGGGAGCGGGAGGCTTGCCGACCCCGACCTCACCATGCGGGGGCGGGCGGAAGCGGCGGATGCGGTCACCGCCCGCATGTTTTCGTGGTCGGTTTCGTCGCTTCTCAACCGGCAGGGCCCGGCGCCTGTCGGCGTGGGGCCGGCAGAGGGGGGAGGGCGTGCCGTCACCGTCTACCCTCCCCCGATGCCGCCGGCAGAGTGTGCCGACACACGGGAATACGGCCGCCCCTTCGTGAGGGAGCACCGGTTCGTACAACCGCCGGAATACCCCGTGCACCCCGATACGAAATCGGGCCGCGGGTTCGCCCGCACCTTCTGCCCCTCGTGCCCGTTCCGGGCAACCGTGAGCATGCTCGCGGACCGGGAAATGACGGTGATCTGCGATATCGGCTGTTCTCTCCTCGCGTCAAACCCGCCGTACAGCATCGGCATCGCCTCCTACGGCCTCGGCTCGTCGGTGGCGGTTGCGGCACGAAGTACCCGGGTGGCACTGTCGGGAGATTACGCGATGCTGCACTCGGGCATGAACGCACTCGCCGATGTCTGTGAAAAGGGGCTGCCGCTCCTCTGCATCGTACTGAAGAACACCCGGATGGGAATGACCGGCGGCCACCCGGCCCCGGATGTCGCCCGGTACATCGCCTGGGCGAACCCCCTCACGATCCCCGCAGACCGTCACGCGGAGATCGCGGAGGCACTTGTGATACCGGACGAGCCGGTGACCCTCATCATCGAAGGCACCTGTCCGGAGGGAGAGAACCATGGAACCGTGGAATGTTGAAATCTGTGATGTGACCCTGCGGGACGGGGAACAGACCCCCGGGGTCTCGTTTTCCTGCGAAGAAAAGAAGGAGATCGCCCGGATACTCGATGCAATCGGCATCGAGGTGATCGAGGCGGGATTTCCGATCGTATCTGCAAATGAGAAGGCATGCGTGTCCGCGATCACCGCACTGGGGCTCACCGCCCGCATCTGCTGTCTTGCCCGGGCAAAAAAGGAGGATATCGACTGCGCCATCGACTGCGGGGTGGATCTCGTCAGCATCTTCATCGCGACCTCGGACCTTCATATCAGGCACAAGTACAGGAAACCCCGTGAGGAGGTGCTTGCCTCTGCGCTCGACATGGTCGACCACGCGGTTGACCACGGGCTGTCAGTCAGGTTTGCGGCCGAAGATGCGTCCCGGACTGATCCGGCGTTTTTGCGGGAGATGTACCGGGAAGGTGCCCGTCACGGTGTAACGTACTGCAGTTACGCCGATACCGTCGGGTGTTTGACGCCGCTTGAGATGGCGGAGAACGTCAGGTACCTGACCGCAGACCTGCCGGTGCCGCTCTGCGTCCATTGCCACAATGATATGGGCTGCGCATCCGCGAACACCATCACCGCCGCCGCATCGGGAGCCTTCCAGCTGCATACGACCGCAAACGGCATCGGGGAGCGTGCCGGAAATGCATCGCTCGAGGAAGTGCTCGTCGCACTGCGGTTCAAGGGCGGCGTGGAGCGGTACGATCTCTCCCTCCTCCACGATCTCTCGGCAATTGTTGCGCGTGCCTCGGGCATCCCGGTTTCGAAGCTGAAACCCGTGGTGGGGGAGCATGCCTTCGCCCACGAGAGCGGCATTCATATCGCCGCAATGCTCGAAGATCCGGCAACCTACGAGTACATCCCCCCCGCACTGGTCGGAGGGGAGCGCTGCTTCATCCTCGGGAAGCATACCGGCAGAAAGGCGCTCGAGCACATTGTTGCGAGCCACGGGCACCACCTCTCGGAACCGCAGATTGCCTGGGTTCTCTCGGAAGTGAAACACCGGAGCGAGGGGAAATGCTGCATCACACCGGAGGTGCTGCTTTCGATCATCAGGAGGGCGGAGGAGGGCGGCACCAATGCCGACGCTCGCTGAGGAAATTCTCGGCGGCCCTGCCGGAAGCTACGTGGACCGGGCTGTCGACCACGGGTTCGCCCACGACGGGACGGGCGTGCTCGCGCTCGAAGCATGGCAGCAGATGGGCATGGACGCCCCGGCGGCACCGGACCGCCTCGCCATGATCTTCGACCACATCACGCCGGCAAACACCGGCACGACCGCGACCCTTCAGGCCGAACTCCGGGTGTTTGCGAAAAAGACCGGGATGTACTTCTCCGATGGGGGCGGCGGCATCTGCCACCAGATCATGAGCGAAGGAAGGGTGCTTCCGGGCGAGGTCGTGGTGGGTGCCGATTCCCATTCCTGCACCATGGGTGCGTTCGGTGCGTTTGCGACCGGCGTGGGCGCCACCGATATGGCGGCAATCTGGGCGTCGGGCCTCACCTGGTTCCGGGTCCCGGAGACTCTCGCCATCCGGCTCGAAGGGCACCTCTCCGGCGCCGCGGAGGCAAAGGATGCTGCGCTCGCCTATGTCCGGGATCTCGGGATGGACGGGGGCACGTACCGTGCGCTTGAATTCATCGGGGACGGCGCGGGATCGCTTTCCATGGAGGACCGGCTCACGCTGTCGAACATGGCCGTCGAAGCGGGTGCGAAGGCAGGAATGTTCTACGCCGACGAAACGACCCGCTCCTTCCTTGCCGGATACGGGCATGATGTGGCGGTGCAGCAGCAGACCGATCCCCGGTACGAAACGGAGGTCACCCTCGATCTCTCCGATGTCGTGCCGCTCGTTACCCCGCCCCACCGCGTGGACCGTGCCGTGCCGGTGGAGAAGTACGCGGGCATTGTACTCGACCAGGTCTTTGTCGGCACCTGCACGAACGGGCGGTTCGGGGATCTCGAGCGGTTCGGGCGCATGGTGCGGGGAAAGCAGGTGAAGGTGCGTACGATCGTCGTGCCCGCGTCACGGGCGGTGCTCGCACAGTGCATTGCGAGCGGTGTTCTGTCGTGGATCGTGGATGCGGGATGTACGGTCGGTCCGCCCGGCTGCGGCCCCTGCCTCGGTGCGCACATGGGAGTGCTCGGGGAGGGAGAGGTCGCACTCTCGACGGCAAACAGGAACTTCAGGAACAGGATGGGGGTCGGCGCGGAATACTACCTTGCATCGCCGCAGACCGCGGCTGCAAGCGCGCTTGCGGGCGCAATTGCGTCACCGGAGGATGTCTATGAACGGTAGGGGGCATGCAGTCTGTCTCGGCGCCGACATCGACACCGACGTCATCATTGCCGGAAGGTACCTCCGCACGAAAGACCGGTCGGTCTGGGCGGCCCGTGTCCTCGAGGACCTCGACCCATCCCTCGCGGCCCGGCTGCAGGGCGCCGTCATCGTCGCGGGCAGCAACTTCGGCTGCGGGTCGTCCCGCGAGCAGGCACCCGTCGCACTCAGGGAGGCGGGCGTGATTGCCGTCATCGCTCCCTCCTTCGCACGAATCTTTTTCAGAAACGCCATCAACGTGGGCCTTCCCGTCATCGAAGCGGAGGGCGTACCCTGCGCGGGCGGAGAGGAGATCGCCTTCAGCCTCGACGAGCACTGGGTGGAGGCGGGAGGAATGCGGATCCCGTTCCGGCCGCTCTCTCCAAAAATGCAGGAGATCCTTGCTGCGGGCGGCCTCGTTTCGTTCTGGAGGGCGCGGGAGTGATCTTTCCCGCACACTGCAAGACGGTGGGGGCGGCGGATACGCGGCCGCTCGGGAACCGGGTCTATTTCCTGAGCAGGTACCTGGTGCGGCAGACGGATGCCGGGCCGGAAGTCCTCGAGGTGACACCTGCGGAGGAGCCGGGTTTTATGATGCGCGAAGTAGCGCGTGAAAGAGTGCTGGCGGGCCCCGGCGATGTCGCGGTCTGCGCCGAGCCCGTCAACCTCCATGATCGGGCGGATCTCATCAGGAGGGCGGCGGCCTCGGAAAAGCGGTGCACGGTCTTTTACGGCCGGGACGAGCATATGACCTTCGTTCTCGACCCGGATCCGGGCGTGCTCGTTCCCGTTCATGTCTACGACATCGTGCCGCCCCGCCCCCACCTCTCCGAAACGATCCGCGAACTGGAGGCGACGGGTATCTTCGGTGAGCTCGAGGTCGAATTCATCCATCACCTGCACGACATCCGCACAACCGGGGCCGACATCTACCCCTGCCGTGCCGCGGGTTTTTCCCGGACGCTGGATGCAGACCGGCCGGGTGACGGCGATCTCGTGGCCGGGTGCCTGACAGCACGCCAGCTCCTCGCCGAATGCTACGAAGGGGATTTTTCCGTTGCTGACATCTGCCCGCTGGATGCGGTGCAGGAGGAGCCCTTTATCGCCCGGTGCTGCCGGGGCGAGCGGACGGGCCGTACCGCGTGGAACGGGTATGCCGGTGCCGTGGTGCACTGGGGAGTGTCGCCGCGAGAGATCTATGAGGCGGTTGCCGGGCTTGTCGCCCGGTGGAGAGAGGCGAGATGAAAATCGCAGTGTGTGAGGGAGACGGCATCGGCCCCGAGGTGGTGCCGGTTGCGAGGGACGTGCTTGAATCCTTGCGTCCCGATTGTGAATTTTTTCCCGTTGAAGTCGGGTACGGAAAGTGGGACAGGACGGGATCGGCCTGCACTGACGATGACATCAGTGCGCTGAAATCGGCGGATGCAATCCTGTTCGGCGCCGTGACGACCCCCCCGGACCCCGGGTACCGGAGCGTGCTCCTGGAAATCCGGCACGCACTCGATCTCTACGCAAACGTCCGGCCGGTAAGGGGAGAGAAATGTGACATCGTTATCGTGCGGGAAAATACCGAAGGGCTCTACTCGGGGATCGAGTGGCAGGAGGCGGACCGTGCATGCACCGTCAGGGTGGTCTCCCGGCGGGGCAGCAGGCGTATCGCCCGGTACGCCTGCGGGATTGCGAAGGGCAGGAGCCATCTCACGGTCGGCAACAAGGCAAACGTGCTGAAGTCCGACGTCCTGTTCCGGGACATCTGCCTCGAGGAGGCGGCACGGTGCCGCGTCCCCTGCTCGACACAGTATATTGACGCCCTCGCCCTCGACCTGCTGATGGCGCCGTCCCGCTACGACGTGATCGTCACCACAAATATTTTCGGTGACATCCTCAGTGATATCGCCGCCTACCTTGTCGGAGGCCTCGGGATGCTCCCGTCGGCAAACATCGGCAGACGCCATGCCCTCTTTGAGCCGGTGCACGGCAGTGCACCCGACATTGCGGGAAAGGATCTCGCAAACCCGGTTGCCGCGGTGCGGAGCGCGGCTCTCCTGTTAAAGCACGTGGGAGACGACACGGCGGCGGCACAGGTGGAGGAGGCGATTTCCGCCACGTTCGCACGCGGCATCGCCACGAGGGATATCGGGGGGACGGCAGGGACTGCGGCATTTTCCGGTGCGCTTCGGGAAGAGCTCCGGCGCATCACCCGGCGGGAGTGATAAAATGGCTTCCGGGGATGCCGGACCGGTCCGGGTCGGGTGCCACGTCTCGATCGCCGGATCCCTCGACCGGGCGGTGGAACGGGCACGGGAACGGGGATGCGATGTATTTCAGATCTTCACCGCGAACCCGAGGGGCTGGGCAGCGAAGGACCTGTCGCCCGAGGCATCCGCCGCCTTTTCCACGGCGGTCCGGGCTGCCGGCATGGAGCCGGTCGTGGCGCATATGCCCTATCTCCCGAACCTCGCGTCCCCGAAAAAGGAGGGCTATGCACAGTCCGTCGGTGTCATGATCCGCGAACTGGACCGGTGCGCCGCACTCGGCATATCCTATCTCGTGACCCACCTCGGCAGCCATCTCGGGTCCGGAGCTTCCGGGGGGAGAGACCGCCTTATCGGCGGGATTTCCCGTGCACTTGCGGAGAGTCGCGGTACCGTGACGGTGCTTCTTGAGAATACGGCCGGCACCGCACACAGCGTCGGCGGGACATTCGAGGAGATCCGGGAAGTACTGGACGGAATCGGCCGCCCCGACCGGCTCGGCGTCTGTTTCGACACCTGCCATGCATGGGCCGCGGGGTATGATCTCTCCGGCCCCGATGCGGTGCAGGAAACGCTCCGCCACTTTGATAATACCGTCGGTTTTTCAGAGCTTTGCGTTGTGCACCTGAACGACTCTCGAGGCGAACGGGGGAGCCGCCTCGACCGGCACGAGCATATCGGCCTCGGCGCAATCGGGGAGGACGGTTTTTGCGCTCTCCTCGCACATCCGGCAGTCCGGGCGTGCCCGCTCATCTGCGAGACACCCGTGGATGCCCGGCGCGGCGATGCGGAAAATATCAGCAGGGTCAGGGAACTCGCGGACCTGTGCGGGAATGCGCCGAAGGCGTCACGGCACGATAAAAAAGGATGAGGGAAAGATCCGGCACTACCGGCGCCGGAGAAGGAGGACGGCACCGAAAATACCGGCACAGCAGACGGCTGCGGCACATCCGGGTGTTTGTGTGGGGGAAGGCAGGGTGGTGGGCACGGTCGTCGGTGCGGGACCTTCCGGCACCGAATACCCGACGATGCTGCCCTTTACACTGGAAGCGATCCGTTCCCATCCGCCTGCGACGATTGTGTCACCGGCGACCATAACGGTGTTCAGCCGCCCGTCCGCCTCATCGCGCACGATCATACCGGGGTCGTTTCCGTCATATCCCACGAACAGGAGCATTCCGGAATTGCTCCACTTGCCGGCAAACACATATCCCGTTCCCGGCACCTCCGCACACTCGTACACGGCCACGCCGCCCGGCCGTGACGAGGAGATCCCGGCTCCGGTTTCATCCGTCAGCATAAACCACGCAAAGCCGGTGTATGACGTCAGGCTTGCCGTGCTCCCCCCGACAAGGTATCCGCCGGAAGGAGTTGTGAGAAGGGTGAATGCCGCTTCCCCGGGGAATACCCGGCGCCATATCTCCGTTCCGTCGGAACCGGTGCTCATCATCCATCCGTCGGTCGGGGTCTCGGGAAACGGTGTCGTCTCACCGGCAAGGACCCAGCCCCCGTCCGGAGCGGCGATGAGAGCATGCGGGATAAGCCCCGGATAGGTCACGGTCCACGCACGTGTCCCGTCCGCGGTATATTTCGACAGGAATCCGGCATACTCGTTTCCCGTCCCCCAGAGCCACCCGGTCACCATCACACCGCCGTCAGGCACCGCACAAATGTCCGATGCCCGTGCGGTGTCAAGCTCCACGGAGAAGAGGATTTCTCCCTCCTCGTTCACGGAAAACAGGGTCGAGGTGCCGGTTACGTTGTCGTACACGGGATTTGCCGCATACGTAAGAGACGTGTGGTAGGTGACACCGGAGTAGACACCGTCGCCGGATGCGACGGCGGCCGGAATGGCATCGCCGGTAATGCGCTGCTCCCACACGGCTTTTCCGTCCGCATCATACCGGACAAGGATTCCGTTGTCCGATCCGCCTGAGGTGTATGCGAGACCGCCCGCGATCAAACCGCCGTCGGCACGGGGAACGAGCGTGTGGAAATCCGTATATGTTCCCGCATGCAGTGTCCGGGAGAACTGCTCTTCCGGCAGTGCACCGTCAGCAAAGCCTGCGGCATGAACAGACACGAAACAGATCAGGCATACTGCCCATGCGGCGGTCGCCATTCGTCGGATTGATAGACCTCTCATGTGATTCTCCTCGTGGTATTATCTGAATTATGGAATGGGATCAGGGAAAAACCTGATTACTTTCAGTACCCCCGCAGCACATCGAGTTCTTCCCTGACAATCTCCCGTATCATGCCGTAGTCCACCTTCTCGCGCTGCCGGTGCAGCAGGCGCTCCATCACCCTGATCCCCTCGCTGACATTCGGGGCATACGAAAGCGCTATGTCCGCCGCATCCTCCTGAATGCGCACTACCCGTGACATGTTACATAATGTAACACGAGATCAGATAAATGTTACATTTTGTTACACGCCGGCGGGGCGATCGCGAAACGGCCCCCCCGGCACCGCATGCATGACTATAAAGGTTGATTACCAATAGAAATGGAGTGAAGGCGACAATCGACGGTACATCGGTGAGCCTCGGGCCGGAAGGCGCCGGGCTGTACGACCAGAGCGGATACGGGCGTCCGGACGGGGAGGGGCTCCGCCTTGCATTCGAAGAGGCGCTCTATCTGGTGCACCGCGGTAAAATCACCGTCCCGGGCCATGATTTCGAGTCGATGCTTGTCGAGGTGGCGGGCACGGCCGAAATGCTCCGGCGCTATCTCGTATACCGGGACATTCGTGAGCGGGGGTACGTCATCCAGCCGGGCCCCCATGATTTCCGCGTGTTCCGGCGGGGTGAAAAACCCGGAAAAGGCCGGTCCCAGTACCTGGTCCGCGTGATTTCGGAACGGGCGACGATCCGGTTCGAAGAGGTGGCGGATGATGCGGCGACCGCATTCAATATGCGAAAGCAGTATCTGTTTGCCGTTGTCGACGACGAAAACGAGATCACCTACTACGAAGTCAAGCTGCAGGACCTCCCCCCCGTCGAAGCGCCGCCGCTTCCCCGGCTTCGCGGATTTATCGTGGGAAACGCCGTTGTCGCCGCCGCCCCGAAGGACAGGACGCCCCCTACCACCGGGTGGTTCGGGACACCGCTTGATTCGGACCGGATCATGCTCTCTCCGCTCGAAACCCTCTACCTGCTTACACGGGGCGTTCTTGTCATGACGGGAGAGATAACCGGATCCGGGGACTACCACGAGCGGGTGATGAAATCGGATGCCGGGTTCGCAGAAAAAAACGCGGTGTACACCCATCTCCGCGACATGGGATACCTGCCCCGTACCGCGTATAAATTCGGCCACCATTTCCGGGTCTACTCCGGGAAGAAAATGCACTCCGAGATGCTTGTCCATGCGCTCCCCCCCGGTGCGACGATGCCGATGAGTGTCATCTCCCGGTCCGTGCGTCTTGCCCACAGCGTTCGAAAGAAGATGCTTTTTGCTTCCACGCAGCAGAATACAATCAGGTACATAGAATTTGCCAGGATAAAACTCTGAAAACGAAAGACAAAGAGAATGGGAAGCCATGCAGCCGGAAATCAATCCCTGGTCAGTACAGGCAACGCCTGATGCCGAGAAACTCTTCACCGATTTCGGTATCGAACCAATCGGTCCGCTCGCACACAGGATACACAACCCTCCGCCGTTTATCCGCCGCGGCATCGTGGTCGGGCACAGGGATTACGGCCGGATAGTCGACGCAATAGAGCAAAAAACACCGTTCCACGTCCTCACGGGGTTCATGCCGTCCGGCCACCCCCACCTCGGACACCTCATGGTGATGAAGGAGGTCGTCTGGCACGTGCAGGCGGGCGGATGCGGGTACGTGGCGATCGCCGACCGCGAAGCGCACGCCGTCCGCCAGACATCCTGGGACGCGTGCCGCAGGTTCGGGAAGGAATATCTCCTCTGCCTCTACGCCCTCGGTTTCGAAGGGACCACGTATTACCAGAGCGACAACACCATACTCAAGGATCTCGCATTTGAGGCCGCAACAAAGGTGAACTTCTCGGATCTCTCGGCCATCTACGGGTTCTCACAGGAGACGGGTCTTGCCCATGCGATGAGCACCATCACACAGGTTGCCGATATCCTCTATCCCCAGATCGACGGAGGGCCGGCACCCACGGTCGTGCCCGTGGGTATCGACCAGGACCCCCATATCCGGCTGACCCGTGACGTGGCATTCAAGCTCCGGATGTTCACCGTGGAGCAGCGCGAGGGGTACGTGAGCGTGCGATCGAAGAACGCACCGGAAGGCGCGATCGAGGCGGTATCCGACGCATTCCCGGGATCGAAGCGGTACGAAGGGCATGTGGACATTCACGGGACCGGTCTGGGTCACGTACAGGAGGCGACCCGGCAGATCGAACGCGACTTCGGGGGATTCGGGTTTTATTCGCCGTCTTCGACCTACCATCTCTTCATGCCCGGACTGCAGGGCGGAAAGATGTCCTCGTCGGTTCCGGAAAGCTCGTTTACGTTCTTTGAACAGGCCGATTCTGTACAGAAGAAAATCATGAACGCCCTGACCGGCGGTCGGATGACACGGGAAGAGCAGGTGCGGCTCGGCGGCGAACCCGACGGGTGCCCGGTTTTCCAGCTCAACCGGTTCCACATGGAAGAGAATGATTCGGAGCTTTCTGAGATCCGCCGTGCATGTCTGGCGGGCGAACTGCTCTGCGGGACATGTAAAAAACAGACGCATGCCCGGGTGGCTGCGTTTATCAGGGATTTCCGGGAACGGATGGAGAGCGTCCGGCACATCGTGGAGGAAGCATATGGACCTGACACAGAATGAGAAGAAACTGCTTCTGGCGTTACAGGGACGAAAGACCGTTTCGCCTGAGGAGCTTGCAGCGGCACTCGGGACCACTGCGGACGCGGTGATCCAGCATGCCCACCTGCTCGCGGGAAAGGGGCTTGCCGACATCATGCGGACTGTCACGGAGCATGTCCGCCTGACAGAGGAGGGAGAACGATATGCAACGGACGGACTGCCCGAACGGCAGGTGTACGACTCCTTTGAGAGCACCATCACGATGAAGGACCTGCAGGCTCACCCGCTCGCCCGCATCGCGATCGGGTGGATGCGGAAAAAGGGCTGGGTTGCCATGAACCGCGGCATGGTGGAGAAAACCGGGGATGCACCGGAAGGCGACGACGAACGTGCCCTGATCCGTCCCGAACCGGACAGCCCCGGAATGGACGACCTGATCAAGCGGGGGCTTTCTGAAAAAGAGGAAGAGGTGAGCTACACGATCCGGATTACAACGAGCGGTGAAGAAGCCGCCGCTGCCGGGCTGGATCTCAGCGAAGAGTTCGGACGGCTCACCCGGGAGATGATCACGACAGGCGCATGGGAGACGGCAAAACTCCGCCGCTACAGCCTCACGACCCTCCCGCGGCGCATGTACCCGGGGAAAGTGCATCCCTACCAGCGGCTGCTCGACGAGATGCGGGGCATTCTTCTCGATATGGGATTTACCGAGATATACGGCGACATCGTGCAGAGCTCCTTCTGGAACTTCGACGCGCTTTTCCAGCCGCAGGACCATCCCGCACGCGAGATGCAGGACACGTTCTTCCTCGACCGCACACAGCCGGTGCCCGAATGCTGGAACCGGGTCAGGGACAGCCACGAGCATGGCGGCGACACCTCCTCGACGGGGTGGGGCGGCATCTGGTCACGGGAGAAGGCAGAGCAGTGCGTGCTCCGCACCCACACCACCTGCCTCACGATCAAATACCTCGCCGAGCACCCGGAACCGCCCAAAAAAGCCTTCTCCATCGGGAGGGTCTACCGGCGGGAGGCAATCGATCCCACACACCTGCCTGAGTTCGAACAGCTGGAAGGTGTCGTCATGGACCGCGGTGTCACGTTCCGGCACCTTCTCGGCATCCTCAGGGAGTTCTATGTAAAGACCGGCTTTGAGGAGGTCAGGTTCCGCCCCGGCTACTTCCCGTACACCGAGCCCTCCGTCGAGCCGGAAGTCTGGGTCGACGGGCTGGGATGGGTTGAGCTCGGCGGTGCCGGCGTGTTCCGGGAGGAGGTCACGGCACCGATGGGCATTACCGAACCGGTGCTCGCGTGGGGGCTCGGGGTATCGCGGCTCGCGATGCTGAAAATGGACTTAAAAGACCTGCGCCAGCTCTACCGGAGCGATGTGGAATGGGTCAGGAACGAGCCCGTGATCGGGCGCCGGATGAAGGAAGGAGTGTGACGACATGCCGATTATCAGTCTCCCCTATGCCTACCTGGAATCGCTTACCGGGACCGACCGCGAAACAATCCTCTCCCGGATCCCGCTTTTCGGTGCAGATATCGAGCGGCTCGAGGAAGATCACGCGGATATCGAATTTTTCGCAAACCGCCCCGACCTCTTCTCGACGGAAGGAGTGGCGCGGGCACTGCGTGGATTCCTCGGAATCGAGACCGGGTGCCCGCACTATACCGTGAATTCCTCGGGGATTGCGTTTACGGTCGATCCCCTGCTTGCGGATATCCGCCCCCACCTCGGATCGGCGGTGATACGGAACGTCTCCCTCGACGAAGACGGCATCGCAAGCCTGATGGGCCTTCAGGAATCGCTCCACTGGGCGGTCGGCCGCGGACGGAAGAAAGTGGCGATCGGCGTGCACGACCTTGCTGCCCTCACGCCCCCCTTCCGGTACATCGCGGCGGACCCGAAAACCGCCTTTGTCCCGCTGGATTTCGACCGTGAGATGACGATGGATGAGATCCTCACCGGCCACCCGAAGGGGCGGGACTATGCCCATCTGGTGGAGCCGTTTTCACGCTACCCGTTGATCGTCGACGCACACGACCAGGTACTCTCGTTTCCGCCCATCATCAACGGCGAACTGACACGGGTAACGACCGCGACGACCGACATCCTGCTTGACACGACCGGTACGGACCTCCGGGCCGTCATGACCGCGGTCACTATTCTCTGCACCGCATTTGCGGAGACGGGAGCCGTTATCGAGAGCGTGACCGTCGACGGGACGGCGATGCCCTCCCTCGCACCTGACGAGAGGGTGGTCAGTGCCGCCGACTGCGGGTCGCTTCTCGGGCTCGACCTTACGCCGGAAGAGATCGCCGGACTGCTCGAAAAGATGCGGTTTGGAGCGGAACCGGAGGGCGATGGCAGGGTGCGGGTGCAGGTGCCCTGCTACCGGGCCGATATCATGCATGACTGGGATGTCTTCGAGGATGTGGCGATCGCGTTCGGGTATGAAAATATCCCCGCGGCCCTCCCCCCGACGGCGACGGTCGGGGCGGCCCACGGCATCAATACACGAAGCAGGGCGGTGCGCGAGATCTGTGCGGGCCTCGGGTATCTCGAGATGGTCCCCTTCACGCTCACAAACGAGCGGGTGCTCTTCACCGCGATGCAGCGTGAGAACGACCCCGCCACCCTGCGGGTGATGCACCCGATCTCGGAGGAGCAGACGGTCGTGCGGAGTGCACTGCTGCCGCTTCTCCTTGAAACACTCCAGAACAACCTGCACCGTGAACTCCCCCAGCGCCTCTTTGCCGTGGGGGATGTGGTGCGAGATGCGAAAACGTCCCAGTCCGTTGCCATGGTGACCATTCACTCCGAGGCGGACTTCTCCGAGATCTACGCGGCTGTAGATGTACTCTGCCGGGAACTGGCGATGCCGTACATTACCCGCGAATCCGACGACCCGTCGTTCCTGCCCGGCCGCCGCGGCACCATCGTCGCGGATGGTGCGGTTGTCGGCACGTTCGGTGAAGTGCACCCGCGGGTGCTCACCGCATTTCTGCTCGACCAGCCGGTAGCAGGTCTCGAACTCGACCTCAGAGCCGTACCGCAACTCCGCGGCCGCTGAGGTACTCCTTTACTTCTTTTACCGTCATTTCACCGAAGTGGAAGACGCTCGCCGCAAGGCATGCGTCGGCACCGCCGGCAGTAAATCCTTCGTAAAAATGCGACAATGTACCGACGCCGCCGCTTGCGATGACCGGAATGCCGACGGTATCGGAGATGGCCCGGGTTATGGGAATGTCAAATCCCTGTTTTGTCCCGTCGGTCTCCATGCTGGTAACGAGCAGCTCCCCGGCACCCCTCTCCTCCGCTTCGCGGCACCACGCGATCGCGTCGATGCCCGTCGGCCTGCTGCCGCCGTAGATCACGACCTCGTACCAGCACGTGCTCCCGTCGGGAAGCGGTATTTCCGTCACACCCGGCCGGAGCGTGGTGTTTCGCCGGACGTCCACCGCCACTACGATACACTGGGTGCCGAACATCACGGCACCCCTGCTGATGAGCGAGGGATCTTTTACCGCGCTTGTGTTGATGCTCACCTTGTCCGCACCCGCCCGGAGCAGCTGCTGCATATCGTCGAGGGACCGGATGCCGCCCCCCACCGTCAGCGGCAGGAACAGCTGATCAGCGGCACGCTTGATCACGTCGATGATCGCACTCCGTTCCTCCCTGGATGCGGTAATGTCAAGGAAAACCACCTCGTCCGCTCCCTGTTCGTTATACCGCTGTGCAAGCTCCACCGGGTCGCCGGCATCCCGCAGGTCCACGAAATGCGTTCCTTTGACCACGCGGCCGTCCTTTAAGTCGAGACAGGGGATAATGCGTTTGGAGAGTCCCATAGGTTATGGTTCTGCCGGACAGCTACATGAGGATTGCGGAGGGGGTTTTCAGGCGTACGGCATCCGCTTTGAGAGGTACCAGGCATGCACGGCAAGCAGCACATAGAGGGGAAAGAGGATTTCATAGGCAATGTCCGTGCCCATAAAGGCAAAGAACCAGAGGGTTGCCGAGACATCGAGCTGGAAGATGATGATCCCCCACCATATCCCGAGATAGAAGTACCCCATACCCGGAAGGAGGAAGTTCAGCACACCGGCGATGACGGGATTTTTTTGGACGCGGGGGCGTTTCTGGAACCACCGGGGGACATGAAGCGGGGAGATGCCGCATGCAGGCGCAGCCCGGACGGCCGCCCACCGCACCTCTTCGCATTCATCCCGGAGAGCGAGAGTCAGTGCGCGGATGCCCAGCGGATCGCCGATCCTGCCGATCACCCCGACCGCTTCGGCACGCACCGATGAATCCCGGTCGGTAAGCGCGTGCTCGAGAGCGGGTATCGCGGTCCGTCCCATCCGTTCGAGCGACGGCCAGTTCATCATCCCAAGGAGATACAGGCCCCATTCGTCCGGTCCGCCGGGTTCCCATCCGAGTGCCTCCAGTGCGTGCGCCGCTCCGAGACGCACGTATTTATCCCGGTCGCTGAGAGCCCCCGTGAGCGGCGGGATTGCACGGACATCGCCGGCGGAGCCCAGCGCCAGTGCCGCCGCCCACCGGATTTCGCTTCCCCGGTCCGACAGCGTTTTAATCAACAGGGGTAGTGCTCCGGTGCCTTTCCGGGCTCCAAGCGCTTCAATCGCTCCGATACGGATGTCCCGGTTCCGCGATCCAAGGGCTGCGGCGAGAGCCTCCGTAGCGGCAGGCCCCAGTGCCCCGAGCGCATCCGCCGCCTGCCACTGGATATCGGGATCAGGATGGCCAAGCGCTTTTACAAGGCCGGCCACATCGGGGCCTGCAGCCATTGCTCCGATATCAGGGGGGGCGGACGAGAGGAAGGGGATTTTCGGCATGGATCACCTCAGGGCTCCCCGAGCATCCGGTGGGCAAGGTGGTATGAATGGACGGCAAACACGGACGAAACACACAACGATGCAATCTGGGGAAGCAGCGGGCCTATCCAGAGCGAGAATATAAGGATGAGCGTAATATTGACCTGAAAGAGCAGAAAACCCCACCATTTTCCGAGGAAATTATACCCGATACCCGGAAAAAGGAAGTTGAGGAGCGCTACAACCCACGGTGCTTTCCCGGGGCGTTTCCGGTTGACAAGCCAGCGGGGAAGCCGGACTGCGGGGATCGAACACCGCGGAGATGCACGCACTGCGTTCCAGCGGACACGGGGATTTTCGTCCATGACAGCGATACCGCAGGCGGTTCGGACCCGGGAATCATCGATATGCCCGCAGATTTCTGCTGCTGCCGTCCTGACCGCCGGATCATCGTCCCCGAGCGCCAGCAGCAGCGGTGCGACGGCTGCTCCGCCGAGGCGTGCAAGCCTGTCCCACTCCTGTCCGGCGGCGAAGAGGTACGACTCTTCCTCCTCATCCTGCGGTGTCCAGCCACACATGCGGAGCGCATCTGCCGCACCGGAGCGCACGTATTTGCTGGGATCGCGGAGGGCCGCAACAAGTGCGGGCACCGCCCGGACATCCCGTATCCACCCGAGCGCAAGTGCCGCCGCCCACCGCACTTCATACACGGGATCATTGTGGAGAACTCCTGAAAGGGGGGAGACGGCAGACAGGTCACGGATGACGGCGAGCGCCTCCGCCGCGCCCAGCCGGGTATCGGGCGACGAGTGCCACAACGCCCTCAGGAGGAGGGGGACCGCAGGAGAGCCCATCGTCCCGAGCGCTTCCGCGGCCTGCCACCCGACCTCCGGGTCACGGGATCGGGTCAGCCGGATCAGGTGCGGGATGTCACGGTCCCCGGCAGCCTGCCCGACGACAGGTGCCGTCTCTGTTCCGGGGGCGGATGGGTGCATGGCGAACCTCCGGTCAGCCGCGCCGTGTGCGGCGGATGAACAGCACGAGCACGAGCACAAGCAGGGCTGCGGTGATGATAATCCCGGGATACGTCCCGGCAATCCCCAGCGTCCATGCGATAAGAGATCCGCTGATCGTCAGGTGCGTCGGGCGCATGGTTTCCCGGGCGGCGGTGGTTTTTGTCACCGGGGGGGAACCATCCGTTGTGGCCGGAACGGCGGCCGCCGTCTCCGGGACGGAGGGGGCATCCGCAAAAAGGCCGAAGATGCAGAAATGATCAACTGCGCAGGCGGCGGTGCGCATCTCCCCTGTCTCTACCGGCAAACACGCCTCCCAGAGCAGGGTACCGGCATTCCACCGTTTAATGGTGAAATGAATATCTCCGGAAACGTCATCGGGAAGGTGCAGGGAAAGCCGGGCCGGCGGGTCGAAGGTCACACCGTCGGGCTGCAGGTCCACGGCATAGACAGGGATGAGCCCCTCATCCGATTCCGGAATATAGTCCCGGGGGAGGGGCACGATGACGACCGGGGAGACGGGCAGGGACACCTTGCCCCGGGCGAGTGTTCCGTGCCGGATGAAAAGGGACCCCGCATCATCCTCCGACCGGAGCGTCAGCGAGCAGTTCGTGTAGCCGGTCGCGTTGCAGGAAAGCGGCGCCTGCGTATATGCAATCGTCTCGGGGTATACGTCTGCCATCTCGCTGAGAATCACCGCTTCGGCACCTCCTTTAACAACGGGTGCCGGAGAGCTTTTTTCCGGACCGTCGGGAACGTACTGTTCTTCGATCACGCGAAACACGAACTGGAACGGGTTCCCCGAGCCGGTGAGGGAGGTGAGCACAAACCGCGAACAGCCGTGGGGCGAATGTGCCACGAACCATGCCGGACTCCCGTCACCTGTACCAAGCGGGTATGTCGGGAGCACTTCACCTCCCGTATCGGTAATCCGCACGATATGGATGCTCTCGTTCCCTCCCATCTCCGCGACCCAGTCGGATGACGCACTCATGGATATCGCGGATGATGACGGGACCACGCCCGCAGGCTCCACCCGGACGGTGGACGCGATGCCGCGGACGCTGGTAAAATCGCTTCCGTATGCAGTCATCCGGACGTTTTCCCGGTCCTCGGGCGTCGCATTCGCCCACACGGCCACGCTGATGCTGCCTTCCGCCGGATAGCACGGGCACGTAATTTCACACGAAACGGGAGAGGACGGACTGAAGTCAAGAATGCCGGTGGTGAATACCGCACCGGTCACGACTCCCGTGATCGTGCCGTTCTCCGTTTCGGTAAATCCCTCATCGCCCGAGAGGAGGAGCGCGGACTCAAGTCCCGAACCCTCCGGGTATGTCAGCACGATTGCGGACCTGTTGACGGCCGGATTAAAGTCGTATGCCGACACTTCGGAAAGCGTGATGATCACGTGCGGCGGATCCCCGTCTGCGACTGTCCGGACGGCAGGATGGCTGAGGTACACTGTTCCCGGCTCCGCTTCAACAATCGTGATGAGGCCGGGGCGTGTGCATGTGCCGGTGCCGAACATATTTCCCACCGTCAGCTGCACCGCATAGCTGCCGCCCGCGCCATACGTATGGACGGGGCCGGGTTCGTCCGAGACAGTCCCGTCGCCGAAATCCCAGTGCCACGTGTCGGGCATTCCCGCAGATTTATCGGTAAAAGCGACGGCCTGCCCGGCCAGCCCCCAGGTTCTATTGACGTCAAACGCGGCAGCGGGCGCCGCCCCCGCCGTGACGGCGTCCGGGAGTACGGCCGAATCGCGGCAGACGGATGTCGCGACATCCAGCGTTACGGTGTAGCTCCCGGATTCGGTGTAGGTATGCACCGGATTTTGTTCCGTCGAGACCGCCCCGTCACCGAAGTCCCAGTACCAGGCACCGGGAGGGCCGGACGACGTGTCGGTAAACGTTACCTCAAGGGGCGCCTCGCCTAACACAGGATCGCAGGTGAAACCGGCGGTCGTACAGGGCCCGTCAGAATCCAGCGTGAGCAGCATAACGTCGGCGGTGCCCTGCTCCCAGTCCTCCCACACAATACGGGTGTTGGAGATGCGGGGCGAGCACTGGTCAGAAAACGGTGTGTCGGGGGTGAGGAGCGTGGTTTTGCCGGTTTGTATGTCATAGAGCATGACGTCGCTGTACAGGGAGGACCAGTCCTCCCACACGATACGGGTGCCGGAGATGCGGGGCGAGCACTGGTCCGAAGAGAGAGTATCGGGAGTGAGGAGCGTGGTTACGTTCGTCATGGCATCATACAGCATGATGTCGCCGGAGCCGGAGGACCAGTCCTCCCACACAATCCTGCTCGCAGAGATGCAGGGGGAGCACTGGTCCGAATCCGGTGTGCCGGGGGTGAGGAGGGTCTCCGTGCCCGTACGGCGATCCAGAAGGACGATATCCCCGTATCCGCTGCTCCAGTCCTCCCACGCGATCAGATCACCGCACACGGCAGGTGCGGCCTGCGGCAGGGAATCTTCGGTGACGGCGTACACCTCACCCGTTGCAAGATCCTTCAGATAAATATCCTCGTACTGTGTCCATACAACCAGATCCTGCCAGAGCGCAGGTTCGGACTGCACTACGCCATCCCCTGCAAGACACTCCTCCGCTCCGGTGGCAAGACTGCAGGCATGCAACTGTTCCGAGAGGGTCGAAAAATCGGTCCATATGACCCGGTCGCCCCAGATCACAGGAGAATACTGGTCGCTTTCATTCGTGCCGGGTGTCAGCAGCCGGTCCGTGGCGGTCCCGATGTGCCAGGCTGCGATGTCCTGGCAGTCCTCCTGCCAGTCTGCCCAGACAATCCGGTCGCCGGAGATGTCCGGTGCGGTTTCATCGGTGCCCGGCGTTTGCGGAGTCACGCATGTGACAACACCCGCCGTCGTGGATGTGCATGCCGCCGAAGAAACGGATACGACCGTAAAAAGGACGGCAACCAGTGCCACGATAACACGATATCGGGTCGTCAGCGTACCGTACACCACCAGATCACCTCCGGTCGGAAAAATGAACGACCATCGTATGTCAATAAAAATATAAAATAATATTTATACTTTTAGAGGTCGCCGGATATCCCTAATGCAGCCCCACGTACCCGAATGCTTCGAAATAATCATGGAAGAGGTTCATGTCAAGCGCAAATATGCCGTCGGCGATGTCAAGGTTGAGACGCGTACTTCCCGATGAATCAGCGGCATGAGACCATTCCCCGTGGGCGACACCCTCATCGGGTTCCCCGGCCCCGATACCGAACGAATTCCGGAGAACGACGTAATGCCCGCCCGCGGGCGGATTGAAAATACCGAGGATCGAATAGGAGTGATTCGCAACGAGCGCATCGTTATCGTAGATCACCTGTGCGGGCGCTGCATTTTCCGATTCGTAGGTCCAGGCAACCATCGGGACAGTGGTCTTGTTTCCCTGGGTTTTCTGCTTGATTCTGGTGAACACCATTTCCGCAGTAAGCCCGGCGTTGGTGACAAAAACAGGTGTTTTTCCCGTAAGATGAACCAGCGACATGACCGGGTTTCCGGTGGCATCAAGGACTTTCATCGACGGTGTATCCGTGATCTGATCCGAACGGAACGCTGCATACGCTTTTTCGTATACTGCAGGCCAGTACTCCTGCGGATCGCTGGAGCGGGCTCCGTAGTACTGGCTGTTGTTGAGCCAGATCCGCTCTGACACCTCGACAGTCTGCGCCGGGGAACGGCTCTCGGAAAACAGGGAAAAGGAGTACAGATCGCATTCACCGTCGTTGCCGCTCAGATTTGGACGCAATTTCGACATCCATGCATAACTCGAGAGGGCGGCGATAAAATGGCAGTCTTTCAGGACGCCCTGCACCGGACGGGAAAAGGGCATCGTCAGGCCGTTTGAAAACACTCCTCCGGGTTTCTGCCACGCAAATGTCATTATTTCCACCTCCCGGCACCATCAGGAATCAATCCGAAAACGGGAGAGTCCGACTGCGGGCTGAAGAGCTTGTCATAGCTGCACTCACAGTCCAGTTCAAGTCGCTCCCGCCGTTCACCTGCCTCAAGTTCTTTCCATTCGATTCGGCGGTTTTCTTTCAGTTCAGCCAGGGCGAACGGATTCCTGACTCCTATGGTACAACGCATGTCGTCCATTCACTTCCACCTCGGTTTTACGGGCATCCCGTCCCCCCGAAACGGTGCGTTCCCTGTGAAACGGTGCCCGCGGCAGATACACGCCGCTGCGGTGCCATGGGATGCCCGAATGGCCGCACCCACGAGAATCACCCGCGAAAAAACAGCACTCTCCCCCGTGACCCCTGATGTTTCCGAGAGGGGAATGCTGAAATGATACGGTTTCATCGTGATAAAGGTTGCTGCCGGAGAAAGGGAAGACCTGATTACTGTGCAGGGCGACATGATTAGACAGGTTTCAGAGAAAAACGGGGACTGACGATGCAATCGGGACAACTGAAAATGGGATGGGCGCGGCAGTATATGCCGGTGCTGGCTTCGATCCGGAAGGTGTTCGAGAAGGAACAGCCCCTTTCGGGGATGACGATCGGCATGGCGCTCCATGTAGAGGCGAAGACTGCCGTGCTTGTCGAGACGCTGGCAGCGGGAGGCGCCGAAGTTCATATAACGGGGTGTAATCCCCTCTCAACGCAGGACGATGTCGCACTGGCCCTCAACGACGTGGAGGGCGTGCACTGCTATGCGAAGAGGGCGTGCAGCACCGACGAGTATTACGCCGCAATCGACCTCGTGCTCGATGCGGCCCCTGCCGTTACGATCGACGACGGGATGGATCTCATCCACCGTCTGCACACCGCACGCCGCGATCTGCTGCCGGGCGTCATCGGCGGGTGCGAGGAGACGACGACGGGCATTCACCGCCTCCGGTCGATGGCCGCCGAGGGGAAGCTCGAGTTCCCGGTCATCGCGGTCAACGACACTCCCATGAAGCGGTTTTTCGATAATGTCCATGGGACGGGTGAGAGTGCGCTCACCGCTGTCATGGCAACGACAAACTCGCTTATCGCCGGAAAATATCTCGTCGTGGCGGGCTACGGGTACTGCGGCCGTGGCCTCGCCCGCAAGGCGCAGGGGCTTGGCGCCCGTGTGATCGTCACGGAAATCGACTCCCGGCGGGCGCTCGAGGCGCACATGGACGGATTTTTTGTCATGCCCATGGAGCAGGCGGCTGCCGTGGGTGACATTTTCATCACGACCACCGGCAACACCTCGATCATTACGGGGGCGCATGTCCCCCGCATGAAGAACGGCGCGATCCTCGCAAACGCAGGCCACTTCAACGTGGAGATCGACATCCCGTGGCTCGAGGAGCATGCGGAATCCCGCGAAGAGCGCGACGGCATCGAGACGTATATTATTAACGGACATGCTATCCACGTGCTTGCGGAAGGGCGGCTCGTCAACCTCGCCACACCAAAAGGGATGGGCCACCCCATCGAGGTCATGGATCTCTCGTTCGGGCTGCAGGCACTCTGCACCCGTTATATCGCGGAGCACGGCCGCGAACTCAAAGGCGGTGTGTACGACGTGCCGCCGGAGATTGATGAGGCTGTCGCCCTGACCAAACTGGACGCGCTCGGCATCACCATCGACATACTCTCCGACGAGCAGGTCACCTATATGCAGAGCTGGGATATCGGCACCTGAAATACCCCTTTTTTCACACGAGGCCTTCACGGGAGGCCATAAAGAGATACTCCTGTGCATATCCCGCATAGGGGCCGAAATGCTCCTGTGCAATCCGCCGTACCGTTTCGTATTCCCGGCAGCCGAGAGCCCCGTCGCGGCATTCCCCGGGACAGTAATGCCGGGCCATCACCCTCCGTATCCAGACATCAACGGGAAACGAACGGTAGTGTGAGAACCCGAAGAGCATGATACAGTCAGCAACCTTCGGCCCGACGCCGGGAAACTGCATGAGCACCTGTCGGCCGGTATCGTCGGGAAGCGCCCGTATCTTCTCCGTCCAGGCCGGATCCTCCGCAGCACGGCGGGCGGCAGGAAGGATATAGCGTGCCCGGTACCCGAGCCGGCAGGAATCAAGCGCACCGTCCCCGAGAGCCGAAAGCACGCCTGCATCGGGGAGGGCGTGGGCGTCCCCCCATGGTGCGTCCACGGGATCGCCGAAGGTATCGGCAAGGGCCGTAATCATCCGGGTAATGAACGGGATATGTGCGTTCTGGGCGCAGATGAAAGAGAGGAGGCATTCCCACGGGTCCTGCCGGAGGATGCGGAGGCCCCGGTACTGCCGGATGGCCCGGTCGATGACCGGATCGCGGTTAATAGAGGCAAGGATTGCATTGAGATCGAGATCCAGCCCGAAATAGTGCACCAGAAAGGATTCGGAGATACCCTCGTACCGGAGGCAGTCCCCGTCCTGCCTGATGCGCACCCATTTTTTACCCGCCACGCCCTGCCACCAGCCGTCCCTGCACTCCCACCGGAACGCCTGTCCGCAGGCGAGCGTCCGGTCGAGGTCGAAGGGCCGGGAGGCGGAGAGACGGTACTTCTTCACGGGGATTCCTCCGGCGAACCGGGCATCAGGCCGAGTGCACGGAGCGTCTCCGCCACGCGACCGTCTTCCGTCACAAGCTCGGCGTCGCCGCCGGGATGGTAACAGACCCAGCGCACACCCTCCTTTTCCAGCCGGTTATAGAAATAGAAGGACCGTATCGTCGAGCACGGGCTCTCCGCAAGCATGACGAGCGGGAGAAGCTCCAGCGGTGCCATGCGCCCGGCAAACAGGACGTAGAGGCGGGCCGTGTCCATCGGGACGGTGGTCTCCACCCGGACCTCCCGGAATACCAGCTGCGAGCCTGCGAGTGCGTCCGCCTCGTACGAAAAGATGCCCTCGTGGTACTCCCCCGTGCCGGGGGCAAGCAGCATACCTTCCGCATAGAGGGTGCCGATCGTCCGGCGTACGTCGGCAAGTGACGCCTCCAGTTCGGCAAGCAGGTTTTCCGCTTCATCGGGGCCCAGAATCCCGCCGTGCGCCTTCCACGCATTCCGTTCGTCAGCAACCCGGTCGAGAACCGCAAACAGCCGCCGGCTGGTGAGCATGGCAAGAAACCGGCGATCGGCCCCCCGGTACAGCCGGACACACTCGTCCCGGCGTGCCGGGTTTCCGAGGAGGGATCGCGTGCTCCGGGCAAGCCTGCGTGCGAGCACGATCCATGCCCGGAACGTGGCATACCGGTAACTATCGCGGAAATACGGATCGTCGTCTAAGAGACCGGATTCTCTGCCGACACAGAGCGGCGCGAGGGCGCTTGCCATAATGATTGCATGGAACTCTGCAAGCGCTTCGAAGAAATGGAAGAGATGGTCTGCACGGGCGGACGTGTCCTGCTCCGCCCGGTACGCCCAGAGTATGGAGGCGAGAGGAAACGGGAGCGATTCAATCCACGCCTCAATCGTCGCGTCGGGGGAGAGGGATTCCACCCGGCCGCGGATACCGTCACCGGCAAACGGATGCTCCCAGAGCTCTCGTTCGAGCCCGGCGATCCGCCCTGCCATGTGGGAGAGGGATGCCTGTACGGCGAGCACCGTATTCTGGACGGGGCGCGGGGGAATGCAGACGGGGGTGGTTGTGAGTGCCTCCGCCAGCCCCTTCGCACGGGCGCGGACCCGGGCCAGCTCACGTTCACGTTTCCCGAGGCGGGTTGTGAAATGGCGGGCGAGGTAGGCGGCAGACACCTGTTCCGGATTGAGGACTACACGCACGCCCGTACCGGCGGAGGGGTCCGGACGGGACGGTGACGCGGTGAGACGCGGGGAGACGAAGAGAATGTTCGCGGCACCTTCGTCCGGCACAGTGGCAGAATCGTCATCGATCTGCACGGCAATCGTTCCCATTGGCACGGGGGAGAGCCCTGCATCTGCCGCGAGCCAGCCGATATCAGCGAGGAGGAGTGTTTCAGCGACCGATGAAAAAGACCCCGGGATTTCGAGAACACCGAGTTCCGGCACCTTCCCCCGGCGGCGGAGCGCAATGTTCTTTCTCAGGATGTCGAGGTGCCCCTGATCGGGGATGAGCCGTGCCACGAAGATCCCATCGGACGCTTCCCTTCCGGCAATGGCCAGCACCCCGCCGGCACAGCCAAGCACCGTGGCGGCGGAAAGACCCGCCTCCACAAATCCTTTTTCCAGTTCCCGGCCACAGCCGGGCATCCCGGGATCGCACGCGATCAGAGCGTATACACGCCCTTCCGGGGCCAGAAGGGGAGTGTACGACGCGAGAAGACGCCAGACTGTAGTACCCGGAAAGAGAGCACCGGGCTCATCAGCCGGCAGGCAGGCAACGATACAGTCGAAGGGCCCCTCCGGCAGGGACGGCCCCGTCTGCCAGTCGACCGCCGCATCCGGATTCAGGGTGTGTGCCAGCTCCCGCTCCCCGTCCGATCCGCAGAGGGCGACGGCACGCACCGGATTCAGCCGGGCGGCAAGCGGGGCGATAAGGGACCCCACACCCGCAACGGGATCGAGGATCCGGGAGTGACGCACGTCTGCCGCAACCGAAGCAATGAACCGGACGATCCAGTCGGGGACAAGGGCACACCGTCCTTCGCCAAGCGCTTCTGCCGCCGCACGTCCGGAGATGTCCCCGGAAAGCGGCGGAGTCCCCGCCCGCGGAAAGCGGGGAGGAGCGCCGTCTGTCAGACGAAGCGACTCGTAGAGGTCTTTTAGGTTCCCGTTTTCCGTCATCATGGTTCCCGGATGACCCCCGTCATTGGTACATAGTTTTGGCAACCGTCCTATATGAGCACCACCCCGCACGTTTTTATCCGGAGCACACCCACCTCTCCCCGATGGAGTTTCTTTTTGCGATCATCGTCCTGCTCGCCACCGCGAAACTCTTTGGCGAAATTGTCGAACGGCTCGGCTATCCCTCGATGGTCGGGGAGATTGCCGCCGGCATCGTACTCGGGCCCGCACTCTTCGGTATTGTGGTCATGGACGCGACCATGGAGATCTTCTCCGATATCGGTATCATTGTACTTCTCTTTATCTCCGGGGTGGAACTCAACCTCGCGCAGTTAATCCGGGGGAGGGCAGTGGCCGGTGCGACGGCGGCGGCGGGCGTTATCGTGCCGTTCGCCTTCGGGCTGGCTGCGGGATTCGCTCTCGGCTTTTCTACCCATGAATCGCTGTTTCTGGCCATCACGCTCTCTATCACCTCCATCGGCATCTCGATCCGCTCCCTCATCGACCTGAAACAGCTCACGACACCGGTCGGCACCACCATCGTCTCCGCGGCGGTGCTCGATGATATAATCGGGATCATTCTTCTCGCCGGCCTCACAGCACTCACGCTGCCGGCCGGCACGGCCTTCGCCTCCGCCCTCACGTCCCTTGCGCTTGGCGGACTCTTCCTTCTTGTCTTTGCGACCCTCGGACGGCGGATTATGGTGCGGCTCTTTGCCCTTGCCAGAAAAACCGAGACGCACGAGATGCTCTACTCCATCGCACTGCTCACCGCACTGCTTGCGGCGTATCTCTCCCATCTGGCGGGACTCCATTATGCCATCGGAGCGTTCATCGCCGGACTCATCCTCGGCGACCAGATCCGCATCGACCGTCCTCTCCTTGACAGCATCATGGACTTCGGGTTCGGGTTCTTCGTGACCATCTTTTTTGCGTCCATCGGGCTGCTGTTCAGCTTTACGGAGGCTGCCTTCGAATCACCGCAGATCCTGATCCTTATCGTGGTCATCGTCGTGCTTGCCATACTCGGAAAACTGATCGGCGGCTTTATCGGCTCGGCCGCCTTCCTCGACAGGAAGGATGCCCTGCTCGTCGGCCTCGGCATGTGCCCCCGCGGCGAGATCGCACTCGTCGTCGCAAAGATCTCCCTTGCGATCGGCATCATCACCGCCGATCTCTATTCGGCGGTGACGGTGATGGTGATCGTCTCCATCGTAGCAACGCCGCTCCTCCTCACATGGGGATTTAAAGGGAGAAATGCATCAGAAACACCCACTCCCGCGGAATGATGCACGAGAGGATTGTCACCGAAACAGAAACAAGAGGATTACCATCGAAACAGACCCGGGAGGATTGTCACCGAAACACAACCAGAAATCGTGAGAATTAACGATTAACGGTAGTGCAATGTGAATTGCATGGCATATCATTATATTACTCATAAAAAAAGAGAAAAACAGGAACGTGTCTGGTGAGCAACCAGCACACCCTCCGCCCGTCGGACACACACGGCCGGATACAGTGATTGGTGATTTCCGTGAATAACACACATAAATGGCTATTTATTATCAGTATAGCCCTCGTGCTTTGTATTGCCGGTTCAACCGGCAATGATGAAGGAGATCCCATCGCTCCCGACAGCATCACCGTCGAAGGGATCCCCTCTCCCGAATTCCCGACGATGGCGGTTCCGGTACTCTTTGTCGCGGCCCTGCTCATTGCGGTCGGTGTGGTGCGAAAAGACTAACAAATCTCCTTTTTTTCGTGAACGCCCACAGGAGAGAGAATCTTCTGAAACATTTCCGCGAAACGAATGATGTATGAGAAGGTCATAACTGAATTCGAAACGTGCATCATGAGAATAAACGATTTACGATTAACGATAGTGTTTGCATAATTGCTAAGCATACCATTATAAAAGCATCAGGACACTGAAAAATATCTGGTTCGGTATACAAATCCAGTAATTCGTATTCTGACTCAATGACGCAGATAGCTAATCGGAACACCAAGCCAGATAGAGTAAGGTGATTTCGGTGAATAGCAACAAGAAATGGCTTTTGATTCTCGGTGCGGTAATGGTGATTCTCCTTGCCATCTCCCCGGTCCATGCGGTAACCGATCTCGAGATACAGGCTTCAATTGACAAAGGAGTGGCATGGATTGCAGCCAACCAGAATGCCGCCGGCTCCTGGGGGTTTAACAATTATGTCGGCACGACAGGCCTGTGCCTCCTGAAACTGGAGGAATATGCATGGGAACAGGGAATCGACCCCCTATCCGCGGACTATGTGTACTCTGATCAGGTGAAGAAAGGGCTTGCCTACCTGTTTACCCATGTGCAGACAGGGGGAACGCATGAGGGTTCGATCTATTACTCTTATCAGTGCTACGAGACAGGGATTGCTCTCATGGCAATCAGCGCCAGCTTACATCCTGAACTGGACAGCGGCGTTTCCGATGGGGCGGGGGGTACGCTGACGTATCTGCAGGTCGTGGAGAACGCCGCCGACTATCTCGTGAGAGCCCAGGTGCAGACCGGGACCTATGAAGGAGGGTGGAGGTATTCTCTGGGATCTACAAATGCAGACAACTCGGTATCCGGGTGGACCACCCTCGGACTGACATACGCCAAAAACAATTTCGGCGTGGCAGTCCCCGCGACAACCCTGACAAAACTGGACAAATGGATTGATTATATCCAGTGTTCTGTGGCCGACTGGAGTTTTGGAGGATCAGGGTATACGTCTCCAACATCCTCGGTTGACATGCTCAAGACCGGCAACCTGCTCTTCCAGTGCGCCATGGTCGGCGACACGGTTGGAACACAGCGGGTGAAGGATGCACTTACATACATCCAGACGAACTGGAACTACAACTCCTATAATTTCGGATGGCACAATATCCCCCACGGAATTATCGACTACCAGACAACCTTCTGCATGATGAAAGGGCTCGAAGCCTTCGGCATCGAAACGCTGGACATCGGAGGCAATCCGAATTACGACTGGTACGATGAGGTTGCCGGAGAGATTGTCAGCAAGCAGTATGCCGCCGGCAACTGGCCAACCGATAGCTATGGCACTACCTATCTGACAACACCGTGGGCATTGCTCACCCTTGAAAAAACCATTGAAATTCCCGCGACTTTCGAGGTGGAAAAATCCGCCGACAAAACAACGATCTCAGCGGGCGAGAGTGTCACGTATACCTTCAAGGTGAAAAACACCGGCTTTAAGGACATCTCCGGTGTTGTGCTGACGGACGATAAACTCGGCGTAATTGCCGGCCCGGACAGTGGTGATGATGTGGTGATGGGCGTACTGGAGCCCGGAGAGGTCTGGATCTATACCGCCACGACCACTATCGACACAACAACGACCAACATCGCAACTGCGACCGGCTGTGATGGAGGAAATCCCGTCGATGCTGAAAGCAACCCGGTTACCGTCACCGTCGGGGACATCCCCGTTCCCGAATTCCCGACGCTCGCAATTCCGGTGTTTATCATCGGTGCTCTGCTCTTCGCGGTGGTTGCACGAAAAGAATAATTACTTTCTTTTTTTCGTGAATGGCCGCGGGAGCCCCGGCCGTCCGTCATCACACAGTCACCCGTGACCCCCGGCGGGACGAAGATACATCCGGAAACCAATTCGGAGGTCTGGCCTGAGATCCATCAGGAGGTCTCTCCGGAAATACCGGGGATATTCTGCCCGAATCCTTCCCGAACAGGGATTATCCGCCCCTGATTCACCATCGTGCCGGTTCACATCGCGGGCAGAAAAATGTCTTAAATCAACCCTTTTTCAATGAAATACGTAATAATGTCGCACATCTCAACCACACCGACCGCGACTCCGGCCTCGTCGACCACGACCACGTCGGGATGCCGGTTCTTCTCCATGGACACCATTGCCTTCTCAATCGATACGGTATCGGGGAGGGTAATATGCCCGCGGGTCATGATCTCGCCGGCGCGGGTGGCCCTGCTCCGGATCATGCACTCGACGCACCCGAGTTTGCGGCGGCTCCGCACGCCGACGCCGGGACTGATACCGGAGAGCAGATCGAGGTCCGTGATCATGCCCACAAAATGCCTGTCATCGTCGATTATGATCACGTCGGTCCGGCCCCGGACCGCGAACAGGCGGTAAATATCGGCAAGCGGAGTGTCCGGGTGCACCCGCTCGAAGTCGGTGTGCATGATCGCGCGGAGAGGTGTTGCCGCTATTTCTTCAACGTGTTCTCTTTTTTTTTCCATACACTCCCACTCCCGACATGAGGATGTGCCCCCACCCGTATAAGGGTGATGGTTTCGGCGAGATGTCCGGCAGGTGCGATAACGACCGCAGGAAACGGTTAAACATACATTTTGCGCCAGAAAAAACGCGGCTTCGCAGGTGATAGCAGCAGTGATAACTGGCAATGCCTTGCACTTACTTTTATATTCTTATATAAAATTCCTCATAGCCAGAATCTTCAGGCGTTTGGAGCGAGAGCTGTTGCCCTGCTGCCTGCGCCGGCACCGGCCAAAGGAGGAAGAGAATGAAAATACATACGCTCATTGTATTGTGCAGTGTGATACTCCTGCTCACCTGCTGTACGGCTCCGGCCGCAGCCCGCCTCGCAGGAGAAGCCCCCGAAGGGTTTAGCGAGGCACCGGCAGTCAGGCTGGCGTCAGCATTCAGTACGCCCTGTGTCGCTCCGATGGATTTGACAGGGAGCGGAGAATTCAGTATCAGCGGGAAAATAGGTGTTTCGATCGACGGCATCGGCACCAACGAGGCGTCGGGCATCGTGACGGCAAAAAAACCGTCAAAGCAGGCGACCGTAAGAAAGGCCTATCTCGCGGCCGCAACCATCGGCTTCTGGGCACAGGGTTACGACATTGGAGACAGTGATATCGCCATCGACGGGAATGGCGTCGCTTTCGATTTTACCGAACCAAGCTTCATTATGTCCAAAAATTACTGGGCCGATGTAACCAGTATCGTCAAGCCGAAGATGGATGCATCACCGGTCAAATCGGTCGACTTTGTCATTACCGAGACAAACACCTGCGATACCGACGGTGAAATCCTCGTCGTCATATTTGACGATCCCAAGCAGACGGTCGAGTCCACCGTCATCCTCTATTTCGGAGCGCAGGACGGTTGGGGAGACGCGTTTGGCATTTATCTGCCCGAACCTGCCGATACCGCCGATCCCAACTTCGGCATCGACCTGTCGTTGGGCATCTCCTTCAGCGCACAGGGAAAGAGGAACGACGATTACAACGACCAGATCAGCATCGTCACCGTCAACGGTGAGCGCCTGACGTCATCCGCGGGCGGCGAGGACGACGGGGCACTGGAGGACGGTGCGCTGCTGACGGTGGGCGGCCTCGGCGATTCGACGGCGAACCCTGCGGACCCCTATGAAAAGAACAGGAAGTATAGCTACGACGACGAACTCTACTCGCTCGTGCCGTTCGTTCACGACGGGGATACCCATATCCTCGTGGAAACCGTCGATTACGGCCTCAAAGACGACAACATCTTCTTTGCCGCCTGCGTGATCAGGAATTCCCTGCCGGGCGAAGGCATCTACCTCACCCCCCTTAAAGCGGAAAACCCTGTTGGATCCGACCATACCGTCACGGCACTCGTGCTGGACGGCTGCAGCAACCCGATCGCCGGCGCCCCGGTGCGCTTCGACGTGACTGACGGGCCGCATGCCGGGACTTTTGGGACGGTGCTCACCAATGCGGACGGCTGTGCGGCATTTACCTATACCGGCACGATAGCGGGCACCGACACCATCGTCGCAGTGATTGATGTGACCGATCTTCGGTGCTGCTGCCCGCCCATGACCTCCAATAAGGTCACCAAGACATGGTACGAGTCGTCTCCGGTCCCCGAGTTCCCGAGCATGGCTGTGCCCGGGGTGCTGCTGGGTGTGCTCTGTGCCGTAGCGGCCTTTCTCCGGCGCGAGTAGCCTTCCCGGCCCTTTTTTTTAATATACTGCTCATAATGCCTTTATAGGATACCCGCGCATTCCTTTTTACAACGACTCCCCTGCCGGGAGATTGTGGTGATTGCCGGTGTCATTTGCAAACTACATCACAAACCTCGCCCTGAGGGCGTTCTCCCTGCTGCCGTCGGGGGCAAAGACCGCTATTTACCCGTCATCAGCTGCATCGATCGGTGGAGAAGTTGAAATCGGACCCGGGGCCGTTCTCATCCCGTTTTCCCGTGATTTTCGACCATCGTCATCCGTGACTGCGTTACGATCGACGATACCGTCCGGTCCCGGCACAACGCTTCTTCCTTGAGAAAACAAGCAGGAGACCGTTTTCATCGCATTCATGGATCCGCCTGCCTGCCCGGTATAAACGCTTTTTTAATCTGACTTGCGCCATCCAACTGCATAGAGCAGATTTTCGGAATCCAGGTACCTGAGCCCCACGACCAGCAACGAAAAGACCCCCCCACCGAGCACAGTGCCGGAGAGCAGCGGAAGACCAAACACCGCTATGACGGCGATCGCCCCGATGCAGGCAAGAACGAGGCGGTCGATACGGGCAATCAGTGCCCTGAGTGGAGTTCTATCATGCATTGAATAAATGGTGAAGGCTGTATAAACGGCAATGGCCACTGCTGACGCCATATAGGCACCACCAAACCCAAACAGCAGGATCATGCCGTGCGAAATGAAAGGAAACGTGATGATGCTGACCGTCGAAATGAGAAGGAAGGTGACCGGGGTGTCGCTGGAGAGGGAGATGCTCGAGTACGCCAGATACTGCTGGACAAAGAGCAGGGCGTACCCGGCGGAGATAATAAACAGATAGTCCCCGGCTGGGGCGTAATCGGCTGAAAACAGGAGATAAATAAGCGGTTGGCCATAAAAGTAGATGACGATGAGGAAAAAGAGAGTCATGGCAAGCAGAATCCGGCCGACATCTCCGAGCCCACCCTCCCGGGTAAAGAGTGCAGAACGGTCCTGAATACCAGTCGATTCCGGAATCGAAACGAAATAGAGGGCTGATGTAAAGAAGGTGATGATGGCAGCGACGGTTAAAGAGACATCGAAGTATCCCTGCCAGACTATACCGAGATCGTGACTGATTACGATGCGGTTGACATGTTGGGAGAGGGTCATCCACGAGTTAATGATGAATGCAGAAAAACCAAAGAGAAAGATCTCCTTCCCCGGTATGACCACGGACCGCAAGGATGCCGCAATCGAACCCCATTTCCAGATAAGAGTTCCGAGCAAAACGAAAAGCGGCGGCAGGGCAAAGATCCAGAGGATAAAATGAAAATCTGTAATCCCGAAGAGATAGACGGCGCCGATGATAAAGAAGAGCCGGAGCACACTCGGTGCGACGGAGACAGAGGCTGCCAGCGAATGGTTCTTCTGACCCCTGAACATTCCCATGATGATCGCCGCGAGCGTCACCGAGAGGAGCACGACCAGCAAGACGGCAACCAGCAACCCCCTCTGATCGGCAGGTATATTGAGAAAACCAAGAATCGCATCCGATCCCAGAACCAGCAGCACCGCAATGGCAGCCGTCGACAGCACGCCATAGAGCATCGAGAACCCGAAATATTTCTTTCCTTCGTTTGCATGCCCGAGAATGTCAAAGAAGCAGAAATTCGTGATCAGCTGCAGAACGCCCGGTAATCAAAGCACGATCAGGGTGATGAGGCCGTACTCAAAGGGTGTTATCGACCGGGCGAGCAGCATCGTTGCGAGAATGCCGCTGCCCCGCATGAACACCAGAGATCCGACATAAAATATCGTGTAAAAGGAGAGCGTCCGGTTCATATCGATCCCTGGCGGCTATGCCCACAGCATGTCCGTGCCTTTGTCACTACGCAATCTCGTGTAAAAAACATCCGGTTTTTTCCGGTATTTTAAGTATTTATTGAACAGCATGGGGTTCTTGCACGGCCCGATGATGCGTTCGCGACGGTATCCTGGCATCATCCAGATGAAGGGTTGTGACAGTCAGACACGAAGATAATCTGCTGGTCATCCCGGTAAAACCAAAGGAAAGAAGCGAGAGGAAGGTTTTATTCGAGGCCATACCGCCATTTTAAGCGTCCGGTGAGATGCCGAATGACGAAAAGATGGTGTTTCGATACCATATCCCGATGCGGCAGGTGACCAATCAGTTCGGTTCGCCGTTTTCACGAGCCCAGTACTTCACTAATTTTTAGCCACGGCTAAAGCAAACCGGCAGATCTAAATAGTCGGCGGGCGCCGAATATGCTCAATAGACGGCAAATTGCCCGCCGAAATAAGGAGACTTTAAGCGCAGAAGAATGTTCCGAAATTGCTGTGAATGCAATCAACCGGCATCTCAGGATTTCCATCAACGGAACGCTGAACCAAAAG
>JAFGNT010000004.1 GCA_016926855.1 Methanomicrobiaceae archaeon | reverse complement strand
GCGGACGGAAATGCCACGAAAGAACTCCTGCCGATGAGCTACCCGTTCAGGATCACCTATGAGGGCGCAACCACGCAGGTAACACAGGATATCGGACGGGATCCCTGTATCGTGTTTGAAGCGATTGTTGCCACTGCCAGATTCACCGACTCTCCCGGAAACGGAATCGCAGGCGGCGTCATCGAGTACTCCGCAGATGGATGGAAATCCTTCGGCACGACCGGGGCAGACGGAAACGTTACTACTGTGCTCCTGTCGAAGAGCTATACATTCAGGATCTCCTGTGACGGTGCGACGATCAGTAAAGTGCAGGACATCGCGGCTGATCCGGTGGTGGAGTTCGGGACGAACCTCACCACCGTCCGCTTCGAGACTCCGGACGGGACAGGAATCCCGGATGCAACCGTCGAGTACAACTCAGGCGGATGGAAACCATTCGGCACAACAGGAGCGGATGGAAACGCCACCAGAGAGCTCCTGCCGAAGAGCTATACGTTCAGGATCAGCTACGAGGGGATGACGAAAAGCACGACACAGGACATAGGAATCGATCCCTGTGTCGTGTTTACAACGAACACAACCACCGTCAGGTTCACCGACTCCCTCGGTGAAGGCATCGCAGGCGGCGTCATCGAGTACAATGCAGGCGGATGGAAGCCGTTCGGTATAACAGGCGGCGACGGAAATAGCACCACAGAACTCATACCAAAGAGCTATACATTCAGGCTCACCTGCGACGGCGTGGCGATCACACGTACGCAGGATACCGCGATCGATCCTCTTGTCGTATTCACTACGACACTGGCAACGGTTTCTTTCACCGATTCGGCAGGTAACGGAATCCCGGACGCCACCGTCGAGTACTATGCAGGCGGATGGAAACCCTTCGGAGCAACCGGGATCGACGGGAACGCCACGAAAGAACTCCTGCCGAAGAGCTACCGGTTCAGGATCAGCTATGAGGGTGTGATACAGGAGAGAGAGCAGGATATCGGTGGTGATCCGGTAGTCGGATTCACGACGACAGGCGCCATTGTCAGCTTCATCGATTCAACCGGAAACGGAATTCCCGGTACGGCTATCGAGTATTACTCAGGCGGGTGGAATACATTCGGGACAACCGGGATCGACGGGAACGCCACGAAAGAACTCCTGCCGAAGAGCTACACGTTCAGGATCACCTATGATGACGTAATGCAGGAGAGAGAGCAGGATATCGGCGTTGATCCCGTCGTCCGGTACAGGACGTCGCTCGCAACCGTGCGTTTCCTGGCATCGGATGACAATGGAATTTCCGGTGGGATCGCAGAGTACTACGCGGGCGACTGGAAATCCTTCGGAACCACAGGGGTGGACGGAGACACAACCCGGGAACTGCTGCCGCTCGCGTATCCATTCCGGCTGACATACGGAAGCGGCACCCCGGAGGAGCAGGTACAGGATATCGGCGCCGATCCCGTCGTTGTATTCCGGGCAGGGCCCATTGTCATCCGGCTGATTGATTCGGGAGGAGCGGGACTCCCCGGAGGCATTGTCAGGTATAAGGATTCCGGCTGGGAAGACTTCGGAACAACAGGAGCGGACGGATATGTCACGGCAGACCTGCCGCCGCAGGAGTATGAGATCGAGATGGGCTACAACGGTCACACACTCACGGAGATACTCACCGACCCCTCCAGCCCCCTGATATTCCAGACAGGTTCCATGCATTCCGTTTCGGGAACATGCACGAATTATCAGGTAACAAACGGCTGGGAAGACTTCACGCAGGACATTGAGCTGCTGCCGGGGGAAGTCAAGTTCAAGTTCAGTGACATCAACGGGGCACAGAAATACACGGTCACGGCGGGCGGGGTTATAGAGATTCACTGATAATCTGATACATTCAGGATTACCGTCCGCGCATCATGCGGGATAAATCAAATGCGGGAAAAACAAAGGCCGGGGCCGAGATTCGAACCCGGGTCGGGGGAACCACAATCCCCTAGGATGACCAACTACCCCACCCCGGCAAAATACCCTTTTAAATAGAGTGACGGAACTAATTAAAGTATCTCTTTGGGACCGGTTCCCCGGGAAATCCGGCATCCCGGGGTGGGAGAGGCTGCACGGGCATTATTTATCTGGCAGGATGCCCAACTACATGAGCACCGGGCGTGGTGGCAGCACCGGCGTGATGGCAGCAAGGGGGAAATTGGTATGAATAAGGCGGCGATTCGCACACCCATCGTTTGTGTTCTCGGTCATGTTGATCACGGAAAAACGTCACTCCTCGACAGGATACGGGGTTCATCCGTGGTCGATACGGAGGAAGGGGCCATTACCCAGCATATAGGGGCCACACTGGTTCCGCTGGACGTCATTTCACGCATGAGTGGTGTTGCGGATTCGATGAAGTTCGATATCCCCGGACTCCTCTTCATCGACACACCGGGGCACCATGCGTTCACCACCCTCCGTTCCCGCGGCGGTGCGCTCGCCGACATGGCAATTCTCGTTGTGGACCTCAATGAAGGATTTCAGCCCCAGACTATCGAGGCACTCCAGATTCTACGCTCCCAGAAGACTCCCTTCGTCGTCGCCGCAAACAAAATCGACCGGATTCACGGGTGGCGCGTCATGAAGAACGTGCCGTTTAAAAAGACTTTTTCCCAGCAAAACGAGCGGGTCCAGGGAATCGTGGATACGAAGATCTACGAGCTCGTCGGAAAACTCTCCGAAATGGGATTCAACTGTGAACGGTACGACCGCATCCGGGATTTTGCCCGTAACGTCGCTATCGTCCCGGTGAGCGCCATCACCGGAGAGGGGATTCCCGACCTCCTCATGGTTCTGGTGGGGCTTGCCCAGCGGTACCTGACCGAATCTCTCGGGCTCACGGTTGAAGGGCCGGGTTCCGGCACCGTGCTGGAAGTAAAAGAGGAACGCGGTCTCGGGATAACACTGGACGTGATCCTGTATGACGGGGTCCTTAAAGTCGGCGATGAGATCGTCGTCGGCGGCCATGACGGCGTTATTACGACAAAAGTCAGGTCGCTCTTAAAGCCGCGCCCGATGAAGGAGATCCTCATCGAAGACCGGTTCGAGCGGGTAAAGTCCGTCACCGCGGCAACCGGCATCAAGGTGTCGGCGCCCCGGCTGGAGGGTGCTGTTGCGGGCACGCCGTTACGGGTTGTCCGGGGAAACCGCGACGCGGTCATTGAAGAAGTCACCCATGAAATGCAGGATATTCAGGTCACACTTTCAGACGAGGGCGTATATATCAAGGCCGACACGATAGGAGCGCTGGAAGCGCTCTCCCAGGAGCTTGAAGAGAACAAGATCCCGGTGATGCGGGCGGAGGTGGGACCTGTCACCCGCCACGACATCATCGAAGTCAGCACCATTAAAAATCCGCTCTACTCTGCTGTGCTTTCATTCAACACGCCCATTCTGCCCGATGCGATCGACACGCTTGCCGAACCCTCCATGAAGCATGTCATGCTCTTTGAAGGAGGGATTATCTATCGGCTGATTGACGACTTCATTGAGTGGCAGGAGGACACGCGTCGTGCGATGGAGAAACAGAAGTTTGAAAATCTTGTGATGCCGGGCAAGATCACACTCCTGCCGGACTGCGTATTCCGGCAGAGCAATCCGGCGGTTGTCGGAGTTCGCATTCTCGGGGGTAAGCTCCAGTCGGGAGTCAACCTCATTCACCTTGACGGACGCAAGGTCGGGCGCGTGAAGATGATGAAGAGCGGACAGGAGACCGTGCACGAAGCCAATGCCGGCGAAGAGATCGCCATCTCGATCGAAGGACCCACGGTCGGCCGCCAGATAAATGTCGGCGATGAGCTGTACGTGGACATCCCCGAACGGCATGTAAAAGTCATCGAAACGGAGATGCTGTCGCATCTAAACACCTCAATGCAGATGATTCTTGAAGAATTTACATCAATGCGGCGAAAACCCGATCCCTTCTGGGGCAAGTAGTATTTAAATATCTACAATTCAACTTTATAGTCACGTTTTAGAGGAGACAAATACTATGGTAGACTTTAAAATCGTCCTTTCAGACCCTCAATCAGGCAAATCCTACAAGCTGGACGCCACGGGCGGGTCTGCCGGTGCTTTCATCGGAAAAAAGATTGGTGAGGAGATTGACGCAGGGGTCCTCGGCCTTTCCGGATACAGCATTGCGATTACCGGTGGCAGCGACCGGACCGGAATCCCGGCACGGCGTGACCTTCCCGGCATGAGCAGGAGGCGCTTGCTTCTTGCAAAAGGCGCGGGATTCGCACCGACGTATGACGGTGAACGACGGAGAAAATCCGTCCGTGGCAACGAGATCACAACAGATTTCGTCCAGATCAACGCCAAGGTTGTAAAATACGGCGATAAGGAACTCCGAAGCTTCTTTGAGAGTGAAGAAGCGGCGGAATAATTCCACGATTCTATTTTACCTGCACGATGCGTGCCTTTAGATCGGCAAGGAGATCGTCAAACGACACTCCATATCGGCGTGCAAGAATGACTGCTGCCGCTTCGGCCCTGAGCAGACCGTCAAAATTCTTCTGAACCATCTCGTTCAGCTCAGCGACGACAGCTACCGTTTCAGTCCCGCGTGCCCGGGCAATCCTCCCGACCAGATCTCCGAACACATCGGGAACGGCAAGCAGCTCGGGCGACGGCTTGAACCCGAGCGGTATCGTCACCTCGTCGACAGGGAATGCAGGAGTGATCACTCCCCCCTCGAACCGGAGAAGCCCTTCTTCTCCGGCCCGTGCAAGGAGCAGGTTTGCCTCCTCCTTGCTCATCCATCGCCTGTCAATCGCCACGAAAAAGATAAACTCGCTCTTTTGAAGTTTATCCTTCCGCATATACCGGAATGGGGCGGCAACGGTAATTTTGAGACTCACTCGCAGGCACCTTTCAGGAGTTCCCGAAGGTCCATCGCATCCATCTTGCCCTGCCGGCCTTCCTTGACGGCAAAGCAGTCACACCGGTTCCCGGCATCATTTACCCTGATGAGAAACATGTTTTCGGAGACCGGGATGCTCTTCTCCGGTGTAAGCATGGTCTCGTGGAGGGTGATCCGGAAATCGACTGCCTCCGTCACGGTTTCGGCAATATCAGAGACATAGTCCACAGGCACGAACTGGGTTTTTTTATCGGCAACATCAACGAGGAAAGTCAGTTTAACAAGATCTACTCCCTTCTTGTTCGTTATATGACTGTGATGCAGCTTCTGGATGCATCGCACCAATTCGGGAAAGCTGCGGTCGATATCGAAATTAAGGTCGCAACCCGGGGGAAAGCGGTGGTAAATTCTGCGCATCAGTACAATAGATGAATGAGGTACAAAAAAAGGTATGCTCTCCCGTGAAACAATCCGGTGCCGCTGCCTGCGATCGATACGCCGGAGGACAATCCCAATGGTTATATCCGCGGAGACAATACCAGAGGTATATGACCGCGCGTGCTGCATACGAAGAGAAAATCCAGGCCCAGTTTGAAGAATTCACGGCAGAAATCGAAAAACTGAAGGAAAAAGCCCACGCTGCAAAGAAGCAGGCGGAGGTAGACTATGCCGATCAAATCCGTGACCTCGAAACACTCCGCAAGGACCTGGAAAAACAGCTTGAGACCCTCAGGGCATCCGGGGATGAGGCATGGGGCGAGGTGCAAATAGGGATTGACAAGGCAACGGGAGAGCTGAAGCGAGCGCTTGACCGTGCGCTTGTGAAGCTGAAGGGACTCTGAACCTCATCCCCGAGACCGGTGACGTGAAAGCAGATTATCCGAAAAAACCCCTGGCACCTGAGAAATCCGGCGCCCGCGGGGCCATGGGTTGGCCCGACAGCATGCATCGTGCGATCCCGTTTTTCCGGGTTTCTCAAAAAAGATATAGAGGTTTTACTCGACAAGAACGGCACAGATAACGCCGTCCTGCCCGGGCCGGCTCACGATCCGTGCACGCCCGATTTCGGTTTTAATAATTGCGCCCTTCGTGAGAAGGTTCCGGCGCACGTAGTTCGGGTTGGCGGTATTTGCCTCGACCGTCTCCATCCGGACCCTCTTTGTCTCACCGGTCTTCGGGTCGGCAACGTTCGCGAACGCAGCCCGGAGCGCACGAACCTTGTGACTGCCTCCATGCGTCCGGATAATCCGGTTCCGGTCCTCTCCGATATGGGTGTCGGCGGGTGCCCTTCCGATCTCAACGCGTCTCTTTCCCCGTGCCAGCCTGATGCGGCCTCCGGTTTCCTTTCTTACGGATCTACCTTGCCACTGCATACAATCACCATGTGGTAAAAATTATTTTCATCAGGGATAGCACCGGGGGATGGTATCCGGTGCGGATACGACTCCCCTGGCCCGTTCCCTTTGAAGTGCTATATATATTCCCACCAGACGTATTTAATCCCACTGATCAGCGAAGAATGGCGTCGACGACTGCCCGAACGCCCTCACCAGTCTTCAGATTTGTCCGGAAAACCATAATTTCCGGATTATAACGGTGCATGTCCGCTTCCATCCGGTCAAGGTCCGCACCCACGAGCGGCGCGATATCGATCTTGTTGATGATCCCGATCGTGCTCCCCCGAAACATCATCGGATGCTTGTTAACCACATCGTCCCCTTCCGTCGAGCTGACCACGACGATGCGCTTCTCCGCACCGAGGAGAAAATCCGTAGGGCAGACCATATTGCCGACGTTCTCGATAAAGAGGATATCAATCTCGCGAAGCGGCAGATCCTCGAGCGCATGTTCGACAAGATGGGCATCGAGGTGGCACTCCTTACCGGTATTGGCGTTCACGGCGGGAATGCCCGTCGCCACAATGCGCCGGAAATCATCATCGCCGTACACGTCCCCGGCGATGGCACCCCCGCGCAGGCCCCTGCGTGCAAGTTCAGGCACCATTTTTTCGATGAGAGCGGTCTTCCCCGACCCTATCGCCCCGAGAAGATCGAACGCCCGCACGCCGTGCTCCTTCAGCAGGTGGGCATTGTCGTGCGCAATCCGGTTATTCGCGGCATAGACATCCTTCTCAATGCTGACATCGATATGATGCATATCCACACTTTACGATCATGAACCGTTTATAGGTTCACTTCATAATACATGATCAATGGACACGGAACGGATACTGTATCCCTGCTATTTCAATGCCGCCCTCAGGCGGAGGGAGGGACGGAGAGTGCCCGGGGATCTCGCAGTTGAAAAGCCCGACATCGCCGCACTCAAGGCCGCACTTACCCGCCTCGGCCTGTCCTTCCGGGTAGAAGAGGCGCACCACCCCTCCCGCTGGATGCTTCGCGAGGGCCGGGTGCTTGTCGCATGGGACGGTAAGAAAGAAGAGCTCATACACTCAGTTGCCCGGGCGTTGGGCAGCCGGACGTGACCGCCATGTACGACCTGCACACACACACCCTGCTCTCCGACGGCGAACTCCTGCCCATCGAACTGGTACGCCGCGCGGCTGTGCTGGGATACAGGATCATCGGCATTACCGATCACGTTGATCCCACCAATATCTCGCCCGTTATCCGGGCGGTGGGAGAGATCAGGGATACTGCACGGGAATTCGGCGTGGAAGTGCTTACGGGAGTCGAACTGACCCACATTCCCCCTGCGCTCATCAGCACGCTTGCCCGGCGTGCCAAAGCAGAAGGTGCCGATCTCGTGATCGTCCACGGGGAGTCAGTCGTCGAACCCGTCGCCCCGGGCACCAACCGTGCCGCATGCGCTTCCGAGGCGGTAGACATTCTTGCCCACCCCGGTCTCATCACCGCAGAAGATGCTGCCATTGCAGCAAAAAACCACGTCGCAATCGAGATCACCGCCCGCGCCGGGCACAACAGGACCAACGGGCACGTGTTTGCCACAGCACGGATTGCCGGATGTCGTTGTGTCATCGATTCGGACGCGCACGGACCGGGCGACCTGATGACGAAGGATGCACGGTGGATGGTTGCACGCGGCGCGGGCATGTCGTCCGGTGAAGCAGAACAGGCACTCTCCTCTGACATCCTCGAATGGCTGAACCAGTAAATGAACTATATATAGTTTATCAAAATTTTTAAATACTCAGGCGTCCTATATATATAAATTGCGAAATCCCGCTGGGACAGCTGCTTACCAGGATGGTTCATTGTGAAGTATGTCGGGCGTGTTGTTAGCATTTGTGGTCGGAGAATGCTCATTTTGCAGTGCGACCCTGCTCAACTTCCTCGTCTGAATACCAGTGTCGTAGACCGCCGCCTCAAACCGGTTGGAAAACTCATCGATATCTTTGGAAATATCCAGGCTCCCCTCGCAGCTGTCCTGTGCACTGATGAATGCACCGCAACAACTGACGAAAAACTCTATACAAAATAACAGGGTGAAAAACAAATGCAGGAGATAGAGAAGCTCAAACAGTTACAGAGCCAGAGAGAAGTGCTTAAAAAACGAACCTCGGAACAGGTCCTGGAGAAGAAAAAACACGAGGAATCAACCACGTCCGTCTGTCCGGAATGCGGCAGCCGACAGCTTGTGCATGATTATGAACGTGCCGAGCTCGTCTGCCAGAATTGCGGGCTTGTTCTGGACGAGGAGTTTATCGACCGGGGTCCGGAATGGCGTGCGTTCGACCATGACCAGCGGATGAAGCGCTCCCGTGTCGGAGCTCCGATGACCTTTACCATCCACGACAAGGGTCTTTCCACCATGATTGACTGGAGAAACCGTGACTCGTACGGCCGGGCCATCTCCAGTAAAAACCGGGCACAGCTCTACCGCCTCCGGAAGTGGCAGCGTCGGATCCGCGTCTCGAACGCGACCGAGCGAAATCTCGCCTTCGCCCTCTCGGAACTTGACCGGATGGCATCCGCACTGGGCCTCCCGCGAAACGTGCGGGAAACGGCGGCGGTTGTTTACCGCGATGCGGTGGGCAAAAACCTTATCAGGGGCAGGAGTATCGAAGGCGTAGCTGCGGCGGCACTCTATGCCGCATGCCGGCAGTGCAGTGTCCCGAGGACCCTCGACGAGATTGCCGAGGTGTCGCGTGTCTCCCGGAAAGAGATCGGGCGCACGTACAGGTTCATTTCCCGTGAACTGGGCTTAAAACTCCTGCCCACCTCCCCCATCGACTACGTCCCGCGCTTCTGCTCCGGCCTGAACCTGAAGGGCGAAGTCCAGAGCCGGGCTGTCGAGATTCTCAGGCAGGCGGGAGAACGCGAATTAACAAGTGGCCGAGGGCCAACCGGGGTCGCTGCAGCCGCAATTTATATCTCCTCGATCCTCGGAGGAGAACGCCGGACACAGCGTGAGGTGGCCGAAGTGGCGGGCGTCACGGAGGTCACGATAAGGAACAGATATAAGGAACTGGCTGAAAAACTGGATATAGAAATTATTCTCTAATCCGGAAAAAACATCATTCATTTTCGGCAGAATTGCCTGGGCTCGTAGATCAGGGGTAGATCGTTACGTTCGCAACGTAAAGGCCGCGGGTTCAAATCCCGCCGAGTCCATTTCAATTTAGGATAATCTTTTTTCCGACCTTGTGTGCCGTTCCTTCCCGCTTTTGGCACGCACTTCCGTGCGGCGGACACATCCCTTCACCGGTGCACCCGCACACACAGGCATCAATCCTTTTTTAATATGCTGCATGTATACTGGAAGAAGGGATGATGCAGATGAAGCGGAACACGGAAAAATATGGAAGCAGTGTCCAGGTGTCAGGCAGATACACGCGGATGGCTGTCGCATTGCTGGTAGTGCTGGTTGCCGGATGCATCGCGATACCTTTCTGTGCTGCCGCAGAAAACGGCCTGCAATGGAAGTATATTGTCGTAGATCGGGTGGGCAGCGTAGCGATAAACGACAATGCCGCAGTCGTGGCAGCAGGCTCGGCCGATAACGCCCTTTATCTCTTCGACGGGCAGGGAAACCTTCTCTGGACATACCAGACAAATTTCAACGTCCGCACCACCGCTGTTTCGGGCGATGGTGTATATGTTGCCGCCGGGACTGACGGAAATAAAGTGTATTTCTTCGACTACTTAGGAAGCCTTTTCTGGACATACACGACCCCCCAGCCGGTCAGCAGTGTAGCGGTCTCGGGAAACGGATCCTATGTAGCGGCAGGTTCGGAAGCAAACAAGGTATACTTCTTTGACCGGCAGGGTACGCTGCTCTGGTCCCATAGCATCGATCTTGATGCCCGCGGCGTCGCACTATCCCGGGACGGGAGTTATATCGTAGCCGGATCCGGAAACAACAGGATATACTGCTTTTCAAACAGCGGTGACATTCTCTGGACCTATACCACAGCGCAGACCGTCACGTCCGTCGGAATCTCAGGTGACGGCAGCCTCGTTGTGGGTGCAACCAGGGGGAATGCAATTTTGTTCCTTGACCAAAACGGCAACCTTCTCCGGACCTATACAACACAATTCCCTCCCTGCAGCGTTGACGTTTCTGACGACGGAAATATTGTTGTTGCCGGCACGGAGAACAATAAGGCCCTGATTCTGAACCGCGAGGGCGCATTGCTCGGTTCGTATACGGTTGCCCTTGCCGCGTGCGGTGTGGGGGTATCAGGGGACGGGAGCTATATCACCGTGGGATCAAATGACAACACCGTCTCCTTCTTCGCAACCGGTGTAACCGTCCCCGCGCCTCCCGAAACCCCGCCCCCGCCGACCGCATCGCCGGGCGTGACATCTGCACCCGCCACAACGGCCCCGGACGAGGGATTCGTCTCCATTGACATCGGCACACCTCCCGGGACAGCCGTCCCGGAACCTGCAGACGGGTCAATGCTCCCCACCTATGCAGGCCTGTTTGTCGTGCTTGTCGTTGGTGCAGTAGTGGTAGTAGTGCTGTATATGCGATGGCGAAAAAAAGAGAGCGGATATGATGCCCTTGCCGGGGAGGAGCGCCCCCGGTGGAAACGCTGAGAGGCACGGTCACCGGTACAGGCGGCGCGCCGCTGCGAGCAGAAGCGGGGCTGCCACGGCAGACCACGCCCCGGCGGGCACCTCGGCGGGAGAGGGTACTGATGGCGATGCCATTTCCGCCTGTGTGTCCCGCACCGGCGTCACCGCAGTTGTGAAGAGGTATACATCACTTCCGGCCGCTGCCGCGAGTACCCGGCCGTTCTGTGAAAGCGCAAGCGACGTTGCAGTGCTTTCCGCCGCAAACGTCCACACTTCCGCTCCGGTCCGGTCGTAGAGGTGAATCCCTGTGCCGGTGTCCGCTGCAGCGGCAAGCGATCCGTCTCCCGAAATCGCGAGCGCCCGTATCTCGCCGTTCGTCGTCGCCGACCAGCGTTCCCGTTCGCCCACCTCGTAATAGCGCACCGTGCCGCCGCGGTTTGCAATCACCACGTCATCGCCGCTCCGTGAGAGTGCGACTGACATAACCGGGGCACCGGTCACCTTCAGCCACCGGATCGAGCCCTTCCGGGTCATGATATAGAGGTTGTCATCCGCACTTCCGGCAGCGATGATCGATGCATCATCGGCCGTCGACACCGAACGCACCGTTCCGTGCGTGAACTCGCTCCAGAGCACGTTTCCCCTTCTCCCGAAGAGATTTATGTCCCCGTTATCGCTTCCTGTGGCAATATATTCCCCGTCCTCCGAGATCGCCACCGACAGCACACGGTCGCCGGCTCTCGCATCAAAGATACGATCACCTAGAGCTGAAAAGAGAACGAGACGATCCCCTCCCACGGCACACTCGCTGCCGTACCCGGAAACCGCGAGGGAACTCACCGGAGAACCGGTGGACTTCTCCCAGCGGATGCCGCCGTCCCGTTTAAAGAAAGAGACATTTCCGTCGGCATATCCGGCGGCAAAAGCGCTTCCCAGCCCCGCGGCTGAGACCGCGGTGACGGGGGACGATACCGCATGGGACCACAGCACGGTTCCCTCCGCATTATAGCAGACCACTTTCCCCGTATCGCTCCCGCACACGATCCGGGAGCCGTCGTTCGTGATTGCAACAGAACTGATCTGTCCGCCGGGCGATCGCGTCCGGTATCCGTCTCCATCCAGGGCCGTCGCCGCGGGGATCATGCAGAGTGCAATGATCAGGACTGCCAGATATACCCTGTGCCATGGTAATGCCATATCACATCTCCGGTACGGGGGAGATTACTCCGTCCGCCTTAAAAACCCTGCCGGGCACCCTACCAGGTGTGATGGTAACCGCGGTGCGGCGCAGGCCGGCCGTCTATCGTGACCGTTTTTTCCACCGTCACACGCCCGATAACCCGGGCCTCCACGCCCTTTACGGGAAACCGTTCGGGCGCACAGGTGAAGAGGAGCCCGAAGTCACCCCCACCGGAAAGCGCCATCTCCCGCCCACGTTCCGGTTCCACGCCCTCAGGCAGCGGGATGGCACCGGAGGTCACGGAAAAACCACACCCGCACGCTTCGTTAAGATCATGGAGAGAGAGGACGAGGCCGTCCGAAACGTCCATCATCGCAGAAACCCCCGCACGCCCGAGGGCTATTCCTTCCCTGACACGCGGCAGGGGCTCGATGAGGGCCGTGCGGTGGCAGGTATATCCCAGCAGCCCCGCCTGCGCCCGGCCGGGCGTTCCGACGAGGCAGACGAGGTCGCCGGCCCGTGCCCCCGACCGCCGTACAAGGTGCTCCGGGGAAACGCGGCCGATGCCGGTTGTGACGATCGTCAGCTCCGCATGGGCATCGGTGTCACCACCGACGATACGGCACCCATACGCATCCGCGCAGGCCTGTGCGCCCTCGAGGATACCTGCGAGGCGCTGCCAGCGGTCAAGACCCGCCGCAACAAGAACCGCCTCGGGAGCCGCTCCCATGGCGGCGATGTCGGAGAGTGTCACGGCAACCGACATCCACCCGATCTGGGGGTCGGTCATGCCCGCGGGAAAATCGGTGGTTTCGTGGAGCATATCTGTGCTGACGACCAGCACATCGCTGCCGCAGGCGATCACCGCACAGTCATCCGCCACCGCATCGGGACCCAGTACTGCCGTCACCGTGGCGAGCAGCTCCCGGTCATCCATGGCGGCGTACCTCCCGCTCCCGTTCGCTCCGGTATTCCCTGAATATCGATTCGAGCAGCTCTGTCTTCTTTTCCTGGCGGTACGCCTCGAAGTCCCTCTCCCACAGGACAAGGGCCTCATCGAGCTTCACCCGCGGCACGGTGCCGGTCCGCCCCCGGATCCTGAGATCGAGACCGGATGCCGGGATGAAAGGGAGCTCAAGTTCACTGCATGCCAGAAGAAGCTGCCCGTCATGCACCGCTTTTTCCCCGGTGCCGGCGATGATGACCCGGATTTTAGCGGTATGAAGGAACTCCAGCACGCTCCGGCCCCACCCGTCGGTCTTTGCGGCTGCGATGATGTCCCCCTCGTTAATCCCGAGATCCTCATTGAGCGACCGCACGGCGTCGCGGGTCAGCGAATCCAGCACCTTGACGGGAATATGGTCTCCGTTCATCTGCAAATCCGCAAACCTCTTCAGCCTGCTGACCTGCCGATTGAGTTTTTTTGACCGCTTTTCCGCCTTCCGGAGCAGGTTTTTCTGGCTCCGGATGGTTGCGTCCCGCCGTGCGATCTCCGCGTCCCTCCGCATCCGCTCCCCGTCCTCCGATCTCAGGCGGGTACAGAGGCGTCCCAATCGCTCGATTTCCGCATCCTTCTCTTTTACGTCGGAAGACAGATCATCAATATACCCCCGGAGCCGCTTGACAAGACCGTCAAGCTCCATCACCCGCTCGTCTACGGGAGACGGCGGCGCCTCCTCTGTTTCCTGAACCGCAGGCGGCGCAGGTGGCACAGTCTCCTCCCTGCTGCCGAGAATATGCTCGAGTGATTTCCCCCGGATGACACCCGCACGGACTTCGTCGAGGTCGATACCGGGAGGTACGCGCTTGCTGATATTCTGGAACTTGTTCCTGTACTGCCGGTAGGCATCGAGAGCCGCCGAAAGGGCGTCCCGTTCGTGATCATTGGAAGTGCCGTACGCCTTCGTAAGCTCCCACTTTTCCTCGATCGAGCGGTCATGCCGTGGTGTATACGCCACCGCATTGAACGCACGCCGGATCTTCTCCACCGAAAACGGCATCTGGTGCACATCTGACGCAACAATGAGTGGTTTTCCAATCCGGTACAGTTCCTCGATCACATCCGACATCGTCATCTGGCGTGAGCTGATCAGATGCATCAGGTTTCCATCGAGATCGATGGCGGCAATCCCGATCGTCGTGCCGGGATCGATGCCGGCGATGAGATACCGGGGTTTTCCCGAGAGGGGCTTGAACCGGATCCGGTCAAGCCGTCGGCCCGAGATCCGCACCTGCACATCCGGGCCGCGGGAAGTGCGGACCGGTACCATGTCACGGGAAGCATAGACCCGGAACTGAACGCGTGACGCGCCACCGAATGCAGTATACTCCTTTTTTTCGAATTTGAGCCCTGCATCAGAGAGAGCCGATTCAATCTCGCGGCCCTTCCGGAGCACTGACCCGTGTATCTTCCTGATATACCGGTTCTGGCTCCATCCGCCCTTCCCTATAGACCTGTGCCGGCTCACGGTGATATCGCAGCTGTTTTCAAATGCGATCACCTCGGCACCGCCGCCGGAGGAAGCGATCAATGCTGCCGCCCGGGCTTCGGCATAAGGGTCGGTTTTACTGACACTGATGTTATACCGGGCAGCAACCTTCTGGAGCGTCTCCTTCCGCTCCCCGCCGGTTACCTGCACGAGCCGTGTGCTCGGGGGAAGGGCCTGGATAAAAGCGAAGAGCTCGGACTGGTCAGCCGCAACCTCCTGCAGGCTGTCCACCGCGAGGATGTCAGGCTCCTCGGAGGCAAGCCTGCGCTGCAGCCGGTAGAGAGTGACCTCGGACTCGGATGTTACGGTACCCTCCTCCATCGTGATAAGCGCATATGCGGGCCGGCGTGACCGTGACCGCACAGATCCCCTGATAACGTCAATTCCGAACGTTTTCACCCGATCACCCGGGACATTACCTCCTCGACCGGATAGCGTATCCCGTATTTCCGGTGAAAATACATAACGATATTCTCCACATCACGACGGAGAATCTCACCGGCGTTGGGGTGATCGGAAGGGATCCACTGCGGCCAGTCGATAATATAGCAGTCACGGGCATCCGCCATTACATTGTACTCGGAAAGATCGCCATGGACGATGCCGTGCCGGTATGCGACGGTGATCTGGTCCAGGATGCTCTCCAGAATATCCCCCGGAGCTTCCAGAATACAACGGTTCAGGGTAAATCCGTCAATAAATGACATGACGACGACGTTCCGGTTTATATCGACCGGAACGGGGACGTTTACGTCAGGATACAGGCGCGTGAGTGCATCGAATTCCTTGCGGGCCGAGTAGCTTGACGCAAATATCCACGGGCAATGCCCCGATTCGGGCATATAGTCACGGTTTTTCCGTGCGGTCTGAAACGAACGCTGGCCGACACGGTGAAATTTCAGCGCTACAGGTCCGAATCCCAGCCCCTCGTACACAACTGCCTCCTTGCCCTCCCCGATCATAGATCCGAGCATCGAGACCGTGCCCTTGCCGGTGAGGGCGAGCAGTGCAAGGGTGTCATACCCGGAAAAGACGAGCTGGTACCCGGGGTACGGCACCGAACTGCTCTTGAGAAGGTCCTGTGCCATCAGCCGGCCGAGCCGGTACTGCAGTTCAGTTTCGGAAAAGCCGGTGTTCTGCCTGAGAATATCAAACGGTACCCACTGGTATCGTTTCATAAGCCGTTCCACTGCATGGAGAACCGTGATGTCATACTTCTGGAGCTCACGCACCATATCCGCTGAAACAGGCATAAAACTCTACACATTTATCAGGGGGGATGATATAAGTTGATTGGGAAGCATGAAATGTAGCAAGTGCCATCGGGATGCCATTATTTTCCAGCGGTACTCCGGGATGCACCTCTGCAGGCAGCATTTTATCGCCGATTTTGAGGGGCGGGCAAAAAAGGTGATCCGGAAGAACCGGTGGATCGAGAGGGGCGATCGGATTGGCGTTGCACTCAGCGGCGGAAAAGACAGCAGTGCTCTCCTGTATTTTCTCACCACCCTCTTTCGGGATCGACCAGACGTGGAGATCAGCGCCATTACCATTGACGAGGGCATCGGCGGCTACCGCGATCCCGGCATGGTGCGATCGATTGCCGAATCCATGGGTGTTCCATGCCACACCGCCTCATTCTCCGGGGAATACGGCATCACCCTCGATGAGATCGTCAGGCGGAAGGGAGACCGCCTCTCCTGCTCGTATTGCGGGGTCCTCCGCCGGTCGCTCATGAACAGAATTGCCCGCAACGAGGGGATCACCCGGATTGCATTCGGCTTCAATCTCGATGATGATGCACAGTCCGTGCTGATGAACGTGCTCCGGGGAGACGTCGGCCGGCTTGTGCATCAGGAAGGGCCGGCGGAAGGGTTTATCCCCCGGATCCGCCCGTTCCAGAACCTTCCGGAGCGGGAAGTGGCGCTCTACGCCCATCTCCACGTACACGGATTCCTTGAACGCGGGTGCCCCTATTCGCACAACGCACTCCGGGCAGACGTGAGAACCATGCTCAACAACTACAGCTACCGCCATCCCGCCACAAAATTCGCCCTCGTCAACCTGGGTGACGAACTGCCGAAGCGGGCCGCAGGCAGCCCGGAGGCAGCCGGTATCTGCCCCGAATGCGGGGATCCCTGCCGGGGTACATGCCAGACCTGCCGGATCCTCGCAGAGGTGAGACAGGATGCCGGATAACAACCGGGGACTCCTTGCCATCCTGGTGCCGGACCGGCGGCTCAGGGTGTATTTCGGACTCCTGGCAGTCCAGGTCATCGTCTACACGATCCTGATTCACTACACGTTTCCGCTGCTTGAACACCGCCAATTGACCTGGGCGGAGGCACTCTTTTTTGTTGTCGAGACCATCACGACCGTCGGATACGGGGATCTTCTCCCGTTTTCAAGCCAGATCATGTATGGCATCGTCATCTTCATCATGGTGACGGGAGTGTTTACGGTGCTGATGATCGTCCCGGTGATGCTCGCCCCCTATATCACCGCACTTCTCCGGGCTACGCCGCCGCACCGCACGCCGTATGAAGTGGAGGGGCATGTCGTCATCATCGGGTACGGGGAACTGACCCGTGCATTGATCGAGAGCCTGATGATCATCGACATGCCGATCGTGATCGTTGAAGAGAACCAGGAAAAGGCCCGCGAGGTGTACCGACGGTACCGGAAACAGCTCTATGTTATCTGGGGGGATTACAGCGATCCCGCAACATGGAGCAATGCATATGTCAAAAACGCGACGAACATCATCATCGGTGAAAACGAACGCACGACCGCGATGATCATTCTCGGCATCCGGGAAAAGACCACGGGACGCATCATCGCCGTCGTGGACGACCTCGGGTTCGACAGGTATCTCCGGTACGCAGGAGCAGAGTATGTGCTCTCGCCAAAGAACTCGACCGGCAAGATCCTCGGGCGGCACGCGGTACTCCGGCCGGACGTTGACACGATATACGAAGCAATCAGCCTTGACCGGATGAAGATTTCCGAGGATTCTCCCGCATCGTCCCTTAAACTGATCAAAGTGCCTATAATGGAGGGGTGCCGTTCGAGCGGGAAAAGTCTCCGAGAACTCGCTCTTTTCGAGCGGCACGGCATTGATGTGCTCTTCTTCTGGAAGGCGGGGTCTTTCGTCATGCACCCCTCCGGGGACGACATCATCGACACCTCGACAATGCTGTTCCTCCTCGGCCGCCCAAACGCCCTTAACGAGGTGATTGAAAAGGAGTTTCGTGCCGATATGCCGGGTGAGGAACTGGCGATCATCGCAGGGTACGGAGATGTGGGAAAGGCGGCATACCGGGAACTTACACAGTCCGGGATCAACTGCATCGTGATCGACAGGAACGAACAGGAGATACCATTCGTGCAGGGAAACGCGGAAGATGAGCCCGTCCTGCGTGAGGCGCATATCGAAGACGCCCGATTCTTCATCGTGGCGGTGAACGACGACGACGTGAATATCTTTGCCACCCTCATCGCCCGGAATCAGAACCCGCAGCTCCGCATCCTCGCCCGTGCCAACGAAACGTCCTCCATCGACAAACTCTACCGGGCAGGTGCCGACTATGTCGCTCTTCTCCCCACCATCGGAGGGCAGGTGGTCGCGGGCATCGTGCTCTCCGACATCGTGCAGGTCCTTCTCGATCTTCCGAACGGCCAGAAGGTCGTCATGAAACATTTCATGAAAACCACTCCCGCAACCGCAGGATGGATTGAACGGAAAAGCAGTGTCCGGGTGATAGGGATTGAGGGCGGTGGACGATCGATCATCAGGCCTGCACAAGGGGAGACGGTGAATGCAGGCGATTCGATCATCGCGGTCGGGGATATCGGGGCACTCCGGCGGTTTATCCGCCTTTTATCCGGGTGATAAAGGATAAAAAAGGGGAAATCCGGGTGGGGATGCCTCCTGCCGGCCCTTCTTCAGATTACAGGGAAATCCGGAAAGCCGCGTGCGGGGTGATTGAGGCAGCCGAGGATCCCTTCACGCCCGATAAGTCCGTAGATCCCGCCGGCAGAGAGAGCAGACGATAAAGGAGGTGCCGTGCAAAACCGGAGGGCGGGAAGGTCTGAATATGCGGGATTTTTCTTCCAGCCGCTCTGCATGTAATAATACGCAGCGCCCCGGTGTGATTCGTACGGACCGTAATCGCTTGAAAAACGAGTGGAAACGATATTTGCCATGATAAGATTCTGACATGCGGGATTGATGGTGACATGGCCGTACCCGGGCGGCACAAGGATGATGTCGCCTTTTGTCGCCTCCACCGCGACAATATCCGAAAGATCCCGTGTCTGGAGCAGAAAAATGCCGCGTCCCCCGAGTACTTCATAGAGTTCGGGATACTCTGCACCGTCAGGGCTTACCGGGTGGTAATGCCCTTTTGTTTTCACGTACTCGCCACAGATGACGGCAGGAGGGATGACGGTGATGTCAAACCGCAGATCGTGGCGTAGAAGCCAGTTTCCGTCTTCCTCCGTCCGGGCGCATGCACGGAACATGAGATAGAGCAAAGTGCGGACCTCCGGGCATCCCGGGTCCGCAAGCACCCCGCGAATCTCGTCCATGGTCCGCACTCGCGGTTTCGGCAGCGGACCATCCCAGTATGCGTCCATTACTTCTTATTTCGCAGCGAAACGAGATAATACCCCGCACCGATAATGCCGACGATGATGATGCCGATCACGAGCGGATTCGAGAGAGCTGTCATCGCACCGCTCGGAGAAACGACGTTCACTACGACTTTCATTGTCTCCGAGATCTGGCTGTTGTCGAGCGCATCCCGGTACCGGATCTCAGAGTCGAGACCGTATGATTTTATTGTCGCTGCCGCATCGGTGGTCAATACGAACCGTGCCTTCACCGTTTCGCCGGGAGCGATATCACCGAGAAACGCCGTGTCGTCATTGCTCGAGAAGGGATCTACTGCACTGATGCGTGCCTGCGCCTTGTAGACGGTGGCAGCGCCGCTGTTTCTAAAAACCACTTCGATAACGGCCTTTTCCCCGGGCGAGACCTCCGAGGGGGCGGATATCACTTCAAAGTCGATCTTTCCCCCAACCCCGATACCAATGGTTTTCGTATCAGACGTCACCACATCACCCGCGGAATCCTCGTATTCAACGTAGACGTTGAGCGGATAGACCTCCTCCTCCGCATCGCTCGAGACCGCGATCTTGAAGGTAGGCTCCGTTACCGCACCCGACGGAAAGTCGCCGACATACACGCTGCTGTCCGTCGGCACAAGGGGGGAATTCCCGTTTCGAGCGATTTTCACGACTGCATGCCGGGCATCTTCAAAGCCCTTGTTCATTATGTTAAGAGTCAGGTACCCTTCGGTTCCCACATTCAGGTACCTTGTCCGGATATCCGAGATGTCGAGGGAAACCTCGGACGTCACACGAAGATTGAGAGGGATCTCCACCGTCTTCGAGAGGTACCGGTAGGTTATGGTATCGGTACCGAACTGGTCCGCACTGGAAAGGTAAATGTATTCGATAACCAGCGGAGCCATATATGTGCCGGGTGACGCATCTGCATCGAATTTGACGGTAAAGGAAACCGTGGTGCTGCTTCCTCCGGCGATATCGCCCACTTTCTGCCGGTCGGTTTTAATGGTAATCGGTGCGACGCCCTCTTTCAGTGTAACTGCAACAAGTTTCGCCGTATTGGGCTGATCCTCGCTCTCGATAATACTCGACTGTGCGATCTTCACTACGTTGAGTCCCTGGTTTTCCAATTTTACCGTGACGACGACTTCATCACCGGGGGAAAATTCGTTCGTGCCCGATATCGACGCGGTAAGATCAGGAGACCCATAAAGATATTTGTCTCCGGCCATTGCCGGGACGACAAGCATCCCAACAGCAAGTGCCAGTACCAAAAAATGACGGAATTGCATATAGTGCCCCTTGTTGTTTTTGTTATAACAACATTTATTGCCACGCCGTATTTAATGGTATGTGATGGTTGAATCCCCGGAAACCCTTGCCAGTACTATCGAATCACTGAAATCACTCGGCCTCACAAAATACGAAGCCCTCGTCTATATTGCGCTCCTGCAAGCAGAGGGAGCGAGTGCGTCCGAGATCCATGAGATATCCACTGTTCCCCGCGCATCCGTTTACCCGGTCCTTGACCGCCTTGTCCAGAAGAATCTGGTCTCGGTTTCCCATTCGACACCACGTCGCTATAACGCCGCACCCCCCGGGGAAGGAATCGATCGTATGCTCCGGTACATCGAAGCCGATGCGCAAAGGGCGCGCGAGGCGCTGACGGAGATCTACCGGAACCGCACGCATCCGGAACACGGCAGGCAGGAACTTATCTGGACGATAAACGGAGAAGAAACCATTCGGAGCCGTCTCGTGGAGATCACCGCAGGCACAGAACATTCTCTGGATATCGTGAGCAGCTATGCCTTTCTCGGGCACACTTTACCTGCTCTACTCCCAAAGATACGGGAAAATGTCACGCTACGGATTATCACCGACCACTGGGAGGGAAAGTTACCCGAAGGCGCAGAATTGTATCTCCTCCCCCCCCTCGATCACATACATTCCGTTCACCGGAAACTCGAGGAAACAGCGGGTGTTTTTATTATCGACCAGACGAGTGCCCTCGTACTGATGGGTGGTGAATTCATATCGCCAACGGCACTCTACTCCGAATCACAGGGTTTTGTGAACTTTTTTATTCGATACTGGGATTTCATCGAGAAAATTAGTAAAAAAAGTCAGTAGTCGTCGATATACCCGATCTCCGCACTGTCTATAAGGCCCTTGAGCGCCATTGTCTGCGCCCATTTCCCCGATTCGCGGAACGCGGCGATGGGATTGGTGCCTCCCACCATGGCAATACCGAAGTATTCCGGTGTGACGGGTACACCGAGAAGAGCGGCATTTGGAACGCCGACATCAAGAACACCGGTGACACCGCCATCCAGAAGGCTGTCGAGGACATCGCCCACGAGTGCCTCGGTCTCCATGTGGCATTCGCGGAGGTTGGCAAGAATCGAGCCGTTTCCGCGGTTCATGACACCCCGGACCGAGGTCATTTCCTGGGTGATGAGGACCTGAAGCGGATCAATGGTCGTGGATTCATACCTCAGGATCGTCGTAAACCGCCGGGGTATCCTGTCCTGGATCTCTACAATACCGCCTCCGATCGGATTAAGCGGGACTCCTTTCCGGAGCAGGAGTGCATCGAGTGTGATGCTGCACATGGTAAGGATGGCGGCCATATCCCCGGGAACCGATACGTCCCCCACCGATTCTCCGGGATATACCACGCTAAGCCGGTTGCTTACGCATAAACCGGCCCTGCACGCGTCCTTGAGTACGCGAAGCAGATCATCGAGATCGTCGTGGCGAATCAGGGATGCGTTGTAGATGATGGAACCCTCATCGTCCTCCGGCCGGTACGTCACCTTCAGGGCGTACTCTTCGATGCGATGGTTCACGAATTTCAGGGGGTTGTCCATTACTACACCTCATGCATCGCAATAGAAAAATTGTTCTATACGCTTGCTCACAACGTATGTGAATGATTCGGGGACGGGCGCGGGAGGCGGTCTGGCAAATTCTTGAGACGGCATCATTCGATGTCGAAGAAGGGGACGGGCTCATTGACCTCTCTGCTATCAGGGATGATGAGTGCGTGGTTGTACTCTGTTCGGACGACGCGGAGGAGATCGCCGCGTTTGATGAAACCCGGTACCAGTTCAGGGCCGGAGATGAAAAGATCGGGTGTATTAAACTGCTCGTGTCCTTTAACGAGCGGGCAGAAACCGAAAATGTCGTCAGGTGGGGCGAAGATGAAATTGCCGAATATGCGGGCATGGCCGCGGTCGCCGGCATGCTCGGGCTGGAGCTCGGGATTGATTTCGGACGTAAATCGGAGCCGAAGGAACTGCAGCCCGAGTCAGAACCCGAGCCGGAGCCAGAGCCGGAGAACCGGGCAGCCGGCCCGGAAATCCCCCACCTCCCGGTGAAAGTCACCCACGATTATGCCGTTCGGATTTCCGGGCAGAAGGGAAAGGCAACCTGCCGCTTCATCCCGCACTGGTTCTACTCTTGGGAGAGTTCCGGGGAAAAGGAATTCCGGGACAGAATGGTCAATTTTGACGCCGCTGACTCAGGTGCCATCAATGCAATCAACGGTCTTCCATCCGTCATCGACATCGCGGATATTGTCGAGGAGTCCATCGATGCCGAGGCGGATATCCTGACACCGACCATCCAGCGGAAGGAGGCCGAAGAGCAGATTATCCCGCAGGTGATCGATTTACTCACAAAAAACGTGCGTATAAAACAGGAGAGCGGTGATACCATCTCGCTCGAAAATAAGATTATCCGTCCTGACAGGAACAACATCAGCGTCGATCTCCGTCTGGTCTATGTACCGGTCTGGCAGATCCGGGGAAAGAAGATTGTCGAGATCAATGCCTTCAACGGCGAAATCCTGTGCGAACCAATGGATGATGGCGTGGAAATCATCTGAGTGCGCACTATGATGCTGGTGGTCGGCGGCGGACCCGCAGGACGTATTGCGGCGATGCGGCTCGCGGAAGAGGGGCAGGAGGTGTGTCTTGTTGACAGCGGAGGTCTCGGCGGCCAGTGCCTCCATTTCGGCTGCATGGTAGTCTGTGCTCTCAACGACGTGGCCCGCCACCGCAGGCGGGCGGAAACCCTCGCAGGGCTCGGCATTATCGACACTGTCCCGGACGTTTCATTCGGGACGCTTCTGAAGGAAATGGCCTCCATTCAGGCGACGATTCACGGGGTGATCCGGGAAGAGACCCGGCAGGCAGGCGTGACGGTGCTGTCGGGGAGGGAGGCACGTGTGGACGGGCGGACGGTGACCGCCGGTCATGAAACATTCAGGCCGGAAGCACTCCTTATTGCAACCGGATCAGTGCCGTATATCCCTGAAATCAAGGGAATCGAGCTTCCGGGCATTTACAATCCCCATACCCTCCACACCATGACGGACCTGCCGGAATCGGTCGCAATCATCGGCGGGGGGGTTATGGCAGCCGAGTTTGCCCATATATTCGGAGGGCTTGGAAGCAGGATCGAGATGATCTGCAGAAGCGGGTTTTTACCGCATATCGACCCCAAACTCCGCGAAACCGCCCGAAAAGACCTTTCTTTCTCGGCGATCCGTGAGAATACCGCCGTCGCTGAGTTCTCAGGCGATGGGAGAGTGCAGACGGTAGAGATCCGCTCAGGTGACGTCCGTGAAGAGATCGACGTGGACGCGGTTTTTGTCGCGGCAGGCCTCGTGCCCCGGACAGAGGCCGTATCCGGTCTGGAAAAGGGACCGCTCGGTGAAATCCGGGTTGATGCCTCCTTGCGAACGAGCGTTCCCGGTGTCTGGGCGGCCGGGGATGTAACGGGGCCGCCCTACCTGACACCGGTTGCACGGCACGAAGGGCTTGTTGCGGCGGAGTCGATGCTCGGACGGGAACGAACGAGAGACCGTGACTGGATACCCCAGTCGATGAGCCTCGGGTATGACTATGCATTCTCGTCGATGCCCGCGGAGTCGGACGTGTCGCTTTCCATTCCCGCACCTGCCGGGCCCGGATCATTCTGGTCGGTGCCCGCACGGCATACGGGAACGGCGAAGATCAGTTTCCAGCCAGACGGGGGAGGTATCACCGGCATATACGCCGCGGCGCCGGGAGCGTCGCTCTCCGCCACATATCTTGCATTCCTGATGCGGCAGGGCGCCACCATCCATGATTTCGGGGATCTGCGTGAAGTGCATCCCTCCGCCGATGGCATTTACTGGCTACTCCAGCACACCGCCGGCTGGATCAGGCATCACCGTCCATAGGGGTTCCGGCTGTTCAGGGAAGGCTTTATCTTCCATTCTGACGCCCGTACACTAGAGTTACCCGCCGGTGACGCCACTGCCGGGAGGGAGTTGCGATGATCTTTCTGCAGTTCGCGCTGAGGAACCTGAGACGACACTGGATCCGGTCGCTCCTCTCCATCATCGGGATCATCATCGGCGTGATCGCCATTGCGTCCCTCGCAATCCTCGGCAACAGCATCAACCTTCTTGTCGCCAATCTCATCACGGACGTGGGGGACACACTCGTGATCAGTCCCCATACCGCTGCCTCGGACACGTTCGTGGGAGACCCGCGGTCGGCGGTCGATGCCACGATCAGTGAGACTCAGGTGAACGAAATCCGGAAGGCTGCCGGGTCACACCGGGTGATACCGGTGCTTCAGGGTGCCGACCTCATCCGGTTCGGCGACAAACAAGGGAATGCCCAGATCATCGGCCTTGCAACCGACGATATACCCTTCCTGCTCGATCTCGACAGGGGCCAGTATGTACGGCAGAACCTCCCCGGCTGTCTCATCGGCACATACCTTGCAGATGAGTTCGAGCTCGAGCCCGGAAACCGGATTGTCATCGGCGATGCGGAGATCCGTGTCGTCGGCATCCTCCGGGAACGCGGCTATGCCGCCGATATCAATCCCGATTATGCAGTTGTGGTGGCAGAGCCTTGGTATAACGATCATTTTGGAACCAGGGACGAATACTCGATGGTCATCGTCAAGATTCGCAGCCTTGACGAGATCGATACCGTAAAGGATGCAATTGACTATCAGCTCAACCGCAGGGACGACACGGTCGATATAATCGATTCACGCGACCTCATCAAGACGTACGAGGAAGTCTATGAGCAGATGACCACGTTTCTTATCGGTATCGGAGCGATCTCTCTTCTTGTCGCGGCGGTAAACATCCTCAACGTCATGTACATCTCCGTCACCGAGCGGATCCACGAGATCGGCATCATGCGGAGCATCGGGACGAACCGCAGGGATGTGCTGCAGATGTTTCTCTTCGAGGCGATCATACTCGGGATTATCGGCAGCATCATCGGCGGCGCCTTCAGCACCATCGGCGGCTATATCATCAGTGCAGCGGCAATCGAAGTATTTACCGTCGGGACTACATTTGGTGAAAACGCCACCATCTTCGACTCGACGGCTGTGGCATATGTAATTTTCGCCATGGCATTCGGAATAGTCATCAGCACCCTTTCGGGACTGTATCCGGCGTGGAAGGCGGCGCAGCTGAGTCCAATCGAGGCGTTGCGCCATGAATGAAGGTTCCCGGGCGCTCCAGATTATCCGGAGGCTGGAGCTGTTTTTCTCTCTCGCCATACGAAACTTAAGAAGGCACTCCGTCCGGTCGTTTCTTGCCACGGTCGGGATAATCATCGGTGTCATCGCAATCGCCTCGCTGGGCATTCTCGGCAACAGCATCACCATGCTCTATGCAGGCCTGGTCTCCGATGTCAGCGACACGGTCCTCGTCACCCCCCACCTCGCCGTGTCAAGCGGAGATCCCTTCGATCCGCGTAATATGCTCCCCTCATCGATTTCAGACCGGGACGTCAGCAGGATCCGGAAAGTAGCGGGCACAAACCGCGTTATTCCGATGATCCGCACTGCGGAGGAGATCCAGGTCGGCGATAAAAGCGGATTTGCGCTGTTATATGTCCTGAATGCCGAGGACGTCCCGTTTCTGGTCAAACTGGAGAGAGGATTGTACCCCCGGGAAACATCGGCGGGATGCCTGGTAGGCCGCCTCCTCGCCGATGAATACGACATCAATGCAGGCAGCAGGATAGAGCTCGGAAATCAGACCCTCCGGGTTGTGGGCATTGCCGCGGAACGGGGAATGGCGATCGATATAAACCCTGATTTCGGCATCATCGTAACGCAGGAATGGTACTCCGGCATCTATGGTGGTGAGAACTACAGCCAGGTCGTGGTAAAACTGCGTGACCTCGGGGAACTGGAGCAGGTGAAAAGCGCCATTGACTTCCAGATGAACAGGAAGGAGGACGTCGTCGATATTACCGATTCAAAAGAGATTCTCGAGATATATTTCCAGACCATGGATGCGATCAATATCATGCTCCTCGGCATTGGCGCCGTATCTCTCTTCGTCGCCAGTGTCAGCATCCTCAACGTGATGATCATTTCCGTCACCGAACGGACACGGGAAATCGGCATCATCCGGAGCATCGGCACACATCGCCGGGAGGTGATGCTCATATTCCTGTTTGAAGCGCTCATCCTCGGTATCGTGGGGAGTGTCATCGGCGGGGTGTTAAGTGCGGGCGTCGGGTACGTCATCAGCATCTCGGTAACCCAGTCCCTCTTCGGATCCTTCGGCGGTATCGGCACTCAGTCGACAGTGCTTGATGCGACGGCGATTTCCTATATTATCTTCGGCATGGTCTTCGGCGCCGTGATGAGCATGATTGCGGGTCTCTACCCGGCATGGAAAGCCGCATCCCTCAGTCCCATCGAAGCGCTCAGGTACGAGTAAAAAAAGAACCGGATTATCGTTTCCGGAAAAAGAGCACTCCAATCAGGGCTGCGGCACACACCGTCCAGAGAACAGGAGCGGCCTGCGTGGGTACCGGGACTCCTGGAGAGGACGGTGAGACGGAAGGCGACGTTTCCGGCACGGGAGTCTCTGTCGCGGGAAGCGGTGTTTCGGTAGGCACTGCCGTGGTGAGAGGGAGGTGTGTTGCGGGGAGTGTCGGGGTCTGTGTCGGCACCACCGTTATATCCACACCGGATGGTTTTCCGACAGAAAACGTAATGGAGTTGGAATCGTCCGCATAGTCTGCAAACGCCTGCGGACTATTCCAGCGTGCCTGAACGGAGTAGGTACCCGTTTCAAGCCTTGACAGGGAAATCGCACCCGGCATACCGGGATCGTCAGTATACACAACCGCTGCCTGCAGAGGAATCCCGGTAAAATCCACTGCTTTCAGCCGGGTCGTTTCGGCGCCACCGGGTGTCGAAAAAACGACATCAACAGTCGCATAGTTCGTTGAGCCGACCCTGTACGCGCTTCCGACATAGGGGGAGGTGATCCTGAATGCAATTGCCGTTCCTTCGGGAAGGGAGAGTCCCTCCACCACATCCCCATGATAGGGTGACGCGAGAGTCACCCCCAGGGTGAGTTCGGGTTTCCATACGATGACGGATTGCGTCGCTCCGTCAGCAGGCGTATAGCCGTAATAGACGGCGGGGTTTGTATCGACCAGTTCCGAGAGGACGTCGAAATCCGTGTCATCCGCAATAGGGAGCTCCGACAGAAGCGTATATGTCGGATCATCGCCTGAATATCGCCGGAGTGCTGTGAGGGGGATATTCGATACTGAATCGCGGAGCCCCGTCAGGTTGAGTCCCTCCTCATAGAGGAAAATCGTATCTCCGGGTCCGATGTCATTTATACCGGGGCCGCGTGCACCGGCAGGAGCCGCTAAAATCAGCAGTACAAGACACACCGTTATGACACTGCAAAAACCGGATGATAGGATCCGCATATTCTCACATCCTCCTTTCCACGCCGTCATTTTCCGGGAAAATCCGATCTCCTTGCTTACACCCAATTGTTCTCCCTGGCTGCCATATCACAGGATCTTTGCCCCGGCATTCGCCCCGGGTGCGCACTCGAAGACAGCGGTAATCTTCATGATGAGAAGCCCCTTCGCGGGAGCCTTCGCCATCTTTGCCCGTACGGTCTCCTGCATCTTATCAAAGTCAGGGCCGCTCGTTTTGAGTGAGACCTCGCCCTTGATCTGGTAGCACCCCTTCGTCTCGGGACCCCAGACAAAAATCGCAATCTTCGGATTTTCCCGGACATTTGCAAGCGTTTTCAGCATAAAATTGTCGGCAATCCATATTGTTTCGTCATCCACAAGTTCCAGAAATCCGATGGGCACAACGTTGGGCCACCCGTCCTTCGAGGCAGTTGCCACCGGAAACGCCTTGATTGTCGCCATCGCCTTTTTCATCTCTTCAGTCAGTGTAACCATCGCAGATATCACCAATCGAACAATACTCCCGGCACCCAATAAAATTACCGCAGGGAGACCCTCGTGAGGGAGCACCGTTTTGTCATTTCGGGCATGCAGATAATTACAGCCGGCCCGGAGGCCGTACCGACACAACCGATCCCGGCACTACCGCGTCTCTCTTTCGGGACACGACCACAACAAACAAAACCGACCTGAGCATACAATAACGTAGAGAGTAAATTTTTTAGTATCCGGTGAACTGATGTGAACGGGAAAGGGACATATACCCGGAAAGACATCGTGACGGAGGTAATTCTCGGCATAGTTCTCTTCACGCTCGTGATAGCAGAGATCATTCTCTTTGTCATCTCGGACAATTTTACCATTGTCATCACCCATTTCTTCTATTTTCCGGTCGTATTCGCCGCATTCCATTATCCAAGAAGGGGCGTCATGAGTGCGACGATAATCAGCTTCATCTACCTCGGAGTCTTCTGGTATGTCAATCCTCCCACGATGGAGCTCCTGACAGCTGCCATGCAATTCTATGTGTATGTCAGCGTCGGACTCGTGGTATCCTCTCTCTCGTCGACAATCAGGATAAACGAACTGAAATACCGCAACGTGTTCGATAATTCCGGGAGCTGCATCTGCCTTATCGATGCGGAGACCGGCATGGTGCGCGAATCAAACAGCCAGTGCCAGCCGCTGTTCGGTGGCCTCAATAAGAAAGAGGCCGGAGAGTCTTTCTTCGACTACTGGACGGATGTCGACGAGCGTGCAACGTTTTTCGGGAGGCTTCGGGAGGAGAGAACCGTGTGCGAACAGGAGATAACACTCACGGATTCGGGCGGCCGCCAGGTCAGCTGTCTTATCACGGGCGGTACACTCATGGGAGACACCGTGATTCTCATCCTGACCGACATCACCGCGCGGAAACGTGCGGAGGATACCCTGCGCGAAAGCGAACACCGGTTCCGCGAACTCGCCGACCTGCTGCCACAGGCTGTCTTCGAACTCGACCTGAACAGAGAGATCACATTCGCGAACAAAAGCGGTATCGAAACGTTTGGCTATACTGCCTCCGATGTTGCACAGGGCATCAATGCTGACCAGATTATGCCAGAACATGAGAGACAGCGGATGCATGATAATTTATTACGGCGCACTCGCGGTGAGGCAAGTCCGAATGGCGTCGAATATACAGGACTGCGAAAAGACGGGACCACATTTCCGGCAATGATATATTTATCACCGATTTTAAAAAATGATGAGATAATCGGATTCCGGGGAATCTTCGTAGACATCTCTGAGCGAAAATCTTTTGAAAATGCTCTGGCTGTTCGAAACAGCCAGCTTTCCATCATCAATATAATAATTAAAGCAGCGACGTCGTCATGCAAAACCCATGCATTTTTAACCTTCTCACTCGCTCAGATTCTCGGTATGCTGGATTTCGATGCCGGGGCAATCTATCTCACCGAAAGCGGAACACAGGAAGCGGGCCTGATAACGGTCCAGGGACTCACCGACGTGGAAAAGGCCGAATTTGACCGCTCCCTACAAAAACTGGAGACCGGCATTGAACCCTACCACGAGTACTTCATCCGGTCGCAACCCGCTTTTTCCGAGGTGACCACAACGGATGATGAATCTTCATCGGCAAGTTCACTCAGGATATTCGCCCGGAAAATCGGCATGAAAGTGTTTGCAGCCATTCCGCTTTCAACCGAGGAACGGACGGTCGGGGTGATGTTCATCGCCAGCAGGCATCGTTCACTGTTTTCGGAGGAAGAGAAGGCGATGATTATCACCCTTGGCCGCGAACTTGCCAGTGCCATCCTCCAGAACACACTCAGGAAAGAGCTGGAGCAGTCCAACACAGAGGCAAACCTCTACCTCGACATCATGGCCCATGACCTTAATAATATCAACACTATATCCCTCGGATATGCTGAGATCCTTGCCGGACTGATACCGGAAGGCGCCCCGTCGGAGTATATTCACAAGATCCTCTCGAGTGTACAGCAGAGTGCAAAAATTATCGACAATGTGTCGACGATACGGAAAATACGCGATATAAAGCAGAAAATCCAGCCGGTGCCTCTCGATGAAATCATCAGGGCGGACATCAAAAACTTTTCTGATGTGCATATCGACTTTACTCCTTCGGGTGCAGTCGTATGCGCAAACGAACTCCTCTCAGAAGTGTTCACGAACCTCATCACCAACAGCAGAAAATTCGGCGGAGATGATGTGAGGATTGCCATCGGCGTAGAAAAGAAGGACAAACAGGTTATCGTCAGCGTCTCCGACACGGGGCCGGGCATGCCCGACAAATCACGGATCTTCAACCGGTTCGAAACAGGCAACAGCAGCAGGAGCGGCAAAGGGCTCGGCCTGTCGATCTGCAGGATGCTGATCGAGAGTTACGGCGGCCGCATCTGGGCTGAGGACCGGATTCCCGGGCACCCTGGCGAGGGAATGACAATATGTTTTACCCTGAACACGTACCAAAGAAACGGTGTGGGTTCCGGCCGGACAGACGTGGCACATTCCGGAAAGGGATGATGAAAACCTGCCGGCAGGGTCAGGGCGACGGGGGTTTTGGCTGTGTGAGGAGATGCACCTCAAGCATTATCGGTTCTCACGGGCGATCTGCTCATCGATCCAGCCTGATACAAGTTCCCTGACTTCCGGCAGCGGCATTGATGCGGTGACTCGTCCTTTTAAAAATGCTTCGAGATCGCAGAGGATCGGGTTGATGATCCGCTCCACGATCACCACCGCGTCCTGTTCCGTATCGTCATCCTCACTGCAGGCCGCCTGACGCCGGCGTTCAACAAGAACGAAGAGGTGATCCAGTTCTCCTGTTCCTTCGATAATCGTTTCCAGATTCATGCCCCATGGTGTCGACGTGCGGGATTCCCCCTCTGCTTCAGAAAAAAAACTGCGCCTCCATCGGATGAAAAGATTCCGATTTCCCGGGACGATAAATATCGCGAATCGGGCCTTCCCTCCTCGTTTCGGAGTCGTGGATCAGCGCATGAGCGGCTCAAACTGCTCTTTTCCCACCTTCCCGTATTCCCCGGAAATCTTCGGATCGCTGCCGCATACCGGACATGCGTAATCGGCGGGAAGATCTTCAAATGCTGTGCCGGGCTGTATGCCATGGTGGGGTTCACCGCGCTTTTTGTCGTAGACGTAACCGCATATTTTGCACCGGAACATCGTCGGCAGCCAGAGTTCAAATCCCCATGTGCCAACCGCACCCTTGCCTTGTGCCCCGCAAACGGGGCATACGTAGTCCTCCGGCAGATCTTCAAAAGCTGTGCCCGCAGGAATGCCGTGGTGCGGCTCCCCGACAAGGGGTGAATAGACGTATTCACAGTACCGGCATTTGTAGCGCTTAATCTGTTTCATCTTTCATCACTCCTCCGGCGCCACTCCGGGCCGTCTGTTCTCGGATGAACCCGGGTGGTGCCAGTACTCAGGGGATGGACAGCAGGGTATATGATGCTTCGTACCAGTGAACAGAAGCAGCTCCGCGAACCGGACTTGCTATTTATAGTCTCATTACCGTACCTGTAAGTACGAACCCTCGAAAAGGTAGTGGCAATGGATATCCTCGGTAACATTCTCGGCCAGGGAAAAAACCCGAATCCCTGGATTCAGAAAGGGAACGCCTCTCTCGAAAAGGGGCGATACGACGATGCTGTGAAACACTTCGATAAGGCACTCGAAATTAGTCCGGAGGATGGATGGCTGTATTATCTGGCGGGAACAGCACGGGAAAACCTTTTTTTGTACGATGACGCCGCCCTCCTGTATGACCGGGCGGCCGGACTCAATCCCGATATCACGATCCTCCGTGCCCTCGCACGCATGCAGATGCGTCTCGGCCGGGCGAATGATGCGATCACGGTGCTGGACCGCATTCTCACTGCCGAGCCGGATGATGTTACTGCCGGGTTAATGAAAGGAGAATGCCTCGATCAGGCCGGATTGTGGGAGGAGGCAGCGGGGTGCTTTGAACGTGTTCTTCTGCACGATCCCGATAATTCCCTTCTCCTGGACCGCCTCGCGTCACTCTCCTCACGTGCGGGGCACTCTGCGGATGCGATCCGGCACACCACACGGATCCTGAAAAACCACCCCGGCAATCCCGTCCTCCTTGCCGAAAAAGGACGAATCCTGGAGCGTCAGGGATCGTTTGCCGAAGCCGCGGAGGCTTTTGAGGGAGCGGTGGCCCGGAATCCCGACGATATCGGAACGCATTACCAGCTTGCGCAGATCTACATGATGGCGGGCAAGTTCGGCGATGCGGCACGCTGTTACGAGGCCGTTGCCGTCCACCACCCCGAGCAGTCGGCCGCCCGGCTGGAGCGCGGCCTTGCCCTGTTCTGGAAAGGAGAGTATCCGAACGCAGATGCCGCATTCGAGACGGTGATTAAGGCGGATCCCAACAATGCCGTTGCCAGGTTTATGGTGGGCATTTCTGCAGTGCTGTCGGGAGACCTTGAGAGGAGTGTCGATGCTTTCGATTACCTGCTCAAGCAGGACCAGACCAACACGACGGCATGGTACTACCGGGGGCTGTCGCTCTTCCTGGCGGGCAGGTACGAGCAGGCACTCGGGAGTTTTGAGCACGTGAAACAGCGGACGGGCCGGGCCGGCATGAGCTGGATAGGCGGGGACACGGATTTCACCCTGTTTTCCCGGGATGATGGGAAACGCGGTGGGGCACCGGCACCGGGGGATACGGACGTCAGCGAACGGACTATCAGGGGATTCGAGGCGTTTGCGCAGTATCACCTGGGAAAGTACGAAGAGGCGCTGAAACGGCTGAACCGCCTTTCCGAAGACGGCCCGGAAAACACCATGCTTCTCCGCCTGAGGGCGTCCGCCCACCTGCACCTCGGCCATTACCATGCTGCATCCGAAGCGTTTTCTTCGCTCCTTCGTCAGGTACCGGGCGACCGTGAGGCACTTTCCGGGGCTGCTTCAGCTCTGGTCCATGAGGGCGACATCAGCGGAGCTGCCGGAGTATACCGGCAAATCCTCGATGCCGATCCAACTGATACGGCTGCACGCCTTGCGTATGCCCGTACACTCATACATGCCGGAGAGGGGAGCGACGCCGCCTGCGAATTTTCCGTGGTTCTGGAACAGTGGCCCGGAGACACACAGACGCTGTACGAGCTCGGGGACCTGCTTCTCGACCTCGGAAGGGAGGAGGAGGCCTGTTCATGCTTTCACCTGTATCTCGAACGAAAACCGGATGATGCCGGGGCCCTGCTCCGGTATGCCATGGCATGCGAACGCACCGGTGCGTACCGGGATGCACTCGCAGCACTCGACCGGATTCTTGCGCGGGCTCCGGACGACCGGGCGGCGCTTCTGGCCCGGTACCGGATCACCGGAAAGATCGGTGATCCGAAGCCTTCCGCAGCAGCAGCACAGGGTCTTCTCTCAGCCGGCCTCACACTGCCCGGGATCCGGAGTACACTCGGCCATTCTTTACTGGCACTCGGGAAGTACAGAGAGGCGGCCGAGATCTTCTCCTGTGGAGCGGCCGGTCGGCAGGGAGATGCGGATTGCTGGATGACGCTCGGGATGATCCGTTCGCAGATGGGCGATCGTGACGAGGCAATCCGGTGCTTCACCGAAGCAGTCGGGGAAAATCCGGAGATCCCGGGCGGGTGGTCCTCTCTCGCCGACCTCGTCTATGCGGCCGGGAAGAAGAAACAGGCCGTTTCCCATGCAGACCGGGCTCTGGCACTTGATCCGGAGGATATCAGGGCACTCCGCGTTAAGGCACAGGCTCTTCTGGCTTCCGGCAAATATACGGACGCTATAGTATCATTCGATACCTATCTTGCACGGGCACCCGACGATACCGGCGCCCGGAGGGAGGCGGCACATGCACTGCTCCGGGCAGGACGGACCGACGAGGCAGTCACCAGGTTCGCGGAAGCGCTTGAAACCGACAGCAGTGATCCCGGGAGCTGGATCATGCTCGGAACGGCCCTCACAACTCTTGGCCGGTATGACGAGGCCCTGGAGGCGTTCTCGGAAATATTGGCGTCGGATCCCGGCCACCGGGAGGCGCTGGTGAAAAAAGCCGATGTACTCGCACGGCTGGGCAGGTCCACCGAAGCGTCGGATGCTTACAAGGCTGTGCTTGCGGCGGATCCGGGGAACGTGGCCGCACTTCATGCCCTGATCTCCCTACTCGAACACCAGGGATTGCCCGCCGAGGCGTTCTCCCACTATCGCGCTCTCCTCGAACTGGAGGGTGAAAATCCCGACACACTCTTCGACTTCGCCCTCACATTGATCCGTCACGCGGATTACCGTGAAGCGACTGAAATCATCAAACGCATTCTCTCGCGGAAGGGCGACCATAGTGCGGCGCAGGTCCTGTTCGCCAGCCTGCTTCATAAGACAGGACAATTCGAGGATGCACTTTGTGCCTATGACAGGGCGCTTAGGGCACGAAACAGCGATCCATTCCTCTGGGTGGCCCGCGGTGTCCTTCTTGATGATATGGGGCGGTATTCGGACGCGGTCAAATCATTCGACCAGGCGATCGAGCGTGGCGGCGAAGATCCCGATATGCTGTACCGGAAAGGGCTTGCTCTTGCACGGCAGGGACGGTACGAACCGGCATGCACGCTCTTCGACCGGATGCTTGATGCTGTGCCGGATCATTCGCTCGGCTGGTATCATAAGGGAATGGCGTTGCACCATCTCGGAAGGTTTTCCGAAGCCGCAGTCTGTCTGCAGAATGCCGTACGGCATGCGGAAACGGCGACAGAAGAGAAGGTCTGAGGTGCGGACCGGAGCGTTCGTTCTTTTAAAGATAATCCACCCGCAATTCCTTTTTTGCGAGCGTTATAATGGTCTTAAAAACGTCAGGATCGGACTCTTTCCATTCCGGCAGGTACTCTGTCACTTCGGCGGACAAAACTTGCTGAAATAGCGAATCAAATGCCTGTGATGCCTGACGACGATGTTCCCGAGACGATTTCACGCGTTCACCCTCCCATGATCCCGGCCACCTCACGCGGTGTGGAAAAAGTCATCTTTTTTCCTGAAAGCCGGAATTTGCCAGTATCTCGGTATATCCGTGTTTTTAATCCCTTACAAAACGTGCCGGATATTTCCACGTTTATACCAGATGTATAGTGAAACGGCATATAACGATATGCAATGCACATATGATATTCGCCGTGGGATATCCATAATTACCCGGATTTTCGGCTTGTTATATAAAAAAGACGTATTTGGAAACTAAATTATCAATTTAACCCATATATCTGATTTAATCCGCATTCCATTACCAGAATAGGCGTTTTGAAGCCTCCAGTGCAGAGACTGCCGGCAGGGGCTTTCCCGTTAAAAATTCGATGCAGGCGCCCCCTCCGGTTGAAATATGGGTGAAACGGTCTTCAAGACCTATCTTTTCGATGACCGCAGCCGTATGCCCGCCGCCCACGACGGAGAAAACCGCCTCGCTCGCCGCCCGCAACAGCTCAAGTGTGCCTATCGAAAAGTGTGCATCCTCAAAGACTCCCGCCGGACCGTTGAATACGACGGTTCCCGCAGCACGGAGAGCGGCCACGGTCGAGAAAATGGCGTCCATCCCAAGATCCATGACAGGTTTGTCCGGCGGAATGGCATCCACCGGGTGCTCTGCCCGTCCGTTCCCGGCCCGGACTGCCACATGAGAAGGCAGGAGAATGGCGTCGCGGTACCGGTCAAGCAGGTCACGTGCCTTTGCGATTTCCCCGGTATATCCAAGCTTTTCGACGAGCTGGGCAGAGGGAGCACCGATATCATATCCGGCGGCGATGAGAAAGATATTTGCAACCACACCAACCACGACCACACGGTCCGCGATGCCGTTTTCAAGCACGTTCCGGGCTACGTCTACCGAATCATCCACCTTTGTCCCTCCCAGCACAAAGACAACAGGTTTCGGTGCTCCCGTCATAACACGGGAGAGCGTCTCTACTTCCCGCTGCATCAGGAGACCTGCCACCGATCGGATCACAAGAGGGATCCCGACTATGGACGGCTGTGACCGGTGTGCCGTCCCGAAAGCGTCGTTGACAAAGATGTCCGCCATCTGCACGATTTTACGGACAAAAAGGGTTTTTTTTGCATCTTCAGGCGGGAGTTTCAGGTTCTCCTCGGCGTTGAACCGGACGTTTTCGAGCATCAGCACGTCACCCGGCTCCATGTTTCGCACCGCGTCGCGGGCGCACTTCCCGAAGATATCGTCCACATAATCCACCGGCCGGGCGAGAAGCCGCGCGAGTATCTCCGCATGCGCCTCCAGCGTCGTAAAATCCTTCTTCCCGGGCCTGCTCTGGTGCGTGAGAATGACGCACTTCGCGTCCTCCATCGCCTGAATGGTCGGGACATGCTCCCGGAACCGTTTATCATCAAGAATCGTGCTGGATAGCGGGTCTATCGGCGAGTTGAAATCAACCCGCAAGAGAGCCGTCTTCCGGGTAAGATCCACATCATTCAGTGTTAAAAATGCCATGCCATGACCACCCCGGGGAAAAAGTGTTCCTGTTTGTATGTTATGCCGTGTATGTGATGAAGTATTGGGTTTACATTCCTCGGGAGAGGGAGGAGACGGGGGACAGCCCGCCGTGCCGACCGGACCCGGGCAGGTTGGCCTGTTCGCGGTATTACTCATCAGGACTCGTGTCAAAGACCTTCACGATCCGGATCGGTCTCCCTGTCTCCACCTCATACCACTCCCGTTCACGGTTTGCCTCTCTGAGTGTTCGAACATAATGGCGTAGCTGCACGCCGGTCTCCGCGTCCACAAGCCGGATCCTGCTCACGGTTTCACCGTGTTCATCGTTCTCACTGCAGATGCAAAAGGGTTTCCCACAATTATCCGGTTATCTCCATCCGGGACCGGCCGGGCGGCTAGCGGTACTACCGGAAAACGGGATGGTTCCGGGTGGACGGGTGGCAGGCACATCACGCGAAAACCCTTCCCCGGGGAAGACTGCACACAAATATCCCCGCCGGAACAATACATAATGGGTGACCATGCCAGTCGACAGGATTCCGATCGGGAAATTCTCCGAAGTGACACGGCTCTCGAAGAAGGCACTGTACTGCTACGAGAGAAAAGGGCTCCTTGTGCCCGTTGAAAGGGACCTCTGCACCGGGTACCGGTACTATACCCCACAGCAGATCGAACGGGGCATCTGGATCGGCAGCCTCTCGAATATGGGGTTTTCACTGGATGATACGGCCGCAATTCTCGATGCCCGTGGCAGGAGCAGCGCTTCTGTGCAGGCACTCTTAAAGACCCGGTTGCGTGAAACCCGGAACGAAATCAGGCGTCTGGTCATGGCCGAGAGGGTCCTCTCATCCGATGACCCGTTTCAGGAGTTGTTTACCGTGGAACTTGAAAACCTGACGATAAAGGAGATTCCCCCCATCAGGGCGATGACGATCCGGGGCGAAGGGCCTTATGGCGAGGTGCTGACATCGCTGATCGAGCAGATTTGTGCGGAAATTTTCAGTCCCGAAAACCTGCGGAACAACGTGAAAGCCACCGGCCCCATTTCCTCGGTCTATATCGGCGAGGACTGTGACGAAACGGGAGGGCTCGTTGAGGTCGCCCTGCCTGTTTCCGGGAGCGTGACGATATCAAACCCGGCCATCACCACGAGGACCCTTCCCGCCGTCACTGCCGTCACAGTGGTATACAGGGGCCCTTACCAAAACCTCGGTATGGCGCACAAGGAGATGTTTGACTATCTGCAGGAGAATAACCTCACGGGGGCAGGACCCGCCCGAGAGCTGTACCTGAACGACCCGGCCAAAACCCCGGAAGAGGAACTCTTAACCGAGATACAGTACCCGATCCGGAAAGGGACCTGAAAATTGTCCTTTTTCGGTGAGGGAAGGTACGGCGGGTGAATGTGCCGGTCATCCGACACTACAATATACCACGGGTGCCTATACCTCGAATGCAGCATGGCATCCGGCGAGGGTATAATCGAGCTCTGCAAACTGGAGCATACGGCACTCCGGCGGGAACTGAACCAGCTGAAATGGTGTGAAATCCAGTTCTTCACTTTCGCAATAACGGCAACGATTGTTGTTCTAGGCCTTATTTTCAAAAATAGCAGCGACCTGAATCTGCACTACCTCGAGAACAACGCAGTATGCCTCATCTCCCTCGTGCCCCTCCTGTTCCTTATCCCGTCTCTCTGGATATTTCTCGATACGGCCAAAACGATCTCACGCATCGTCGGATACCATTTCTGGATCGAAGACATACTCCTCGGAAGAATCCTTTCGGAGGAGATCCATTTCCATGGATGGGAAACTGCGCTCACCATTCTCCGGGAAAATGTACGGTATCTGGAGCACACCCGCGATAGCCCGGAGGACAACAGCTTGATTCAGGCAATTCTCGGTGACTTGAACGAGTATAATAAAAATTTTCTGCTGCTGAAAACGTCGAACCTCGCAGTGTTTCTCAGTATCCGGGGTTTTCTCGTTGCCGTGTACGTCACGTTTGTCGCATTTATCGCCCTGTGTTCGTTTCCGTTTGCGTATTTTGCATTCCAAAACGGGCTCGCCATCTTTTCGCAATACAACGTATTCAATGCACTCGGATGTACTGTTGTCATCTTTGCATTTTTTACTATTTTCTGGGAATTTGCGACGCTCAAGCACCTGATTTTCGGAAAATTTTCCGACAGGGCCAATCGGATCAAGTGGAGAATTGCGTTTGAAAAACGCTGACGCCTGTCCCCGGCTTTGTGAGGGGAAAATAAAAAGAAGGTGATCCGGTAATTTCACAACAAGCATGCCCGAGGATAAATCGGACTGTATTCTGCATGAAATAGTGTTTCCGGACAGAAGGGGAGTAAAAGAAAATCTCACGGTAAAAAAAATAGATCAGGCCTCTGCCTTCTGAGACTTCGCCTTGATCTTCTTGAGCCGGAAGAGCTCTTCCCGCTCCATCTCGTCAAGCCGCATCTTGATGAAGGTGCTGGCTTCCGTGAGTTCGGGGATGACCTTGAACTCGAGCGCGTTGACACGGCGCTTCGTGTGCTCGATCTCGTTGAGCAGGCGCTTCATGGTCGTTTCGATCTCGGCCGCCTTGATGATCTCCTCCACGAGCTCCTCAAAAGCTGTCGCGGTCTCGTCGATGACCGCCGATGTGCCCAGAAGACCGTATCCGCGTTCTCTCAGACCCTTTCTTACGCGTGACGATTCGATCTCCGGCACCACAACGCCCATGATGTTCTTCTGCTTCAGCGTGATCTCCGGGGTCTCCTTCACCGACATCGCGGCTGCTTTGACCCCGATTGCGCCTTCGAATGTGTTCGCGATCGCGATCATCTCGACAGCCCGGTTATACCGCTCCTGCAAGGACCCGCGACTGTTTTTCGCCTCTTCCAGCACCTTGAAGAACTCAAGGATCAGTCCGTCGCGCTTCATTTTCAGAATGTTGTATCCGCGCTCCGAGAGCTTGATTTTCCTCTTGAGACCAATCAGCTCGGACCGTGTCGGTTTTACATCTTTCAGCGCCATCGGATCCTCAAGCCTCCTGTTTGGCTGCCTTTCTGTATTTCGGGTGATACTTGTGGATCAGGTCACGGTCGATACGCACCAGCTGCTCCTCGGGTAGTGTCGACAGGAGCTCCCAACCGAGATCGAGAGACTCCTGGATCGACCGGTCCTCGTCGTGCCCCTGCCGGACAAAGCGGTTCTCGAAGAGGTCGGCGAATTCGAGGAAGAGACGGTCGCGCTCGGAGAGTGCGTCCTTTCCGACGATTGCCACAAGGCCGCGGAGATCGTTGCCTTCTGCGTAGCCCGCATAGAGCTGGTCGGAGACCTTCTTGTGGTCTTCGCGGGTATACCCTTCCCCGATGCCGAGGTTCATCAGCCGGGAGAGGGACGGCAGTACGTTGATCGGAGGGTAGATACCCTTCCGGTGCAGTTCACGGTTGACCACGATCTGGCCTTCCGTGATGTACCCGGAGAGATCGGGGATCGGGTGGGTGATATCGTCACCGGGCATCGTCAGGATCGAGAGCTGTGTGACAGACCCCTTCTTGCCCTTGATGATACCGGCACGCTCGTAGATCGACGCAAGGTCGGTGTACATGTATCCCGGATACCCGCGACGGCCCGGCACTTCCTCACGTGCCGCACCGATCTGCCGCAACGCTTCGCAGTAATTGGTCATGTCTGTCAGGATGACAAGCACATGGTACCCGAGTTCAAATGCAAGGTACTCGGCAGTCGTGAGTGCGAGACGCGGGGTGATGATACGCTCGACCGCCGGATCGTCGGCGAGATTGAGGAAGACGACCGCGTGCTCAAGCGCTCCCGTGCGCTCGAAGTCGGCCATGAACTGGTTCTCCTCCTCTTTCGTGATACCCATCGCAGCGAAGACCACCGCGAACTCCTCATCGCTGCCGGGAACCTTCGCCTGGCGGGCAATCTGGAGTGCGATCTCGTTGTGCGGAAGACCTGACCCCGAGAAGATCGGGAGTTTCTGTCCCCGGACGAGCGTGTTCGTTGCGTCGATGGTCGAGATGCCGGTCTGAATAAACTGGTCGGGGGATGACCGGGCATAGGGGTTGATTGCTGCTCCGATGACGTCGATGCGCTTTTCGGCCACGATGTCGGGTCCCCCGTCCTTCGGCTTACCGCCGCCGGAGAGGATACGCCCGAGCATGTCGCGCCCAACGGGCATCTTGATCGTCTCGCCGGTGAACCGGATACCACTGTCCCTTCCGATACCGCGTGTATCCTCAAAGACCTGCACAACCACGACCTCGTCGCTCGTGTCAAGCACCTGGCCGCGTTTCATCGTCCCGTCCGACTGCACGATGTTGACCAGTTCGCCGTACCCGATCGGCTCCGTCTTTTCGACGAAGAGCAGGGGGCCTGCAACCTGGGTAATCGTTCTGTACTCTTTCATGTTTCAGGCCTCCCTCAATGCCTTGAATTCCGCTTCCATGTTCGCGACGATCTTTTCGAGGTCAGCCTTGTAGTCCTTCGTGAACTTGATCTGCGGCAGGTCGTTCTTTGCCTTGATACTGATGACCTGTGCCGTCGGTACGCCAACCTTCTGAGCGCCGTACGCGAGGTCGGCAAAGATGCGGATCGTCTTCAGGATGTCGTACTGCTTCTGCATGTCACAGAACGTGTCAACCGGATCGAAGGCGTTCTGCTGCAGGAAGATCTCACGGAGCATGCGTGCCACCTCGATCGTCACCTGCTCCTCATCGGGCAGTGCGTCGGAACCGACAAGCTGCACGATCTCCTGTAGTTCCGCCTCTTTCTGGAGCACTTCCATCGCCCATGACCGGACGATGTTCCAGTCGGGTGAGACGTTTTCGTCGTACCAGTCGTGGAGCGTGTCGAGATAGAGAGAATACGAGTCAAGCCAGTTGATGGCCGGGAAGTGGCGCCGCTGCGAGAGCTTCGCGTCAAGCGCCCAGAAGACCTTCACGATACGCAGCGTGTTCTGCGTAACGGGCTCGGAGAAGTCACCACCCGGCGGCGAGACCGCTCCGATGACCGTAACCGATCCCGATTTGCCATTCAGGGCCTCGACACGGCCCGCACGCTCGTAAAACTCAGAGAGACGAGCGGCAAGGTACGCGGGGTACCCCTCTTCGCCGGGCATCTCCTCAAGACGGGACGAGATCTCACGCATTGCCTCTGCCCACCGCGAGGTGGAGTCGGCCATGAGCGATACATCGTAACCCATGTCACGGAAGTACTCGGCAATCGTGATACCGGTGTACACCGACGCCTCACGGGCCGCCACCGGCATGTTGGAGGTGTTGGCAATCAGTACTGTCCGCTCCATGAGCGGTTTACCGGTCTTCGGGTCCTCAAGCTCGGGAAACTCGGTCAGCACTTCAGTCATCTCATTACCGCGTTCACCGCAGCCGATATAGACCACGATCTCTGCGTCGGACCATTTTGCAAGCGCCTGCTGCGTCACCGTCTTACCGCTCCCGAAGGGACCCGGAATTGCTGCCGTGCCTCCCTTCGCGATCGGGAACAGACCGTCAAGAATACGCTGGCCCGTGATCAGGGGGATATCGGGATTCTTCTTCTCGGTGACGGGGCGGGGCACCCGGACGGGCCACTTGTGCATCATCTGCAGTTCAGTGCCGTCTTCAAGGACACAGACCGTCTCCTCGACCGTGAAGCTGCCCTTTTTGATCTCTTTGATCGTCCCGGGATTCACGTTCGGGGGCACCAGAATCCGGTGCATGATGTTGGTCTCCTGTACCTCACCGATGATGGTGCCGGGCCCAACTCTGTCCCCACTCTGCTTCGTGGGCACAAAGTCCCATTTTTTCTCGTGCGACAGGCCGGGTGCCGTAACACCGCGCTCGATGAAGTCGCCCATTTTCTCCATGAGCACTTCAAGCGGACGCTGAATCCCATCGTAGATACTGGTCAGCAGCCCGGGACCAAGCTCAACTGCAAGCGACAGCCCCGTGTTTTCCACGGGTTCACCGGGCCGGATACCGGAGGTATCCTCATAGACCTGGATGATCGTGTTGTCACGCTGGATCTTAATGACCTCTCCCATCAACTGCTCGTTTCCGACCCTCACCACATCGTACATGTGAGCGTTAAGGCCGACTGCTGTCACAACAGGCCCGGAAATTCGCTTGAGAGTTCCTTTGTTGTTTCCTTTCACTTCCACAGATCAACACCCACTGATCTCTTAATTCTCTCTCTCATCGACAATCCGCCTTCCTCGCCGCCGATGGCTATCACCGTCGGCCGTACCGATTCCTCAAGAGTGGTGCGGAGCCGTGGCGAAAGCCGCTCCATGTCGCTTCCCTTCAGAACAAGAATGCCGATATCATCGCTGCCAAGAATGGTAGTGATGTGCTCGACAAACTTTTCGTCCCGGTTGGCGGCATAGGTTCGTTTGATACCCGCAAGCCTGAAGCCCAGGATGAAATCGCTGTTTCCTACAACTGCAATCTCCATGGTTACACCACCAGATAACTCTTAATCCGCTCGGCCGGGAGGTTTGACTCCTTGCCGCGTGCGAGTGCCCTGAGATTCTGTACTTCGTATTTCTTCTTCTCCAGATACACGAGAATCGGGCATATTGAAACCGGATATCGCTTCGAGAGACGTTCCATTTCAGCGAGCATGAAGCGAGTGAGCTCTATCTCGATCTCATGAATGGGGCGGTGATTCCTGAGGTCCTCCAGAAGTCCGGTGATGGATTTGAGTCCGGCCTTTTTCTGGATTTCGTCGATAAAATCACCGGCATTCTCGATAACAGCAATACGCTGCAACTCATCGATCGAAAACGACCCGTCCGGGATCATCAGGTCCCGGATGTCTCCTTCGACGGCGCCGGATCTCAGGCGGAACAGGTTCCGGACATTCATGAAATCTATCTCGAGCCGGATGTATGCGAGGAATACCGAACCTCCCTTCACACCCGATTTCACGTCGCTCAGGAGTTCGCTGTAGAAACCCTTGTACAACTCGTTTTCGAGCCGTGCAAACGATTTGGTCTCAAGCGCTCCCGGGAGTTCCCGTTCGAGGACGGGGTAGAGCCTTTTTCCTCTCATAGCTTCCGTGATCCGTTCCACCGAGTCTTCGGTGAGAAGACGGTCCAGAAACTCCCGGTCCAGCTTCCCGGCAGGGATAAGGACCTCCTTGATCCTGCCTGCCGCAACACCCTGGTGCTTCCCGCGTAGAATTGTCAGGAAATTCTGGATGTCCCATCTCCGCAGGTAACTCTGCGTGAACAGGTGCAGGGCACCGGGAGTGATCTCCAGAATTTTCTGGTACTCTTTGGCAAGGTTCCAGCTGAGTGCGACTTCCACGAGATCAATCCCGGAAAATGAGGAGCCGAGCTCATCAATCTCGGATTTGTACTCAGTCTCCTCAATGAAACGGGTGATTTCGGTGAGGCTCATGTTCAGCATCCGGAGGTAATCCTCGCGGGGCAGAAGCTTCGCTTTCCGAACCCGCATCCGTGTGCACACATAAACGTACGGGGCCAGCCGCGTACTTACATCTGCCATAGCAGCGCCTCCTTACGTAAACAGGATATCAGACGCATCCTTCAGCCCTGATTCCCACACCTCGGAGAGGAACGTCGGGTAGCTGTAGTCGAGCTGCAGCTCCCCGTCCATGCTCTCCGCGATAATTCCACCCTCAATATCTACGGTGCCCCCCAGAGTAAATCCGGACAGACCCTTCAGGCTTGAGAGTGCTTCCTCCACTGCGGGCTTGTCCCGTTCGTTGCAGTAAATGACGCCCGCGGAGAGCTCCTTCGCTGCACGTTTGGACAGTTCCCGGACCACCTTTTTATGGAAAGCTTCCGGCAAATCGGCGATGGTCGCGACAGTGGCCTTGTACACCTGATCAAGGAGTTCTTTCTGGGCATTCAGTATGGTGCGTTTTACGACGAGGTTGCCTGCCGCCACTTTCTGTTCGCTAATCTGCGCAGTCTGGCGTTCAACATCCTCGTTCACGGATATTTTTATCGATTCGGCCTTTTCCTGAGCGGAAGAGAGGATCGCCCTGACTTCCGCATCAGCTTCGCTCCGTATCCGTGCTGCTTCCTTCTGCCCTTTTTCCCTGATCTCACCGACGACAGCGTCCAGTGCCATTGTAGACTCCCTAGAACAGCAGCAGGAGTGCGACGACCAGACCGAAGATGACGATGGTTTCCGGAATTACCGTAAAGAGCAGTGCCATACCGAACATATCCTTGTTCTCGGCGGTCGCGCCGACTGCGGCCGGACCGATTGTCATTTCTGCGATCGCCGTGGCAATACCGGTCAGTCCGACCGCAAGACCTGCGCCAAGTGCCTTAAGTCCCATTGCCGATGCTGTTGCTACTTCAACTGTCATAGTTTCAACTGCCATTGTTTAGTCCTCCGTAAATCTTCTTTTCATGCCAAATGGATTAAATTTCTGCCCTCCACCCTTGTAGAATTTGGTGAAGAACTCAACATAATGAAGCCTGAGTGAGTGCAGTCCGCCCCCAAGCAGGCCGAGTGCCGTATTGAACAGGTGCCCGAGAAGGAACACCACCAATCCGGCGATGATGATAACTACCCCGAAAGGGGTGAATTGTTCAAGTTGTGGTTCAATCAGCATGCCGATTGCGATGAAATTCACAACCATCGCAATGGCCACCGAGGAAAGCCCCACAGCTACCAGACGTGCATAAGACAGAACATGGCTGAGGATCGTCGGGATCTCAACCAGTTCGAGTGCATTTTCCTGGCCAATCGCTACGATCCCCCCAATCACGAACACGGCGCCAAGAGCGGCAGCCGCATTGAGGCCCAGTGCCACCACCGGGAACCCGGTTAAATCGGGCATGACGGGAATCGGAAACATCGACCATATCATGACCAGGATACCCCACATCGTGGCAATCCAGCCGGCATTTGCGATGACGACTTTCGTTGCGTGCGAGCCGTGGTACAGCTTTCGTGCATTGACCATGCCAAGCACGCGACCGAGTGTGACGTGAAGAATACCTATCCAGATGGAGACGATCATCAGTTCAATAACCTGAGGTCCGTGCCCCGTTGAATGGCCGCCGATGTTTAAATGCCGGCTGAAAATGAACGGTTTCCAGGGGAGCGCATAGCCAATGAATTCGCTGTACAGGATACCAAAAATAATGCTTGAAACACTTGCATTCCGGAGCGTGTCGAGCAGCTGCCCGACCGCCTCACCTTTCAGAAGTTTCCCGAGTCCGAAACTCATCAGAAGCAGGATCAGGCCGTACCCCACATCACCGAGAATCAGGCCGAAAAAGATGGGAAACACTATAGATACCATCAGTGTCGGGTCGAGTTCGCGGTAGCGGGGACGGGAATATACGTCCATAAGCAGTTCCGTCGGGCGGGCGAACGCGGGATTGTCGTACTTGACGGGGATTGCGTCCCTGTCATAGTCGATTTCGACCTCATTGATAAAGATCTTTCCGCCGGTTGCCTTCCGAAGCGAGTCGGAAAGTTCAGCCACCTGCTCTGAAAGCACCCAGCCCTCCGCCACAAACGTCTCTTCCGTAGTAGCGAACCGGAGCGGAGCTTCCGACCGCTCAACCTCTGCCGTGAGGAGTTCGTCGCATGCCACCAGGAATGCAGTATGTGCGTCTTTCTTTTCGATAAGACGGGCGGAAATGCTCTCAATCTCGGCGTTGAGCCGGGTAACCTCACTGGTGTACCAGGCCACCCTCTCCGTCGCAGAACCGGTTTCCTCAGGAATAGGAACCGCCTGGAATCGGGCTTCGAGGAGAGTCTGCTCCACATCATCCCTGTTTTCCGACGGAACAGCAACCACGAGGAAATTCCCCGGAACCGTGTCGGTAAAGAACTTCTCATGCGGGACGGTGAACGTCACATCCCCGGGGATGTGGCCTGCAAAAACGGACAGGCGGTCGTATCCGCGATAGAGATCCATATCCAGCGGTGCTGAAGCAAAAGGTTTCAGTTCCGATATCCGCTGCTCGTATTCGCGGACGGTTGTCTCCCGTTTGTTGCGGTCTGTATTGAGTCCCCCTATCTCCTTTTCAAGAGTGGAGAATTCACTATCAATCCGGGAACGGAGCGTCTGTGAGCTTGTCTTCGCGCCAGCCTCAACTGCACCCGGATCTATCCCGAGTGCGCTTGACATCGACCGTACACGGAGCACATCTCTCGACACAGAGTCTGCGCCGGCAAGGGGCATACCGATCCTGAATCCCTCGTAACCTTCCTCTTTCTGTTCGACGAAATCTTCGATATGAAAGACGTGGCTTCGGTAGAGTTCACGGATCACAGGCTCAAGCTGATCCTTTGAGGCGGCGATAAGGAGCCGGCTCATAGGTCGAGCCTTAAACATTCATCTGCCCCTTAAACCGTTCCACAAGTAGTTCAACCGCTTTATTGAGGTTGCCAGAAGCGGCGGACCTCATATCGGCTGTAGCCTCCTCACCCTGTTTCAGGGTTTCATCATACTTCTGCGCTGCAACGCTCCGTGCTTCGGCAAGGCGAACTTTTCGGTATTCCCCCGAATCGAGCTCTGCTTTCTGCACGATCCGATCCGCCTCCTCTTCCGCACTGGCAATACTGCGTTTCTTCTCTTCTTCCGCAGCGCTAATCATTGATTTATACTCTTCTTCTGTCTTTTTGATACTCTGTAGGACCTCAGTCTTCATCCAACCCTCCTCTCACGGCAATACAATAACTCATGATAAGGATCGTTAATATGTGTTGTTATTTTCATACTCGCTCAGTCTGCGTCCAGATGCGAAAACGAGGTTTCCTCTGGAAAACCTCTGACCGTAACGCCTCCCGATACCCCCCTGATGCGGATTCCTGCCAGTTTTTCCGACGTGCAGATCAGGTGCTGTTCGGGGTGAGTCCCCCGTCTTATTGTACAGGTTCCGACCACTTCGGGCCCTGCCGAAACGACCATCCTGATATGGGGCGACCCCGGGTGATCACGGGGGAGGACGACAAGGGGCATGTGATAGGTACGGACTATTTCGAGGAGCATGATCGCCAGACGAACAGGGCCGCCTTCCGGTGCAGAGACCACAACAACGTCGTCGGGAGCGAGAGGCTGATCAATCTCGGCGCGGAACGTTTCCAGTTGCAGGATAAAACCCTCATTCACTTTACCGACAAGAATAAACGAGCTTCCGCTTTCAATAAGAAGCAGATCACGAAAAAGGGGAATATTCATAGCGGAACAACATCACGAGATCCGCACGCGGGACATTCGGGAAATTTACTGGTAAACGGTGTGGAACAGTCACTGCACCGAAACTTCTTCGGGCCTTTCCCTTTTAGATCCCTTTCAATATCCTCGTCATTACTCTCAAAGTCCACGTTGGACGCGCCGCCGGTCGTACACATGGTTTATCACCATCTCCTCTGTTTGCCGCACATGCTATATAGGTGTTGTTCATCCGGAATTTCCACACAGGATTTGAGAGATCCCGTCCGCTCATGCAGGGAATGGGGACTCGACGCGACTCCTTGCGAAATTTACCCGACGCTTATATCGATATTCCGACAAGGTGAAGGATGACCAGCAGCACGGCACCCGGCAGCCCGCCGAGAGCACAGACGATGACCGTCGCCCATGTGATCGGGATCTGCCCGATGCCCAGAAAATCGAACTGGTTGAGCAGGAAGAGGGTGATAAGACCGATAATCGAATTAATGATAAGCGTGGACGCCTTCTTCAGGAAATAATAAATCCCCGCCGCCACCGCGATGGCCACAATGATGGTCAGGATTGCTTCTATCATCTTACTTACCAATGACCTGCATGCTCTTGAACCTTACCGGGGGAAGGATCATCGTACCGACGATCCGGTTCTCGCGGCCGAGGCCGTCGACGCGGCCGAGCATTTCGAAGACGTTGCCTGCGAGCATGGCGGACCGGATCGGCGTGTCGAAGTCGCCGCCCTCCATCCAGAAGGCATTCGAGAGCTCAACCGAGAAGTCGCCGGTGATCGGGTTGGCGGTGTGGGCACCAACGAGATCGTGCGCAAAGATCGCACGGTCTTCTGCAATATCACCCCGCGGGCCTTCCAGCAGAACGTTCCGCACCCCGATGGTCGGCGAACCTCCGGCACCGCCGCGAACGGCTGAGCCCGTCGTCTCTTCCCCGTAGCGGTACGCCGTTTTCAGGTCGTAGGCGAAGCAGGACAGCACCCCGTCTTTGATAAAGTCAAGACGCCGTGTGGGGACGCCTTCCGCATCCCAGAGCGTGCTTCCGAGTCCCCGTGTGTGCGGGTGGTCACAGACGGAGAGAGTTTCCCCGATCACCTGCTCGCCGATGCGGCCGGCGAGAAAAGAACGGCCCGCATGGACATTCCGGCCCGAGAGTGCCGGGACAAGAACATGCCCGAGGAGTTGTGAGAGAGCAATGGGAGAGAGAATGACATCATGGGTGCCGGTCGCAATGTCGGTGCCGCCCGCTGATTTCGCGGCATAAAAGGCTGCCTGCTTCCCGACATCGAAGGGATCGACGTCGAGGAAACACGATCGGTCGAATTCATACCCCGTCGACGTCCCTGAGATCGCCTCAAGCGATATGCCGACACCGGTCTTTTCCTTCGAATACCAAACGCCTGTGCTGTTTGCAAGGATCAGAGAGGCTCGTGACAGGGCTGCGGATCCACCGACAACATCCGCAGGGTAGGTGGCGGCGCCGGAAAGCAACTCCCGGAGCATCTCACGGGCCGGTTCGATCTCAACACGGACCGTCGGATCGAAAACCGGCACGTCGCCTTCGAAGTGCGCCGGGGCCGGCAGACCGTGCCATTCCTGCGGCGTAGCGAGCCTGCCTCCCGCAATTGCGGCGTCGAGGCATTCGCGCCATTTTTCCGGATCGTTCGTGCTCGAGATCCCGATGCGGCCGCCGCTGATTGTCCGGATACCCAGCCCCCACGAACGTGAGAGGTGAGCTTCTCCCACAATCGTCTGTTTCAGGTCGGCGGAGACGGATGAGCCTTCCCCGAAGAATACTTCGACCTCGTCGGCGAGACGGGCACCCTCCCGGAGGATCGCCTCGATCACACTTCCGGCATCATGGTCCTTATGCACCGGGACCACCCACCACGGCATCTTCAAGAAGGATATGGGGTGACCCGTCGCTCACCGGAACGCTCTGCCCGCTTTTCCCGCAGAATCCCTGGTGCATCTGCCTGTCCTGTGCGCACAATACGATTGCGTGCAGTGTGCGCAGGATCTCACCCGAGAGTGAGACGTCCCGCACCATCGCACCCAGCTCCCCGTTTTCAACGAGGTATCCGTATTCTGCGTTGAACTGGAATATGCCCCGCCCGGGATCGACCTGTCCGCCACGGGAGCCTTTCAGGAGAATTCCCGTACCGCAGCCTTCGAGAACTTCCTCAAACGTTGCGTCCCCGTTCTCGATGAAGGTGTTGCTCATCCGCACAATCGGCGAATCGCCCGCCACTGCACGGGCATGTCCCGCCACACCGTCGCCGACGGCAGCGAGCGTCTGGCGGTTGTGGAGATACGCGGAGAGTACTCCTCTCCTGATTATCTCCGTCCGCCTGACCGCCACACCCTCCGCATCGACCGGTTCGAACCCGAATTCAGGGATTGTCGGGTCATCCACGATGGTGAGGATTTCATTCCCGATCTTTTCCCCGATTTTTCCCCGGATCACGGAACTTCCCTCTTTCACGAGATCGCCCTCGCTTGCATGGCCGATAGCTTCGTGGGCGAAGACACCCGCAAGTTCCGGATCAAGCACAGCGTGCATGCGCCCGCCTGCCGCGGGCTGTGCATCGAGGAGGGCAACCGCCCGCTCCGCAGCTTCCCGCCCCATCGCCTCGCGGTGCCGAAGGTTCAGCCCGGTAATCGTGTGTTCACTCTCGCGAGCCATCTGCATCAGGTCGCCTTTCCGGGCGACTGCAAGGACCGAAAAACCACACCGGGAGATCTCGTACTGGTATTCCTGACCGCTGCTGTCAAGGAATGCGACCCGGTTCATCCCTTCGGTATAGTGGCCGCGGGTGCTCGCAATACCCGGGATACGGGCCGCCGCCTCGATTGATGCGAGAAGATCCCTTTTCTCCTCAAGGGAGACGTCACGGGGATCTTCGCGGGGCGCCGGTACCGGGAGGATTCCCGACGGCGCATCGGCGAGCGTGACCTCTTCCTCGGTGACACGGGCGAGTTTTATCGCACGCCCGATGTATGCCTCGATATCCGCTTTGCTGCAGGACGCATAGTTGTCGATGGTGAGGATGCCCCACCCTTTTCCCGCGAGAACCCGCAGGACTGCCGTGTCAAAAAAGCTGGTTCCGGCCGATTCCACAACGCCGTTGTCGATATCGATGTGGGTGCTTTCGCCCCCCACATGCCGGATATCCCAGTACCGCGGCTCCTCCATGCCCTAGACCCCCGAGGGGGTTGTGAGAGGTTTCTCAAACGTCGCGGGGCTTGCCTTTTCTGCGATCTTCCTGATTTTTGCGAGGAAGCCTTCCCGGTTCTCCGGGACGAGCGCGATTTCAAGTACTTCCTCGATTGTTTCAACAGGGACGACTTCGACGAGCGACTGGTACCGCTCTTCGATGAGCACATCGTCACGGTTGGCATACGGGATAATGACTTTTTTAATCCCCGCCTTGGCAGCGGCCTCGATCTTGTAGGTAACGCCGCCCACAGGGAGAACGTTGCCGCGGACGGAGAGCGACCCGGTCATGGCGATATCCTGCCGCACGGGAATGCCCTCGACAGCGCTGATCACCGCCGTCGCTACACTGATGGACGCCGAATCACCCTCGACACCGCCGTAGGTGCCGATGAACTGGATATGGACGTCGAGGTTTTTGATATCCTTCCCCGTGAACTTCTTGATAATGGCGCTTACGTTTTTAATGGATTCCTGGGCGATCTCCTTGAGCATGCCGGTCGCAATCACAGTGCCCGTCGCACCCTGCGTGGGCGTGACTTCCGCCATGATCGGAAGAACCGAGCCCGAATCGCTGCCCATGACCGCAAGGCCGTTTACCCGCCCGATGGACGTGCCCTCAATCACGGTCAGTTCGTATTCGCGGCTTCGCCGGATGTACTCGTCGGATACCTGATCCTCGATGGAGCGTGCCATCTCCTTAGCCCCGATCACGTGCTCCGCAGTTGTGACCTCGGCACCCTGCTGCCGTGCCAGGTCACCCGCAACACGGATCAGCCCGCCCATGTCACGAAGTTTCAGGGTCAGGTGCCCTTTCCGGTTACTGCGCCTGAGCCCCTCGCGGATGATCTCCTCTATTGCACTCCTGTCGAAATGCGGGATTTTTCCGTCGTTTTTGACTTCCTGCGCAATGAACCTGATGAACTTCCTGCGGTTTTCGGGTGTATCCTCCATCGTCTCTTTCATATAGACTTCATACCCGTACCCTCGGATACGGGAACGGAGTGCGGGATGCATGCCCTGCATCGCATCCAGATTCCCGGCCGCGATCATCACGAACCGGCACGGGACAGGCTCCGTCCGGACCATGGCGCCACTTGAACGCTCGCTCTGCCCGGTGATAGGAAATTCGCCTTCCTGCAGTGCCGTGAGGAGGTTCTGCTGGGAGTGAGCGGTGAGGGTGTTGATCTCGTCGATAAAGAGCACGCCTTTGTGCGCCTTGTGAATTGCTCCCGCCTCGACGCGGTCGTGCGAGGGTGTTTCCAGACCGCCGCTCTGGAAGGGATCGTGGCGTACGTCCCCGAGCAGGGCACCCGCATGCGAACCCGTCCCGTCGATAAACGGTGCCGTTGCCTTGCCGTCGTTGGATATGAGCAGTTTGGGGATCATCGTCTCTTCACGGGGTGTCGAATATTTCAGCGCCATGAAGACAAACGCCGCCGCAATAATGCCCATCAGCCACTGCATCGTGATGAAGGCGTAGCCCACAATGCCGATTATCAGGAGCATGATGAGGGTGCTTCTCATCTGCATCCGCTTCCGGACTTCACCTTTATGTGCCGCGACGATCTCCTTCCCTCGTCCCGCCTTGACGGTCCTTACAATCGGCGTATTGGAGTCCTCGGAATTCGGGTAGATCAGGATGTCCTGCATCTCCTCTTTGGGGAGGAGCTCCGCCATTGCCTTTGCAAGCATCGATTTGCCGGTGCCGGGCGTCCCGATCATCATCACGTGCCGCCGCTGCACCGCCGCCTTTTCGATTACCTCGACGGCATGCTCCTGTCCTATCACCTGATCGATTAAACTCGTTGGGATATCGATATCGGAGGATGTATCTATCTCCAGATCCTCAAGGACGGGGTCCTCAAATTCGGGCTCATCCTGATTCGTTATTATGGTATCGTGAACCGTATTATCTGAATTTTCCATGAGTGGATATACCTCTCTTCACGCATAGTTCTTTAATAAATCATTCCTGATAGTTTAAGTACTTTCTAGAAAAGGTAATGCAAATGAAGGTAATATGCACGGAAAAATCCCAGATTCTCGGAAGCCGCCTCGCCGAAGCCCTGGAAGCCGACATCACTGACGCTCGTTTTGCCCGTTTCCCCGATGGAGAGCTCTATGTCCGGGCCGGCGGGCTCGATACCGAGATGGTAGTTGTGGGAAGCATTGTCGACAGCGATTCATTCGTAGAGCTCCTGCTGCTCATCGATGCATGCGCTGATGCCGGGACAACACTGGTCATTCCGTACATGGGCTACGCACGGCAGGACAGGCAGTTCAACCCCGGGGAGCCCGTCAGTGCCCGGGCGATCGCACGGGCGCTCAGCCGGGGCGTGGACCACGTAATAACCGTGAATATCCACGAGGATTCGGTGCTCTCTCATTTCGACGTGCCGGCCGCATCGGTCTCCCTCGCTCCCGACATCGGGGCGTTTATCAGGACAATGGGCTGTAAGGACCCGCTCATTCTGGCACCGGACGGCGGTGCGGCGGCATTCGCGGCTGCAATCGCGGCAGCGGGCGGCTGGGACTGTGACGAGCTTAAAAAGACACGGCTCTCCGGTGATCATGTCCGTATCGAGCCAAAGACGATCGCGGCGGCGGGACGTGAGGTTGTGATCGTGGACGACATCATCTCGACAGGCGGCACTCTTGCGACGGCAACAGCCATGCTATACGAGGCCGGTGCAGCCGCTGTCCATACCGCGTGCGTCCACGGCGTGCTGGCAGGCGGAGCATATGCCCGCCTCTGCCATGCGGGAGTCAGGTCGGTTGCGGCGAGCGATACTATCGAATCCGCATCCAGCCGTTTCTCTGCCGCGGGACGTATAGCCGCGGCCATCCGGACACCATGATCAGGATAGACGGGTCATACCTGGAAGGGGGCGGGCAGATCGTCAGAGGAGCGGTGGCGTTCTCAGCCCTCGCGGGAGTGCCCGTCGAGATATCCAATATCAGGAAAAACCGTACGAATCCCGGCCTTGCCCCCCAGCATATCGCAGCCGTACGGGCGGTGGCCGGCATCTGCGGGGCCGAATGCACGAACCTCGTTCCCGGAAGCACGGACATCGTCTTTTCCCCGCATGACCTCACTGTACGGGATATCGTCATCGATATCGGCACGGCGGGCAGCATCCCCCTTGTGCTGCAGGCATGGCTGCCTGTCGCACTTGCCGTGGGAGGCCGAATCACGGTCACCGGAGGAACGGAAATACAGAAGAGCCCCACGATAGAGTACTTCGATGCCGTATTCTGCGAGACACTCCGAAATCAGGGGGCGGAGATTTCCGTCGAGGTGCACGAACGGGGATATTACCCGCGAGGCGGGGGGCGGGTGACAGTCCATATCCACAAAAAGGAACTCCGGGCGCTGTCACCGGAAACCTCATCCGAGCCCGTCCGCATCTTCTCCTGCTCCTCGCGCCTCCCCGCCCATGTTGCCCGGCGGCAGGCAGCTGCAGCGGCACGCCGGCTCTCCGGAACCCCGGCCACCTGCACCATCGATACGCGTGAAGGCCCCTCCGCGGGGAGTTCCTGCACGGTTGTCGCCGGGAGAAAAGGGGGCGTCGCCCTTGGTCGGCGCGGTTACCCCGCGGAAGCCGTGGGAACCGACGCTGCGAACGCGTTTTTAGAGGCGTATGCCGAGCCGGGTTTGGCAGACAGGCACCTTGCGGATCAGCTTGTTATTATCCTCGCGTCGGCCGGAGGGATGATCACAACCACCCGGCCGACCGACCATACGAAGACCATGTGCCGGCTTGCAGCAGCCTTCGGGCACGACATTTCACTCCGGGAGAGGCCGGGCAGCATCTGGGAGATGGCTGCATGAGCATTGTTCTCGATGCATCGGCTTTTTTTACAGACATCCCCCTCAACGGGCCGTTGTATACCACGCCTGATGTCGCCGCCGAACTGAAGGATCTCGCCTCAAAATGCCGGTTCGATACACTGTGTGCTGCTGGCCTGCAGGTCCGGGAGCCCGCCCCCGATACGGTTGCACGGGTGAGGGCTGAGGCGGTGCAGACAGGCGATGCATCCGTACTCTCGGAGACCGATATCGGCGTTATCGCGCTCGCCCATGACCTCGGCGCCGCCGTCTGCACGGACGATTTCGCAATCCAGAATGTGGCGATGCGCATGAAGGTGCCCGTGCAGCCGATCCTGCAGCGTCGGGCGAAACCGCGGCGGTGGCGGTACCGCTGCAGCGGGTGCGGCCGCTATTTTAAAAACGAGGGGACATGCGAATTCTGCGGAGCACAGATAAAAAGAAAGCTTAAATAGATAGTGGCAAACCTCTTCCGCATGTCATCCCTCGAAGAGTTGATCGCGAAAGCCAAAACGCTCCAGGCAAAAGGCCACAGCCCAAGTCAGATCGCCGATGAACTCTCGCTCTCGATGGAGACGATCACCTGGCTGCTGACCCAGAAGAAAGGTGCGGAAGTGCCCAAAGACATCCATATCGACTGGTCCGCCGTCAGTTCCCACGCCGATATGCTTCAAGGCATCGCCGCGATGATGTTCACGCGGTGGTATCACGCGTGCCGGGCACTGCCGGGAGGGGTCGATGAACCCGAATTACCGACCGTCGTCATCGGTGTGGCCCAGTCCGGCATTCCCCTCGCCACCCTCATCGCAGCGGAGATGGACCTGAAGTTCACTATGTACTACCCGAAAAAGCATGCCCTGGGGGATAAACCGGTCGGTTCGGTAAGCGATAACTTTTCGAAGGTTTCCGGGGAGCGCTGCCTCATTGTCGACGATGTGATCACGAGCGGTAATACGATGCGGGAAATCGTTGATTTCCTGCATACCCACGGTGCCCACCCGGTCGGTATCTCCGTCATCTTCGACAAACGCAACCTCCGTGACGTGGATGGCGTGCCCGTCTGTGCGCTGTTTAAAGTTTCACGGATTGACTAGACCTTCCTGAGGGGGACTGATCCCCCTCCGTGTATGAGGTTTCCAGCCTGAACTCGTCCGGGGGCACGGTAATCTCAAAACACGCCCCGTTTCCTTCCGTGCCGGTTTCCCGTATCGTCATCCCCGTTATACCGAGGATCTCCCGGGCAAGAAAGAGGCCGAATCCTGTGTTACGGCCCACACCCTCTTCAAATATGGCCTGTTTGTCCGGTTCCGGGACACCGACTCCGTTGTCCTCAAAGAGTATCACAGCGCTGTCATCGCGCCGCTCCCAGCTCACATAAATCCCCGTCACATGCTCCCCGTACCGGACGGCATTGTCCAAAAGGTTGAAAAAGACCTTCTCGAGCAGCGGATCGGCGTAGATTTCCAGCCCTCCCGTCGTGATCTCGAGGTTAATGTCAAGCATCGGAACGGAGAGCGCCGACGTGCGCACAATCTCCGCCACGTTCTGCCAGAGCGGACTTTTAACCCCCATATCCTGGTAATCACGGGTAAAGGATATCTGGCGCTGGATAGTATCGGCAAGTGCCCATATCCGCTGGAAATACTGGCGCATCTGCTCGTCATCCGGAAGAATTTCATCGATAAGGTAGAGGTACCCGAACATCCCCGTCAGTTTGTTGAGGATGTCGTGGCGGGTGATATTGGCGAGGAGATTGAGTTTTTTATTCGCCTCTTCAAGGCCTGCCTGTGCCTGGTGCATCCCGGTGATATCGATCAGGATGCCTGCCATGCGGTACGGCTGTTTATGGCCGGTTCGGTACTGTGCCCTTCCAAGGCTCTGTACCCATTTCCACCGCCCGTCCTTACACCGGACACGGTACTCTACGGAAAAAAACGGTGTTTTTCCCAGAAGATAGTCCCCGGTCGTCTGCCGGACCCGTTCACGATCCTCGGGATGGATGAGCTGTTCGGGAAAATTCTTTTCACCTGCGAATTCATCCTCGCTGTACCCGAGCTGCTCAGCCCACTGCCGGTTGAACACTTCTTCACCCGTTTCCATGTTCCGGTCCCAGATCCCGATGCCAGCCCCTTCTATGGCAAGCTTGAGACGTTCCTCATTCTCACGGTGCAGATCCTCGGATCGTTTCCGGGCGGTGATATCCCGGACCACGCCCTCTATGGCGACAAGATTCCCTTCCTCGTCATAAATCGGGACATCAAGCTCTTCTGTCCAGATTATTCGCCCGTTCTTCCTGATGCGCCGGAGATTCACGGGCCGGGTTAGGGGAATCTTGCCCTGGAAAACCGAGCGGAACAGCACCTGATCGTCGGGGTGGACAATAACCTTTCCCAGATCCGGGTCCGCATAGAATTCCTCGGGTGTATAGCCGGTAATGACCGTCGCCGCCGGGCTCATATAGGTAAATCTCCGGGCAGGAGTGAGTTCATACCGGAAAATAATGTCGTGAACGTTGTTTGCGAGGCGCCGGAGCCGTTCCTGGTTCTGCCGGACCATTTCTTCCGCCTCTTTACGTTTCGTGATATCAAAGATAACACCCTGAATGGAGACAGGCGTCCCGGTCTCGTCGGATATGTTCTGGATCTGATCATGTACCCAGGCCACCGTCCCGTTACGCCGCACGATACGATATTCCCGCTCGGTGGAATAAAAGGGAAATGCCCGAACCTTCTCGTCCGACGGGCTGAGCAGGGCGTGGTCCTCGGGACTCACGATGTCGTCGAGCCGGACGACCCCCTGAAGAAAATCCTCCTGCGAATAGCCGGTGATCTGTGGTACCGCTCCTTCGAGGAAAACGAGGGTCCCGTCGGTCTGCATTTCATATGCGATGCCCTTGAAATTTTCAAAGAAGGACCGGTGCCGCTCCTCGCTCCGCCTGAGCGCCTCCGTGGAGGCATGCTGCCGGACTGCCTGCTGGATTAAGTGGAGCAGCTTAATATAGCGGATGTGGGAGTCCCATCCCTTCGGCAGGCAGAAATCGGCCCCCAGGTTCAATGCCGAGAGTGCGGCCTGTTCGTCACCCCAGTCACTCTGGAGAATGAGTGCAATAGAAGAAGAAAGAGACCGTACGTCATGGATAAACGGCATAAGATCACCGGAGAGAACGGTCGTGTCGAGAACGGCCGCATCGTACTGCACTGCCTGAATCCGCTCGCGGGCCTCAAATGAAGAAAACGCCGTATCAACCTGAATTGAGCCGGTTTTTTCAAGAAATAGGACCAGAACTTCAGCAGAAACAGGATCGTCTTCCAGGAGAAGCACACGGATCATATCGAAAAAACTCCGACTTGTGAATCATTCGATACCCTCACCCCTAATAAATATTTCTATCGGCCCTGCCATGCCGGCTCAACCGCGGGGCACGACGGACACCCCGGTGCGGGAGCCGAACTCCACTCCCTCGCGTCCCCGTGGGAGGCACCGGGGGTTGCCGGAGTATTACGGGCGTATATCCGGCTCTATGATGAGATGCATCACAGTGCTTATATAGAAGTTTAATTCCATCTGTATGAGAGTACGGAGGATTTTCTATGGTTGGACAACAGCCCATTATTATATTACGCGATAACGTGGAGCGCACCCGCGGGCAGGAGGCCCAGCGTTCCAACATCATGGCAGCAAAAGCCATTGCGAGCGCAGTGAGAACAACGCTCGGCCCCCGGGGGATGGATAAGATGCTGGTCGCACCGTCAGGAGACGTCGTCATCACGAACGACGGGGCGACGATCCTGCACGAACTTTCTGTATCCCATCCCGGCGCAAAGATGGTCGTTGAGGTCGCAGAGACGCAGGACGATGAAGTCGGCGACGGCACAACCACCGCCTGCATCCTTGTCGGTGAACTCATGGAGGAGGCGGAACGCCTGCTCGAGATGAAAATTCACCCGACCGTTATCGCAAACGGTTACAAGCTCGGTATGCAGAAAGCGCTTGCAATCCTTGACGCACAGGCAATTATTTCAAAGGGCGATGACCGCGATCTGCTGCTCAAAGTGGCGAGGACAGCAGTCACCGGCAAGTCCATCGAGGGCGTCCGTGACAGTATCAGCGAGATCGTGGTCAACGCGGTGATAACTGTTGCCGAGAAGAGAGCGGACGGCACGTATCTTGTCGATGAGGACGACATCAACATCAAGACGATGATCGGCGATAACATCGAAGATGCGGAACTTGTCCCCGGCTTCATTATCGACAAGACCCGTGTCGATGAGGCAATGCCGAAAAAGGTGGCGAACGCAAAAATCGCCCTCCTTGCACAGGCGCTTGAGATTTCCAAGACACAGGTGAAGGCAAAGATCAAGATCACCTCCTCGGAGCAGATGCATGCATTCTCCGAGCAGGAGCAGGGGGCGCTGAAAGGCCTCGCCGATAAAATCCGTGCAACGGGTGCCAACGCAGTCTTCTGCCAGAAGGGTATCTCTGATGCCGTCCAGTATTACCTCGCGAAGCAGGGCATCTTTGCAATCCAGGATGTCCCCGAAGCGGATATGAAGGCGCTCGCAAAGGCTGTCGGCGGCACGATTGTCAACAAGCCCGACGACATCGATAACGGCGTCCTCGGCACCGCCAGCATGATCGAGGAAATGAAGGATATCAAGATCACGAAGGTATCCGGCTGCGTAAATCCGAAGACCGTGAGCATTCTCCTGAAGGGAGGAAGCCAGGTGCTGATCGACGAGCTCGAGCGCGCTGTCTACGATGCACAGCGTGTTGTGCAGGACGCGCTCGAAGACGGGAAGTACATCGTCGGGGGCGGTGCAATCGACACAGAACTCTCGATGCAGATCCGTGACTACGCGTCGACGGTCGGCGGGAGGACTCAGCTCGCGATCGAGGCATTCGGCAGAATTTTTGATGCAATTCCCCGGACTCTTGCCGAGAACTCCGGCCTTGACCCGATCGACGTTCTCGTCGACCTCAAGAAGGCCCACTCTGCCGGCAAGAAATACGCCGGGATCGACGTGTTCACCGGCAAGGTAACTGATATGTACAAGGCAGGCGTCATCGAACCGCTCCGCGTCAAGCGCCAGGCAGTGCAGAGCGGCGCAGAGGCGGCAACCATGCTCGTCCGCGTCGACGACATGATGATCACCCAGTCGCGGGCCCCCGCGGCGATGTGATCACAAAAAACAATACAACCCCCCATTTTTCCCCGGGACTCCGCACCCGGATTTTTCCTGTTTTTACAGTTTTTCACATGCCACCACACCCGGAAAAACGGAATTTCACCCGCGGGAACAGGTGAGCACGATTTCGACGTCCGTTTCCGTTATCGGCTTGTCTTCCGGGAGGCTCGTTCCCTTAAAAAAGATGAGCACCGTGTCGGGAACGATGCAGTGTGCGAGCAGGGCTCTCTCATAGGTATCGCCGGGCCGGACCGCCCACTCGATTATGTCACCGCCGGGGAGAACGGTCATCCTGCAGAGGGCCGGGGGATGCCCGCCGCAGTCGTCATCTCCTTCCGACCCTGTCCCGAAACCCGTCCTGTTGCCCTCGTCTCTCATACACCCTCACCCGTCTCCCGAATCGATGCTGTGCTCCCGTCTATGAAAAGGTGCCCCGCACTATATCCACGTTTTTCTCCGCGCCGGGACAGTCCTATCCCTCCGGTCAGGACTGCTGTCCGTCGGGTTCGTTGATGATGGGGCCATGGACGATTGGCAGGGCGGCCCTCAGGTCCAGAGATCCCGGCCGCGATCCCGATCCGCAGGATCGAGCTCCATCAGCCGGTCCGGGTACGGGGCGAAGAACGTCTGGTGATCGAGGCGTTCTTCGCCGAACCGCACGATCCATGATTTGAGGATGTTTTTCGGTGCGCAGATGGAGACCCTGCCTTCCCGGTATTTCTCCACGGCGTCAAGGAAGAATGCCTTCTCCTCGTGGGTCAGCCGGTCCCGGAAATAACCGCTGGCATGGAGCAGCACGTTGACATTCGCGGTGTACCGTGGTGCCGTTGCGAGGGCACCGGCGAGCTGCTCTCCGTAGCGCTTCACCAGCAGAGTGGGTGCGATCCGGTCGTGGTTTGCGACCGTTCTGCCCATCTCCTGTTCCCGTCTCTGGTTATGGGCCAGGAGCAGGAGTTTGTTCTCCGAATGGAACCTGATAAGGGCATCCGTACTCCCCGACTCCCGCACAGTCCGGAACTCCGAGAAGGTGTAGAGCCTCGTGAGGAAATGATCCCGGATACGCATGTTCCGGAGCCTTCCTTCGTCCTCGACGGGTATTCCGGGAAACATTTCGAGCACCGAACGGGCAAAGAAACCGTCCGTCTTGCCAATACTGCCCCCCCTGTCCGGTCCTGCATATACACGAACCTCCTTCATCCCGCAGGATGGCGACTTGTTCTTGAGGATAAACCCGTCGACATGAAAAAGCGTGCCGAGAAAAGACCCGGCAAAACGGGCCATCTCGTCCGAGATGTCCCGTCCGGTTGCGGGCTGCACCAAATGCTCTGCCCCTTCGCTCTGGACAATGCGGAGGGTATCCCGCGGCACGCCGAGTCCTACCTCCACCTCCGGGCAGACCGGGATGAAGTCGACGAACTCCTTCAACCGGGCCACGATATGGCTCGTGATCATGTCGCCGTTCCAGCGGCAGGGATCGAATTCGATGCACCTGCTCACCACCACCACCGGGGTAATAAATTTCCTCACCATGGCTTTCCCTTCCCCCTTTCTTAACGAGAGGAAGTGACGACCCCATCGTTAATATGACTATTGACCAGTCCGAAATTTTACCCTGTTCGCCCGCTCTTATTATGCGGGGACCACAAACGGCGGTGGACACTTCGTTACTATTATACCACCGGAAGGGCAACATTAATCCGCACCTTTTTCACGTGCCGAGATAGTCTAGCCCGGGAAGGCGGGGGCCTCGAAAGCCTCTGGTGCTTGGCACCACGGGAGTTCAAATCTCCCTCTCGGCGTTCTATACACACCACGTTCATATCTCTTCTGCATTCAATCGATTCCAAAAAATGCAAACGTTAAAGGAAAGATTCTCATTCACTCTTTTGATGACACATGGATGAGAAAACACCTTCATCCCGGAAAACCGCGTACTTTCTTCGAGAACCTATTTTATCCCTCCGGTGCACGATAACAAAAAGAGAAAATCGGATGCATCGACCATCCCCTTTCCTGAAGGGCGCCATTATCCTGCTTCTCCCTGCAGCCAGCCTCCTCTGCGGCTGTACCGGCACCCAGAGCCCGGCAGTCACCGCTCCGGGCCCGATCGGTGTCGTGAACGTGACCGTGCAGACGGTTGCCGTCGACGACATCGAAATCGCATACCGGGAATTCGGCGACGGCCCGCCGCTCGTGCTCATTATGGGCTATGCGGGGACGCTGGACATGTGGAATGTCCGGGTGCTCGCCGATCTTGCCCGCCTCTACCGGGTCATCGTCTTCGATAATCGCGGGATGGGGCTCTCCACCTCGTCGGAGAAGGAATATACCATCCCGCTCTTTGCAGACGATACCGCGGGCCTGATGGATGCACCCGGTATCGAAAAAGCCCATGTCCTCGGGTGGTCGATGGGTGCCGACATCGCACTCGGGCTCGCCCACGACCGTCCCGAAAAAGTCGAGAAAATCGTGCTCTAAACCGCCGATCCGAAAGGAAATGAGAGCTTTTTCCGGGATCCCGATGTGCAAAAGAAGCTCCTCGACACCTCCGGGACGGAGAGTGAACGGGGCATGCGCCTGCTCTCACTCCTCTTCCCTGCAGACCGGATGGCGGAGCATCCCGATCCGCGGGAGTACTTCCCCCCTGTCACCGAGAGCAGCAGCCCTGAGAATGTCGGCCGGCAGGGAGCGGCGTTGGGAGCGAGGGCTGGCATCTCTGCGTGGCTCGGTACCGTCACGCGGCCCACCCTCCTCGTCGTCGGGGACCATGACATCCTCAGTCCGCCGGAAAACTCCTTCTTCATCGGCGAGCGGATTCCCTCCGCCTGGGTGGTGCAGGTGAGGGGAGCGGGCCACAGGCACATGTACCAGTATCCGGACGAGCTCACCGCCATCGTCCGCACCATCTTCGAGCAGGCCCGTTGACGGAGCCGGGCCGGTCACTTATTTTTCCTCTTTCTCAACATTCCCTGCGAGAGGGTACAGGAATCTCCCTATCACTCCTTGTTGCCCATGAACAGGCTGAGTGACATCTCCGTTATCAGTGCGACGAGCTCCTCCGAACGGATATAATTCACCGACAACAGCGTTTCACCGGGTATGCCCCCAGAAATGCCCGGGTATGAGTGATACGAGAAAGCCGAGGATACAAACGACGGTCAGGTGCCGGATTCCGGTACGATAATCGGCATACCTGATTCTGTAAAGACGAGAGCGGCAAGGAGAAAGATCAGATGAAATGACAACTCCGCACCCGCGGAAGCTGCTGCGATTGTCCTGGACAAAAAATCCCGAACTCCGCAATCACCAGGTACAGGATCACCCTGCCGAGGGAAGTTTCCCGGGTGAGATAATGCAGCCTGTATGCGGCGGAAACAAGGGACGATGCCTGTGCCATCCCGGCACCGGTGGCATGCACTATATCTGCCGTCTCTCCACGTCGGACGGTCGGCGTTTCTGCCGTGTCCTTGCCGGGAGGGCCGGGTGGAGTCTCCGTTGCGGACCTGTCCTGTTTGCGCTGAGCCACTATGGCCATTGCTGCCCGATACAGCGCAATTGAAACCGCTATAATGGCAATCATAAGGCCCAGTGCACCGACAATGGCAACCGTCGGGGTGCATCCGGCCGCGAGAATTTTCCGAAAAAATCCAGCAGTAAAATGTGCGCGGAGATGACGATTATCGCGAGAATGACGAGTTTTTTAACGATCTCAAGGATGAGAGGGGTAACTTTCGAGAGCAGGGCGGTACAGCCGTAGAGCAGCAGCAGTGCGATCAGGATGGCGATGAGATCGTCTGACCGGACGTGTGCCGGGAGGTCGAGGAGATACATCGTGCCCCAATCACGAATAAGCTGAAGAACCATTCTGCAACCGACCTGATACGGTGAACCCTAGGAAACCAGAACGGATTAAGATATCTTTCACCGGTATGCACCGCTGACACGGTCAGCGGCGGGTGAAGAAATCGGGAACTATCGGGTTTCAGGAAATGCTCCGGTGTGCTCTCATATCACATCTTTCGCAATCACACCCGAAGACGGATTGTAATAATACGGATCATGCCCCAATCCTGAAATCAACATATGAAACAGGATCATCCGTTCCGGGACGAAAAGGAGGGAAAAGGAGTGAAAAGGATAACCATACAATCCCTCACGGGACGATTCCGGAGAGTGATACCGCATAGGGAGGAGGACGTGTCAACACAAGACCTCGGTGACGTTGCCGCCACGTCGCTCGTCACTCTGTACTGCCATGCAGTGGAGACGCTGTCTGAGAACCCGATTCTTTCCGACCCGAAAGCCGTTTTCATCGTCCGTGAGCTGGACAGGCGGCTCGCCGGGTCGGACGAACGCCTGCACCGGGATCTCGTCGGCCGCTCGCTCGACCCCCGGCTGGTGGTGCACATCAGCATCCGTGCGAAACGGTACGATGACTTTGTTCGGGAATTTCTCGCGAAATCGCCTGCAGGCGTCGTCGTCAACATCGGCTGCGGACTTGATTCCCGGTTCCTGAGGATCGATAACGGGCAGGTGATCTTCTACGACCTTGATCTCCCTGAGGTAATCGCACTCAAAAAGGAATTCTTCGATGAGACCGACAGGTACCGCTTCATCGCGTCGTCGGTCTTTGATAACGGCTGGTTCGACCGTGTAAAGGCGCATGACGGCCCGTTCCTGTTTGTCGCGGAGGGAGTATTCATGTACCTTGACGCCGGTGACGTCAAGGCGCTCTTCGTGAGGCTTGCGGAGGAATTCCCCGGGTCGGAAATCGTCTGCGAAGTCTTCAATTCGCTGTGGCTGCGGGAGCCGATGCACGCGATGATGCGGTTCAAGATGCAGCGGGAACTCCATCTCGGGCCGGACGCCGACTTCAGGTTCGGGATCTGCGACAGCAGAGAGCCGGAAGGCTGGAATCCGGGGATCCGGTTGATGGATGACTGGTCGTACTTCGACTCCGACGAACCGAAACTCGGATTGCTCAGGATCTTCCGCCACAGCGAATTTTTACGGAAAATCCAGTGGACCGTCCGGTACCGGCTCGGCTAATGCGGATGCCTTCCCAGACCCGAAAACCTCCGGACAGGATGCAGAAAGATTCCCATCACCGGGAAGACTAATCACTCCCGTGGGTAATAGTCTGCCGGTGATTGTGTGCATACGGAATCTGTTCCCCTGAAATATTCTGACGGCACGGGCATTGTCATTCCTGCAGGCCCGGTGAATCTCGTTTTAGTTATCGCCGCACACGGTATGGTCGGCTGCGGAGCGTTCGATATCGAAGCACTCGGGAAATACCGGTACCCGGCAGCCCGTGTCCGGCCAACCCGCGGGCCGCTGATCGAATCGGTTGCAGATCTCCTTGCAGCAGAGGTGAAGGATTTAAACGAGGCATCCCGGTCTCTCGGGATCCGTCCGGGGATGAGCGGAAAGGATGCGCTCGACTTGCTGTCATCGGAATGATCGGTAGGAGATCGCAGGCGTTTCCGATGAACGTTTACCAAAACTGAACCTTTTCCCTGCAGCTGTATGGCAGAGACTTTTTTTCCTGAAACCCCGATTCCCTTTATCGGGAATAAAAAAATAGAATCCCGTATGCACCGCCCGGGAGGGAAACGTTCTGGGCCTGAATAAGGGCGCCGGGGAGGATTTCCGACGTCATCACGAGTGCCGGAAGAAATATATTCTTGATTATATAATAGCGGGGTGCGGCCAATATCCAAAAATAGTGGATAGCTGGCCGCATAGTTACTGTGGAGAGGAGGCAATCGGGTCCGGCACGGCAGTTCTCGGGAGCGGTGCAATCATTCACCCTTCTTCACACCGACGAGGTGAAACATATGGATTACTTGAAGGAAATTCCGGCAGGAAAACGATGGGCGATCGCAACCCGAGCGGCCACAGCATTTCCGTTCGCCTATGACAAGGCATTCCGTGAACTTGCCGGAGATGAAATGTCTGGTGCAATCGACAGGATTGAGCGCCGGATATGGAAGGAAGCAGGAGAAGAACAGGCGGTAATTGCACGGGAGCTCGGGTGCCCGCGGAATAACGCCGCCAATGTAGCATATACATTCAGTACCCTCTCAACGGTTATTCTCGGTCCGGATCTGCAGGGGTATGTCGGGGAGGGAGAGGGGGACACGGCACGGGTGATCACCACGAGCTGCCCGATGGAAAAAAACGGAAGAATATTTCAGGCCGACATGGGTCGGGTCTGCAAGGATTGCTATACATACACGAGTGCAGCCGTGAAGAGCCTGAATCCTGCCTATCGTATCAGGCATGAAAAGACCATGTGTACCGGCGATTCCACATGCGAGATGTGCATCGAGCCGCGTGAGCCCCGGTGACGTTATCACATATCAGGTGCGGGGAGAGGTAAGAGTTACCTGTATTCTCCGCTGTTTCCCGCGGGATCGTCATACCTGCCGGTGTGATCTTTTTCCCTCATTACCGGCAATAACCAGTGATTTTTTTGTTTCATTCCCGTATCTTCCCGAGCAGCCACGCCATATTCCTGCCGAGCGTGCGCATCGTCTCGATGCCCTCCCCGTCACTGTCGACGTCGCCGGGTTCAAACCCCAGGCCGATGTTCCAGTAGGTCGAGCCAACGGTGATCATATTGGAAATCCCGAAGAAGTGGTTGATTGTGTCGAAAACATGGATGCCTCCGGCACGGCGGACCGCGACAACTGCAGCACCTGCCTTCCGGGCGAAGAGGGAGTCATTTGCCATCGCGACAAAACCGGCGCGATCGATGAGAGCCTTGATCTCCGGTGAGACATCGGCGAAATATGTCGGCGAGCCGAGGAGGATACCGTCCGCCTTTGCCATCTTTTCAATACACTCGTTGACGAAATCGGCATCAATCACGCAGCGCATATCCCGGGTTTCGAAACACTTCCCACATGCCGTGCAGCCATGTACCGGCTTTCCGCCAATCTGCACGAGTTCCGTTTTTATCCCGTCGCTTTCAAGCTCGGCAAGAACATACCGAAGCAGCCGTGCTGTGTTACCGTCCTGTCGGGGGCTCCCGTTGAATGCAATAACCTTCATAGAATAACCACCAGACTTTTCCTTTCCGTGTCGGGCGGTTTATACCTGCCGGGAGATCGGGGCATCGTATTTTTGAGAGAGAAAGAACAGGGAGCCCGGCTGCCGTCTGTGTTCGGACCGGATGCACGTCATGCACTGCCGGGCCACATCCGGACACCAGTCCACCTGATCCTGAAGGAAAAATTGCAGCTGATTCGACTTTTTATGTGTTAAACCAGAAAGAACAGTTCTTTTTTAGCGTTACTGGTATATCCGCAGGGCAAGCACCATGAAATTTGTGAGAGCGATAATCCCGAAGATCATAAAGCTCATCAACCGCCAGGTCTCCTGGATAAAGAGAAAGGCCGACCATAAGATACCTGTACACGATATCAGGGTGAGAGAAACAAGCTCCCGCAATTTTGCCATGCCTTTATTCAATTTGCCAGAGGCGGATTAATAGCTTGTGTGAACCCGGGACATCGGCATCCGGGGACACATTACTTTCATGCCCGGCGGGCGGGGAACCGGGTTAATTATCGGTGATTTCCGGGCGGAAAAGAACGGCATCATTCGCTCTCCTCCGTCGCGACAGGAAGCGTGAACCGTATTACGACACCATGCGAGGGATCGCCTGAAACGCGGTCTTCCGCCCAGATATTTCCACCGTATCGCAAAACGAGCATCTGGGAGATATGCAGGCCAAGCCCCCGTTTGCTGGAACTGCGGGCAAGCGGATCAAAGCAGGTGAAGATACGGCGCTTATCCGCGTCAGGAATTCCGGGGCCTGTGTCCTCCACAGAAACCCACACCATTTCATCCTGCATTTCCGTCCTGATGCAGATATCCACGTCCGGACCCCCGAACTGGATGCTGTTCGTAATCAGGTTAGAAAGGAGCTCGAAGAGGAATTCATCGGCGTAGACGAAAAGCCCGTTTTTTTCCCAGGTAATCCGCACATCCGGAAACGCAGCGACTGCTCCCTCTATCCTGTCATCCAGGGAAATGACCCCAATATCTTCAGGAAGCTCATTAATACGCCGTATAGTGGCGATATTGTTGATAAGCTCGCTGCTCTGCCGGAGTGATTGCGCGATCATCTCCGTAAGCGACTCCGTCGGGCATCCGATATCGCGTGCTGCACGCACATAGGCGAGCAGCGCATCGTTTGACTTGCGAATGCTTTTTTCGATGATATTCAGATAAGAGCTTGTCTCTTCGTACGCCCGTTCGAGTGAGTCCTGGAGCATACCCCGGAGAATCGTGCCGCCGATCTCCTTGCCGATAGACTCAAGGGTTGCCTTCTCGTCCTCGGTAAAATGGTCCCCGGACCGGCGGGCGATATAGAGGGCACCCACGACCACCGACTCGGTGATAAGGGGAATCCCGGCAAGTGCGTACGCATCAATATCTTCCAGCATCCTCGACTCGATCAGGCCGGGAGACAGACCCGGGCGGTTTTCAATATATCGCGGCTGCCCGGCAAAAAAGACGAGATTGTAGGGCCAGTCCCTTATGTTTACGGATTTTTCTTCACGACAGAACATTTCCGGAAGCCCGTTCGTCACGACGAGATCGGCAGTATTTCCATTCCGATTTTTCAGGTATACGCTGCCCGCATCGAAATCAAGCAGTTCAATGGTGTTGTCCAGGATTATTTCGAGCATCTCGTCAAGGTTCAGTGATGAATTTGCGAGCTGGATGATCTTATTGATCACCCTCATCTGGTTATTCCATGTACGGATCTGCGCCTCCGTCTTTTTCCTGAACGTAATTTCGCGTATGATCACCTGTATCGCGGGCACACCGTCGAATTCCGAGGGCACGTTCGTCATCTCAACATCGATGATTTTCCCGTCGCAACAGATGAGCCTCTGCTCAGAAGCCGATCCCTTCACTCCCCGATACCCCTCCCGTATCTGCCCGCGAACGATCTCCCGACATTCGGGAGCGATGCAGTCAAGGATAGGCCTCCCGATTAGCTCCTCCGGACCCGTGGTCCCGAAGAGTGTTGCGGCGGCAGGGTTGAGATAGGCAATCACCCAGTCAGCATGGATTAACAGCGGATCCGGGTGATTTTCGACAAAACGGCGGTATTGAGCCTCGCTCCGGATGAGCGCATCTCCGATCTCACGGTGAAGTGTTATGTCTCTGCCTGAGACAATAGTACGCTTTGTTCCGGGAATCAGGGCTGCGGTAACGAGAACGTTATGAGTGTTCCCTTTTTTATCGATGAAACGGACCTCATGGGCGCGAGGGATCGCGCCGGGATCCTTCTGCGTGAGAACGTTGTTGCGCATCACAAGGTTCCGATCACCGGGGTGGATGAATTGCGTGATCGTCGAGACGCCCTCGATCTCGTCCAGGCTGCATTCCATCATTTGCGAAAAAGTGGAATTGGCAAAAAGAATCGTCGCATTCTTATCAAGGATGAACGCGATGTTCTCCGTCGATTCGAAGATTTCCTGATAGGTATCCCCGGGAGTAAAGGTACGGTTCCCTTCCACTGCCGTGTTTCCTGTTTTTTCGCCCGGTCCTGCCACCGCATCACCCGATATCAGATCGCTTCTGTTTTCCGCTGATGCCAGAATTGCAGATACTACTGATTAAAAGAAAAATTTGTTTTCTGCATCATAAACATATCTTATTGCATCATTCCCTTCAGGGAAACCGTAAACGCGGCAGGATTCGCCTTTTATCGTGAGAGTTTCATTTCATCGAACGGAATAAGTTCATAGTGTGCTATACTCCCGTCGGGTGCATACCCGATAATCAGAAAAAGCTCGATGTTCGTATTCTCAAAGGTTTTAGCCGCTATATTGCCTCCTTTTTGAATGAAACCGAGCGATGCCAGTTCTCCCGTCAGCAGGTCGGGATTGTCGCTCTTGTAACGTGCAAAAAGGTCATCGATCCGGTCTTTCATCTTATTCTGGAGATCCTTGTTCACCGTCATAGTGAGACATTTTCACGGGATTCATAAGAAGATTATGCTCCCGCCGGGGCGCGGTTACAGCAAACCGCACAGGGGCCGGATCAGGTCCTCACCCTCGTGCCCGGGATTATTTATCCGTTCAGAGACAGGATACCCCTCCATGCTCTCCGGCGGGAAGGGGCCGAGGATTTCATCCAGAGGCAGGATATCCGCCGGGCCGGTAAGCCAGCGCTCTTCGTCATCCGGCCGAAGGATTGCGGGCATCCGGTCGTGCACGGCCGATACGAGTGAATTTGCAGGCGTCGTGATGATGGCGTAGGTTCGGCGGGCGGCGCCGTCCGGCCCGGGCAGGGTGCTGTAAATACCGGCAAATCCAAACAGATCCTCGTTTCTGAGCCTGTAGTAGAAGGGAATGCGCCGACGGCCCTCTGCTTTCCATTCGAAGAAACCGCTTGCCGGGACAATACAGCGGCCTTCGATAAATGCATGGTGAAATGACGGCAGTTTTGGAACCGTCTCTGCCCGGGCGTTAATCAGGCGGCGCGGCTTAGCCACGTCCCGCGCATAGCCGGGAACAAATCCCCAGGTCATCGCGGCACACCGGCGTTCGTCTGCCCTGCAGATCACCGGCATCACCTGGCCCGGCGCTACATTAAACCGTGACCGGAGACCCATTGCCGGGATATGCACCCGGAACCTTTTCCCGAAATCACCGTTCACCACGAGAGAATATCGTCCGCACATGATTGATTCCCCGGAAAAAGACGTTGGCGGCAGACATATATGACCTGTTCCCCTGAGAAACCTATTTTTGATCATGCCGCGACATCCCTGTCATGATTGCTGCGTCCTGTTTCACACAGGCATCCTTCTACGGTTTTCGGGGGTATCCTCGACCCAGGAACGGAAATCTACAGATCTGCCGCCCTGTACGGAGAATATCCGATCCCGGCACCGCGGCCCCGTGCTGCCGGCAGGCGGGGAAATTTTCGGGCGACGCACGAAGAGGAGCCGGTGTCTCCCCTGAGAAGGAGTATCGGGATGACGGCTACCGCCCGTGACAGTCCGGGGCCAGACCGTGGTGAACCGTGACAGACCCGATGATTGATGTCCGGAATCTTGTTTACCGCTACGGCGCATTCACAGCAGTGGACACCATCTCATTCCAGGTTTTCAAAGGGGAGATTTTTTCATTCCTTGGCCCGAACGGCGCAGGAAAAAGCACGGTGATCAACGTCCTTATCACGCTTCTCACCCTGCAGGAAGGTGAGGTCAGCATCGCGGGCTACGATCTCTCCCGCGAGCCGGAGAAAGTCCGCGAATCAATAGGGATAGTCTTTCAGGAGGTGACGCTCGACCGCGACATGACGGTCTGGGAGATCCTTGAATTCCACGGCAGGCTGTACAATCTCGGGAAAACGGAACGGAGACGCCGTATCGACGAACTCCTGTCCCTCGTCGAGCTCGAAGAGAAACGCGACTCCCTCACGAAGGAGCTCTCCGGCGGGATGAAAAGGAGGCTGGAAATTGCACGTGGCCTGATGACCCGGCCCAGAGTACTGTTTCTCGACGAACCGACCCTTGGCCTCGATCCGCAGACCCGCATCAGGATGTGGGAGTACTTAAACCAGGTCAACCGGGAGGGGACGACGATCTTTCTGACAACCCATTACATGGATGAAGCCGACCAGCTCAGCGACAGGATCAGTATCATCGACCATGGAAAGATAATCGTGACCGGCACGACATGGCAGCTTAAAAACGCGCTCGGCGAAGACAGTATCTACATCGAGACTTCGGATGACGATGCGGCGCAGGAGATGCTGTCAACCGACAGCCGCGTCACATCACTCCGGAGAAAGAAGAAGGGGATTCTCGTTATGGTGGACGGTGACGGAACCCGGCTGCTTCCGGCACTCATGGACACACTGCTCGCTGCCGGGTTGCATATTACTGCCGTGAACCTGAAAAAACCCTCTATGGACGATGTATTTGTCCATTACACCGGCAGGGAGCTGCGGGAAGGCGGGGGCGGGACGGTATACCGGGGGCGCCGCCCATGAATACGGGTTTTATGACGATATACTGGCGGGACATGCTCCGGTTCTTCAGGTTCAGGACACTTCTGATCTCGTCGCTTGTCCAGCCCGCACTCTGGATGGCATTCTTCGGCATCGCCATGTCCAGCAGTTTCGACCGGTTCAGCATGGGCGTCCCCGCCGTTCCGGGTGCGGAAGCCGTCGGGTACCTGACGTTCATGGCTGCCGGCGTCATTGCGATGACGACCCTTTTCACCAGCCTTTTCGGGGGGATCGTGCTCCTGTTTGATAAAAACTGGGGACTCATGCGCGAAATCCTTGCAAGCCCGCTCCCGAGGAGCCATATCATCATCGGCATCGCCCTCTCCGGCATGACAAAGTCGTTTATCCAGGCGATCATCATCATGGTCTTCGGCCTCGTGCTGGGAGTGGAATTTTTCCGGGGTCTCTCTCCCACGGGGATACTCGTCGCCGTCGCAGGTATCCTCGTTTTTGTCGGGATGTTTTCCCTCGGTTTCCTCTTCCTGTCGGCAACGATCTCCATATCCATGGAGAGCCCCGAGGGGCTGCAGGGAATCATCACCCTCCTGACAATGCCGATCTTCTTCGCGAGCAACGCCCTCTATCCGACTGATGCCTTCCCCGCAATCCTGCGCGACATCTCGGTCGTCAACCCGCTCACCCACCTCATTACCGGGATACGGTACTTTGCAATCGGTGACAATTTTACCGCGATCGGGATTCATTTTACGCACACGCCGGGTGACATCCTGGCATCATTTCTCGTGCTTATCGCATTTGCGGGCGTCATGTTTTCCCTTGCATGGTGGCGTTTTTCACAAGCAGTCATAACATGAAAGTATGATATCCGGAAAAAGGCAATGCCCTCAGTAACGTGAGGGAAAAGTATGCCGGACGTGACAATCCGGACGATGGAGAGGAGTGATGTGGATGTGGCACTCCGCTGGGCAGGCAAAGAGGCTGGAATCCCGGTGTCCACGACGCCGGGTGCTTCTATACAATCGATCCCGCCGGGTTTTTTTCGCCGAATCAGGCGGAGAGCCGGTTGCTACGGCAGCTGTCGTCAACGATGACGGGCGATTCGCATTCGGAGGGCTGTTCATCGTACGTGAGGATCTGCGGGGGCACGGCATCGGTGCCCGGATCATCGGCACCGCGATCAAACATGCCGGCGACCGGATTATCGGTATCGACGTGGTGGCGGCCATGCAGCAGAAGTACCGGGACAGGAGCGGCTTTCAGTTTGCGTTCCGGAGCGTCCGTTTCGAGAGGAGGGGAGGAGGAACCGGGGCGGACGGGCCGGTGGCGGCAGCCTCCGTACCTTTTTCGGAGATCGCTCTTCTATGACCGCCGGCACTTCCCGGCACCCCGTGAAACGTTCCTGCATTGCTGGTTGTCCCGTCCCGGCAGCCACGCACTCGTCGATCCCGGCACTGACGGAGGCATTGCCGGGTACGGGGCCATCCGCCGGTGTGATAATGGCTATAAAATCGGCCCGATATTCGCAGATACGCCCGAGGGGGCCGACAGGTTATTCCGGGCCCTTGTCGCAAACGCTCCGGACAGTCCGGTCTTTTTAGACGTCCCCGAACCCAACAGGGAAGGACTCCGCCTTGGGGAAGGGTTCGGAATGACACCGGTATTCGAGACCGCAAGAATGTACACCAGGGAAATTCCACAGCTGCCTCTTGACAGGATCTATGGAATCACCTCGTTTGAGATGGGATGAAAAAATGTCCTGCCCCCGGGTCCGTGGCGTAGGCAACCACCCACCGGGAGGGTTTAATTTCCGTTTTTAGAGTTATATCAGTCCAATTCGTCGCGTTCCGCGATAAAGATGCGCAGGTCCGGATCATCGATCCGTATACAGTCACTGAACCCGTCACCCGGTGAATCCATAAGGAGTGAGATCTCTTCCCGCTCTTCAAGATCCGGCACGTCGAGGGGTTTAAACAATAAACCTGAGCCAATTGTGCGTATACTCATAGCCTGTACACAGAGGTTACGGGGAACCTTTTATATAGTTTCTGGTAGAGGAAATCCTCTTCCCTGAACACAAAACACCCGATTCGAAGAGATTTTTGGTTTTTGTTGGCATTTACCGCCAATGTGCATTTTTACCTCATTGTATTAATGGGGCATTCACCCGACAGGACACACACCCGTGAACCGGAGACACAAACCTCTTAAATGATGAATCCGGCGGCAATAAGTGAATAATTCATACAATCCTGTCAGGCCTCACAAATGATGCCGCGCAGGTCTCCGGCACGTCACAGCCAGAACAGCGCGAGAGCGAAGATCACGATGAGCATTATTCCGTTTCTCAGAAGTGTGGAATAGAGCATCACTTCCGTGCCAATCCGGGGCCCGAAAATGCCGACATATGCGGGCCCGAACCACCGGGCAGTTCGGGTGACGCTCGAGAGAACGTTTCCGACAAGCATGGTAAGCACAAGATCGCGGGTGGACATGATACCGCTCGCATAGAGAGGCGAGGCAACACCGGCAGCGGCGACATAGTGTGCAAACTGGGCTGCAATGATGCCCACACCCTCCACCGGAACCGGGAACAATCCGGACACCCCGCTCAGGGACTCCGCGAGGCATTCGAATAACCCCGCCTCAATCAGAACGGCCACAATGATAATTGTCGGCACGGTGACGGCAAGGATCCGTGTCAGCGGTTTTTTTGCCGACTGCCATACGTTCCCGATAAGGTCGCGCATTTCCGGCCGTGGCTTCGCTTCGGGGATCCGGAATGTATCATCAGGCTTCGGAAGAAACACCCGTCCCGCGAACATGACAATAACAGTTTTTACCAGCCCGACAGCGGTGAGAATGAGGAAGTACAGTGCGCCCGCGAGCCCGAGCAATGGGATGTACACGGGCAGGAGAATGCGCCAGTGCATCACGATTGCGGGAAAAGAATTCAAGAGGGAAGCAATGACGAGTTCCCTCCGCACGATCCTCCCGTGATGGTAATGATCCGCAAGCATTGCGTTTGCCGCGCTCGCAGAGATGAATGCCATAAGAAAACACGCACCGCATCCGTGGGAGAGGTGGGAAAAACGTGTTATCGGAAGGACGAGTGAGGCAATCCGGTCCGTGATGCGGAGCGCCACGAGCAGTTCGGCGAGAAGTACACCTGCCGCCATAACCGGAACACTCCGCAGGAGCAGCCCGCCCGCGAGCAGTGCCGCATCAACAAACAGTTCGCCCTCCATTTTTATTTCCCGTAACGATAGATTTTTCGAACGAGTGATTTATGCCTGTCCATCCATATAAAATATCAAAACCAGGGGGATAGAATCCGGGTGATCCGTTTTCTTTTTTTACTCCCCTGTATTAGGTGATTGCATGGAACTGGCATCAATGACATGCACCCCGGATCAGGAAGGGCTCGCTCCCCTGACACGCCGGGAAATTGCCGATCTGAAATCGCAGGTGCCGGACTGGGGGCTTCGGGAAGGTCGCCTGATACGACGGTTCGAAACTGCGAACTTCATGGATTCCATCGAACTCGTTACTGACATTGCACGAATCGCAAAAGAGCAGGAGCATTACCCGGACATCCGGATCACAGAGTACAGGCATGTCGATGTGATCTGGTACAGCTACCGTTACGGTGGAATCACCCAAAACGACCTGATAATGGCTGCAAAGGTCTCCGCATTCGCCCGGACCCGCAGTCTCTGATCAGGTAATCCCGAACGCCCGCTGCATCCGGGCCCGGATCGTTTCCTTCGGGTGCGCACCGATAATGCGGTCCACGAGCTGCCCGTGCGAGAAGAGCATGAGTGTCGGGATTGCCGTTATCATGAACTGGCGTGATGTCCGCGGATTGTCATCCGTATTGCATGTGCCGACCAGCACCCTGCCCGCAAAGTCGGCGGCAAGTTCCTCAACGACAGGGCTGACCATCCGGCACGGCCCACACCATTCCGCCCAGAAGTCTATCAGGACATGCGGGTTCCCGCTGAGTACGGTCTGCAGTGTCTCATCCGTGACAACGGCGACACCATGAGTTTCCGTGCGGCCGATCGAAGCCTGCATCCTGCGGAGTTTTTCCTCCCTGATGCGCTGGAGCTCGTCATCATACTCCTCGTCCCCCCCCATGGACGAGTACTATCAGGCCGGAGATATTTATGCATGTCTGGTAGTGTCAGGGCAGATGACGGGAGATGCAAAGCTATATGAGCACAAAATCCAATGTAATAGAGTGCCCGGAGCGAGGTGGGGTAGTCAGGAAATCCCGACGGGCTCATAACCCGTAGACCGATGGTTCAAATCCATCCCTCGCTATTTTTCTGTTTTTCTCCAGACGTTTTCGTATTTATGTCCCGTTCCCGAAAGTACCGGACATCCAAAAAGAGAAGGTGAGTGCCCTCACCGGTCATCAAACGCCGCAAGACCGGACTGGTAGGTACCGGAGACAAAATCAACCCTGCGTTCCGAGCATCGTTCGCAGCCGATGGAGAGCGGGTATTCTCCGGTCAGGCACCCCAGACACAGATCGGAGGCCTCAATTCCCGTCGCGTGAATGAGCTCGTCGATGGAGACGTGGCGGAGGGAAGACGCGCCGATGCGCTCCCGCACCGCCTCGTTCTCCCGGTTACCTGCAATCAGCTCCTCGCGGGTGGGCATATCGACACCCAGGTAACAGGGCGCCTTGATGGCAGGGGAACCGATACGCATATGCACCTCCGCGGCTCCCGCATCGCGCACGATACTGATGATCCTCCGCGATGTCGTCCCGCGCACGATGCTGTCGTCCACCAGCGCAACGGACTTTCCCGCGATATGGCCTTTTACCGGATTAAGCTTGATGCGCACGGCGTTCTCGCGTGCTTCCTGGGAGGGCATGATGAACGTCCGCCCCATATAGCGGTTCTTCATCAGGCCTTCGCGGTACGGGATCCCCGACTGTTCCGAGTACCCGATCGCATGTGCGATGCCCGAATCGGGAACAGGTGAGACGAGATCCGGACGGATATCATCCTCATCGGCAAGCGCATGCCCGATCCGCCTGCGCACATCATAGACCAGACGGCCGTCCACTACCGAATCGGCACGTGCAAAATAGATATATTCAAAGACGCAGTGCGCCGGATGACGGCACCGGGCTATCTGCCGGCAGGAAATACTATTCGCATCGAGACGAACCAGCTCACCGGGTTTGACATCCCGGATAAAGGTCCCGTTCATGGCATCAACGGCCACACTTTCGGAACAGACGATATGTCCTGACGGCGTCTTGCCGATGCAGAGAGGACGTATCCCCAGCGGATCCCGGAACGCATACAGGACTCCGTCGACAAGCATGACAACAGAATACGAGCCGCGAAGAATACGCATGCAGTGAAGCACGGCATCTTCCATGCTGCCCGATTTACGGAGCTCGTCGACGATCAGGTTGCCGATGACCTCGGTGTCCGTCGTCGTGCAGAAGATCTGCCCCCGCTCTTCGAAGGCATCCCTCAGCTCTTGTGTATTCACCAGGTTGCCGTTGTGGGCGACCGCGACGTGCTTTCCCCGGAACGTAAAACAGAACGGCTGGAAGTTTTCCGGTATCCTTTCTCCCGTCGTCGGGTACCGGACATGGCCGACTCCGACGGAACCGAGAAGACCGGACAGGATTGATTCGTCAAATACTTCGGCAACCAGTCCGTGCCCCCGGTACTTAAAGAGGGTGGTGCCGTCAAACGTGGAGATTCCCGAACTTTCCTGTCCCCTGTGCTGGAGTGCATACAGCGCATAGTACAGGGAAAAGGAGACACCGCCAGCATCCGCGATGCCAACGATACCACACATAGTAAAAACCTTAATGAGTGGGTATTCGCGATTTCTTGGACACCCAAGCGTATTTTCGTATCCTGCTGCTCTTTCCAAAACCGCACGCCGAGCATACTTTGTGCCGGGCGTGGAATGACGATCTTCCGCAACGTCTGCAAACAATATGAACGGTCTTCTGCCGTTTTCCCATCGATGGTGTGCCTTTTGACATGTATAATCACTTCCTTATTCTACTGAGGGAGAAAGATAAATCACGTTGTCCCCGCGGACGATGAGGATTCCATGTTTCTGAATATTTCCATTGATCTCTTCTTCAGCATTATCGAGGACGAGATTCATGTGGACATCATACCCCTGCAGAATTCCACGAATTTCTCTGCCGCCTTTCAGGCTGACAATGACGGGTTGCCCGTTGAGCGCCTGATCCAAAATTTCCAACGGTCTTCTGGTCATAGGATTCACATAATTTCCTTGAGGAGTACTATAATTGGAGTCGGGTAACAGATAAAGATAGTGACGGGATGACGACGTGACCGACACTGAGGTGAGATACAATTGGTTGTACTTTCCATAAAGAAACGCCACACGATACGAAAATCGGATATCGCAAAGCTATTCACAGATCTCGAAGATGAAATAGGCGACGCTGCCGCACTCTTTCGCTCTGAGAAGGTCGAAATGGTCGAGACCACGTCTGCGTTTACTCTGTACCTGATCGACCGGAAACCCCTCCTCATGGAATACGGCGGGCGAGTGTTTCCGACTCTCCGGGGCGCGATCGAACGCCCTTTTCCCGAACGCCATATTGTGGTCGACATGGGGGCCGTCGCCTTCATGGTGAAAGGTGCTGATGTCATGCGGCCCGGGATCGTTGCCGTCTCGGACGACATTGTGCCGGGTTCTCCGGTCGTAATCATCGAGGAAAGGCATAAAAAGCCACTTTCCATCGGCATTGCTCTGTATGATTCTCCTACCATACGAGGGATGGAAAAGGGAAAAGTGGTGCAGAATATTCATTATGTGAGTGATGAAATCTGGAATCTCGAACTCTAGTCCGGTTTGTCGAAACAATACAATTAAATAAAATTCATTCTACACCTCTTTTCATGGCGAAATTCCTTGACAGCATCCTCGGCAAAGGTTCACCTGCATCTGAAAGTGAATATATGGAACTTGATCTGGCTGCCTACGAGGCGGCGAATGACGACGAGCCGGCCTCAATGTACGTCAAGATCGCAAGTATTGCCGATTTGAAAGAAACGCCCCGCATCAAAGATGAAATATACAATGGAAACATTGTCATCGTCGATGTCGGCAGGCTGAAGATGGATAAAATCACGTACGAGCGGGTTCTTAAAGATCTCCGTGAAGTGGCGAAAGATGTGAACGGCGATATCGTTGGACTTGGTGACCAGAAATATATTATCATTACCCCGATGTCCGTCAAGATCTCCCGCGATAAGATCGGCGGAGGACTGTAGTGCGGCGTTCAATTCCCGGTCCCTGCCCCCAGTGTAAAAGGGAGATTTTGTTTGTTTATCAGACCGAAGAAATTCCATATTTTTCTGATATACTCCTTATTTCAGCAGTCTGTGACTGCGGATACCGTTTTGTCGACACGATGATCCTCGGAGAGGGGGAGCCGGTCCGGTGGAAATACCGGGTTGAGCAGCCGAAAGACATGGAAACGCGTGTCGTCCGCAGCACGACCGGTTCGATTGAGATCCCGGAACTCGGCGTCCGCATCGAACCGGGGCCGGCATGCGAGGCATTCATATCCAACGTCGAAGGGGTGCTCGTCCGGATTGACAGTGTGCTCGATACTGTCCTTACATGGGCGGAGGGCGAAGAGCGTGAGAATGCGCTCGCACTCAAAGAACGGGTCGCAGAGGCCCGCGAGACAGCATTCCCCTTCACTCTTATCGTGCGCGATCCGGATGGAAACAGTGCGGTTCTGAGCAGGCAGGCCGTGCAGGAACCCCTCGAACCTGATGCGGAACCATGCCCGCATCATGCCGAAACAGGGGAGAACTAAACCGATATATTTTTATATCACATTTCGCTACATACGCCCTGCCGGAAGGTGAAAACATGGCTTATCGATGGAAAAAAAATGTGGATGTGGACGAAGCTGTCGTCGTGCTCATGAACTCCCTCGACGATGAAGGCGCGGTGGCGGGCTGGCTCAAGCGTACACTACAGCAGTCAATTAACGACTCCGAACCGGAGTATGTGCGGTATTTTTTTGCGGAGATCAAAAAGCATGCTCCGGCATCACTGAAGTATTTCGAAGATCCCATGGCCTCAGGCTCAGACTAATAAAAAACCTTTTCTACCGTTTCGAAAAAAAAAAAGTCGGGTTAAATCTCTGTTCCCTGCAGCCTGACGCCGGGCGTACCGCTTACCTCACCGACGACACGGGCGTCAGGGATTTCTCGGAGCACACAGGAAACGCTCGATTCCGGCACAATATACACGTATCCCATGCCCATGTTGAACGTGCGGAACATCTCTATCTCATCGATTGAACCCACTTCCTGCATCCATGAAAAAATCGGAGAAATATCAAGCGGTTTTTCGATGGAAAATCCAAATTCACCAAGCCTCTTCAGGTTCAGGAGCCCGCCACCCGTAATGTGGCACATTCCATGAATATCGCACGCCACCGCCACCCGGAGCGCCTCCGAGTAAATCCGTGTCGGAGTCAGGAGCGCCTGTCCGAGGGTCATGCCAAACGGCATCCGGTCATGGTAATCCGCATACAGTTCAACGAGGCGACGGGCGAGCGTGAGGCCGTTGCTGTGCACGCCGCTCGACGGCACGCCCACGATCTGATCGCCGTTCTGAATATGCTCACCGGTGACGACCCGCGATTTCTCCTGGATGCCGAGGCAGGTGCCGGCCAGATCCAGACCGTGAACAAGACCACTGAGGGTGGCCGTTTCACCACCGACAAGGCTCAGGTTCGCCAGTTCCGCACCGGCATTGAGGCCCGTCCCTATCTGCTCCATTTTTTTGATGGAGAGCACATCGGTGGCAATATAATCCACAAATGCCACGGGCTCGACATTCATCACATAGAGATCATTCGCATTCATCGCAATGCAGTCGATCCCGACGGTGGTCCAGTCGGCGAGCGCATCGGCAATGAGCATCTTCGTACCGACACCGTCTGTTGCGAGTGCGAGGACGTGGTCCCCGAATTCGACAAGGCCAGCAAAATGACCGACGGCGCTGTACATGGGGTATGCTCCGCGCCGCCGGTACGTCAGCCGATCTACGAGCGCACGGACTGCAACCGCCTCGAGGGTGATGTCGACGCCGGCCTCACGATAGGTATGGTTCATCGTCGTGCTCCTCCGAGAGTCTGAATTCATCGTGCAGGACACGCAGGGCGACCGGGCCGTCGCCAGAACGGACGACAAACGAGACATTGACCTCCGACGAACCCTGTGAGATCATCATTACGTTCACCCCGGTTTTCCCGAGCGCTGTAAATATCCTGCCCGAAATACCGGGCGTTCCAGCCATTCCCGAGCCGACGACTGCAACGGCAATCACGTTCCGGTCATAGAACACATCCCGTACATACCCGTTTTTCTGCACGCCGGACAGCGCTTCCATCGCGGTTATAAGGTGATCATCGTCAACGATGAGGGAGATGTTGGCTTCCGACGACCCCTGTGAGATGAGCATGACATTCACATTATTATCCGCGAGTGCAGTAAAGATCGCTTTTGCAACTCCGGGCCTGCCGATCATCTGGGCCCCGCTGATATTGATGAGGGATACCTTTTCGATGTATGATATGCCCTTCACCACCCTGCGGTCACGATGTTCCGTCCGGAACACACAGCTTCCTTCATGTGAGGGATTAAAGGTGTTCTTGACCCGAACAAGGATGTCCTTCTGCATTGCGGGCTCGATTGAGCGGGGATGAAGCACCTTCGCGCCGAAATACGAGAGTTCCATCGCCTCGAGATACGATACGCCGTGAAGGACACGGGCATCGGAGATGATACGCGGATCTGCGGTCATCACACCGTCGACATCGGTCCAGATCCATATTTCGTCCGCATCGATCGCCGCACCGATAACGGCGGCCGAATAGTCGGAACCGCTTCGTCCGAGTGTCGTAACGATCCCTTCTCTGGTGCATCCCATGAACCCCATGATCACGGGCATCGAATCGATAAGCAGGGGTACTATCCTGCTTTTGATGTGCTGTTCGCTCTCCGTGAGGGCCTGGGCGCAGCCATGCTGGGAGGTCGTGACAATTCCTGCCTCACAGCCGTTGAGTGCCACAGACGCGATACCCCGTTCGCGGATTGCGGCACTCACGATGAGGGCGCAGAGCCGCTCCCCGAAAGAGATTATATAGTCCTTCGACCGTGGCGTCAGCTCGCGAAGCGTATGTACGGCATTGAGAATATTCCGGAGATTTGACAGCCGGTCGTCGATAACCGCTATCACATCATCCGCCTGATTCGGTGCAACGGCACTGATTACCTTCCGGTGCCTGCTTCGAAACGACTGGATGAAGGGATCGATAGGCGGTTCACCCTGTGACGCGATGACCTCCCCCGCAATCGCGATGAGCTCATCGGTAACACCGGACATTGCCGATACGACAACAGCAATTTCGTTGCCAGCATGATGGTAATGATCCAGTATATCAACAACCCGGCTGATGCAGGTTTCATCGGCAACCGAAGTGCCGCCAAATTTCATTAAAAACCTCATTTTGGCTCACTTAGCCCCTTACCATTTATTTATGTAACTATACAACGCACGCTATATTAAGATGCATGCAGATGACGTGGTGAACTGCCATGTGCTCGTCATCGGAAGCGGTGGTGCAGGGGCACGTGCCGCCCTCGAAGCGTCGCGCTATGGTAAAACAGTGCTGGTATCGAGAACATTAACCGGGAAAGGAGGATGCACCACCATGGCGGAGGGTGGATACAACGCGGTGCTGAGAAAACTCGATTCCTGCCCGATGCATGTGGAAGACACGCTTCGCGGCGGAGCGTTCCTCAACGATCCTGCCCTCGTCGACGTCCTCGTACACGAGGCTCCCGACAGGATGGCGGACCTGATCGCGTGGGGAGCCGTCTTCGACGTAACCGATGACCGGGAGATTGCCCAGCGGCCCTTCGGAGGACAGCGGTTTCCCCGGACATGCTATGCAGGCGACCGGACGGGCCATGAAATGATGGCAACACTTGTCGAACGCCTCAGGGGATCCGGCGTGCGGCAGCTGCAGGATACGGCTGTTATTGAGCTCCTGAAAGACGGGAACCGGGTGACGGGTGCGGCGATGCTCGATCGGGATGGCGACCTTATCATCTGCTATGCCGATGCAACCGTGCTCGCTACGGGCGGCGGGACACGCATCTATGACATTTCCACCAACTGCGCCGCCGGAACCGGCGACGGATTCGCCCTCGGTTACCGGGCGGGTGCCGAACTGATTGACATGGAAATGGTGCAGTTCCACCCCACCGGTGCGGTCTATCCGTATGATGCCCGGGGCCGCCTGATCACCGAGGCGGTGCGGGGCGAGGGCGGACTGCTCCTGAACCGGGACGGGGAACGGTTCATGACGCGGTACGACCCGGAACGGATGGAGCTTTCCACCCGCGACGTCGTCTCCCGATCCATCGCGACCGAGATCCTGGAAGGCCGCGGAACTCCGCATGGCGGAGTCTACCTGGATGTGAGCCACCTGCCGGCCCGCACAATCGAGGAGCGCCTTCCCGTCATGCTCGAGCAGTTCCTTGCGTTCGGAGTGGACATCAGGAAAGAACCGATGGAGGTGGCGCCGACCGCCCATCATATCATGGGCGGCCTTCGTATCACGCCGGAAGGACAGACGACCCTGCCGGGACTGTTTGCCTGCGGGGAAGTGACGGGCGGTGTCCACGGGGCGAACCGCCTCGGCGGAAACGCACTCGCAGACACCCAGGTATTCGGGAAACGGGCAGGAGAAAGTGCAGGCAAGGAAGCGGTCCGGGGTGGGACCGTCGCCCGGTCCCGGATAGAGGAACTCCGGGCACACCTCGACGGGTATTACGGGGGTACGACACCTCCGGCCGAGATTGTCGGTCGGCTGCGGCTGGCAATGTGGGATGGAGCCGGTATTTTCCGGACGGAAAAATCACTCGTGGAGACCGGACGTGTGATTGACGAACTGGCGGCCCTCACTCCACGGGCGGCAGGTTCACAAAACCTCCTCTGGTGTCGGACTGTTGAAAACATGATCGTGCTCTCCCGCCTGATTGTAAAAGGAGCACTGCTCCGGCCTGAGTCACGCGGAGCCCACGTCAGAAAAGATATTCTTCAGGACTGGACCCCTGACCGGTCGCCGTATATGCACACCTACCAGTCGCTCTCCCGTGCCGGCATCGAAACCCGCGAGGTGCAGGTATGAAGGAGATGACGGTGCGTGTATCGCGGTTCGACCCTGAAAATGACACGGAACCGCATTTCGAGACCTACACCGTATCGGTGCACGAGGGTGCCCGGGTGCTGCATGTCCTGCACGTCATCCACGACACACTCGATCCCACCCTCTCGTACCGGTACTGCTGCGAGGCGGGCCAGTGCGGCAGTTGTTCACTGCGCGTCAACGGAGAACCGGTGCTCGCATGTATGCAGGAGGCGAAGGACGGCATGACAATCGAGCCACTGAACCTTCCGGTCGTCAGGGACCTGACTGTCGAGATGGAGGATGTACTCGCCCGTCTCGCCCCCTTCCCGGCCCGGGAGGAGGCCGGACTTCCCACAAAAGAGGAGATCGAGGCGATGAAACCGCTTCGCGACTGCATCGAATGCCTCAGTTGCGTCTCGGAGTGTCCTGCTGTTGATGTGGCTTCATTTCTCGGACCGACCGCCATGTGCCAGGAGATGCGGATTGCCCTCGACCCGCGGGCGGACCAGAACAGAATACGAAACGCAATTGAAGAGGGACTTTTCACCTGTACGACATGCCAGCGGTGCCGGGACGTCTGCCCGAAAAATATCGAGATCCCCGGAAAGGCAATCGAAAAACTCCGCGAGATTGCGAACCGGCAGGGCCTTACCCTCCCCCGCCACCAGGACGTCGCCCGGCTTGTCGAGGACACCGGCAGAAGTGTTGATCGGACCAAACCCACGTTTCTCGAGCAGGTGCCCGAGGTCATCGAACCTGATGGGCCGGTACGCGGTGAAGTGGGCTTCTTCGTCGGCTGTATGTACAACGGCCGTCTTCCCGAGACTGCGCTCGATATGATCGAGGTTATGAAAAGAAACGGCATCCGGCTTATCATCCCGCATGACCAGGTCTGCTGCGGCTCGCCCCTGATCCGAACCGGCCAGACGAGGATCCTTCCGGCACTGAAAAAGCGAAATATCGAGGCATTTACACGGCGGGGAATCACCACCGTCATGACCATGTGCGCGGGGTGCGGGTCGACACTGAAAAACGACTACGACACCCCGTATACGATTAAGGATGTCACTGAAATCCTCACCGAATACGGAATCGAACCGCCCGCGGCACTCGACATCCGTGCCACCTACCATGATCCCTGCCATCTTCTCCGGGGGCAGGGCATATCCCGGGAGCCCCGCGAACTCTTAAAAACGGTGGTGCGGGAATTCGTCGAGATGCCGTCACGGTGCTGCGGGGCCGGGGGAGGGGTCAGATCAGGGCTTCCGGATCAGGCGGCTGCTCTGGGCAGGCAGCGCGATGATGAGATAAAAAAGACACACGCGGATGTTGTCGTCACCGTCTGCCCGTTCTGCGAATTTCACATCGCCGATAGCACGGACCGTCCCGTGAAAAATATCTGTACCCTCCTTTTAGAGGGATACCGCGAGAAAGACCGGAAAAAAGGTGTAAAAAAAGAGTCGGAGTGACGGGCGGAAAATAACCCCGTATGCTTTTTTAAAGATTTTTCAGAGTGTTCACGGACCGGATGCGGCGGTGGCATTCGCACGCTCCGCCCTGAACCGGGCCGTCAGGTAAATGGACTGGATGATCTCTGCGGCATCCTCCGCGAGCTGTGCGTCTGCCGTATTCTGCAGGACGACGAGGGCGGGGAGGGCCGGTTCGCCGATCCGGATCAGGGCTGTCTTCACGGCGGCATGGCGCCGCTCGTTCCCTGTTTTTAATTGTGCCACGAGCGGATCAACAGCGGGACCGCCGATACAGGCAAGGGTCAGGACTCCCCATTCCCGGGCAGCGTCATCTTCCGTCGAGAGTGAACTGATCAGGGGATCGATGGCGGGCCCGCCGATCTGGCAGAGGGCAGCAGCAGCCCACTGGGGGGCGGAGGGATCTCCCGATGAGAACACACCGATGAGTGCTGAGACTGCCGGCTCTCCCATCTCTGCGAGGCGTTCTGCGGCATCATGCTGCACCGAGGCGTTGTCCGCGTAGAGATCCGCGACAAGCGTGTCGGCGGGAGACTCCTGCATACAGCCGGAAAGGCATGCGGCGATGAGGAGGAGCACGGCCGGAAGCACACGAAGAGGCAGAGTGCACGTCATATCCATTGTATCGGCATGCAGACGGGAAAAAAGGCACGGAAAAAATCATGGTGCCGGGCCGGAGGACCCGCACTATTTCCTGAATGCAAGGCCTGCTGAGAACGCGGGCGCAAGCACCGCCCCCATCCCGACATATTGCCGCCTGAACGAGTCATAGGCAAACGGTGCAATCCTGCTGCAGTCGGGTTTGCCGTCATCCGCAAGCACCGATTCATCGATTTTCACATCGAGGATTTCACCGATGAACTGTGTATGGACGCCGATTTCCACGGTTCGGGAGAGAAGGCACTCAAGCACAACCGGAAATTCCCCCACGTACGGTGCATTGACGAGGTCGCTTGGGACCGGGGTCAGCCCCGTGTCTGCAAACTTGTCCGTCTCCTTTCCAGACACAATGCCGAAGTAATCAGCCTCGCGGACCTGCTCCGAGGAGGGTATGCTGATCGTGAAGGCCTTCGTCGCCATCATATTTGCATAGGTATGCCGCTGTTTCTGTACCGAGACCGCAACCGATGGAGGATCGGAGGAGCATATGCCTCCCCACGCCGCCGTCATCGCATCGGGCCTGCCGTCCGCATCGTAACTGCCGATAACAAGTACCGGATGCGGGTACAGCAGGGTTCGTGCACCGAACGACTGTTTCATGCCTTCAGGATTGCCCTCTCACCGGTGTTAATATTTCCGGACTGCCTATGCCGGAAAGCGCTCCGTCACCCGAATATCATCGAACTCTCTTCGGTCAACATCCTGCCCGAACCGTATGTCGAGATGGAGTAAGCTTCCCGATCTCTTGCGGATCTCGCGCCCCCCCTCCCTCCGGAAGAAGTGGTGAACATCGTACTCGGCATCGCCCGGGGGCTGGCACATGCCCATGCGAACGGGGTCATTCACCGCGACATCAAGCCGCAGAACATCCTGCTCTCTGACGACGGAACTCCCAAACTGACTGACCGGGACCTCGGGAAAATTCCGGATAATGGTATGAAAGAGACGAGCATCCCAGGATTTTCTCTTAAATACGCCGCAGCCGAGCAGATTGTCCAAAATACGTACGGGAAGACGGATGAGCGGTGCGATATCTATCAGGTAGGCATCGTGCTCTATGAACTCCTGACCGGGGCTCTTGCCAATCCCGGATACGGGGGCTGCGTTGAGGTAAGTGCCGCGATTCTGCACGACATCCCGGCCCCGCCGTCATCAATCCGGTCGGATCTCGCCCCTTGTGATCCGATTATTCAAAAATGCATCGAAAAAGAACCGGAAAACCGCTACCGGTCGTTTGAGGAGGTTATTGCCGACCTGATGTCCCTTTATTCATCCGGCGAAGATACCTGATAATCAGGGTTTTGAGGAGAAAACCGATCCTCCGGGGAAGGACAAAAATTTCCCCTATGTCTGACGCATCAGGTATTCGTAGGCTTCCAGCGCCGCCTTCGCCCCATCTCCTGCGGCGATGATCACCTGCTTTCCCTTAACAGACGTCACATCGCCTGCAGCGAAGACGCCCGGTTCGCTGGTATGGCAGTTGATATCAATCGTGATCTCGCCCTGATCGTTCGTATCCACGAATCCGTTCAGGAAGCCCGTGTTGGGATCGTGGCCGATGGCGAGGAACAGGCCTTCGACGGCGAGGTGCTTCTCCTCCCCCGTATCCCGTTCGCGGATCGTGATGCCGGTGAGCAGCCCATCGCCGTTGAGTGCGGTCACGGTATGGTTTTTAAAGGTCATGATATTGCTTTTCGACTCATAGGGGGTGATATAGACAGGATCGGCACGGATCGTGCTCCTGACGATCAGGTACACCTGTGCGGCAATCCCGCTCATCTCGATTGCGGTGGTCAGGGCATAATTTCCCCCGCCCACAATTGCCACGTTCTTCCCGCGGAAGAGCGGGCCGTCACAGGTTGAACAGACACTCTCACCATGACCGATAAACCGCTCCTCGTTCTCAAGCCCCAGCCACCGCGGCCGCACACCGGACGTGATGATAACGGTTCTGCCGGAAAACTCCTGTTCCGAAACGGTATCAACGACGAACGTCCCGTCTTCCATTTTTCGGATACGACGGGCACTATCGAGTTCGATATGAATATTCAGTTCACGGACCTGATCCTCGAACTTTTGAATGAGTTCGCCGCCCGTGATCATGCGGTACCCCATGTAGTTCTCGATAGCCCAGCTCTCCACTGCCTGCCCGCCGATATTCTCACTGATAATGATTGCCCGGAGGCCTTTCCGGGCGGCGTACATTCCCGCAGTCAGACCTGCGGGTCCGCCACCGATGATCAGCATGTCAAACGTCCCCTCACGGGACTCCGATCCGAAGAGTTCGTTGAGGCGTTTGGCGTCGAATCCGATAACGACCTCCTCATCCACCACCGTGACCGGTACGGCGTACTGTCCCGTCAGTTCAACCATTTCCCGTGCAGCATCCTGATCGTCTCCCACATCGGTCTCGTCGTAAGGGACATTGTGTTTCTCGAGAAACGCCTTGACAAGCCGGCAGTACTGGCAGGTTTTGGTCGTGTATACCTTCACCTGTGGCATAGTCCGGAGATTATCATTCCGGAAAGATATACGTGTCGGAGAAGCCCCGAAAAAAGTGTCTGGTGATGTTAAACAATCTCCCGGAACATCCGTGCCGGAACATTGCAGATAGGGCAGTTTTCGGGAGGTTTGTTGAGCTCTATGTTTCCACAGACGGGGCAGAGATAGAGTGATGAAAACTCGATATCCTTCCCGGCATGGACTGCTTCGAGAGCAGCCCGATACCGGCCGGCATGGACCTGCTCGGCCTTCATGGCATGGGTAAAGGCCGTTTCCGCCTCTGTCTTCTTCTCTCCCTGTGCCTCGGAAATGAATCGCGGGTACATCGTGGTATACTCGTGCGTCTCACCCTCCACACTAGCCGTAAGGTTCTGTTCCGTGGAGCCGACCATGTTCAGCACGAAAAGAAGCCGTTTTGCATGGATTGCTTCCGCCTCGGAAGCTGCCCTGAAAATCTTTGCCACGTTCGGGAAACCTTCCGCACCTGCTTTTTCTGAAAAAACACTATATTTCCGGTTAGCCTGTGATTCTCCGGCAAATGCCTCCTTTGCATTCTCTTCTGTTGCCATGGCATAGTGTGTATCCGCATTCCAATAAAAATGCATCTCCCGGGCCAGGGGAAAACCAGCAGGGATATGATTCCCTAAAACATAATTCCGGATAACGGGCACCAGCCATGAAACCGATCAGGGATCTGCCGGAGAACGACCGGCCACGCGAAAAATTGATAAAGAAAGGTGCGGGAGCGCTCACCGACCGTGATCTGATTGCAGCAATCATCGGGCGGGGAGTCAAAGGGCGCGATGTCTTTTCCATCGCAGCTGATATCGGGCGTATTATTAAGGCGAAGGGAGGACGGATCACGTTCAGCGACCTTGAGGGTATCACCGGTGTCGGCATGACGAAAGCCTGCCAGCTGGTTGCTGCATTCGAACTCGCCCGCCGTTATCCCGTGATGGATCCCAATCACCGTATCAAGATCACGAATCCGGAGGATATACTGCCCCATGTTATCGATCTAAAAACGAAGAACCAGGAACACTTCATCTGCATCACCCTCAACGGTGCAGGAGAATTGATCGAAAAGCGGACTATCACCGTGGGGCTGCTGAACCACAGCCCGGTGCATCCCCGCGAGGTCTTCGCGGACGCGATTACCGACCGTGCCGCATCGGTCGTCCTCGTCCACAACCACCCGTCCGGTTCCCCGGAACCGAGTGCTCCCGATATCGCGATTACCCGGCAGCTCGCAGAGGCGGGAAACCTTCTCGGCATAACCGTGCTCGATCACATCATCGTCGCCGCCCGGGGACACGTAAGCCTGAAGGAGAGAGGTATTCTCTAAAAAAGAGGGGTTCGGTTTACCCTTCGAGGGCCTTTTTAATCAGGGTGCCCATCTCAAAAGCCCTGTCATAGGCAGCCTGCATCACCTCCGGGCGGGTGGTGATATCCTTGATCGTATCCATATCGTTCCGGAGCACCTCTCCCCAGTACGGGCAGTCGATGATGTCGCAGAATGCATGCATCGTCAGTTTCGATCCCTCGAAATCGTTCGGAACATTCATGCCGCCGATGGAGATGAACAGCGTCTTTCTGATATCTCGGTGCTCTTTCGGGATGAAGGACTGGTGCCGTTCATATTTTGCCATGTAATATACCTGAAAGCGGTCCATAAATGACTTGAGGGCTCCCGGAATCCCCATTGTCATCACGGGAGCGGCGACGATCAGCCCGTCCATCTCCCTGAATTTATCATAGAACGGGATCATATCGTCCTGGATCTTGCAGGTATCATGATCGACGCAGTGAAAAATTTCCATACAGGGCCGGAACTTCAGAAACGGCACGACAACCTTCTCGACGTCACATCCCGCCTCGGTTGCCCCGAGAATTGCCTGTTCAAGCAGGTGTGCGGTATTGCCGCCCACCCGCGGACTCCCAAGCAACGCAATGATCTTTGGAGGCATACTCTGGTATATGCCGGGCCGGATAAAGATATTTTCATATACCGGAGGCCGGGTGGCCCCTCTCAAATATATGTTCCTTTACAAAATCGGGGCAAAATGAAGCCCTTTCATGCAGAAAGCACAATACATATATATTTTCAGCGACTTATCCGTCATCTGGTGATTCAGTGACGGAATCAGGAAAACCGAAACAAGCGAAGGCAGGCGAGAAGGTCGGCCCGGGCACGTACATCTGCATCGACTGCGGCCGTGAGATCAAGATTGACGACGTTGACAAGGATCTGGTGAAGTGCCCCACCTGTGCGTGCGAGACCTACGACTGCTTCCCGATGACGCACATCAGGCCCGACGTCAAGACCCCGGAAGATGCGAAGCATCCGCCCAAACGCTGACTGTCATTTCCTTTCATACCCGGGGGACCCCCGTTCCCCATCCTTGCTTCAACTGTACAGCACAAATGAATATTCTCTCGTAGGGAGGTGTAATCCACAATGGTGAACGTTTCTTCAGAAGGTGAAGTCTACAGATGTGAAATCTGTGGAAATGTTGTTGTTGTAAAAGAAGTCGGTGGCGGCGAACTTGTATGCTGCGGTGAACCGATGGTGCTCGAGGAGTGATACCGATGGATAAAAAGATGAAAGAACTGGAAGAAAAGATCGGAAAAGTCCCGAAAATTTTTCAAGAGCTCAAGGAGCTCGACCCGGATCTCTATAAAAGCGTCATGGGTCTCGACCAGATGATCTGGGCGGACGGCGCCCTCTCCAAGCAGACGAAAAAACTGATCGCAATTGCCATCGCGGCAGCGCTCCGCGACCAGCACGCAGTCCGGGCACAGCTCGCCGGCGCGAAACATCTCGGCATTACCATGGCCGAAATCGACGAGGCGCTGAGAGTAACGTTCCTGCTCTCAGGCATGCCTGCGTATGTCTACGGCAAGACCGCCGCGGAAGAACTGCTGAAATGAGGCGTAAACATGGAAGAAGAAGAACCCTGTATGACAATGCCGGTGCTCGGTGAGCCGGCACCGGATTTTAGTGCGGAGACGACACAGGGCCCCATCAAACTCTCCGATTACCGGGGCTCATGGGTCGTCCTGTTCTCGCACCCGGCCGACTTCACCCCCGTGTGCACGACAGAGTTCATGGCATTTTCCAAAATCGCCCCTGAACTGGAAGCGATGAATGTCAGGCTGATCGGGCTCTCCATCGACAGCGTCCACTCCCATCTTGCGTGGGTACACAATATCAGGGAGAAGATGGGTGTCACCGTCACGTTCCCGATCATTGCCGATCTCACGATGGGGATCGCAAAGAGCTACGGTATGATCCATGAGGGTCAGAGCAGCACCGCCGCGATACGTGCGGTTTTCTTCATCGATCCCGAGGGCATCCTCCGGGCGATGATCTACTATCCGCTCTCAAACGGGCGCTATATGCCGGAGATTGTCCGTCTCATCAGGGCAATCCAGACCACCGACAAGTATGGCGTGGCGACACCCGCAAACTGGCAGCCCGGCGACAAGGTCGTGGTGTCCGCCCCGAAAACCACCGAAGAGATGGAGAAACGGCTGCAGCAGGGGTACGACTGCAAAGACTGGTACCTCTGTTTCAAGGACATCTGACCGGGCCCATCTCCCGGAGAACCTTTTTTCCCTTTCCGGCGAAACAAGAAGTCATGACTCTGAAAGTCCTTGCATTTGCGACAAGCCCGCGGCGGCACGGGAATTCCGAGACCCTGCTGGACTGGCTGCTCGCATCGATGGCAGAGGAGGAGGGCGTGGAGATCGAGAAGATCGCCCTCACCGACATCACCATCAATCCGTGCAAGGGCTGCAATGCCTGCGAAAAACTGAACCGGTGCATTCAGGAAGATGATCTGCCGCGGGTACTCGAATCAATCATCGAAGCAGACTGCATCATCCTCGCATCACCCATCTTCTGCATGGGGATCTGCGCACAGGCAAAGGCACTCGTCGACCGCATGCAGGTATTCAGATCACGGAAATACGTGCTAAAACTCCCGGTGGCTCCGCCTGAACGGAAAGGCAAACGTCTCGGCGCATTTCTCTCCACGGCAGGGCAGAAATGGGATATTGTCTTTGACGCGGCAATCCCCCCGATGAAATGCTTTTACCATCTCTCCGATGTGCGGGACCGGGATGTCTATTACCTCCTCGTTGACGGTGTGGACGAAAAAGGAGCGATCCTTGACCACCCGACGGCAGAGCCTGACGCCCGGAGGCTCGGAAAAGAGATCATCAGCCGCCTGAAGGTGCTTGCAGGGGAGGTGTCCGGATGAGCATAACGGTCCTCGGGATCTCGGGAAGCCCGAGGCGGCACGGAAACACCGAGACGCTGCTTGACCGGTTCCTTGAAGGCGCTGCCTCAACGGGCGGGGTGGTGAATAAAGTCGTTTTAAAGGACCTGCACTACCGATCCTGCCAGGGCTGCAATGCCTGCCATAAAACCGGTGTTTGTGTGCTGACAGATGATTTCACGCCGCTGTTTGAAGAGATCCGGACGGCCGATGTACTCGCCCTCTCTTCGCCGATCTACTCGATGGGCATCACCGCCGAGCTCAAGGCGCTGATTGATCGCGCACAGGTATACTGGGCACAGAAATTCGTTTTAAAAACGCTCTACTTCGATTACGAACATATCAAACGCCATAAAGGCGTGTTCATCTCAACAGCCGGGCAGAACTGGGATCACGTCTTCAACGGAGCCTTCCCGATCGTGACCGCGTTTTTCAACGATATGGGATTTGAATACCGGGATAATGTCATCGCAAACAACATGGATGAATACGGGGGCATACGGGGGCATCCGACCGCACTCGACGCGGCATATAAAAAAGGGAGGATGGTAGTGAAGGAAGTGATCGCCTTCGGTGACGCTCCCGTCACAACAAAAGACTGAGAAACTCCGATGTGTTAAACGAGGCAAAAACGACCACAAACGCGGCTACAATAAGTGCGCCGAAGACAAGCGGATTCCAGGCGAGCACTTTTTTTCCGTCCAGTACACTCACCGGGAGCATATTGAACGCGGCAATCATCGCATTGACCTTGAATCCAATCAGGCCGATCAGTGACGTTATATCTCCGAGGGTTCCTCCGCCCAGGACGATCAGCCCGATAAACGGGATGCAGAGGAGAAGGTTCGTGACGGGGCCCGCAGCTGATATCCGCCCGTTCTGCTCCCTGCTGATGGCATATCCCTGAATCACGGTTGCGCCGGGCGCGGCAAATACGACTCCCACCAGTGCGGCGAGCACGACCGCGACAAGCAGCATCTGGTTATCCTTCCGGAACTCAGCCCGGAATCCGTATCGCATCGCGGTGAATTTATGGGCCATTTCATGAAGTACAAACCCGATTCCGACCGTCACTAAAGAGACAGCAAAAAATATCACGAACAGCGGGAATCCCCCGCCGCGGTTGATGAATATCAGGGCGAAGGCAAGACTTATCGCAAGCCATGCTATCAGGAGATCGTGGCGTTCCCTGCGGGATATCTGTTCAAGCATGGATGTTCTGTGAAGAGTTTGGCTCGTGATAACTTATGTGTGTGGGTACATGCACACCGGTGAAAACAGTTAAATTCCCACCGTATAAGGATTGGTTATGTCACTGGAAGAACTCAGGAATACCGTAGCTCTCGTTGACCGGGAGATCATCGCCCTGATCGCACGGCGGCAGGAGTCTGCACGGGAAATCGGCGTCATTAAACACCGTGAGGGGCTTCCCATTCATGATCCGGGGCAGCGGGAGGCGGTGCTGGAGAGGGTGCTCGACACTGCCGTTGAACAGGGGATCGATCCTGTCGCTGTACAGCGGATATTTACAATCCTGATCGGGATGAGTGAAGAGACGCAGCGGGAATATACCGGAGAGGGAAATCTCCCGTGATGACGGTCACTCGTTCTTTGTGCTGTTAATATCATAATGCCGGATGAGATAATCGCGGATTTTTTCGGATTGAAGACATCCGATGTCCAGGAGGTTGACGATCCTGTTGATCTCCACCACCAGAGGAATGATTTTCTCCGCGAGCGATCCGCCCCCAAAGATCAGCAATTCCGACGATTCCCTGAAGGGGATTTCGTATATGGTCGTTGAGGATCGAAAGCTGTTCCATGTTTTGCTCAATCTGGACAAGGGCAATCCGTTTCTGCTCCTCAACACGGATAGCGTTAATCGCATAGGCGAGATCATTTGCGAGCACCTGCAGGGATTCCAGATCCTTCTCTCCGAGTGCGGATTCCGGAAACAGGTATACCATGATGACGCCGCATGCCGTGTCATTGATGATCATCGGGATGGCGAACGCACAGGTAAGAGTTTCGGTGTCGCTCGGGACGAGGGCAGGTATCAGCTTTGTGAGAGCATCCCTGACCTCGGGGCGATGGATGTGGCTTTCGTTCATGGACATATAGGACGGGTCAGAGATTGCGACGGGATGGATCTCATCATCCTCGAAAAGAGCGATTGATGCGATGAGATAGTGATCGAGATTTGAAAACATCTGGCATGCCTTTTCAAGGAGAACCCCGGCATCCCGCTCATGCACGATAAACTGGTTGATCGTATTCGCCACCTCAATGAGACGCTCAGCCTGTTTCATCGTTGAAATATCCACCAATGAAACCACGCGGCGGAGTGTGCCCGGAATCAGGTCAACTGTGACTATCGTCTCATGCTTCATACCGGATGCATCAATGATCCCTACCTCATAGGAGTGGGGTACATATGCCGTCCCTTCGGCTCTCTGGTAAAAATATCCCAGGACGCATTCACGATCTTCGGGGATGAGGAACAGATTCCATTTATCAGTCCCCACCAGTTCGCTCGTCGGGAAGCCATAGACCTCCTCCAGCTCCTGGTTTGCAAGGACGACCGTGCCGTCACCCTCCAGGATCATCATTCCGGTGCCCGTCGTCTCAAAAATCGCCCGGTAAAGATCCTCAGACTGGCGAAGCCTCTCATCCGCGTCCTTCCGATCGGTGATATCGCGCCCGACCGACTGATACTCGCGAAGCGAACCGTCCTCAGTAAAAAATGCATGATCGGTCCACTGGTGCCACCTGATGGTGCCGTCCGGCATATACACCCTGTGCTCGATCATTGCTGACGGCTGCGACGGAGTAAGGGACGCAAAATGAGCGGTTACCCTCTCCTGATCGTCATCGGGCATGACAGACCTGAACACGGAACCAACCAGATCAGTTGGATCCATCCCGAAATATCGTGCATACGCCTCATTAACAAAAAATATCTTCCCTCCCGGAAAGAACCGGCAGATCAGTTCAGTCTGTGTCTCGACGACGGCCCGTTACTGCTTCTCCTTCGCCTGCAGACGCAATGAAAGAAAGGATATTACTCCACCGATAAGGACGAACATCGCAGCACGGCCCGACGTGACGAGTGTCTCGGGCAGAAGGGGAGGGAGCAGCAGGATTACCGCAGCGAAGTACAACAGGGCAATTGCCGCAGACACGACAACTCCGTCCCGGGGGTACCGGTAGCAGGCGAGAACCACAGGAATATAGAGGAAGTGCGAAATCAGCACGGTAATCCCCAGTAAGAGGGAAACTGTGACAATGCCGGCTGTGATGAAAAAGCTGCTCACAATCAGGAAATTCCACGAATCATACCACGCCGTCGCTTTCCACGGATGTCACATCTTATTCGAGGAGTTTCGTATAGGAGCTGATAGTTATTGTCATTTAAAATCCTGATTGACGAATGGCGGAATTCTGGCCCGTGAGATACCGGATCAGGATGTTATTTCCCCATACCGTAATGTTTTACCAGGAACTCCCGGATCTTGGTCGATTCGACCCATCCGATATCAAGCCGGTGGATAATCCTGTCGATTTCCTGCGCCTGGCCGAATATTTTTTCCGCCATTTCCCCACCCTGAAGGTCTGCAAGGCCCACGATAGCCTGCAGGGGATTCCGGATATGGTCGTTTAATACTGCCATCTGCTCAATATTCTTTTCAATCTGCTCCAGGACAAGCCGTTTCTCGGTTTCGATCCCGATCGATTTAATGGCATACGCCAGATCATCCGCGAGGGTCTTCATCGATTCAATCTCCTGGTCCCGCATGTGCGCCATCGGGTACAGGTAAATGGCCAGAATACCTTTAACGTCGCTTTCCACCGTCATCGGCACGATCAGGAGGGCATTGAAGGGGTCCATGCCGTCCTCTTCCGAATACGTTTCGAACATGGCATTGCCGCTCTTCACCACTTCAGAAAACAGTTTGCCTTCCACATCGGAGAAATGCGTGCCGGTGAATCGCTCATCCGATATGGCAACAGGCCTCAGGATTTCCCCATCCCTGAGCGAGATTGAAACGACGAAATAGCGGTTCAGGCGCCCGAACTCTTCGCATGCGCTGATAAGAAGATCCGTCACGTTCCGCTCGTGGACAATGAGCTTGTTAATGGCGTTTGCAACATTGATGAGGCGTTCTGCCTGCTTTTGAGCCGTTAAATCGAGAATGGAGACCACACTCTGCTGCGTCTCGGGGATCATGTCAACGGTCAGCATGACATCGCGCCGCATCCCCTGCCGGTCGATAATCCATGTCTCATAGGATCGCGGGGGGAAGGGACCGCTGCCGCGCCGATCGCGGTGGTAGAGCCTGAGCCGTCCGCGCTCCTCTTCCTCGAAAAGGTCGAGGGCTGATTTCCCTTCCAGATCTTCACTGAAAAATCCAAAAAGTGATGAAAATTCGCTGTTCGCACGCCATATCGTCCCGTCGTCATTCAGGATCATCGTAGCGCTGCCGGTTGTTTCAAAGACCGTGCGGTAGAGATCCTCCGATCTCCGGTGTGCTTCTTCCGCATCCTTTGTCGCGGTAATATCGCGCCCGACCGACTGGATTTCCCTCAGGGTGCCCTGTTCATCGAAGAATCCCCTGTCAATCCATTGCTGCCACCGCACGGTTTTATCGGGCATGATGATGCGGTGTTCAATGGTTCCCGTCGAAGATGCGGGTGTCAGCGATGAGAGGAGCGCATCCAGCCGCACACGGTCTTCCGTGGGAATACAGGGTTTGAAGCGTGTTCCGATGATCTCGTCACGGGTTTTTCCGACATACCGGCAGTATGCATCGTTCACAAATACCTGAGTGCCGTCGGGACGAAAACGGCTGATAAGCTCGGTCTGGTCCTCGACGACCGCCCGGTACCGCTCTTCGCTTTCGCGGATCGATGCCTCCGCCTCTATTCTGCCGGTGATATTCCGGCTGACGCCAACGATGTTTTCCACATCCCCCGCATTATTAAAAATCGGCACCTTGATCGTCTCAAAATACGTCATATGCCCGGCAGGATCCGACAGCTCTTCCCGTGTGGTCACACTGCGCCGGCCCCCGAGGACTTTCGCGTCACTCCAGTCGCATTGTGCCGCAAGGGAAGCGGGCAGCAGATCACGGTTTGTTTTACCGGTGATCTTTGAAAGCGGCATCGAGACGAGATTTTCGAATGCCCGGTTCACAAGCAGGTGCCGGCCGGCTGCATCCTTAAAATAGACAACATCAGGAAGCGCGTTTAACAGGGTATACAGCCGGGCGTTCATGTCGGACAGGGCCTTTTCCGCGATTTTTCGTTCAGTGATATCGACACCGACAGTCAGTACGCCCGAAAGCACGCCGGCAGTGTCGTAGATCGCCCGGTTTATCCACCGTATCCAGACCGTTCTCCCGTCCCGTGTTTTTGTTTCCGTTTCGTTCATCGGATAGGCGTCAGGATTCCTGCATACCTCCGTAAAGAGCGACCTGAGATCCCGCCCGTCCGAATCGGTCGCGGGAAGGAAGAGGTCAACCGGACTGGCGCCGACTGCCTCATTCTTCGAATACCCGAAGAGCGCCTCGGCATATTCGTTATAGAACGTAATTTTCCCCCCGGTGTCGAGCTTCAGGATGACGGAGTTCGCATGCTCCACCAGTTCGCGGTACTTCTCCTCGCTTTCCCAGAGTGCCTCCGCCGCCGCTTTCCGATCCGAGATATCGGAGATTAGCCCTTCCAGCGCCTCGATCTCTCCGGTGTCCGCAAAGATTCCCCGCCCCAGTTCCCAGACCCAGCGTTCCCGTCCGTCGCGGGTCCGGATACGATATTCGAAACTGAAGGACTCGTGTGTGCCGAGCGCTTCCCGAATCGAGTTCCCGATACTGATGCGGTCTTCGGGGTGGATGAGATCACCGTACCGGTTGTGCCCGCTGTCCACCAGTTCCCCGGGGGCATACCCTGTCAGTTCCCTGCACCCTTCGCTCACGAATTCCATCGTCCTTTCAGGATCGGGTGTGCACCGGTATACCATCATGCCGGGCAGATTGCTCATGAGATTTTCGAGTTTCCGTTCATTCTCACGGATCGCATCCTCCGCATCCTTAAGGCTGGTGATGTCGCGGATGACCGTAACGATACGTTCTACGGTGCCATTCTCCGAAACCGGGATCTTTGTCGTATGCGTCACGACCCGCCGCTCTTGGACCTGCGTCGTCTCTTCGGTCTCAAGCGGCCTGCCGGTCGAGAAAACCTGCCGGTATTCTTCTCCGACAGACGACGGGAGGAAGGGAAACACCTCATCAAACCGTCGGCCGATCGCGCCGGCCAGGTGCGGTATTCCCAGATCGCGGCACCATCTCTGGAACACCCGGTTGAACAGCACGATTCGCATGTCACGGTCAATCACGTGAATGGCATCAGGCATAGAGTCCAGGATTTCGATATACCGCTTATTGGCAGCGCGAATCTCCTCAGTTGCCTGTTTCCTATCGGAAGGCGGAATGCGCATCGGATATGCCTCAGCACAACCATACAACACAGGAGATATTTATTCTTTCTTTGATTATTTAAGAAAAAACGGTGAATTCAGGAGAATTCAGGATCCCCGTCATTCTGTACCATGGTACCGATCCCGTCGTCGGTGAAGAGTTCAAGGAGCAGGCCGTGCTCCTTGTTGCCGTTGACGATATGGGCAAACCGGACACCGGACTGCAATGCCTTCATGCATGCCTTCAGTTTCGGTATCATCCCTCCGGCAATGGACCCGTCCGCCATCATCGCCTCAGCCTCATGCGCATGGAGACGGCGGAATGTCCGTGTCCTGCCGGCGTTCATCACACCGTCGACATCGGTGAGATTGATGAGCTTATAGGCCTGGAGCGCGATTGCAATCTCACCTGCCGCAGTATCCGCGTTGACATTGAGATCCTGTCCGGCCCGGTCAATCGCCAGCGGAGCAATGACGGGAATGTAGTCGTTTGCGAGCAGCACGTCGAGGAGCCGGGCATTGACTTCCACCACCTCGCCGACATGACCGAGATCGACCTCCTGCTCTTCGTCCCCGATCTGCACCTTCTGGAGATCGAGTTTTTTTGCGATCAGCAGGTTGCCGTCGTTGCCCGATATACCGACACCCCGGGCTCCGAATTTTGCAATCAGGGAAACGATTCCCGAATTGATTTTTCCCACCAGCACCATCTGGGCGATTTCAAGGGTTTCCCTGTCAGTGATCCGGAGACCTGAGACGAATTTCGGTTCTTTTCCCATCGCCTGCATTTTCTGGGTGATCTCAGGACCGCCCCCGTGGACCAGCACGACCTTCATGCCGACGTAGTGCAGCAGCACGGCGTCCTGAATGACGGTGTCAAGCACGGCAGGATCGATCATTGCATGCCCGCCGAGCTTTATTACGATTTTTTTTCCACGGAACTGCTGGATGTACGGCAGTGCTTCCGTTAAAATATCCTCCCGCTTCATGTGGTGTACTTCCCGTTTATCTCTACATACTTCTCGGTGAGATCGCATCCCCACGCTGTCGCCTCTCCACTCCCAGAATGCAGATCCAGGTCAAAGACTACGGTTTTTCCGGCCATGGCCTGCTTTGCCCGGTCAGGTACGGCAACGATTCCCCCTCGGTCAACAAGGGGACACAGGCTTTTCCCCTCCCCGATGGAGAGCGAGACGTTCTCTGGATCGAATACTACACCGGCACGTCCTGCGGCTGCGATTATCCGCCCCCAGTTCGGGTCCATTCCATAGACAGCCGTTTTTACGAGCGGTGACCCGACAATTGTCCGGGCGATGGACTCCGCGTCATCCTCGGACGCTGCGCCGGCAACCCGCATCTCAATAAGTTTAGTCGCACCCTCGCCATCCGCAGCAATCTGCTTTGCAAGCAGGATACAGAGGGCGTCGAGTGCCGCGGTGAATTCCTCCGGATCAGGCGCCCCACAGAGCCCTGTCGCCGTTAAAAAGACGATATCGTTCGTGCTCGTGTCGCCGTCCACGACAACGCGATTGAAACTCCGCCGGCAGGCACCGGTAAGCGCCGCCTGCAGCACCGGCCGGGAGAGATCGGCGTCGGTGTAGAGGAATCCGAGCATCGTGCCCATATTCGGTGCAATCATACCGCTCCCCTTGACAATCCCCCCGATGGTAAAGGTACTCCCGCGGACAAGCGCATGCTTTTCTACAAGGTCGGTGGTCATGATCGCCCGTGCCGCCGCCTCTTCTGCATCATCACTTCGCGCAAGGGACGGCGCAATCCGGCGGCACTGATCATGGATCAGATCGAGATCCAGGTGGCGGCCGATCACCCCGGTACTCGCGACACCAACCCGCGAGGGGACGGTGCCGAGAGCTTCGGCACCGAGTGCGGCCATCGCCCGGGCATCGGCATACCCTCTCTCCCCGGTATATGCATTGGCACACCCGCTATTCGCGATCACACCGTCGAGCCGTCCGTCCGGATCAGGTTCTTCACGCATCAGCTGCACCGGGGCCGCCTGAACAAGGTTTTGTGTACAGACGACCGCAGCAGTCCCTGATGCCTTTATCAGGGTAAGGCCGTACCTGCCTTCCTTAATGCCCGCGGCAGTGACACCCTCCACAGCGCAGATGGACTTCATTCTTTATCGCCACGCTCCGCGGGATCCTCGTATCCCGCACCAATGCCACGGACGATATCGAGCCGGGTAACGATGCCTACCAACCGTCCCTTCGCAAGCACCGGAAGGCGGGCAATACCCTCCCGGAGCATCAGTGACGCCGCCTCCTCGATGTCGGCATCGGCATCAACCGCGATTACTTCGGGCGTCATAACGTCCTGTACCTGCGTCGATCCAATGTCTGAAAGCGCTTCTTTTGTCTTTTCCCAGTTGATAAACTCGCGTATCGGCACCTCGATAATCTCAAGGGGAGACGGGAGCCAGAGATCGTTTGATATTTCACCGGTTGAAAGCAGGGTGAGAATATCGGACTCCGTCACAATCCCGACAAGGCGCTCCCCTTCAACAACGGGGAGACCTCCGATTCGGTTTTTCCGTAAGAGACCCGCCGCTTCGCTGACGGTCGCCTGCATGGAGACAGTAACGGGGTTGGGGGTCATCGCATCTTTCACTTTCATAATTTTCACCTAGGGGACGAGCGGCACGCCGGTCAGACCGTCGGTCTCACGGCATCCCGTCATCAGGTTGAGATTCTGGATAGCCTGTCCGCTCGCACCCTTTACAAGGTTATCGATTGCCGAAACGACAACAACACGTGTCCCCTCGCATTCCACCGCCATGTCACAGAAATTGCTGCCCCGCACCGTCGCCAGGGAGGGCTTCTGAAGGCGCACGAAGAATTCATCCCCGTACCATGACCGGTAAAGCGCTTCCGCCTCCTCCTGTTCGATCGGTTCGTCAAGGAGGACATGGGCGGTTGTCAGAATGCCGCGGTTTGCAGGCACGAGATGGGGAGTGAAATAGCATTTGGCGGCAGAACCGAGACGTGAGATCTCCATCCGCATCTCTGCAACGTGGCGGTGGGTCGTCCATTTGTACGCTATGAAGTTGTCCCCGACATTGGGGTAATGAGTGGTTGCGGTCGGATTGACCCCGGCTCCGGAAACACCCGTCTTTGAATCGAAAATGATTGTTCGGGCCCGGGATGCGAGCGGCGCGGCGGCAAGAATTGCGCCTGTCGGGAAACATCCGGGATTTGCGATGAAAGAAGCCCCGGTAATTTCGTCACGATGCAGTTCGGGAAGGCCGTAGGGTGCGGTGAAATATCGGGTATGAGGCACCTCGTAGATGGTTTCGTACACCTCCTTCGGGAGGCGGTAGTCGGCAGAGAGATCCACCGTTTTTATACCCCGGTCCACCAGATCGCCTGCATACTTCATAGCAGCCGTATGCGGAACCGCAAGGAACACGGCATCTGCATCAATGGCGTCCACTGCCGGATTGGAAAACGAGAGATCGGTAAATCCCCCAAGATGAGGATGTACTGATGTCACCGGTTTTCCCGCAAGCTTCCTCGACGTTGCGCACACCACCGAGGCCCGGGAGTGGGAGAGAAGGAGACGAATCAATTCTCCTCCGGTATACCCGGATGCGCCGATAATCGCAATATCCATGGCTGTACTATCCCGTTAAAAAATGTTAATCCTTTCTGGCATATCGTTCATGCAGTCGTTCTGCAAGCACTTCCATCCGGCCCTTCCCCTCGACCGCGGAGACGAGGCCGGGAGGAAACGCGGACAGGCCGTAGACTGCTCCCGCATATGCCCCGCAGATAAACCCGATCGTATCGGTGTTCCCCCCGACATGTGCGGCAACGGACAGCAGTTCCTCCACATCGCGGTACCGTCCGATCAGGAAGAATGAAAGCGGCAGTGTCTGGTAGACCGTGACGTCATTCCCCAGCACCGAAAGGGCCGCATCGAGGCTGATGCCTTCCGCCTCAAGTTCGAGTGCGGTGTGTATCCTTTCACCCAGTGTCGCATCTTCCAGCTCTGCGTTTTTACGGGCAATGGAAAGCGGATTTTTCATACCGCTCTGGATGGAGGAGATAAGAAAAGCACATGCGACGGCGGCGGCATAGGCGGCGGGATGGCTGTGCGTAACGCCGCAGGCACCGACAACCCGTTCACGCAGCGTGACGGGATTTCCGCAGATGAGGGCGAAGGGAAGGGCTGTGGCGACACATCCCGCCGTTGTGGAGTAGATGCCTTTCTCTTCCCCCCCGCTGGAGATGATATGCTCACACGCCGCTGCAATAGTGGCGTCGGGAAACCGGAGTTTTCCTGCGGCATGGACGCGGCAGAGTTCTTCTGCATACGCCTTTTCCGAATACTCGCCCGCAGCCAGAAGCTCTGCGATGATGAGCATAATCTGGGTATCGTCGGTATACTGCCCGGGAAGAAGGTCCGCGTTCGGATGCCACCGCGACGGGCGCATAAAGCCGCTTGTGATGTGCCGGAGCGAGGAGGGAGATGTCTCGTTCGGCATTCCAAGCGCATCCCCGATCGCCGCTCCGACGAGCGTGGCCGTCATCACATTCAGCATTAATTGATTATTACCTACCGCGTATGATATGTGTTTCCGCATCCGGCACCCGCCCGCACACGATCACCGCGCCGGCTCTTTGGATGAAAAATCCTCTCTCCCGGGGCCATTCTATCCGATATCTAATAAAATCGCCTGAAGGGATTAATTTTTAAAATATATTAGACTATAATGTCATAATGTTTTCACAGCGCATCTTCAGGTCTGACTTCCGTGAGGTGCTTGAAGAGGAGCTGAACCGGCGTGATATGAGCATCAAAGAACTCTCATTACGTGCAGGCATACCCGCAGCGACTATCTACAAGATCACATCCGGTGCCAGGGATCCCCGCTTCTCTACCGTACGGGCGATCGTGAACGCCCTCGACCCGCGAGAGCAGGACTTTATCGCGCTTATCGCCGCAAAATTTCTGCTCGACGAGGTCACCGCCCGGAACGTGACGCCGACGGGAAAAACCGTGAAAATCCGCGGATATACCGCCTATACCATGGACGAGTGCATCGTCGCCGCCGTCAGGGCGGAGAAGGAGGGGGCGCTTGGTATCATCTGCGCCCCGATTCTTGCGTCGCTTATCGAACGGATCGTGGATATCCCCGTGGTGATCATGAAGCCGAAACCCGAGACTATTCTCGATGCATGTGATGCGCTCGTCCACCGGCTCGAATGACCGTCATCCGTGCCGGAGGGGCTTTCGCGCTGCCATCCGGTACCCGCAGACAACAGAGAGAGAATCCCCGAACTGGTCTTCGAGCGCCCTGTCTCCGACATCAATCCAGAGTACCGGCGTCCTCTCCAGTTTCCGGGGGGTCGCGACAACGACCAGCCCGCCTGTGCCTACCCGGGAGAGCACCTCCGCACTGATCTGCTGGTTGCCCCTCCCAAGAACGAAACCCTGCGCGCCGATAGGGCTGATCACTATTTTGGCACGGGGATATGCATCAAGGAGGCTGAGTATTTCCCGCTCACCGAGATCCCGCCCCACGATCGTTTTCCGGTACAACGCATCCACACCAAGCAAGGTTTTTTCCACGCCGAAAGACCGGGCAATCTCTGCCGTTGTCGTGCCCGCCCCCAGAAGGTAGAGGGTGTCGTCACGGATGATCTCGCGGATAAAATCCGCGATTGCACTCTGTGATTCCGCCTCGGTCCGGCTTTCGGCCACCCATTTGCATGCCTGCCGGGCTTCAGGCAGCGTCGGCACCACCGCATACCCGTACAGGCGGATACTGAGAATTCCGTTCCGGTACGCCGTTTCGTCGACATCCACAACCTCGGCATCGGCAACAGGAACCTCCCCGGCCTGCCGGATGATCGCCGCCGCAGCGGATGGAGTCGTGGCAAAGACGGCGGAGTACATTTTAACGCCCGCCGGGATGCCGAGAACAGATACCTGCCGCCCCACGGCATCGAGGACATCCCGTGCAGTACCGTCGCCTCCACAGAAGACCAGCACGTCAATTCTCCTGGCGAGCATTTCCCGGCAGGCCCGCCGGGTGTCCTCCGCCGACGTCGTCTCGCCCGCCGGCGCAAAGACGGCACGGTGCCTGATTCCCGCTTCTTCGAGGACATCGCCACCCATCGGACCGGAGCAGGTCAGTACACTGAGATCTGCGTTTTTTATCCCCTTCAGGAATTCCGCGGCCCGAACCGGGGCGACGGGAATAGCACCGCGCTCCCGTGCCTCACCGGCCTGCCCATCCGTTCCTTTCAGCCCCACGCGACCGCCCATACCGGCGATCGGGTTGACAATGAAGCCAATGGTCGTCATGGCCCGCCCGTGATTTTTCAGTGCGCTTCCATCGTCCATTCCACCGGCATCACCCCATCTTCGGGAGGTTCGCAAGCGACTCCCTGATAAGCTCGGCAGGATACTCGTAATCGATGAGGCCGCCCGTGAAGTACGATTCGTAACTGGAGAGGTCAAAGTGGCCGTGGCCCGAGTTGTTAAAGACAATCGTCTTCTCTTCTCCCGTTTTCCTGCAGTCAAGCGCGACATCGATGACCGCCTTGACCGCGTGGGCAGCCTCCGGCGCAACGATGATGCCTTCCGTCCTCGCGAACGCAACCGCCGCATCGAACACTTCGTTCTGGTAATAGGACCGGGGGCTGATCATACCGTCATGCACCAGTCGGGCGACGAGCGGTGCGACGCCGTGGTACCGGAGCCCGCCTGCGTGGATAGCGGGCGGGATAAAGTCATGACCAAGCGTAAACATCTTTAAAAGCGGCGTCAGCCCCGCAACATCTCCGAAATCATAGGCATAGAGACCCTTCGTCAGGGTCGGGCAGGCAGCGGGCTCGACGGCGATAATTTCCGTGCCGGTGGTTTTTCCCTTCAGAGTATCCCCGATGAAGGGGAAACTGAGCCCTGCGAAGTTCGAGCCGCCGCCGACGCACCCGATCACGACATCCGGGTACGTATCGGCACGCGCAAGCTGTTCCTTCGCCTCCAGCCCGATGACCGTCTGGTGCAGGCAGACGTGGTTGAGCACCGACCCGAGTGAGTAGTTGGTGTTATCATGCGTGGCCGCATCCTCTACGGCCTCGGAGATCGCAATACCCAGACTGCCCGGGGTGCCGGGGTGCTCTCGTTGCACTTTTTTGCCTGCTTCGGTACGGTCACTCGGGCTCGGGATGCATTCTGCGTTGTACACCTGCATCATGATCTTCCGGTAGGGTTTCTGGTCATAACTTGCCCTGACCATATACACCGTACAGTCCATGTCGAAGAGCTGTGTGGCAAAGGCGAGAGCCGACCCCCATTGCCCGGCACCGGTCTCGGTTGCGATTCGCTCGATGCCTTCCTTTTGATTGTAGAACGCCTGCGCTACCGCGGTGTTCGGCTTGTGGCTGCCCGGCGGGCTCACCCCTTCCCACTTGTAGTAGATCTTCGCCGGAGTCTTCAGGTGCCGCTCCAGCCGGTACGCGCGATACAGGGGGCTGGGCCTCCAGAGGCTGAGGATGTCCCGCACCTCACCGGGGATGTCGATAGTACGCTGTGTACTCACTTCCTGCCGGATTAACTCCATAGGAAAGATGGGACGGAGATCATCGGGGGTGACAGGCTGCCTTGTGCCCGGATGAAGCGGCGGATCAAGCGGCGAGGGGAGATCCGCCTGTATGTTGTACCATTGAGACGGTATCTCACTCTCATCGAGGAGGATCTTTGTTTGCATACCCAGTCACTGTACTCTGTATATATAAATACATTATGGCATTATAATATACATTATAGAGCAAAACAGTCATGACTGCCGACATCATAGCTCCTGCATCGTGCAATCGGTTTTATATGAATGAGGGCGGGATATCTCCACGGTGAACTTAAATGCAAGGCGCTGAAATGCTGGAATCAATGCTGTGTGAACTGGACAAACTCGTCAATGCAAACGCGATTATCGGGGACGCAATCGATGCGGGCGATAAAACGATCATCCCCATCGCCGGGTTCGGTTTCGGGTTCGGGGCCGGTGAAGGAAGCGGCGGTGAAAAATGCGGGGGGGGAGCCGGTGCCGGAGCAGGCGGGAATGTCTCGCCCGTGGCAATTGTTATCGTCCATAAGGACGTCAAAGGCCCCGAATCGGTACAGGTGCTTTCCCTGAAAAAAACGAATCCTATCTCCGAGATTATCGGGACACTGGGAGAAGCGGTCATCCCCCAGGTGGCTGATGTCGTGAAGACGGCCGTTGCGCGGCGGAGCGGAAAAAAGGATGAGAAGGCTGCCGACGTCGCTGTGACGGAAGCCGGGGACGATATCGCCTGAAACGGCGTTCGCGGAGCCAGGAGTGAATTTCCTCTTTGCCCTCGTCGTATTAGTAGCCATCGTATGTGTGGCTGTCATTGTCGCCCTCTACGTGCTCCGCATCGAGATACGCGGATCGCTGAAAAGATGCGGGACGACCACGGTTACCGGGTCGGTGCGCTGGGGTGCGCTTGCCGCCGAGTACCGGACGGAAGAGGCGGGCATTTTCCGGGTGCTCATCTTCAACCATCCCGTCTACCGGAGGCTCGGCACCGGGGAGAAGGAAGAAGAAGCCGCACCGCCTGAAGAAAAACAGCCCCCCGGTGAGAAAAAGGGCCTGCCCTCACCGGACGAAGCGCTTTTCCTGCTCCGCATCCTGAAAGAACCGGCAACAGCACTCCTCCGGTCGCTCTCTGTCAGAGACCTGTTCTGCGATGTCAGGTTCGGGACGGGGGAAGCCTGCACCACCGGACTCGTTTACGGGTATTTCTGGGCCATTAAAGGGATTCTCTCCCCTCTGGGGCAGGTGCGTCTGTGCATGGATCCGGACTTCTCCCGCCCGGTCTGCGAAGGCAGGCTGTCTGTTGCGATCGGTATTGAACGGCCGCTGCTCGTGCTGGTTGCAACCGGAAAACTGCTTGCCGTCCCCGAAGTGCGCGCGATGCTGTGGAACCGGCCGGGAGCAGTATCATGACAGGACAGCCGCTCCTGTCCGCAGGACGACCGGTGCGCCTCCCCGGGAGAACTTTTATTCCCCTCATCAGCCGCCAGTCGGTGGCGTCACCCGGATTCCTCTTCTATACCGCACAAGCCGTCGCTCTCTGCCTCGTGGAACCGGATGGCACGCACCTTATACCCATACCCGGGGAGGAGAATGCTCCCGGCATCACGCTGCCGCCCGCAGTAAAGCGGGTGCTCGAAAGGGAAGAACGCCTGCTCTCCCGTGCCGGCCGGTAGTTCAGGGATCGCATGAAAAGAACCGTGCCGGCCAGACCTGCTCTTTATCCCACCAGATTGACGCATATAAGGTCGCAGCGCGAACGGCAAACCCACCGTCATCCGCCTTGTTGATACGCGTAAGATACGCCGCGAGGATCGATTCCTGCTGTTTATTGCTCACCCCGAACCGGGGAGCGAAAAATGCCACCGCCTCATCCTGATTAGAAAACCGGTACTCCTTGTCAAGCGGTGCCATCAGCACATGCGGCCGGATTCCCATCTGGTTGAGGAGGTTCATAAGGCAGTCAGATTTCGGACCGGAGCAGTAGGGCTCGCCGTGAAGCTCGTCCCAGAGCTCCCCATACATCCGTTCCCAGAGAGGTTCGTCCGCAAACCAGAACAGGTACACGCCGCCCGAGGAAACGGTGTTCATTTTTTCCACCGCCGCCCGGATATCGTCCATGGACAGGGAAAACGATGCGACAACCAGATCATAGCCCGGATCAAGATCCGTCGCGGGATCAACATCCTCCCATCGCTTCCGGACGAGAGATATCGATGAAATTCCCGCTTCACGGGCTTTTTTCTGTAATATCGCGGCCATACCTTCCGCAGGTTCGACGGCCGTCACTCGTGCGCCCCGCAGGGCGAGCGGAATGGCGAGTGTACCCGGACCCGCACCGATATCAAGCACCCGGGTTCCGGGAGCAGCCGGGAGGAGCGACAGGGTCTCTTCGATCCGTGTCCGGTACCCGCGGTCCACATCGTGCGCATACCGTTCCGCCTGCTCCCGCCGCTCCCAGTGGCGCGATGCGTCGATGCCCTTCTGTGACCGGTGGCTCATCTCTTTTCGGAGCCGCCAGATCCGGTTCCAGTCAATGGATTTCGCCTCGTCGTCGCATGTCATACCCGGATACTCTCCTTACTCATACCGGAGCGCTTCAATCGGGTTCAGGTTTGCGGCCTTCCATGCCGGATACACACCCGACATAAGGCTTGTCCCGATACCGAACAGCATGCCGTACGGAATGTAGATGAGGCTCGATGGTTCGAACAGAAACGATGTATTGCCCTCGAGCATGACGATCAGGGCAAGGTACCCCCCCGCAAAACTCAATACGCCCCCGATGGCGGAGCCCGCAAACCCGAGCAGGAACGCCTCGTAGAGAAACATCCGCATCACCTCGTACCGCCGTGTCCCGATGCTCCGGATGATACCTATCTCCTTGATCCTTTCTGTCACCGACATCATCTGGACGTTGAAGATGCTCACGCCGGCAACGAGGAGTGAGATCCCACCGATCGCCGTCGTAAAGGTGGAGATGCTGTTGAAGGTGGTGATAATCATCTCGAGGATCATGCGGGTATCGAAGACGTCCACCACCGTATCGCGTTTGTTGAGCTGCATCTCAATGGCATTCTTCACCGCGTCGATGTCGTTGATGTCCCGCACCTTGATGATGACCTGATCGAAATCGTCCTCGTCATACACCGCCGAATACCACCTCTCAGAGACGATGAGAGCCCCGTCCGGGTTGATGTCGAACCCGACGCCGCGCTCGTCAAGGAGCCCCACGACCCGAAGTGTTGCGTCCCCCACCGATACCCGGCTCCCCACCTTCAGATCAAAGTCGCTGACAAGGCGTTTGCCCGCCATGGCGCCTCCCGTTCCCCGCAGATAAATGCCGTCGGTCTTATCGAGGAGCAGCGGAATGTCATCGGTGTACATGCCGTAGATCGTCGCAACACCCGTCTCCCCGCCTACTTCAATCCGGTCGGCTCCGATATGGAGCGGGATTATATCGTTCGCTCCCACCGCCCTGCTGATCTGCTGTATCTGGCGCTCGGTGATCACGTCGTTCACACGCCCCGTTCCCATTCCGGAGCCCATCCCCGCATGGGGAAAGACGACGATGGTGTCGCCCACGTCGGAGAGCGATTCCGAGACAGAGAGCACGAGGCTGTTGCCGAGGATGCCCATCGAGGAGATGGCAACCACGCCGATCACGATGCCGAGGACTGCGAGGAGCGACCGGAGAAAATGAAGCCTGATGCTGCGCTGTGCAAACTGGAAAAAAATCATGCTATTTTTCCATCAACAATCGTAATCGTCCGGCTGGCGTACTCTGCGATCCGCGGATCATGGGTGACCATGATGATAGTCATTCCCTGATGGTTCACCCCGGTGAGCAGATCCATAATAACAGTCCCGGTCTTCGTATCCAGGTTGCCCGTGGGTTCGTCGCAGAGGAGAATCGCCGGATTATTGACCAGTGCCCGTGCGATGGCGACCCGCTGCTGCTGCCCGCCGGAGAGTTCACTCGGCTTATGCGGAGCCAGCGACTCTTCAAGGCCGACCTTTGCCATCAGTTCTTCCGACCGCCCCCAGGTGTCACGGCGGCGCTCCTTGAGCACAAGAGGATACTCCACGTTCTCGCGCACGGTCAGGAGGGGGATGAGATTGAATGTCTGGAAGATGAACCCGATCGTATCCCGCCGGAGATCGGTAAGTTCATCATCGTCCATCTCCCGAACACTCCGCCCCGCGATGAAGAGGTTTCCTGACGTCGGCACGTCAAGGCACCCGATCATGTTCAGGAGTGTGGATTTTCCCGAACCCGAGGGTCCCATGATCGCGATGAACTCCCCCTTCTCCACATCCAGCGTTACATGGTCGAGTGCCACGACATCGCCGAAGGGAAGGGGATAGACCTTGGATACATCCTCCAGCCTGATAACCGGCATCATATCCAAGCGCCTCTCTCCTTCGCCTACTTCTTCTTCCATGTGTAGAGAATGATGCCGCCGATCGCTACGACCAGTACGACGAGGAACGCGATCAGGGTAATCGGGATCTCCCCTCCCTGATTGGGTGTATCCGAACTGCTCCCGATCTCAACGGACACGCTCCGGGTGAAGGTGTTGCCGTCCACGTCCTTGTACTGGACGATGAGGGGGGCCGACGTCGCGCCGGGTGCACGGAATGTCACTTCAAAACTCGAGAAGTCATCGGCATCGAGGGCGCCCACGACATAGACACGGAACGGGTCGACAGGTTCTGCGGGGGTTCCTGCTGTAATCACCACCGAGTATGCCGAGTCCAGTCCGGCATTCGTGACATCCCCCGAAACCCGGTAATAGCCGCTCTCGCTCGTCACCTCGATATTGTTGAGGATGGGGTCCGCCTGCCGCTTGCCTGTCGAGAGCACCACGGGAATAACGAGATCCGACATGTGCCGGTTGAGCCCGTTCCGGTAGGAGATATGAAAAATGAGGTCCGTCGACTGCGTTGGAGTTACATCGAAACTGACCGTCTCGGACTGGTCCGGCAGGAGACTCCCGACGAAGAACCCGGACTGTACCGCAGTCATGCCCTCGCCCTCCGGCACAATCGCAATGCCATTCAGCTCATTTTCTCGCGGATTGCCGATTTTTAGTATAATGGTCTCCTTTTTGCCCATCTGGAAGGAATCAGGCCGGGACAGGACGGAGACCTGAAGTTCCGTATTATCCACCTTCACCGGGATCCGGTAGCGGAGGGCGCCCGCGTTCCTGAAATCGATATAGAACTTCGGGTAATATACGCCGTCGGGAACGTCGGCGCGAACGGAAAATGTGAACGCCATCGAGTTGGCAGCACCGATGTCGCCGACACTCGCATAGGACTGTTCGTTTAACAGTGTGATGTCGGTATCAAGCAGGGTAACCCGGCTGATCGCAACGGCTGTCGTACCGCTGTTCGTGATAACAACGGTGATAGTGGCGGTGTCGCCACGCATCAGAACCGCAGGGTCGATACTGACGGACGTGACGGAGATCTGCGCCGAACTGTCCTGTGCCGAAGCGATCCCGGCACAACAGCAGAGGAGCAGGATAAGGGTTAAGCCAAAGTGTTTCATTTAAAAGCTCCACAGGGTAAAGAGAGTATACAGAATGTAGATGCCGACCGGAACGCCAACCGTGATAGCGGCATCACGGGTGGAGAGATGACGTGCTTCTTTCATCCCGAAGATCCAGATGCTGGCACTCCAGAACATGAAGAGAATTCCCGTCAGTTGTGCAACCTGGAGAATGGGTGCCTTCATAAGGGCGGTGATCTGCTCGGCAAGCAGCGCGGGATCGCTCACAGGTGTCAGGGATAGGGAGCTGAAATACGAGTAGATTACAGCAAGGCTGATGATCCCGCTGATTATCTGGGGTAAGGCCCCGTATCCGACAAATTCCAGGATTCGTTTGAACGACCCGGTTCCCTTGAAGGCAAGCGAAAGGATCATAAACACCACAGCCGGCACAAGCCACCAGATGAGAAATACGGAAAAAATTCCACCAACAAACCCGATTACCGGGAGGATTGGACTTATTGATGCCGCTTCTGCCGGCAGCATCTGTGCAGTTGCCCCGGACACGATAGCAGCAGCAGTGCCGCTGATAAGCGCTACAACAAGGAGAATGAGGACGGGTACCCGGAGATTCTCCTCTTCAGCCATTTTTCCCGCAAAAAATGCCTGAGGATTAAAAATCAGGTCTTTCACAGCAACAACCATAGGCAACTCTCATACTGAATCACCACGGGGCATGATAAAAGTTATGACCACTGAATACCAGAATCAGGCAATTATCTCCTTTTTTCGTAAATACGGGAGAATTCTCACCGGGATGCAGTTTATCAGGAGATCCGGACACCCCGGAGTGAAAGCGAACCGTGCGAAACGCCCCTACTCCTCCTCTCCGGAATAGGGATCAATATGAACGACGATGTCCTCCATACCTTCAACATCACTGAGAATCAGAACCCGTGCCCGTTCGGCGATCGCATGCCCCTCTCCCACGGTAATGTCGGGGTCCACGAATATGTGGATATCTGCGAAGAGCTCTCCGGGTTTTCCGCGGCACCGGAACTTGTGGTATCCCCGTACACCGGGGGTTGTATGTATGATGCCCGCAATCTGGCCTTCACAGTCGACAATGGCGGCATCTGTCAGGACATCCCCCGCATCACGAACGATATGGAGTCCCATCCTCCCGATAACCATTGCGATTCCGAAGGCGATCAGGGGATCAGCCGCCGGAAATCCGAGTGAAACCGCACCGAATCCCAGCAGCACGGAGAGAGAGACATACACGTCGCTTTTCGTGTGCTCGGAATCGGCAATCAGGATCTGGCTTCCGAGGTGTTCACCCATACGGCGTTCATACCGGGTAACGACGATATTGATCCCAATCGTCACGACAAGCACTGCAACGGTCAGGAGTGAAATAGACGGCGCAATGCCCGAGAGAAGGCGGTTCGCTCCCTCATAGAGAATCCATGTCGCCGTCAGGAGCAGGATTCCGCCGATGAGAAGCGTGCCGAAGGTTTCAAATTTTCCGTGGCCATAGGGATGCCGCCCGTCCGGCGGCTGTTTGGCCATCTGGGTCGAAACCAGACCGATGATATTGGATGCGGAGTCCAGCGTGGAATGAAAGGCATCCGCTACCATCGACACCGAACCGGCAAGGAATCCGAATACAGCCTTCAACCCTGCCACGATAAGGTTTAAAAACAGTATGACAAGTAGGGTCCGTTGCACCCGGTCATACTCCATTCACAGGAGTATGATTCCTCCTCTAATAAGGCTTCGCGACCAGAATCATCACTCACCGTAGTGTTTGCGAAGGAACTGGCGGATTTTTTCCGATTCAAGCCATCCTATATCAAGGCGCTTGATTATCGCGTCAATCTCCATGGCTTGGGTAAATATCTTCTCCGCGAGGTCCCCTCCCTGCAGGTCGGCAAGCCCTACGATTGCCTGAAGCGGATTCCTGATATGGTCGTTGAGGATGGCAAACTGCTCAAGATTGTTTTCGATCTGTTCAAAAGCCTGCCTTTTGAGCACTTCGATTTTACGCTGGGCGGTGATGTCACGGACGACAGTCACAACCCGCACCACCTTGCCCTCTTCAAAGACCGGAATTTTTCGGGTTTCGGAGATGAGTTCCAGATCCCCGACCCGCATCGTTTCCTCGGAGAGGAGCATAATCCCGTCCGCGAATACCCGGGTGTACTCATCGAGAATCGTCTTTGATAACACCGGAATGGCCATGAAGAGGTGGTTTCCGATGATATCGGTTGTGAAGCCGAAGGTATGGAACCAATCACGGAACGCATCATTGACAAGAATGATCCGGAAGTTCCGGTCGATAACATGGATCGGATCTGCCATGGAGTTAATGGTACTGCGGTATCGCAGTTCCGATTCCTTCAGGGCGTTTTCCGACTTTTTCCGCTCTGTAATATCCCGTATTGTAACGATCAGCGTCGATTCGTCGAAAATTTCCATCCGGGTGAGGCTGATCTCGGCATCAAAGAGCGTACCATCCGCCCGCTGGTGCACCCACTCGAATAACTGCGGGGTTCCGGCAAGAGCCGCATCGAGGTATCCCCTGTTCCGGTACGCCGATGGCAGACCGTCATGCTGGTCTTCTGGCGAGAGATCAAAGGGCTTCCTGCCGATGAGTTCTTCGCGTGTATACCCGAAGAGAGCCTCGCCGCGGCGATTGCAGTCAAAAATCAGATTGTCTTTTATCAGGAGGATTCCGTCGCGTGACGATTCGAACAGTGTCCGCAACATCCGCTCGCTGCCTCGCAGCTGCGATATGGCTCTTTTCTGCTCTGTGATATCGCTACCGACACAGAGCATTCCGGTGACGGAACCGTCCTTATCCCTGATGATGCGGTTCCGCCATGAAATCCAGACCCGTCGTCCGTCCCGGGTGACGTTCTCGTTTTCCGTTTCTTGATGCTCTTCGGGGTTCTCGAAGATAATGGAGAGAGATTCGTGGAGATTTTTACCAAACGAATCAATCCGCGGTATGATCGTCTCGAAGATTGACCGCCCGATCACTTCGTCCTGTGAAAAGCCATAAAATTTCTGCGCATATTCATTAAAAAACGTAATTTTGCTGTTTTTATCAATTCTTAATATGACCGAGTTCGCATGGTGAACGAGGTCACGGTATTTTTCCTCGCTCCGCACCAGCGCCTCCTCATACTGCCACTGGCGTATCGCCACCGATGCCTGACGAATCAGCGCCTCGATAACCGGCAGCTCAAGATGAGAACCCTCAGCTGTCTGGAAGAGAACTACGCCACCGTAGATAGTGCCCTTCCAGGAAAATCCTGCATAAAACATCTTTAAGAGCCCGATTGCCTTTTCAAAGCGGGCAGACGCCGATGCGGTGAGCGACTCGTCAAACAGATCCCGAATCCCTGCTACCAATTCGAGTCCGCCCGACTGCAGATGCCCGAACATAGAGTCCGTGGGCTGGAGCGTAGTGCCGGATTTCAGGAGCTTTCGGATCAACGCCTTCTGCCTCTCGGTGCCTTCGATGGAACGAATCTGCACTGACTCTCCGGACTGATCGGTAGAGAAAAGCAGAATCGCAGAACCCGGACAGAGCGTCAGCAGTGAACCGGCGATATGCCGGAATAGATCTTCGTACGAGGAAGCCTCCGAAATATCGGCGGAAGCCTGAAAGAGCAGGGCGAGATGTTCGTAACTGATCGTCCCTTCACCGGTGTATGCGGCCTTAAACGAAAAAATGTGCATCCCGCAGGTGCCCGAAAGGATCGGGACGACGTTGCCGGATATCCGGAACCGGGGATTATGGCGAAGAATAAGGCCTTCGGCCGGGCTGTCGTAATGGAGAAGAGCGGCACATGCATCTGCTGCAGGAATTTCCCCGGGAGGTCGGGGAATGAAAATCCGGGAGGCGATTTTCAGGAAGGGTGTTCCGGAAAGCCGTTGTCCTTCAAGGCCGGTGAGAGTGCGGAAGGTGCGGTTCACCCATAGTACCATGCCGCCCTCATCGGCGATCACAATGCCGTTGCGGGACCGGGCATAGGTTCGTACAAGACGGTCAAGATCAGTATCCGCCTGTTCCACTCCCTTATCCGTCATCGACATCGGCTCCGAGTGGCACCCTTTATTATCAGCAATGAGAGGTAGCGTCATTGATGTACATACCCATTTCGCCGCACAGGCGGCACACTCGATGAAAATCTTCTCTATAAGCCCTCAGTCGAAGGAAATACCAAAGGTATTCGCGATCCACTCTTCCAGTCTTTCACGGGTGATACGATAACGCCCGAGTGTTTCCTCCCGCCCGCCGATGCCTGCGGCAGGATCAGAAATCGCACACGAGAGATACCGGTCCGCGGGCGGCAGCCCCGGGATATCATACGGAGAGTCGGACATATTAACGACATAGTCAAACCGGCGTTCCGAGAAAATATCCAGCTGTTTCGATATATGCCCTGATATATCCATACCGGATTCAGCCATTACCTTCACTGCCCATGGATCGACTCCTGCAGGATATATGCCGGCACTATAGGCATTGTAGCGGTCACCGTGGCGCGCACGCACTATGCCCTCAGCCATCTGCGAACAGACGGAATTGTAGATGCACACGAAGAGGATTGTTTTTCGCTCCTCTGCTGGTGTCGTTTGCGTAAATTAATCCCTCCCTATACCTGTGTGCGCAGAGATTCCCTGACAGTGAACGATACCATCCAGCCACGGTCAGGTTCGGGGACTATCTCATTAATCTTGCTTGCCTGCTCGATAATCCGGTCTGCATGCTCTCCTCCCGTGAGATCGGCAAAGCCGACGATCGCCTGCAACGGGTTTCTGATCTTATCATTGATCATCGCACACTGCTCCATGTTCTTCTCGATCTGATCCCGTGCACGGAACATGATAGCTCCGTCTTTCCTCCCGTCACCGGGTGCACATGCAATCGCCGTGATACCCGCGGGTCCGCCGGGGGACCAGACTGCGGTGAGCCCGACCTCTACCCGGACGGTGCTGCCATCGTGACGACGACACTCCCCTGTGAGCCGCCGCAAGGTATCCGTTCCCGGACCCTCAATCAGGTCCCGGTACGCCTGCTTCGTGCGCCTGAACGAGTCGGGCGTGAGCACGTCAAAGAGACGTAACGATTGGAGAGAGGCCGGATCATAGCCAAACAACGCACATGCTCCCTGGTTTGCTAACATGACATCCAGATTCCCATCGCAACGGAGAATGATATCCGTCATATCAGCGAAACGGATGTGTGAGGTGGGTGACGTGTTCCCGATCTGCACATCCTTTCCTTTTCCCGGTTCACCGGACGTATCCGGAACCGATGCGGTGACCGCGCTTCTCCGATTATCCACGCCGGGAACCTTATCCTTCTCCGGACCATCCAGCGGCCGGTAGAGATCGATACGCCACCCTCTGTACGAGCCGTCATGGATGATGAAACTCCCGAAGGCAATAGTGTTGACACTGCCCTTTGAGTCAACCAGCGATAAATCCTGGTTCTTTACATCACGTCCCTTTGCATAGGCCTCATGCACGCAGTCAGCAAAACGCTCCCATCCCGTGACGTGGGGTATGATGTACCGGTTCAGAAAAATAATTGCATTCGTTCCGACGACCCGCTTCCGCTGAAGACCGAAGAGGTTCTCAATCTGCTCATTCAGCCAGGAGACCCTTCCCTCCCGGTCGATAAAGACAATCCCGTCCTGTGTTTTTTCCGCGATCTGAAAAAAAATGCTGTCAGATATATCCCCGCTATCTTCGCTCATGAATGCTGCTATCGGGGAGGCCCAGACGTTATTTTCACCGTGACCGCGGACACGGGACGTATGGAGATTTGTCTGGTTATGATCCATAAGTGTTGCACCAACGGCGATCCTGTATACTTCCTGTAGTACATTGGAAATAGCGATATATATCGCTTTCTTTTAAAAATGCAGGGATATTTTAAGCCTTTTGGAAAAATTCAGATTCGTTGGAAATTTCCAGTACTATTGGAAAAATCCAGTACTATTGGAGTTGCCTGATGCGAATGGAATATTTCTCAGGCTTTTAAACGTACCACCGTATGCCTGTTGTTCACCAGTCACATCGATTCCGTTTTTCACGGGTGACTCCTTTCACTCCCGAATTCACCCAGTCACTCGCCCTGATAACATCAATTCTCATCGTTTCGCTTTCAGGATCCCTGAAAGTATATTTTGCTGAGGTATTTCTCGGGATGCCTGTGTCCTTCGCCGCAGTGGCGGTGGGCGGGCTGATCACGTTTTCTGCATATGCCTTCGATCGTGCCGTTCCGAACAGCGAAGACCAGGAGAGAAGCGGACAGATGCGGAAAATGCTTATCACACTTACCCTGATCAGCTTTGTCCTCTGCTTTGTTCTGTGGCCATCACCGGCACTCCTGTCCCCGTTCCTGATCGCCTACGCATATAGCAAGGGGATTGCCGGTTTCCGCCTCAAAGGAGGAGCAGGCGTAAAAAACGCTGTTGTCGGCCTGACCTGGTCCGTTCTGCTCGTCGTTCTGATAGGCCGGTTTGATCCCGCCGCTTTGCTGGTATATGTGTTCTTCTTCATAAAAAGCTTCGTCAATACCACCGTCTATGACGTACGGGACATCGATGCCGACAGGGCGGCGGGTATCCGGACGCTTCCTACCGTACTCTCTCTCGGACGCCTCCGTACACTGCTCATCGTCTTGACCGTGCTTGTCCATGTCGCCATGCTCGCTATCTGGTATACAAACCTGTCCACCGGTACGGATGTTCTTCTTCTGAGCGGCCTGCATACCAGCGGGTATATCCTTCTCTATACAACGGGATATGCAGCGTGGAGAAATGTGCTCGTGGACGGAGAATGGTTATTCTATGGAGGTTTCTCCATTATCCGGGCCTTTTTGACGTAATAATCAAACAAATCCCTGCCAAAACGAATGGCCTCGGGAGATGTTGAGACGAGATCACGGGTAAAATCATAGTTACCCGACCGGTAGAAGAATCCGATCGACAGAAAACGGTCCGTGACGGTAAAAGCGATCTTCGGGCTCTCGTCGATCACATAAATCTCCACCGATTCGTTATGAATCGCCGGGTACCCGGAGATGATGTCATAGATCTCCTGGGTGACGACGAGGGATATTTCATCGATCTGACCTGTCAGTGCCGAAAAAAATTCCGGATAGTCAGGAAACAGCAGAGGTGCCACGCCCATGATCATCCGTGACTTGCTGATGTTTTCAAAAAACACCCGGTGTGGTTTAAGGACGTTCGAGGGTTCGGAAGCGACGATCTCAGAGTCGGCAATCTCATACAGACGGGGCAAAAATTCATCGGGAAAATAAATAGAATGATCAAAAAAAGTATCATACAGGCTTTCGAGGGTCGAGACGGACTTTCTGAACTGGTCAAAGATAAGTAAATATGCACGACCCCGGTCAGTAACGACAACATCACCCGCAACAACCTCGGCAAGCCCCTCTTTTTTGAGGTAGTCGAGCGTGAACGCAAAAGTGGATGTCGGCACTCTCTCCTTTATCTCATCACGCGTCTCCCCTCTCAGAAGCGATTCAAGAACTTCCATCCGTCGGCTGCTGGAAAATGTCTTCATGAGATCTGCAATATCCATGAGCAATAGATATTCCTGCCGCGGAGTCTTTAAGACTTTCGGGATGGCCACAGAAAGGGAGGTTAATCCTCCGGCGGTAGCGCTACCGTGGAGATGTCATTCGTTTCCGGGATGGTGTTTTTTGAGGAATTCCCGGATTTTTTCCGATTCGAGCCAGCCCACATCGAGCTTGTTGATGATGCTGTCAATCTCTGCTGCCTGCTCCAGCACCGTGTCCCGTATCTTCCCGCCCTGCAGATCCACGAGCCCGACAATAATCGTCAGGGGGTTTCTGATATGATCGTTCAGGATTGCCATCTGCTCGAGATTTTTTTCAATCTGCAGGAGAGCGGTGTGCTGTTCGCCTGCAAGCTCCGCCAGCATCTCCCTGCTGTCCCGGAGTGCCTTCTCCGCCCGTTTCTGCCTTCGAAGACTGATGCCGAGCATGACGACGGCACTCCCAAGCATTACGATCCCGACAATCGCACTCCAGTAGACCCTGATGTCCACCGGAATGATACCCGGCGGACGGTTGATGATTTCGCTGTTTGAAGGGAGGGACGCCTCACTGATGCCGAATCGCTGCATCACCTCATAATCGAAAATCCACCGGTTTTTAGCAACACGTACGACAGGAATCGTTGATGCACTCTCACCGCGGAGCACTCTCCGGGTGAGCTCCGCGGCAGCCTCACCGCGAAACATGCCGTCGGTGAGTTTCCCCCCGACAGTTCCCAGACCGAGATAATCCTCCCGGACCGTGTATACCGCGACCGGAGAAGCCGCGGCAATCGCCTCAATGCCCCCGGAATAGTCAAAATATGTACCGGAGGTATCGGGAGTAAAGGCTAAAAGGAGAATGATGGTATCATCCGTGACTCCGCGAACGGTTGACTTCACCCCCTCGAGCGTCATATCGTCGATGTATGCCATGTCGATCCGGGAGTCGTATACCGGCAGCAGATTGGAAAGCTGCTCTTTCTGTGATATTCCTGTCGGAGAGCGGTCATTGATGACCATAAGGTGCCGTGCTTCGGGCTGAAGGGCGAGTGCGGCATCCAGCGTTTCACGGATAGTTACCTCCTGCACGACGCCGGTGCAGTCATCCCATCCGTCCAGTGCGGTTTCGTCAGGGAATGTTACACCGCAGAAAATGACCGGTGTATCCGGAAACAAAGACGCGTGGTAAAGCGAGAGGAACCGGAAGGCAGTATCATCCGAGGCGATGATTGCATCAAAGTTTCTTCCCGAATACACAACGTTGTAATAATCGTGGAGTATCCGGAAATATCCCTCCCCGCTGCTCCCCGCAGAGTCCATGTATTCAAACGAGAGTACGATCGGTATTTCAGCTGATCCGGTCACCGACCTGATACCGGCGGATACGCTGTCGGTCCATGCATATCCCTCATGATAAGAATGCAGGACGAGTACGCTGTATCCCGTGTCGGAGAGAGCATCGTCCGCCGCAACGGGGGGCACGATGAGGAACAGGAACAGGAACAGGAATAGCGCCTGATAGCCGCGCAATCGCATGAGCGGGCGGCGCGCACGGTGTGTAGCGGGACGTGAAGATCTCATAATTATCAGGAGTCTGAGCGCATCAGCGAGCGATGCGGGTGTTAATCCGGACCATCGCCTCGCGGAGGGTTTCGCGATCCGCCGCATACGAGATACGGAGCCAGCCGGGGGCACGGAACGCGGACCCGGGAGTGACCGCCACAAGACCGTTGTGAAGCCAGTCCCGCGCCACATCCATATCATCACCCGGCACTTTCACAAAAGCGTAAAAAGCACCGTCGGCAGGCGCCACATGAAAGCCCATTCGGGAAAGTTCATCCAGTATAAACCGGCGGCGTTCATCGAACGACTGCCGCATCACTTCGACACATGCCTGATCACCCTCCAGAGCAGCCACCGCGCCCCACATCGCAAATGTTGTCGGGTGGCTGATCGTATGCTGCTGCACCTTCACCATCTGGCGGATAATCGCGTCCGGAGCGACGGCATAACCGACACGCCATCCCGTCATCGCATATGCCTTGGAAAATCCGTTGACAGTAACGGTTCTCTCCTGCATGCCATCGAAGGCGGCGAGTGACAGGTGCGCAACATCGTAGACGAGTTTTTCGTAGATTTCGTCCGATATGGCGATCAGATCGTGATCGGTGCAGATATCGGCGACGAACCGCATCGATGCCGTGTCAAGCACGGCCCCGGAGGGATTCGACGGTGAATTAACCACAATCATCCGTGTGTCCGGTGTAATACGCTCAAGGAGCGTGTCATCGATCTGGAACGTCGTTGCGTTGAGGGGATGATGGATTGCGGTACCCCCGGCGATCTGGACACACGGCTGATAGGACACCCAGCAGGGATCGAGGAGGATGACCTCGTCTCCCGGATTGAGCACTGCCTCCATCGCCTCGTATATCGCATTTTTTGCTCCGCAGGAGACAATGACGTTGTCCGGGGAGGCAGGGATACCATTTTCCCGGGTGATTTTATCAGCAATGGCCGAAAGAAGCTCCGGAATCCCGGCACTCGGTGCATAATGAGTTTCCCCGCGGTATAGTGCGTCAATGCAGGCCGCAGTGATATGCGCCGGAGTGGCAAAGTCGGGTTCACCAATCGAGAGGGAGATCACGTCGGTTCCCTCCCGCTTCATCCGCTTTGCCGTGTCCGAGATCTCGATAGTCGCCGACGGCACGATATCCGCGATCTTGTCGGACAGTGGCCTCATTTCAATCGCTGGACCATTTTTACAGCCGATTCAACGGCACGCCGGGCGTAATCGATGCGCTCGGACGCTTCCAGGCGGGTCATGCCGGGGCCCGATATCCCGAGTGCAACAGGTTTGTTGTACTCAAGCGAGAGATCGATAATTTTCCTCGCCGCGTGCTGCACGACGATCTCGTCATGCTGGGTTGCTCCCTCGATGACGCAGCCGATCGTCACGACCGCATCGACGTTGCCGTCTGTCAGGAGCTTTTTAATTGCAAGGGGCATGTCGTACGCACCCGGGACGTACAGGCGCTCAGTCACCTCGGCACCAAGAAACTTTGCATGCTCTTCACCCTCAATTTCCATCATATAGGTCAGGTCCCGGTTAAATTCCGAGACTACAAATCCAAGCTTTATTGCCATGACAATCTCTCCCTTATCCAGTTTTCAAGTGTGTGCGTATAATACCTGCCCATCGTCTCAACGCCGCGCGGGACCTGCATCGGGAAATCCCTGCCGCTGACCGCTCCCTGCCTCTTTTATGAGGTCTCCCGGGCGTGCGAGAAGTTTTACGGCATTTACCGCATGTTCGCGTGTCCGCTGTTCTGCGAGCCATGCAAGCTCCGAATCGTCCGCCGCTTCGTCTTCGTGCACGAAGACCTCAATAATATGCCGGTTCGTCATGAGCTGGCAGAGGATCAGCCCCTGCGATGCCTCATGAGCACAGAGCCGGTCTTTTTCCTTGCCGCCCGGCATTCCGAGCGCCATCACGAGATCACACCGCCTTTCATCGAAGAGTTTTTTACAGGCGACCGGGAGGTCTTTTATTCCCGGCACCGTGGAGCGCTCGATGGCGATGCTCGCATGCCGCTTCAGCTCATCAACGGCAACCGCTCCCATATTCACGCGGGAAAATGTGGTATCCGCAACGCCTATCTTCATCCCAGCACCCCGGCCGCCGCCTGAACGCCGTCTCCTTCGGGCGTGTACCCGAGACGGAGGAAGGCCCGCTCGACAGCGGCAAGCGTGGCGAGAATCTCGGGCGCTCCTACGGCTCCCATCGTGCCGATGCGGAAAATCCGGCCTTTCAGGTGATCCTGGCCGCCGGCAATGATAATTCCTGTTTCCTTCACCGCACCCCTGAGATCGGCATCAGAGATGCCCCCGGGGATACGGATCGCCGTGACGGTGTTCGAATAGGCGTGAATGCCGTCCAGTGTCGGGAACAGCTCCAGATCCCAGGCCCGCACCGCACTCCGGACAGCCTCCGCCATTCTCCGGTGCCGGGCGATGCGCATTTCGAGCCCTTCCTCCTCGATAATGGCACATGCCTCACGGAGCGCACAGTAGAGCGGAACGGCAGGAGTAAACGGTGTTTGCATGGGAGATTTTGCCGCACTTTTACGGTACGCCGCAAGATCAAGGTAAAACGGACGGTCCGCCACAAGCATCTCCCACGCCCGGGGACTCACCGATATCGCCGAAAGGCCGGCGGGGGCGGCGAGGCATTTCTGTGAACCCGTCAGCACGACATCGGCACCCCAGCGGTCCGCCTCAACCGTGTCCCCGCCTATCGAGGTGACACCGTCCATGATAAAGAGCACGTCATGTTTCCGAGCGATTGCGCCGATTTCGGGAGCGGGGTTTTTAATTCCCGCGGATGTCTCGTTGTGCACGAGCGTTACCGCTTCCGCACCCTCTTCGAGTGCGCATTCAAGCGCATCAAGGTCAAGCGGCGTTCCCCAGTCCGAGGCAACCGGAACTGCCGTGCCGTACCGCTCAGCGATTTTTTGCAGCCGGTCGCCGAATTTGCCGTTGACCAGCGTTGCAACCGTCCGTTCCCTGCAGAAGTTGGAAACCGCCGCTTCCATTGCCGCCGTCCCCGAGCCGGAGAGGACGAAGAGTTCATGCTCCGTCCCGAAGAGCCCTTTCAGGACACGGACACAGTCTGCATATATCCCACCGAATTCGGCACCGCGGTGATTGATCGCCTGCCGAAGCATCGCGGCACGAACCCGTTCCGGCACGGGAACCGGACCGGGAAGCATCAGAAGTGGTTCATTTTCCATCCGAAATCAGCCCATACTATATTCATTGAGCAGCATATAAGTGGATGGCATACCATGGCAACCGTTGCAATTATTGCGGGCTCTGACTCGGACCTGCCGGTAGCGGAAAAAGCGTTTTTGGTGCTTGAGGACCACGGCATAAGCTACGATTTTGTCGTTCTCTCCGCACACCGTGATCCCGACCGGCTCGACGACTATGTGCGAAACGCGGACTGCAGCCTCTTCATTACCATTGCGGGCCTTTCGGCCGCTCTGCCCGGTGTGGTTGCAGCCCGTACCGATAAACCGGTGATCGGCGTGCCGGTCGCGGGAACGCTCATGGGTATCGATGCACTGCTTTCCATTGCACAGATGCCTGCCGGTGTGCCGGTCGCCTGTGTCGGCATCGGCAACGGTGCGAATGCGGCATACCTTGCGGTTCGTATTCTCGCGCTTGCCCGGAAAAAAGAATGATTCAGGATTTTTTTGGTGCGTCAAGAAAATCGCGCACCATCTTTACCGCGCAGAGATCTCCGCACATCGAGCAGGTGTCGATCTCCCCGTCCCGTTCATGGATGGCGCGGGCGACAGAGCCGAAGAGCGCCTGCCGGAACTGCTCCTCCCAGTCGAGGTTCCGGCGCGCCTCGGCCATCTGCATCTCACCTTCCGAAAGCCATGCATTTTTACGCCGCACCGAGTCCCCGATATGCGCTGCAATCCGTGCCACCCGGCATCCCTCCTCGATGTCTTCCAGACCGGGAAGTGCGAGATGCTCGGACGGCGACACCATACAGAGAAAATCCGCGCCGTGCATACATGCGACCGCACCACCGATCGCCGCCACCACATGGTCATAGCCGGGTGCAATATCGGTAACCAGCGGACCGAGCAGGTACAGGGGCGCCTGCTCGGTCAGTTCCTTAATCATGCGAACGTTGTACCCGATCTGGTCGATCGGAATGTGGCCCGGCCCCTCAATCATCCGCTGGACGCCGGCCTCCTGCGCCCGCTGGGCCAGTTCACCGAGTGTCAGGTACTCCGTTGCTTTTGCTAGGCGGCCCGCGTCAACGACGGCTCCCGGCCGCATTCCGTCACCGAGGGAGACAACGACATTCTCCTCCGCAAGTATCTCGAGCAGGTAATCAAACTCGGAGTACAGCGGATTTTCCTCGCCCGTTTGAGCCATCATCGCCACATGGAACGCACCGCCCCGGCTGACAACACCCATCGTGCGGGGATCCTGTCTCAGGGCATCAAGCGCTTTTTTATTTACGCCGCAGTGGAGGGTAAGAAAGTCAACGCCGTCACGGCAGTGCTCCCGGATGACCCGGAAGAGCAGGTCGCTATCGACATCCACCGCGCTCCCGGCACGCCGGACCGCATCGTATACCGGGACTGTGCCGACGGTCGTATCGAGGGAGAGGACCGCTTTCCTCATCGCCCTGAGATCGCCACCGGTCGAGAGATCCATGAGAGCGTCCGCACCGTTCGCGAGTGCAGCCCTCGCCTTGTCCATCTCCAGACCCGGATCACAATGCGCTCCCGAGGTGCCGATGTTCACGTTCACCTTCACCCCGCAATCATCCCCGATAGGAACCAGAGGATGCGTACGTCGCGGGTTAGCCGGGATCACCACACGCCCGCGAACGATGGCCTTGGCAAGTTTCCGCGGTTTACTACCCTCCGCCCTGGCCGCCGCTTCCACTTCAGGAGGAACACCGGCAAGGCATTCCCGTATCAGGGACTGCATAACAAACATTTGTTCTGAGTCCTTAATATCATGCATGCACGTAACCTGGGTCCCGGGCGAGGGGTTCTTCGCCAACGCCTTCGTCGTCGGATCGGTCCTCGTAGACGCAGGAGTCACCCCGATGGCTGTACGGCAGCATAAGGACACAATCGAGACGATCATACTCACCCACTGCCACTACGACCATATCGCGCATGTACGCGAGATCGCGGATATGTGCGACGCGGCGATCTGCATCCACCGGCGCGACGCACAGGGAATTACTGATGAGGGTTTGAATCTCTCCATCCACTTCGGGGCGCGTACGCCGCCTCTTATCCCCGACCGTGTGCTCGATGAAGGCGACACGATCGCAGATCTGACCGTGCTGCACACACCGGGACACACTCCGGGGAGCATCTGCCTCTGGAACGAGAAATCCGGTACCCTTATCTCGGGCGATACGGTCTTTACGGACGGGGGATTCGGGCGCTTCGATTTTCCCGGCGGGAGCATTACCGATCTCAGGAGATCGATCGAACGGCTTGCCGGACTTCCGGTGGAAGGACTGTGGCCCGGCCACGGTGAACCGGTATCCACCGGCGGCTGGCGCCATATTACCGCAGCACTCCGCCTGATAACCGGTGCCTATGGATAAAGGAATATACTGTCTTATTTTCGAGAACCACGCGTGCACCTGCCGTGTGGGCAGCCTCGGCATGCTCACGTTCAGGCCCGGATGGCATATCTACGTCGGATCCGCACTCGGTCCCGGCGGGCTTGCCCGGGTGCGGCGGCATTTCCGCCTCGCGAAGACCCGGGACCGGGGCCCTGTCTGGCACATCGACACCCTGCTGCTCTCACCCGATTTCCGTCTTGACGGCTGTATCTGCGGTTATACGAATAAAAAACTCGAATGCGCGCTTGCAGGACAGATCGGGGGTGACGCGGTGGCAGGCTTCGGGTGCAGCGACTGCCGCTGCCTCTCGCATCTTTTCCGGCGCACCGCGGACCCGCGGCGTGATATCATCGCGGCGTTTCATCGCCTCGGGCTGCAATGCCACGAGCACAAGACTCAAATAAATGGCAGCCAAGCATAAAGTATGAAGGTGCTCGGCCTGTCCGGGAGCATGCGAAAAGAGGGCAATACCGCACTCCTGATACAAAAAATTCTTGAACATGTGGATGCGGAAAACTGTTCCGAGATAGAGACGGAATTCGTATCACTCTCAGGGATGGAAATTCTGCCCTGCATCGGGTGCGAGAAGTGCAAGGAGAAAAAATGGTGCGTCATAGAGAAAGACGACTGGGGCCGCATCGTCGACAAGGTCATCGACTGTGATATCCTCATCATCGGGTCACCCACCTATTACTACGATGTCTGCGGGCAGCTCAAAAACTTCATCGACCGGACATATTCCCTCTATCATGACCGGAAACTGGCGGGACGGAATGCCGTTGTGGTGTCCGTCTGTGCTGACCGCGGATGCGAACGAACCCTCGAGACGCTCGAAGGATTCGTCAATACGCACGAGTTTTCGTACCTCGGCTTTGTGGCGGGAAAGGGATACCTGCCGGGGGACATCCTCAACGACCCGCATGCCATGCCGAAAGCAAAGGAAGTCGCGGGAAAGATCATAAAAATGCTGCGGAAGGATTCGAAATATATCAAGAACGCCTGACGGCACACTCCTCCCTTATACGCGGCCGTAGAGGGTTGTCCGTTCCGCAAGGGAGCGTCCGATATCCTCTGCAATACGCCGCATTTCAGCCGGGTCAAGAAAATCCGTATCTTTTGCACCTGCCTCTTTTGAGATTCGCTCCTCGTACATCGTTCCGCCGAGATCGTCACCACCCGCACACAGGGCAAGCTGGGACAGCTTTGTGCCCAGTTTCACCCACGATACCTGGATGTGGGGGATGTTATCGAGAAAGAGGCGCGATACGGCATACATCAGGATATCCTCGCGGCCTGTCGCCCCCGCCGGAGCCTCTCCCCTTAAGTAGAGGGGCGTCTGGTGGTGAATAAACGAGAGGGGGACGAATTCGGTAAAACCGGCGGTATCATCCTGAATCGACCGGAGAATTGCCAGGTGCCGGGCCCGGTCACGAATTGTCTCCCCATGCCCGTACATGATTGTGGCGGTCGTCGGGATGCCTGCCCGATGTGCTTCCCTGATGATCCGCTCCCACGTGGCGGTATTGATCTTTCCGGGACAGATGCGGGCCCGCACCTGGTCCACGAGGATCTCAGCAGCCGTACCGCACATCGAACCGAGCCCGGCATCCTTCATCCGGCCGAGCATCTCGGTAGTCGAAATCCCGCTCTTTCGAGCCCCGAATGCAATCTCCATCGGATTGCTCGCGTGAATATGGACTCCCGGCGCCGCTTCGCGGATCCATGCGATGATGTCCGTGTATGCACCTGCGTCAAAATCCGGGTGGAGGCCGCTGACGGTGCAGATTTCGGTTACGCCACGCGTACCCGCAAGCGCTGCCTTTTCCTGAACCGTCTCCTTCCCGAACCGGTACGAATCAGGATCCCCCTCCTTCCGGGAATACGCACAGAACCCGCAGGCATTGACACAGATGTTTGTGACATTGAGGTTCTGGTTCCTGACAAACGTCACCTCATCCCCGACACATTCTTCGCGGGCCCGATCAGCTGCGGCGGTAATATCCCAGATTTCCCGGCCTTTCGCCGAAAACAGGGTAATCGCATCCTCTTCTGACAGCCGTATACCACCGACGGCATCCTCACATATCCGCTGCAGTGCTGTCACCGAGGACATCTCCACTCTCCCATAGCAACAGAGGGATGTCATGGAGGCAATATAAGCGTGTTGGAGTGACCCGGACAGGGAAAAAAGTGACGGGTTATTTCCACAGCCACCCGAAAAGACCGCGGTCAGCCTGTTCTGCCTGTGCCCGCGTTTCGAGGCGCGTTTGCTCCTCTGTCATGACCTGCAGCTGCTCCTGCAGGAATGCACGCGTTTCACTGTCGCAGTCACATTCCTCGATAAGCCGGTTCATCTCCTGGATACGGATACGGTTCCCGGCTGTCAGCTGCAGGATCTCGGCAGCCGCTTCATCATCGCCGCCGGCAAAAAAGCGCACAAATCCGCTCCGGGTTTCAAACCGTTCCTCGGCAACAATCGTGGCCTGTACGGAAGTGTTGAATTCACGCGCGACCGCGGAAATATTCCGGCTTATATCGTCGGTACTGTTTTCCAGCCCGAGTATCGTATACACGGCAACCCTGACGGTATTCTGGTTCCGGTACACGTTCCGGACGTCCGGGCGGACGGACTGCAGTTCCTGATCAAGCACCTGCTGCCTTTCCTGTTCGCGTGCTGTGAGTTCGGTGCGAATCATCAGGGTTCCCGGCTGCTGTACTCCCGCGACGCGGGGCGTGCCCTGTTGTGCGGAAACAGTACCGGCAGCCTGTGTCTGGTTACTGATAGCAGTTCCGGCACCTGTTTGTCCGGCTTCGGGATTGCCTTTCTCGTTCGCTGCCAGTGCGGGTGTGACGACCAGCAGAAAAACAAGTGATATCGTGAGCAGTGTTGTTCTTTTCATTACGAAATCCTCTGTTATATGATGAAAATACATTAATAGATATTTCACTGTTTCGAACCACGGAAAGAAAATCATAAACCGGGCGATTATTTCCGGTCATTCACAGGATAACGACCTTTCCGCAGCCAGATAGCTGCTCAGGCACAGGCAGCCAGTATTATGGTACCCGGAAGGACTGCCCTCGCGGGACTCTCGGAGAAGAGGGCAATCAGCCAGCCGGCACCCATGGCAATTGAGAAACACCCTGCAAGCGATCCCGCGCTGATACAGACCAGTACCGGGACAACACCCATCCCGAGCAGCCGCCCGATGATAGTGGCATTCACGCCGCCCGAACCCTGCAGAGGAAACATAACAAACAGGATGAGCCCCGCGTAGGAGAGGTTCCCGAGCCACGGCCGGGCCCGGATAAAAGCGCGTCCCCCTCCTGCAAATCTGCCCGTGGCCGGTCCGAAAACGGGCACCCTGAGCAGCAGATCGAAGTTCCAGACAACAAACAGGGCACATACACTATCGATGAGGGCACAGGTCAGTGCCGTCAGCCACCACACCTCCCCGAGACAGATGCCAAGGGGGATGACCGACTCCTTGCCTGCGGGAGGGAGGAGGTACGCGACGGCAAGGCCGATATACACGAAAAAATCGTGATACGGCAGAAATGTATACAGGAAAACCAGGTAAGCTGCAAAGAGGGCAAGGGGAATCAGGATACGGTACGGGCGGGAAATGCCGTGCCCGCACGCACTGATATCCAGAGGGCATTCCATGAAGAATTCTCCCGGTGGGTCCCAATCCGGCAGGGCTCGTGCCGTCCGGCAGACAGGATTAGATGCTGGATATTACGGCCCTGCCGTTAAATGGTTTCTGGTACCGGCCCCCCGGACGGAATCCCGCCGCCGCCATGATTGTAAGTCTTAATGCCGCTTCCCCCGAATATATCATCATGGATATGGAGCCTGCATACCGGGCACTTAAAAAGTACTTCGGATTCAGCTCCTTCCTTCCTCATCAGGAAGAGATCATTGCCCACATCCTCGACAATCGCGATGTAATGGCGGTCATTGCAACGGGCGGCGGTAAATCTCTCTGTTTTCAGCTTCCGGCGCTGCTTAAACCGGGCACCGCAATTGTCATCTCCCCGCTCATCGCGCTCATGAAGGACCAGGTGGACGGCCTCCGGGAAAACGGAGTACCGGCTGCCTTCCTCAACAGTACCGTCACCTACGACCGGCGGCGGGAGACCGAAGCCGCACTCAGGGCAGGAACACTAAAAATACTCTACGTTTCTCCCGAAAAAGCAGCACAACCAGGATTTATCTCATTTCTCCGCGGTCTTTCCGTCAGCCTCATCGCGGTGGATGAAGCACACTGCATCTCCCAGTGGGGCCATGAATTCCGCCCCGAATACCGGCAGATTGTCGGGCTGCGCCGTGCACTCCCCGGAATCCCCGTCATCGCCCTGACCGCGACGGCAACCCCCGCTGTACAGCTCGACATCACCGATCAGCTCCAGCTCTCGCGTCCGTTCATATCGCTCGGGAGTTTTTACCGCCCGAACCTCACCTACGAAATCCTGGAGAAGAGAAACGCCTATGCACAGCTTGTGCACTACCTCTCAGCGCACCGGAAGGATTCCGGCATCATCTATTGCACGAGCAAAAAAACCGTCGACGAGCTTGCCGATAAACTTAACAGGGACGGATTTTCCGCCCGCCCTTACCACGCGGGCCTGCAAAAAACGCTCAGGGCAGAGACGCAGGACCGGTTCATCCGTGATGAGACACGGATTATCGTCGCCACCATTGCGTTCGGTATGGGGATCGACAAGCCGGACGTCCGGTTTGTCATCCACTACGATCTGCCCCGCGATCTCGAGCACTTTTACCAGGAAACGGGGCGTGCAGGACGGGACGGGGAGCCTTCCGACTGCATCCTGCTCTACAGCCCTGCCGACCGGCCACGGGTATCCTATTTCATCGACCGGATGGAGAGTGACATCGAAAAGCGGAGCGCGTACCGGCGGCTCGATGCTCTGGTCGCCTACTGCGAGGGGACAGGGTGCCGGGTGGAGGCACTGCTCTCCTATTTCGGCGAGACCTTCCCCCCGGGACGCTGCGGGCGGTGTGACAGCTGCACAAACCCAAAAACACTCTTTGACGGGACCGGAGTCGCGGCGGAGATCATCGGGTGTGTCAGGGAACTTCCCGCTGCATACGGCGCGGGGTATATCGCCGATGTTCTCCGGGGTTCTGCATCCAAAAAAGTCCGCGAGCGCGGTGATGCGGACCGGAGATGCTTCGGCTCGGGGAAATCGCATTCCCGCGAAGACCTTGTTGCGCATATCAGGGAACTCGTGCGTCTCGGGTATCTCGGACAGCTGGGGGACCGCTATCCGGTGATAGTCCTGACCGAAAAAAGCCATGCGGTGCTCACCGGCAGTGAACGGGTCTTCCTGTCGGGACGGGTGAGTTCCCCCGGGCGGCGTGCGGTTGCCGCCGGTTCGGATGATCCCGGCCTCTTTGATCGCCTTCGAAGACTGAGAAAAGAACTGGCAGACACGGAGGAGATCCCGCCCTATATGGTGTTTTCCGATGCAACCCTCCGTGAAATGGTGAAACGCCGCCCGACGACAGGGACGGGACTGCTCGCCGTCCGAGGGGTCGGTGAGCGGAAACTGAAGAAGTACGGGGAGAGGTTCCTCCGGGAAATTACCCGTTCTCCGAGGAGTGAAAAAGCCCTGTCCGGTGAATGCCCGGCGCCGGCGGGAAAGGTTCCTTTCTCCCGTGACACGCTCAGAGAGACCCGCGATCTCTACCGGAAGGGACTCACTCTCCGGGAGATTGCGTCGCAACGCGACCTGACGGAGGATATCGTCGGCGCCCACCTTGAAAGCCTCATTCTCGTCGGTGAAGCCATCTCCCTCGACGATCTCGTTCTTCCGGAGAAACAGAGGAGTGTCAGGGATGCACTCAGGGACTCGGGCAGCTACGATCTCAAGGTGCTGAAACGCCTGCTCGGAGACCGGTACAGCTGGAATGATATCAGGTTCGTCCGGGCCGCCGTCCTGCAACAGTCGGGAGAGAGGGGAAAACGGGAGGAAGATAATCTCCCATTATAAATAAAAAACGGATTACAGGAGCGTGTATGTCGTGGTTCGCTGGCGAAGTTCCCGCCCGATATCCGTTGCAATCCGCTCCATTGTTTTCGGATCAAGGTAATCAGCCTCGTCCGCTCCGGCATCGACCGAGACCGCATCGCAGAACATCGTGCCGCCGAGATCGTCCCCCCCGGCGCACAGGCCGAGTTGTGCCATTTTGATCCCGACTTTCCCCCACGAGATCTGGATGTGATCAAAATTATCAAGGAAAAGACGGGAAACAGCGAACAGGAGGATATCCTCACGTCCCGTTGCCCCGGCCGATGCCCGGCCCTCGTTATACAGCGCCGTATTCTGGTGAAGATAAGAGAGAGGCACAAGTTCGGTGAATCCGCCCGTCTCATCCTGAATCTGCCGGAGGAGGGAGAAGTGAGCGATGCGATCTTCCGGCTGCTCGACCGAGCCGTACATGATGGTCGCCGTCGACCGGATCCCCAATTTATGAGCCGCCCGGATCACCGCAGCCCACGTCGCCGTATCGACCTTCCGCGGACAGATGATCTCCCGGACGGAATCGACGAGGATCTCGGCGCCGGTACCCTGCAGGGTGCCGAGACCCGCCGCACGGAGCCGTTTTAGAGCCTCCTCTATCGAAACACCGCTCTTCTGTGCCGCCCATGTCACTTCGTCGGGGCTTGCCGTGTGGATATCGGCGGAGGGCATGGCATCGTGCACCCAGCCTATCATATCCTCGTAGGTTTCAAGGGTGAAGTCGGGATGCACCCCCGAAAGCATGCAGATCTCGGTGACGTCCCTCTCCCGTGCAAGGGCTGCCTGCGCCCGGATCTCATCCTCTCCATAGAGAAACGTCCCTTCCGATCCTTTCGGTCTGCCAAACCCGCAGAAGCCGCAGACGTTCTTGCAGATGTTTGTCACGTGAAGGTTCTGGTTCCTGACATAACTGACGACGTTTCCTACCTTCTGCTCCCGGATTTCATCAGCCGTCAGGGCAATATCCCAGATGCGGCGATCCCGCACCTTCATCAGCCGGAGCGCTTCCTCCCCGGTAAGACGGTGGCCGGCACGCACATCGTTGAGTATCTGGCGTATCACTGTCACTTCCGTTTCCCCTTCTTTCCGGTACCCGGTTTTTTCGACTCCTCCTCACCGCTGCGGCCACCGATGAGTTCGTGCAGAATGACTAGGAGCAGGATCAGGGCCGCAAAGGGAATGATATTGAGCGGCAGGTACCCGACGAGGGGAACGGAAAACAGGGCCTTGCCGATCACCCATTCTTTCCTTACGGGCTGAATTGTTCCGATTCCCGGATAGTATGTGTTCTGATCAATCCCCTGGTTGTTATCTCCCTTGGTGATGTACCCGGCACCCCCGGTCCCGTCCACGGAGCCGATTGCCCTGTGGATGATGGGGTGGACCCCGGTATCCCCGTTCGGGCGGTAGATGATCACGTCACCGTACGGCATAGCGCCCTGCCGGTCGGGATAGGTGGAAAAAGGAGCATATCCCGACAGTTCCCCTTCCGCCCACGTCTGCAGCCCGCCGAACCGATCCGGCGCCACGACGAAGACGAGGTCCCCTACCTGCATATTCGGAACCATGCTCTCCGATTCGATGGCCACGACCGCGGGCCACGTGCCGCTCACCAGAAAGAGAACGAGGGCTATCGCACCCACCACGGCCAGAACCCAGGCGATATCCCGGGCAAGCATGACAGCAGGATGCGTGCTCTCCCGGACCCGCCGCACGATCCCGGGAAGCGATCCCGGATCCGATGCACCCTCCATATCTTCAGGTTGGAGTCCGTCACCCATATACTCTGTCATTCCCGACCTCTTTGCCGTTCTGGGAACATGATCTAAAATACTATACCGACGCCGCCCCAACCTCACTACGATGCTCGGAGAACAGGAGATCGTCCACCGGTTTCTTGCCACAAACCTGCAGGTGCATCCCGACGTGGTGAAGTACCTGAAGGATCAGCAGAATCCCGGGCTCATCGACGAGATCATCGCAGGCATATCCGCCCATACGGTTGTCGTCGGGCCGCGGGACGTGCCGGGCTGGAAGACCGAACGGGACGGGACGCGGTTTCTCGGGGATCCCTACGTTGAAATTATCACCGGCAATGCGACTCCGAATGGAAAAGGGGTTGATTTTACCGATTTCAACCACTACTTCCGTGACCGCTATTCGAGGCTCTCCGCCATCCTTAAAAACAGGGTGTCAGGAATGCCCATCGAGGCGCTTACGAAAAACAGCCGGTACAGGCAGGAGGACGCTGCGATCATCGGCATGGTCGCTGATGTCCGGACAACGGCAAAAGGGCACAGGATGGCGACCCTTGAGGACGCTACGGGGACGATCAATGTCCTGTTCAACCGTGACCGCGAGATCTTTGCCGAAGCGGAAAAGATCATCCCCGACGAGGTGATCGGCGTCAACGGAAAACTCTCCTCGGACGGCACCCTCTTCTTTGCCGAGACACTTGTGCGCCCGGATATCCCGATGAGTAATGCGCCCTTTACAAGTGACCGGCCGGGGAGAGCGGTGCTGATCTCGGACGTGCACGTGGGAAGCGACACGTTTCTCGCCGAAGCATGGGACCGGTTCTCCTCGTGGCTCTCTACGGCGAACGTCCAGTATCTCCTCATCGCAGGCGACATCGTGGACGGCATCGGCATATATCCGGGGCAGGAGCAGGAGCTCACGATCCCGAATATCTACGAGCAGTACGACACATTTGCAGAGATGCTCCGGCGCTTCCCTTCGCACCTGCACATCATCGTCTCTCCGGGGAACCACGATGCCGTCCGCGGTTCGGAACCGCAACCGGCGCTTCCGCCCGCATTTACGGGGAAGTTTCCGGATAACGTAATGCTGGTCGAGAACCCGGCCCTGGTGGGGCTGCAGGGAGTCAGGGTGCTGATGTACCACGGCCGCTCGTACGATGACCTCATTTCCATGATCCCCGGAGCCTCGTATACCGATCCGGGAGCGATGATGGAGGAGATGCTTCGCCGTCGCCACCTTGCCTGCACCTACGGGATGCGGGCCCCCATCATGGCCGCGAAGAAGGACTGTCTCCTCATCGATCCGGTGCCGGAGATCCTGCATACGGGCCACGTCCATATCTGCGGCATCCGGCGATACAAAAACGTCCTGTGCGTGAACTCCGGAACATGGCAGGCTCAGACGAAATTCCAGAAACAGATGAATATCCAGCCGACGCCCGCCCGGGCGACAGTGGTCGATCTCCAGACACTGGGTTTCGAAATTTTCGATTTCAACGCCTAACCAGCAGTATTTTTACATCACCCTCGCCTGACATTCATACCCGCCCGGACCTGTCCGCCGGTGGTGCGGTTCTTCAGGAAATGCGCGTTCTTTTTTAATGGTGAGCTCACATCATTAGAGTACGTTTCCGCTCTGTTTCGTGCGTGTGACCAGAGCAAACGGAGGATAGAACCATATGGATATATTAATTTACCTCGCACCGATCTGTGCCCTTATCGGCCTTCTTTTCGCGGGCTATTCCTTTATGAATGTCCGTAAAGAGGGTGAAGGCACCGATCTCATGAAGAAGATCACTGCCGCCATCCATACCGGTGCAATGGTCTACCTGAATCGTCAGTACCGTGCCATCGCCGTGTTCGTGGTAGTGCTTGCCGTCGTTATTGCGATGATTCTGCCAAACGGCATACTTACCGCGGCCTGTTTTGTATTCGGTGCGGTCCTCTCCGCAACGGCTGGCTACATCGGGATGTTTACGGCCACATCTGCGAACGGCAGGACAACGAACGCCGCACGGCGGGGCATTGCCGAGGCGTTTAAGGTCTCGTTCGCGAGCGGCACCGTGATGGGAATGTCTGTCGTAGGTCTCGGTCTCTTCGGACTTTCCATCGCATTTATCGTCCTTTGCAGCCTGCTCCCGGGTGTGGAGCAGGGGACCATCGTCAACATCCTCGCCGGATTCTCCCTCGGTGCATCCTCAATTGCCCTCTTTGCACGTGTCGGCGGCGGTATCTTCACGAAGGCCGCAGATGTCGGGGCTGATCTTGTAGGCAAGGTGGAGGCGGGCATTCCCGAGGACGACCCGCGGAACCCCGCTGTCATTGCCGACAACGTCGGTGACAACGTTGGCGATATCGCCGGCATGGGTGCCGACCTTTACGAGTCCTACGTCGGCTCCATCATCGCAACGATGCTTCTCGGCGCAGCAACCGCCGCAACCGTGTTCCCGAACGTGCCCCAGATGAACCTCATTCTGGTGCCGGTGACCATCGCAGCGCTCGGTATCGTCTCCTCCATCATCGGGTCCTTCTTTGTCCGGACGAATAAGACGGAACAGTCCGCCATTCACATGGCATTTAACAAGGGACTTTTAATTTCACTGGGCCTTGTTATTCTCGCAACGTATGTCGTGACGAACATCCTGCTCGGAGAATACGGCTTCGGCGTATTCGTGGCAACTGTCGGCGGCCTGATCGCGGGATTCCTTATCGGGCAGATTACCGAGTATTATACCTCTTACGAGCGCTCCCCCACCCTCACGATCGCAAAAGCCTGTGAGACGGGGGCTGGAACGAATATCATCACCGGTTTTGCAAAGGGCATGGAATCCACGCTCTTACCGACGATCGTCATCAGCTTCGCGATTTACATTGCCTACCAGTTCGCAGGACTTTACGGCATTGCGCTTGCCGCAGTTGGCATGCTCGCAACGCTCGGCATCTCGCTTGCCGTCGACGCATACGGACCGGTGGCTGACAACGCGGGCGGCATCGCGGAGATGTCCCACCAGGAGGCGGGTGTCAGGAAAATCACCGACACGTTGGACGCGGTCGGCAACACGACTGCGGCCATCGGCAAGGGCTTTGCTATCGGGTCCGCCGCGCTCACCGCCCTTGCACTCTTCTCGGCCTATGCACAGGCCGTGGGCCTCCAGAACATCAACATTCTCGATACTCCGGTCTTCATCGGCCTGCTGATTGGTGCGATGCTGCCGTTTCTCTTTTCGTCGATGACGATGATGGCGGTCGGCAAGGCGGCATACGAGATTGTCGTCGAAGTCCGCCGCCAGTTCAAGGAGATCCCCGGCCTGATGGAAGGCACGGCCGAGGCCGATTACGAGACATGTATCGCGATCTCCACCAACTCGGCACTGAAAGAGATGATAGCACCGGGCATCATCGCCATCGCGGCACCGCTGATCGTCGGGCTCGTTCTCGGGCCCGGTGCGCTGGGTGGCCTGCTTGCAGGATCGCTTGCCGCAGGATTTATGATTGCCATCACCATGGCCAATGCAGGCGGTGCGTGGGATAACGCAAAGAAATACATCGAGCTCGGCAACCTCGGCGGCAAGGGCTCTGATGCGCACAAGGCGGGCGTTACCGGTGATACGGTCGGCGACCCCTTCAAGGACACCTCCGGCCCTGCGATCAACATCCTCTTAAAGCTGATGTCTATCGTGGCCGTGGTCTTTGCACCCCTCTTCCTGTAATCCACCACTTTTTTCGGAAACGCGTTGAACCGGCAGTTTCCATCAGGTTCAAACATCCGCACCGCATACCAGAATATATGACTGGAACACGTGGCTACTTCAGAGACGGCACCTGGGTCGAGGAGACCGAACAAAAACAGGAGAAGACAGCCGGCAGCGCCGGAGCGGAAGAGAGGAAGCCTGCCATCGACGATCTCGTCGATGAAGCGAGGAATTCGATCAACAAGGCGGTAGGCGACATCGCGACCCTTTCAAAAAAGCTCTTTGGAACGGAGGAGGGGAGGGCCCATCTCGGCCAGAAGGCGCGGGACGCCGGAGAACGTCTCGAAACTGCAATTGAGGAGATCGCTGAGGCCGTCGAAGAGATGGCAAAGGACGTGAAGAAGAAAGTGAAGAAATAGTCACGGAAAGATTCCGGAAAATTCCGGATCACTTACATTTTCACTTTTATTTTTTGTGGCCGATAATCTTTATACCAGACTTTCCTATGATCTCCCCGAGGGAGCGATGCAGGAATGTAGTGATTTTTTCCTCTCCGACGCGTTTGCACGGGAGACGGGAATCGAACTTATGGACGTCTCGCCCGGGAGGGCACGGGTGAAGATGGCTATTTCGGATCGGCATAAAAACAGCCACGGCACGGTTCACGGGGGGGCGATCTTCACCCTCGCAGACTCGGCATTCGCGGCCGCGTCCAACTCGCACGGGGTTCCCGCCGCCGCCATCAACGCCTCGATTTCTTACATGAAAGCTGCCCGGAAGGGCATCCTCTACGCAGAGGCCGTCGAATTTGCCAAAAATCCGAAACTTGCCGTTTATGATGTCCGGGTGACCGATGAAAACGGAGAGAACATTGCCCTCTTTCAGGGCATGGTATACAGGAAAACCGCGCGCCCGTGAGTGGTGCGACACCCGGGGGCCTGCACACCCACCCCCTCCCTTTCGGACGCCCACCGGAGGTGCGGAGCGGAATCTGCCGCTTTTTGCCGATTTCATCCAATTTTAGGACTGTAGTGCCGTTCTGCAGCACCATAGCGATAGGCACCATCGCATGGCATATTATTTTCCCTTCACGAAATTTCTCTCTCGTTTGATAATATATGCACTATGGCAGCATCACCCGGAGGCATTTCCTGATCATTGCTGCCGCACTTTTACTCGTTCTCTGCATGTTCGATGTCGTCACATCGTACATAAATATCTGTGCCGGGGGAATCGAGCTGAACCCGTTTATGGCACCGTACACCGGAAAGGTTGCTGAATTCACTATTATAAAGGGCATCTATATCGCATGCGTCGTCGCGGTAGGATCCGGCATGATGGCATGGCTCCCCCGTCTGCCGATCGGTGAAGTGTGGATCGGCACTCATGTTACGCTCCATGCCTGTGTCGTCTGCCACAACCTCAGCGTTGTCGCACATCATGGCCTATTGGGGCTGTAGAAGACCGCGCCGGGGAGTGACGATGCCGTGCGCCACCGGGCAGACGCATGACCGGAGAACATGGTCTTACACTCCTTCCATCTGCTTCGCAGGACAGAAATTACAGATCGAAAACGGCACGTCCTCCTCTTTGTCGCGGATCGGGCAGAGGTACTCCCTCATCCGCTTCTCCACGACAAACCCTCCGGGAAACGGGGTGCCGACCGGGTGGCCGGGTTCGTCGAGCACGAACATCGCATACCCGGCAAGGAGGTAATAGAAGAGGGAGCGGACCGGGTCACCGAAGTAGAAGTCGGTGCCCGAGGTCTCGGTGTCGCCGAAGCACCCTTCACACACCATCGTGAGATATTTCCGGAACATCTCTTCGTCGGTGATCGGTGCTGTTCTCCGTGCCAGGGCGCCGGAACGATGCATCGAGAGGAGCCGGTGGTACATGCCGAAGAGCTGCTGCTCGAAATACGGCCTGACCATCTCGCGGTACGGGGAGGGGAGCTTGTCGGTCTCACGCTTCATATTTCCCCCGATAACCTGCAGATCATACATGGAGTACCGGATGATCTCTGCGGCGATTGCTTCGCCGAGACCCGCCTGTGTTTTCGCTTCACCCATACGGCGGACAGCCTCCGCTATCCGCCGGTGTGCGTGCTCTGCTGCCATATCGGCAGAATACTCCCTGATACCCTGATCTGTCATGGTTTCTTACCGGCGGGTAAATAATCCCGCTATGGTGAGAGTGTTTGAAAAGAATGGTGCATTAGATTTTCTCTCCCGGCCACTCGTGATGCGCAAGCGGCGGCACGATCAGGAGAGGTGATACCGACGGTTTTTAGAGCGCCATGAATGAGCTGCGCGGTCTGTAATGCTCTGAGCAAAGCTACCCGCGGGCATTCAGCGTGAAATGAAGCCCTTTTTTTAGGGTTGTTGAGGAATCCAACGAGTCCTTTCTTATACGGTTTTATCCGACACAATTGGTCCGTATACTTACATACTCAGCCACGAACGGATTTTCTGGAGGATTCCTCCCTCCGGGGCGTCTGTACGCACCGGGGCGGGCCCGGCCGGGGGCATTGCAGCGGTGCCGGTATCCTTAGGTTTGAGTTTTTGCTCGGCAATGGCTTTGTTGGTTTTCACGACGATGTTGTCGGGATACAGTCCCATCGCCTTGTTATAGGCTTCGATTGCCCCCGTATAGTCTCCCGAGAGATAGGATACGTTTCCTTTCATCAACCATTCGTCTGGACTGGTAGGAGTGAATTCACGTTTTTGCAGCATATAATCACCGGATTATCTGATATTCAGTATAGATGGTTTAAATATATTACCTCTTGTACGATAGGGCTGTTTTATCACTTTCTGCGCACCCGGAAAATCTGCACGAGAATGCATGACGAGATAAGGAAATCCGTGTTTCTCACCGGGAGCGAATTATCCCCCGGAATGGCCCGGTCACCATCCTGCCCCCGGATTGTGCCAGTATCGCACCCCTCCGAGGACACCCTTTTGTAGCGCCCGTGCCCATAGCTATGATAAGGAGACGAATTGCACATGCACACGCTCGTCCTGCTACGCCACGGGGAAAGCATCTGGAACAAGGAGAACCGGTTTACCGGATGGACGGACATTGACCTCTCGGAAAAGGGCATCGATGAGGCACATGCCGCAGGCAGACTGCTCCGGGAAGAAGGATTTACATTCGACGTCGCCTACACTTCCGTTTTAAAACGGGCTATCAGGACCCTCTGGATCACCCTTGATGAGATGGACCTGATGTGGATACCGGTATACCGGAGCTGGCGGCTCAACGAACGGCATTACGGGGCGCTGCAGGGGCTCCACAAGGCCGAGACAGCGGCACGGTACGGGGATGAACAGGTCTTCATCTGGCGAAGGAGTTTCGATATCCCCCCGCCGCCTCTCGATCCTGCCGATCCCCGATCTCCGGGTTCCGATCGCCGGTACTCCAGGTTCGCGCCGGAGGATGTGCCGCTCACCGAGTGCCTGAAAGATACCGTTTCACGATTCCTCCCCTGCTGGGAGAATGATATCGCCCCTGCTATCCGTTCCGGAAAAAGGGTGATCATTGCGGCACACGGCAACAGCCTCCGGGCTCTCGTCAAGCATCTCGACTCCATTTCCGACGAGGATATACCGCAGATGAACATCCCGACCGGCATGCCCCTCGTCTATGAGCTTGACGACGACCTCCGGCCCATCCGCCATTACTATCTTGGTGACGAAGAAGCAGTGAAGGCGGCAATGGATGCGGTCGCGAAACAGGGAAAATCGCAATAAGGCCACCAGAACCCCGGATATTTTCGGATTACTATCCTCTTTTACATAATGCCGGCAGCAAGGCCGATGCCGAGTGCCACCATCAGGACGCCCCCTACTCCCCGCAGAATCCGGGAATGAGCATCTCTCCACCCGGATACGGCATCGATTCGGGCGATCCCGAGAGTGATTCCGAGCGTCACTGCAGCCATGGGCAGAATGAATATCAGGTTATAGAGAAGGAGGGCGATAGCAGCGTTGACGACGTCCCCGGTCCCGATCAGGCCGCCGGCGATGAGATACGGACCCATCGTGCAGGGAAGAAGGAAAAGTGAGACCGTTGCTCCCGCCGCACAGGCACCCGGTACCGAGGCCACCCCCTCCGCACACCGTGCCACCAGTGAGCGAATCGAACCCGGAAGGGCTGCAAGCATTCCACCGGTACCGGGAACGGCCGCCGCCCGGAGGTACACGAGCCCGAGAAGAACTGCGCCTGCACCAAGTACTGTCGGAAGCACTGCCCGGATCGGTGAGGTTCCTCCCAGGAGTGAAAAACCGGCAACAATTACCGCACCATACAGGAGATAGACTGCAAAGACGGTTCCCACAAAAGCCATTCCGGCCCGGAACACAGAGCGCGGATTCTCGGGATTATGGGCAACGATAGCCGTGAGGATTACCGCAAGCACGGAGAGTGCGCACGGGTTGATCGCATCGACAACCGCAAGAGCGAGAATTACGGAGAGGGGGGTGGTGCCCGTCACCGGTGTATTTCCGGACACGTCCGGCGTGGGAAGGAGTGCACCGGGAGCAGGGAGAGTGGCATCCGCTCCGTTCCACTGGTAAAGCCAGGAGCCGAGCGTCACCGCATGGGCAAACGTTAGTGATGATCCGGCGACCGCAAGGGGAACGGGAGCTGTTTTTGTATAACCGGCCCCTTCCAGTCCGGCAGCAGGATCGGGGGTTATGAGAAGGCGTCGCAACAGACCGTCGTCCCCTCCCGTGCCGATCCGGGTGAGCGCCCTGTCACGACGCCATATCGTCGGCCTGCCTTCGAGATCCGGGAGATCGATCCGATCAAAAGCGAATGCAGCATCACGGGATCCGGGATTCTCCTGAAGCAGGGTAAGCATATCCCATCCGTCCTCAAGGATTGCACGTTTCCCTAAAAACCAGTGTTCGCGTGAGACGACGAGCAGCGGAGTACCGGTGGGAATGCCGTACATCCGGGTAAACTCCTCGTGCACCACCGCATTCTCCGGATGAACCTGTGTCTCATACTCGATAAATATGACATCGGGAAATGTGATGAGCCATTCCCCGAATATAACCGGATCGACCTGCGCACAGTTACTGCATCCCACCCCGCTGAAATAGAACGCGACTACCGGGTCTTCCTGTGCGTCCGCCGCAGCTCCGGTGCAGGCGGCCGGAATGAGAATGGCAGCGATGATGAGAGCGGGGAGAAGCAGGGCGACCCGGAATTTCATGGATGATAATGCAGTTTTCCCTGCTTACCTAATAAAACTGTTATTGTATCCCGGATAGGGCGCCGTCCGGGAACCCGAGATGCCAAAGAACGGCGATCGCGGCTTCCAGGCCACCGTCAAGGTAAACGGCACCGATTACCGCCTCGAAACATTCGGCAAGCACCCGGCCCGATGTCCAGACATGTTGTGTGCGTTCACCCTTCCCCCAGGCAACATATGCCTCAAGGCCGATCTCTTCCGCACGGGTCCGGAGACGGGTCATGTTCACGGAATCCGCCCTGATGAGGGAGATCTCGCCTTTATCGGAGGCTCCTTCCCGGATCAGCCTGTCGAGGACGACAAGGCTGATGACCGCATCGCCAAGCGTTGCAAGGGCATCCATATGCATCCCCGCAGGCATCCTCTGCTCGCTTCCATAAGCAAGTCGGGTAAGCGCCCGGGCCAGCAGAAAGGGATCCGAGAATGTATATCCGATTCGTTCTTCAAGCCCGGTACTTCCCGTGCTCTCCCGAAACTCGGGTTCCATGAGCAGATGCCTTTTCAGGAGAGAACTTCCGCTTTGGTTATTCGTACTTCCTTGCGCGGGCGATCGGACCGGTCCGTCGCGGTGCTGCCGATTGCATCCACGACATCCATTCCTCCGACGACCATCCCGAAGACCGGGTGCGCGGACGGGGTGCTTTTATTATCCCAGTCGAGGAAGGTGTTGTCGACAAGGTTGATAAAAAACTGGCTCCCGCCGCTGTTCGGGCGCCCGGTGTTTGCCATGGAGAGGGTCCCGCGACGATTTGAACGCCCCTTTACAAATTCGTCGGCAATCGTGTACCCCGGGCCTCCCGTGCCCGTCCCCTGGGGGCAGCCCGCCTGGATCATGAAGTTTTTAATGACGCGGTGAAACACAATTCCGTCATAAAATCCTTCCTTGACCAGTTTTAAAAAATTGCCCGCAGTAACCGGCATGTCGGAAAACAGCTCGATTACAATATCCCCGCTGGTCGTGTGCAGCACGACTTTTTTAGATTCTCGCGCATCTGCCATATTAATAAACTCCGCTCTAAACATTTCACGCGGTTCCTACTTAACCGATACGGCCCATCCTGGGCGTGCACGAAAGAACACCAGCACACCGGGAAAGAACGATATCCGGCATTCCGGTTCAGGTAAAAAAAATCCCCGGGAATACGGTTATTAAATGCCGAGATTTTTCAGAAACATCCGGTGCAGGCGAATGTCGGGCGTCAATTCCGGATGAAAGGAAAACGCCATATGACGCCCCTCTCTAATCGCCACAATCCCCGCATCAATGGACGCAAGTGGTTCTGCAGCGGCACCCGTCGCCGTCGCGACAGGTGCCCTGATGAAAATAGCATGGTAGGGATCTTCGAGTCCTTTCACCGGAATTATTGCTTCGAATGACTCCCGTTGCCGGCCGAAGGCGTTCCGCGCCACTTCCATGTCCATGAGACCGAGCGGGCGGACCCGTGTATCATCGACCTCCCGTGCAAGCAGGACCATACCTGCACAGGTCGCGAATATTCCGCCGTCAAAGCGCTCAATCGCGTTCCGCATGCTGTTTTTATCAATGAGCCGCGAAATGGTCGTCGACTCCCCGCCGGGAATGGCCAGCGCGTCAAGAAGCGGGATCTCCTTCGCATGACGCACTGCAACCACACATCCGGTGTCGTCGCCCATGGACACAAGTGTCCGGCGGAATGCCGAGATATGCTCGCTGACATCCCCCTGAAGCGAAAGGACCCCTACCCTAACGCCCACGGAACCGGAGCACCTCGTCCTCTTTCAGCGTGTGCACGTCGATGCCTTTCATCGGATCTCCGAGCCCCCGGCTGACTTCGGCGAGAACGGCGGGATTTTCAAAATTATTCACCGCTTCGACGATAGCCCGTGCCGTCTTCACCGGGTTTTCCGAGAGAAAGATGCCCGATCCGACGAAGACACCGTCGGCGCCGAGCTGCATCATGAGTGCCGCATCAGCGGGTGTCGCGATGCCGCCGGCGGAAAAGTTCACCACAGGCAGGCGACCGCGTTCAGCGGTCTCCCGGACAAGCTCGAACGGCGCCTCGATCTCCCGGGCACGTGCGGCACGCTCGGAGTCATCCATTCCCTGCAGAACGCGGATTTCGCCCATAATCGCATGCATATGGCGAACCGCCTCGACCACATTGCCGGTGCCGGCTTCCCCCTTTGTCCGGATCATCGCCGCACCCTCGGCAATTCTCCTGAGCGCTTCACCGAGATTTCGAGCACCGCACACGAACGGTACCGTAAAAGCGGTCTTCACGATATGGTACTCCTCGTCAGCCGGGGTAAGGACCTCGCTCTCGTCGATCATATCGACTCCGATATTTTCGAGAATCTGCGCTTCGACAAAATGTCCGATTCGCACCTTCCCCATGACAGGAATAGAGACCGCATCGATAATCTCATGCACTATTTTCGGATCGGCCATACGCGCCACACCTCCGGCTTTCCTGATATCCGCAGGGACCCGCTCGAGCGACATGACAGCTACGGCACCGGCCTCCTCGGCGATGCGGGCCTGCTCGGCGTTGACCACATCCATAATCACACCTCCTTTCTGCATGGAGGCAAATCCTCGTTTAATCAGTTCCGTTCCGAACCGAAGGTCTTCCAGATTCATTGTCATTCACTATAGAGCTAGGGGGGCAATAAATACAAGGGTAACGGTAAAAAGCACTGCGGCGCAAAGGGTTGCAGCCCGAATCGCACGGACGATTTCAGGTCCGCCCTCAGCAAGGCTCCGCTCGGCCTCACCCATGGTATAATATCCCGGTTTTTCAAAACGGACCCCGGCACCTCCCGCGATCGCGGCCATGGGAATACCGCCGTTGATTCCCGGACGCCGGTGTGCATCGGCAGCAAGCGTCCGGAGTGCCGGCCTGAACCGTCCCCTCAATGCGAAGTACAGGAGCAGAAGCAGACCGGCGATCCGGGCGGGTATGTAATTAAGGATATCGTCCGAGCGGGCGGGAAACCACCCGATACGATGTCGGTGATCGGTATACCCGAGCATCGCGTCCATGGTATTTACCGCCCTGTAGACCGCAGCACCGGGAAGGCCGAACAGCGTGAAATAAAAGAGGGGGGCAATGATGGAATCGACATAATTCTCCGCCATCGATTCATAGGCTGCAGAGAGCACCCCTTCCCCCCCGAGAGCCGACGTGTCCCGGGAAACGAGCAGCTGCACCGCATGTCGGCCGCCCTCCCTGTCCCGCGCCACCGCCTCCTCCACGGCAGCGACATGCTCCTCGAGGCACCGCCATGCCAGGCAGAGTTTGAGCAGAACCGGGGCCCCGATAAGGTAGAGGGGCACCGGCGCATAGAGGTCAAATAAGAGGAACGGAGCCGCAAACAGACCTGCGGTAAGAAGAGTCCCCAGAACACCCGCCACCCGCTGGAGCCCGGGCCGATATCGGCCGGGCTGCCCCCACCAGCCAATCAGCCGCCCGAGGTAGGCAGTCGGGTGCAGGGAGTTTCGCGGGTCGCCTGCCAGACGATCGAATAACAGCGCGGCCCAGAGGACTAGCGCCGGGAATACCATGCGAAGTAGACTCCGGTGAGCAGAACAATGAAGGTGATATGGGAAAGGAGCATCTCCCCCGTTGTGATCCAGCCGGCATACGCGATGATGCCGATGGCGACAAGAATGAGGAGAAGCCACGGAAATGACGCTCTTTGGACGGGGATTCGTACCGGCTCACTATCAGGTGCCGGCTGAACCTTTTCGGAATACTTTTTCACAAGCACCCGGCACTGGGATCGCTTCGTCCCGTACCCCGTGATAATCTCGATATCAAAGAATCCGGCGTAGGCATCCTCGCGCGTAGGAATCCGGAACTCGAGGATATCCCGCACGTAAAGGTTTTCATGATAAAAATTGGTGAACATTCCGGCATTCGAAGATGTCAGGGTCACATGAACAGGGCTCCCGTCATTGATGAACCGGACTAACAGGCTGCCTCCCGCTTCAACTTCAACCTGAGGAGGGGTCTCAATCGAATTGATGCCCCGCCTGTTCAGATGAATCTCACAGATATCCATGGGTTATTTAACAATTATCTCCCGTTCGCGGAAGGAGATCGGGTATTCCCTCCCGGATGGGATACTCAACACCGCATTTTCTGCACCAGAGCCCCCCTTCAAGGATTTCGTCCTCAGCACTCTCACGTGTCAGCTCCTTCACAATCCGGAGCTCCAGATCACCCTTGCAGACAGGACAGCAGAGAATATCAACCGTTGATTTTTTCATATTTCATCCCTTAGATCGATGATCTGGGTGATATCCGGACCGGTAGAGATGAGTGTTACCGGAACCCCGATATCGTTTTCTGCGCTGTTTATGAATTCTCGTGCCTTCTTTGAAAGCTGGTCATAGGACGTGGCACCGAAACAGTCCGGGTCGACATGATCGATCCCCGTGATGGCAACCTGGGTGGCGCCGTTCACCATTGCCGAATATTTTGCCATCCCTGCGTCCCAAACGCCGATACGGCGTTCCCGGTGCGTCACCGTCCCGAATTCCTCGATGCCGAGGCGGTGTGACTCTTCGCGGCTCATTTCCGTACCAAAAGGACCTTCGCCAACGCGGGTCGGGTATGCCTTGAAGACCGTGATGACCTCATCAATCTTCGTCGGACCCACGCCGTTATCGGCCGCAATCTGCGAGGCTGACGTATCTTTGCTCGTTACGAAGGGATAGGTGCCAAAGTAGAGCGAAATACCGAATCCCTGTGTGCCTTCGAGGAGGACAAAATCTCCCGAATCAAGGGAGGTGTTGATATCAAGGGAGACGTCGGTGAGATAGTCGCGAAGTTCGGGCACATCCTTCGCCTGCCGTGCGATACGCATCACCCGGTCGACGTTTGCAGGCCCGCACCCGCTTCCGGTCGAACCGATGGTCTTTGCAAGGTAGGAATCGCCCTTGTCCCGGGCGATATGCTCCTCCTCAATGATACTGCACCGGCCGTCCACAAAGATGCGGTCGCGTACTCCGAGAACCTCGACTTCCTGAAAAAACACTCGCGGATCAACCAGTACCCCGCTGCCGATGCATAACCGGGCATTATTGTAGATGAAGCCGGACGGGATCATCCGGACACCATACTCCTTTTCCCCTACCTTTACCGTGTGCCCCGCATTCGGGCCGACCCCGCCCCGGGAAATGATTGAGGGGTGATCCTTATTGGCAATATGGGCTACAACTTTTCCCTTTCCCTCATCACCAAAAAAACCGCCGACGATGATTGTACAACTCATTGTTATCTCAAGTAGCATGGGGTGATTCTCCGGTATAAACGTTGACATCCTCAATGCCGTGCAGCATGAAGGAGTGAAACGCTGTGAAACGCTGTGAAACCACAGGGTGCCGTCAGGACAGGAAACGACCGAATGCCGGCTTATTACACAAGGGTTTTTTCAGAAACTGAGAGAGGGGAGAGTTTTCGAATCGGTTAAAATCCTGACACTCCAGTGGAAATAAAGGGGTCGGCCCATCCTGTGAAGCTGTCGGACAGAAAAACGGAGTCCGAAGAACGTGGTGAAATCACGTATTCCCATCCATCAAAATCCCTGAAAAAGCCACAACGGTATCAATTTAGCTGAATTCTCAGGAAGGAAGAAAACTGCTTTTCCGGTATGGGGTTCTTTCCAAAACAGCTGATGTGCCGGGGAAAAAGGTAAACTCCGGAAGCATATGGCACGGGAGAGAGGGGGGAGTATTTTTGCGATATCTCCAGTAGAAATCAAGGGGTTATCCGGGTAATGTGAGGAATGAAAGAGAGAAAAGATATGTAAAAAGTCGTTTTCGGGAATTTCCAACCTTCAGAGTGTGGAGAGGAACGCCTCGATCCGGTCCAGTGCGCTTTTGAGATTCTCCCGGGACGTGGCATAACTGCACCGGATATGACCGCTACCGGATGTTCCGAACACACTTCCCGGTACAACGGCAACATGCTCTTCTGTGAGGAGGCGTTCGGCAAATTCCTGGTCGGAGAGTCCCGTCAACCCTACAGACGGGAAAGCGTAGAACGCACCCTGGGGCATATGGCAGGGCAGGCCGATGCGATTGAGACCGCGGACAAAGAGGTTCCGCCGCATTTTGTATTCACTGATCATCTCGTCACGTGCGCGGTCGCCGTGACGCAGCGCTTCCCGTGCAGCCACCTGCCCCATCACCGGAGCACAGAGCATGACGTACTGGTGGATTTTAAGGGCCGTATCGGAGAGAGCTTCGGGAGCACAGAGGTACCCGACCCGCCAGCCGGTCATTGCATAGGCTTTTGAGAATCCGTTGATAGTAATCGTTCTCTCCCATGCGTCACCCACCGTGGCCGCTGCCACATGCTGTGCCTCGTAACTCAGTTCAGCGTAGATCTCGTCACTGATCAGGATCAGGTCATGGTCAACGATGATATCGATAATCGCCCGGAGTGATGCCGCATCCATGACACCGCCGGTCGGATTGTTCGGGAAGTTGATCATGACAGCCTTGGTCCGGGACGAAACAGCCTCGACAAGTGCATCTGCGGTAAGACGGAACGCATCCTGCTCCAGGCAGGGAACAGGCACCGGGTGGCCGCCGGCGAGAATGACATTCGGTGCATACGCGACGTAACACGGCTCCGCCACAAGCACCTCGTCCCCGGGGTCCACAATGGCCCGGACCGCAATATCAAGCGCTTCGGATGCCCCGCTGGTGATGACTATCTCCTTGTGAGGATTATAGGTGAGGTTGAATCTCCGGTCGAGGTAACGGGTGACCTCCTCGCAGAGCGCAGGCATGCCGCGGTTGGAGGAGTAGGATGTCGCACCCTGCTCAATGGAGTAGATACTCGATTCGCAGATATTCCACGGCGTGGCAAAATCGGGTTCGCCCACACCAAGCGAGATCACATCCTCCATTTCCTGGATCAGATCAAAGAATTTTCTGATACCGGAAGGGGGAATCTCCCTCGCCTTCCGCGATACGTGATCCTTCATGGCACACCCTTATATTGAGAGGGGCAGCCGCTCCCCTTCTTCCTTTTCGTAAAAGATATGGCCGTTTTCCTTGTATGTTTTCATGATGAGGACCGTTGCGGTTTCGCGGATATGATCCATCGGTGCGATCTGTTCTGACACAAACCGTGCCACTTCGTGGATATTCCTGCCGGTCACGACCAGCTCCAGGTCATAGATCCCGGAAACAAGGCGGACCGACCGGACCTGCCTGAACCGGGCTATCCGCTCTGCAACCTTGTCATATCCGAAATCACGCTCGGGACTCACTTTAAGCTCAAGAATTACCGCAACTTCGCCATCTCCTGCTTTCTCCCAGTCGATTACTGCGGTATATTGCTGAATAATTCCGGTTCCTTCCATCAGGCGTATCCGCTCATTGACATCCTGCTCATCGAGATCGACCAGTTCGGCGAGCTCCCGGGAAGGAAGCCGGCTGTTTTGGTCGAGGAGCGTGAGGAGCAACCGATCCTTTTCATCCATGTCATCACCTGAATAATGCCTTTATGCGGTGGGTGTCGATTGTTTTCAATCTTTGGTCGTTCAGACGGTCATCCTTGAGGAGAGTGTCCCAGATTTTATTCGTGCCGGCGCTGAACCACATCTCCTTCGTCCTGCCGTACCGTCCTCGACTTACAACGCGTGCATTGATCACGCCCAGCATATTCAGCTCCGAAATCAGGTCGGTAATCCGCCGGTGCGTCAGCACATCGAGGTCGAGCAGACGGGCCACATCACGGTAGACCTGCGCCACCTCTCCGGTGGTGAAGATCTCGTTATGAGTTCTGTAAAGGAGAACCATCGAATAGAGTACTGCCTTGCTCTGCGTGGGAAGTGTCGAAACACACTCGATGAGGCTGTCGGTCTCGATCTTCTGCTGCGCCATCTTGACATGGCACTCTTTCAGCTGTCGCTCATTTTCCCGTTCGGCCAGTTCTCCCGATACCCGAAGCAGATCAAGCGCCCGCCGGGCATCGCCATGCTCCTGTGCCGCAAGCGCCGAACACAGGGGGATAACACCTTCCATAAGCGCGCCATCGATAAAGGCCATATCTGCACGCTGTTGAAGAATATCACAGAGTTGCATTGCATTATAGGGCGGAAAGACGATCTCTTCTTCCGAGAGCGAGGAAAGAACTCGCGGATCGAGAAAGTTGGTGAAGAGCAGATCGTTTGAGATACCGATCATGGAAAGCTTTGAATTTTTTAAATCCGAGTTGATCCGGGTGAGGTTATACAGAGTCTCATCGCCGCTCTTTTTCACGAGTTTGTCAATTTCATCCAGTATGATGATGTGAACTCCGCCAAGTGCATCGAGCTGGTTCTTCAGTTCCATATAAACCTGGTCCGTCGGCCACCCCGTCATCGGAATGCTTATTCGCGGACGATCACTGGCGTATGAGTCAGCTTCATCGATGCAGTTTGCAATCTGGGCGAGCACTCGGTACTGCGTATCGATTACCTCGCAGTTCAGGTGTATGACATGAACCGTGGTTCCTGTTTCGACACTTGCATTTTCCAGTTCGGCTCCGACATACCGTGCCGATGCAGTCTTGCCGGTACCGGTCTTCCCGTAGATCAGGATATTTGAGGGGGTTTCGTTCCGGAGAGCGGGTGCGATGATAGCAGCGATGCTGTCGATCTGGGGTCTCCGGTGAGGGAGGATGTGGGGGCGATACGAGTGCCGGAGCACCTCACGATTTTTAAAAATATTGTTATTATCCAGATATTTCCTAAATAGCCCCATAGAATGGTTTTCATGATCAGTCATGTATCACCCGCCGGCACCCGCCTGAGAAGTGAATCTATTGTAGTTGGTACGTAATAAATGATCTTTTCTATCTGGAAGACCCCTTTGTTTCCACTCGAATTAAGCAGAAGATCAGAGTGTCCACACAGGTCCCTGAGAGAGAGAAGGAGGAAGATATGGTAATGAATGATGATTGGTGAGGGGGGAGGAGACCCCGCCCCCTTTGTTTCGTCTGGAAAGATGAGAAGAACAGGCGGAGCTGTTGCTTCACCTGATGAAAATGTCCTGTTGTAGTGTTCTCTCTATAATAATATATTAAGTAATTGAAATTGATCTCTCTTCTCAGATCTCTCCTGTTCTCCCTGACGTGAAACTCAATTCTCTTTCATCGAATTCTCTCCTCGTATTTTTCCTTCCCCCCCGTCCCCTCATCGATCCCTTTCCTCGTGTTCTTTCTTCTCCCCCGTCCCCTCATCGATCCCTTTCCTCGTGTTCTTTCTTCTCCCCCGTCCCCTCATCGACTCCTCTTCTCGTGTTCTTCCTTCTTCCTTCCTTCCCTTTTTTTCATTGACTTTTCTCTCCGTCTCCGTCGGCCCGATCGGTGGAACGTTAGTAGGGAGCGTCGGATGGTATCCTCCGGGACGGCACCTGGGACCGGTTTGCATCCGGAGGAGGTGGAACCGGATAGAGTCTCAATGCTCGGAAACATTGCCGGGCCAGCGGCTCCGTGTGGGATTGGCCGAAGGGCCGTCCGTCCGGATTGTGGCGGCGTCCGGGATCCCTCCCGGCGACGATTGTTCAGATGCACCGGCCGATAATGCATACGTGCAGGCGGGGGTGTCCCTGTTCCACATATCGGCCCAGTATTCTTTTAGGAATTTATGGGTGCCGGCGTCTGCCACGGTCTCTCTCCAGTGGAAACAAAGGGGTCCCGCCATTCTTACCTCTCATATAATCATGATCATTTGAGTTCGGATTCCCTTCTCCCTTGTCGTTCTTGTCTTCTGGGGATATTCTCTTTTCTGTTCTCTCTCCAGTGGAAACAAAGGGGTCCGCTATATTCAGTACTCTCATTTAACCGGACATTCCCGGCCTTTAAATCACGTTATTTCCCATTCAGGCTGATATTTGGTTTTTTCACAGTGAAGTTCACGGTGGTCCTTCCTTTTCACGCCTCATCCGGGTCGCCTCCTCTTTCTCTTTGTTACATCCCCGGATGCTGTTCCCAAGACTTAAGGGGTTTCCGTACACACGATTCAATCTGATGGATCCATCGCACATTCAGGATATTACTATACATGGTGCAGTCGTTACCGTCTCGACGTCACGGACCGAGGATGAGGATCGGAGCGGTGCAGTGATCCGGCACCTGCTTTCCGGCGCCGGCATTTCAGTTGTGCACTATGTCCTCGTTCCCGACGAGATATCCGTTATCAGGGAAGCGGTGCTGGATGCGCTCGGGCATGCGAACCTTGTCATCGTCAACGGGGGAACCGGTCTCACGCATGATGACTGCACGATCGAGGCGGTTGCTCCGCTTCTCGAGAAAAAAATGGATGGTTTCGGCGAACTGTTCCGCCTGAAGAGTTACGAGGAGATTGGAACACGCGCCCTGCTCTCACGGGCAATCGGGGGAGTAACCGGTGGGAAAGCTGTCTTTTGCATCCCGGGTTCCACGGGAGCTGTCACCCTCGCCACCAGCACCCTTATCATCCCCGAGATACGTCACATCCTCACCCACGCGTCCCGGTAGTCACACAGATCCGTGATTGGGGACGGGGCTGTTACCGGTATACATCAAGAAGGGCGACACGCTCTTCCACGAGTTCTTTGAGGCGGGCATGCCCCGTGACTGCCAGTTCCGCCCGGGAAATCCCGAAGAGCCGGCAGAGAACCTCCTGCTTTTCCGCGGACACAGGCTCCCAGTCTTCGTCGACAAACCTGACATGCGAGGCAAGAGCGGATTGTGCTGCACCACGCGGCGGGCAGAGCACGATGTAGCACCTGTTACACCCTGTGTGTATGCCAAAAGCCGCTGCTTCCTGGCACTGCCTGTTTCCGGCGGCATACAGGAGCGCTTCCATCTCGAAAGAGTTGGAGATTGCATTCCCCGATGACCAGGATCGCCATGCGTGACGGATGGCCGTCCGTACATGCCCCTCACCTGCCATGGAATCTGCATTAAAGCAGACGATCCGTGTTCCGGAGCGATCCGCAATGTCACGGAGTGTCTCCAGAAACAATTCCGGGCTTTCAATGGTCCATACTGCCTGCAGGATACGATACGTCGCGTTCATTCTCCCCCCCCTTCAAACTGGAACAGGGTGGACTGAACAACGCCTGAATCCTGGTCTTCTTTTTCATCGGGCTCTTTTCTGCTGTCTGCCGGAGTCGGTGTACGATCCCCGGCCCGGGAGAGAGCCTGCTCGGCGATGCCGCGCCCGATGATCGCAGCGACGGTATCCGGACCTGCCCGGCGCATCTCATCGGGCGTGGTGATGTTATTGTTGAATAGCCGGCGTGCACGCACGCGCCCGATGCCTTTCAGTGCTACGAGAGGCAGCAGTTCGCGTTTGATGCCGTGTTTCACGCGCACCTCCAGTTCCCGGATCGGGTCTGCATATGCAGGCTCCATCATTGCGGCAAGCCTTCCCGCGGCATGAATGAGCCATGACACGCCCTCGACGGCGTTGTAGATATCACCGGGCCCGACGCCGTACCGCTCGCAGATGGCGGTATCACCGACCTCTGCCGTCCAGTCGAAGAGCAGCATTGCCGTTTTCAGGCTCCGGAAGTACTGTTCACCGTCATCGTAGGAAAATTCCGTCCAGAGTTCCTCTTCATGGTCGAAGTAGAACTTCTCAAGAACGGGCAGGTCTGATTTGCGTACGAAAAGGGTATACATATCCGGCGTCCGGCAGAGGAGCTGCAGGAGGCCGATGTCAGAGAAATCCTTCAGGTCACGGAGCGCCGTGGTAATCATCTCGGCGCTTCGCGGATCGATGTAGAGGCGGGAGACGAGCGCGCCGTATCTGCTCGCCGCCAGCACTCCCCCGGTTTCGGTGGCCATTTCCGCGTCGGTGAGGAACCGGAGGGACCGGTTGACAATCGCGGTGAGGTGGCGGTGCTTCTTTTTCTGGTGGATGAAAAACGTCTGTTCCATGAAGGCAACGAGATCGTCACGCGATCTGGCAAACCCGGTCGCGATCAGGGAGAGGATGTGTGCGTGAAGTGTATCCGTGTTTGCGATGCGCGAGGATACGTCTTCCGGCGGTGCCTCGATAAAAGAATGAAAGAGCTCATCGATTGCCTCCTCACGGCCCGCTATCAGGACCGCCTCCCCATAAGGATCAAGGTGAGGGCGGCCTGCCCTTCCGGCCATCTGCCGGTATTCACGGACCGGAATCGGCACCATTCCCTGCCCTCCCTGGAACCTCAGGTAATCCCTGATGATGACACGCCGTGCGGGGAGATTGATGCCCGCAGCAAGGGTCGGCGTGGATGATATTATCCTGATGTTTCCCTCCCGGAATCCTTTTTCGACAACAGCCCGCTGCGTGCGCCTGAGCCCCGCGTGATGGAAGGCAGCCCCGTTCCGGACACAGGCAGCGAGCACCTTTCCCATATCGGTCTCAGCCGCGGCCTCAAGCGTGCGGGCAATAGCGTCAAGCGCGGGGTTCGTGATAGGAATTGTCTGCGCAGCCCGTTTCGCAAACGCCTCGGCATTCCTGCGAGAGCTCACAAAGACCAAACACTGTCCCCCCTCTTCGATCGTGTCCGCACAGAGGTTGATGTCGTCATGTTTTGATAGGGCGGGAATCTCCCTCGTCCCGTCGGCAAAGGTGATGGCTTTTTGGTAGTACACGCCCTCTTTCAGCGCTACCGGGCGCCAGATAGACGTGACCACCGTTGCGTCAAGCCATTCCCCGAGCATTTCGGGATTGCCGATCGTGGCCGAGAGCGCGATGATCTGCATATCGGGATTCTGGTACCGGAGTTTCGTTATTACCATCTCAAGTGTCGGGCCCCGGTCCTCGGAATCGATGAGGTGCACCTCGTCGATGACAAGCAGCGTAATCCCCGGCAGCCAGTGGGCACGATTCCTGAGGAGTGAATCGACTTTTTCACTTGTAGCGATGATGATGTCATTTCTGCCGAGGAACTCGTCCCGCCTGTCAAAATCACCCGTAGAAATACCGACTGAGACACCTTTCCCTGAAAATTCATCGTATTTTTCACTTGCGAGCGCTTTGAGGGGAACGATATAGAGGCATTTTCCCCCCCCGGCAATCTGGTGATGCATCGCAAGCTCGGCGACGAGTGTCTTTCCGCTTGCGGTGGGAATGGCGATGAGCTGATTTACTGCGGAAAAGAGCCCCGCATCCACGCATTCGGCCTGCGGCGGATACAGCGTTTGGATACCCCGCCTCTCATACTCTGCAATCAATGCGGGCGGTACCGGAAGATCTACGATATTCACGCCAGACCCCATTCTTTCCGCTCGAAAACGCAGCATTTTCGCCTATTGTCCGTTTGCATCTCCCTCTGGCCTTTTATAGTGCAGTGGAAATAGTCCTGCGCGCCTTCCGCCCACTGCGGTTTTCCCGGGAAGGCTGTGATGAATGCCGGGTGCATCACGAGTGCCGGACCGCCTAGTAGTAATATTCGAGAATTTCGTGCTTTGCCTCTTTCTTTCTCTTATCAAGGAACGCAAAGACCGCCTCGTGGGGAACACCCTTAACGAGCATATCAATCGCTGTCCGGGCAAGTTTCAGCTGTTCCGGCAGCCCGATGAGCGCGATGGTTTTTCCGAGAACGGAGATGAGGCAACCGGTCATATACTCGATCTGTTCACGCGCCCGCCCCTCCTTTCCTATGATGCGTCCGCGGACACGATCCATCTGTTTCGTCGTCGTGCAGATCCCGGAGAGATCAATGATATCGAGGATCAGATCCTCATCGTCAAGCAGCACATAGGCGCGTTCGGGAGAAAAACCGCGGTTCACGGCACGAACAAGCTCTACCGTTCGCAGGACCGACAACGTCTCCTCCGCCTCAACGGCCACCGTTCCCTCCTCGGAATCAATGGTGAGCACAGTACCGGTCTTTTTCTCAATTTCACGCTTTGTTTTACCGCCTTTTCCAATCAGTACCGCAATGCGGCTCTGTGTTACTTTTACTTCCTGTAGTGTCATGGTTCTCCCTCCTCTCATGGGATTTACGGCTCAAGCCGCTCGGTCCCGACGATGTCGATAAATACGTCGCGCTCTTCCCTGACGTCGCAATACCGGCTGAAAAACCGGGTAATATTTTTGATGTCCCTCACGAGGAATGTGTGGGCGCGGGGGTGGTCGGGGGTTACTGCCTGCCCGAGATCGATGATGTACGGGTGGTGGTCACCATAGAGAATATTAAATTCACTCAGATCGCCGTGCACGAGGTGCGCCTCCCGGTAGAGTTTTTTCATCATACTGGTGACAAATTCGTAGACGCCCGCTGGATCTTCGAAATCTGCCACCCGGAGTTGCGGGTACGGTCTCTCCTGGCTACCGAGGAACTCCATGAGCAGGATGTTCCTGTCAAAGACCAGTGGTTCGGGAACCGGAACATCTGCCTCACGGGCACGCTGGATATTGGCGAACTCTTTCCGTGTCCAGGTGAAGACGATCTCCTTCCTCGTACCGCGGACGGAGGCGAACCGCGGATCCCCGTTGATATATTCGCTCATGGATTTGAAATTCGCGGACCGGATCCGGTAGATCTTGATTGCAATCGGCCTTCCGTCCTTCTCGCCGTAGAACACATTAGCCTCTTTTCCCGTGGAGATCGATCCGCCGATGACGGAGATATGCTTTTTGTGTACGAGCCGGTAGAGGGCGAGGAGGGTAACCTCGTCAAAGACGTTATCCAAGACCTTCATCTGGTCGGCGTCTTTTACGCGGACGCCCATTTTCTCCACTTCCCGGTCGAACCGGTGTAAAATCCCGTCGAGACTCATTATCGTTCCATAAAATCCCGTACCGGGCCCAGCACCTCGATAAGGCCATCCGCGGCGGCGTTCTTCAGGTCCATCGCATGCACCTCCCCGTTCGTGTATGCCTGCTCGATCTCATCATAACTCTCGAATTCCCTGTTCCCACCGAATTTTTCGGGACGCCTGAGTGTAATTTCGGACAGCCGCGGGAAAACGTGGAACTGAAGGAGCTGAAGGATTGGATTTTCAGTAGTCTCCGGCGGGCAGAAGGCCTTTTTAATCTTCTTTTTAATGTCGGATTCGGAATCGACGACCGAGATATAGTTCCCGCTCGACGAGGACATCTTTTTGCCGTCAAGGCCGTTTAAGATCGGCGTGTGGATACAAACCGGTGCCCTGCCTCCGACGGCGGGAAGGTTTTCACGAGCGAGCATGTGAATCTTCCTCTGGTCAATCCCACCTACCGCTGCATCGACCCCGAGGGTCTCGATATCCACCATCTGCATGATCGGGTATACCATCTGGGAAACGGTCGGGTGTTCCATCTGTCGGCCGACTTCATCCATACTGCGCTTCGCCCGGTTCAGGGTAATCTGCTGGGAAAGTTCCAGCACACGGAGTTCGTATTCGGGATTCAGCTGGACATCGGATCCGAGCACGAAATCAACACCGGTCAGCCCCACGGCCTCGAAACAGCGGCGGTTGTAATCGGCAAGGGCTCTGACCTCCTCCATTGTCCCTTTCCGGTTGAGAAAGGCATGAAGATCGGCGAGGAGAACAGTGACGTCAAATCCCGCGTCACGCATGTCGATAAGTTTGGTGATCGTAACCAGATGGCCAAGATGGATCTCACCGCTCGGTTCATATCCGGCATATACGCGTTTTACGGGCTGTTTAAGAACTGCCTTCAGTTCATCGTCGGTAACGATCTCAACGGTATTGCGCGTGACCAATGAGTACGGATCCATTAAAAATTATGGGTGATAGAGGGTGTTAATGGTTATTCCGGTGGGAGAGAAAAAGGGCCGCTCCTTCCCTGCCCCGCTCTCCGCGTACGGAAAACCTCCGGGCTCACCGACACTCCGGTACCGGGATGGACAGTCGAATCCCGTATCCCCGGTATCGGTTGCGTGCCGGGAATCTCTCTCCACTCCTCAGAGTGGTGTGAAACCGAGCGCTTTGTTTGTTATCGCAACGGATTCGAGAGGATCGGGTGTGCCGTTCATCATGGCACGGATTGCATCGATGTTCTCTACGACGACATCCGCCTCCTGGTGAATGGCCTGGAACATGTAGAGGTCACGCTTTCCCACGACGGAGACTGATTCCTCGTAGATGCAGCTCTCCCAGAGGTCTGAACGCGGCCTGCCCATGTCGCTCGCATATTCCTTCAGCTCGGCAGTGCTCGTGATTCCGGTCCCCTTGCGCACAAGGCCCATTCTCGGGTGTTCTTCGATAATGTTCAGGATCTCTTCCCGTGTTGCATCGGCCCCGAGATCCATCTGCACAACATGCATATGGCAGAAGGTCGTCGGGACGATCATGGCGAGAGTCACAATATCGATATGCGGCAGCACGGTCTGTACATCGGGTCCGTGGTGGCTTGGAATGGTCACCGGATTGAGGACAATCGCATCAACCGGGCCTTTTTTAATCCCGCCGGGATCCGATCCGCGGCGCACCATCGTGGCCCGGACCTTTGTCACTCCAAAGACGTTATCAACCGCATTGATGATGCGGCAGAGGCCGGTCGTGTTGCAGGAGACCACCCGTACAAAATCTCGCCCGAGTGCAGATTCGTAATTGCACGACGAGTTGAACGAAAAGCCCGCGACGTCGTGGTCTTCGCCTCCCTGCCAGATCGCCTTTAGGTTGTAGAGTTCATAGAGCGTCTTGTTTTTCTTACCCACGCCACCCGGTGTGGCATCCACCACGACATCTGCGTGTTTGAGCATATCCTCGATATCTCCGGCAACCTCTATGCCCACGTTCTCAAATGTGTCCCGTTTTGCAATGTCTGCGATGTAGAGTGGATATCCACGCATGTTCGCGATATATGCCTCCGCACTGGGGCGTGTCTTCGATACACCGACGACCTCCATGTCGGGCTGGGCGTTCACCGCATCGGCAACGCGTTTGCCGATTGTGCCGTATCCGTTGATTGCGACCTTAATCATGTGTCCCTCACCAGAAATCCTGTTATACCTGTCCTGTTGTGGTACATGATTCAGTAAGAATAGCATCCTATTTATGTGTAAACCCACGATGCCGCGCCGATAGCGGATCCCGCCTCCCCTCCGGGTAAAAGTATAATGATGATTTATCACCTCCGGGAATAAATAACAAATGAATGGACGGGATTTCAGGATACGTTCGGATGATGCGGATTCCGGACTGGATAAAATTTTATCTGCTCTTCCCGCTTGCCGGTGCATACATTGCGGGGGGGTTTTCGGCTTCTCTCCTGGTTACCGGGCTTACCTTCTTCTGCCTGACCGCGTACGGATTTGTGGTAAATAACTATTATGACGTTGAAATTGACCGGAATCACCAGGGGAAGGCTGCTGCGGACACGAATCCGCTTGCTGCGGGACAGGTGAGCAGACAGGGGACATGGCGGCTGATGCTTCTCCTTCTCCTTCTTCCGGCACTTCTCGCGATTTCAGCGGGATGGATCGGATGGATTCTCGTGGCCCTGTGTGCCGGAGCCCTCACCCTGTATTCGGCGAAACCGTTCCGCCTCAAGGATCGTCTTATCGTTGACATCGTGACCCACGGTCTGATGTTCGGGGGTCTGCCGGTACTGGCGGGTTATGCGCTCGCCGGCGGCACTCCCGGTGCAGTCGTTTCCCTTGTCGCAGCCCTCATTGCCACGACGGTCTGCATGGAGGCGCTTGTCGCACATGAGATCAACGATTACGCGGAGGACCTCGGCACGGCACAGACGACCGTGGTCAGGATTGGCAAGGCAGGCGGATGGGTTGTTCTTTTCCTGTGCCTGCTTCTCTCTGCCGGGGCTCTCGGCGTCTGTGTCCTTGTATGCGCCCCACCTGCTCCCATGCTGGCAGTCCTTGTCCTCTTCCTTCTGCTGTATCCTGCATACAGTTCCCGGCATGAACTGGTGACGGACACCCGGCAATCCGGCCGGAGGGTTATCGTCTCCTGCCTTGCGTTTCTTCGGTGAGGGATTCCTCCTCACTCTTTTCGGGATACGGGACGAAGCACTCATGAGGCCGGACGGCATACGGGTGAATTAATGATGGTACAAAAATTCAGGAACACGCCTGTGGGCTGCAGGGGTCTTGCACTGGTGCTGCTGCTCGTGGTCTGCACCGTTACGATATCATCGGCGGGCTCCCCGCCCGAGGATGAATGGTTCCGTATATTTGATTCCACCGAAGTCGTCCTTTATTCCATGCAGGCTCTTCCGGGCGGCGGGTACGTTGCCGGAGGCGAAGCGGCACTCGGCGCCGCAGTTGTATTCCTGAATGAAACGGGATGTCCGGATCGCATCGTATATGTTCAGGGAGCTCTCGCCGCGAGTGCGTATATCTATGTCAGGGAAATGCCCGACGATGGCCTCCTCCTCGTTTCCGACAGGCAGGAGATCGTCGCTGCCAGTTCGGCCGGAAAGCCCCGGTGGACGTATGTGCCCGGTGAAAACCGGACTATCCGTGCGATTGACACCGCAGACGGCGGAGCAGTGTTTGTGGCTGATGCCGACAGGAGTGTGCTTGTCCGTCTCTCCGGCGAGGGGGAGGAAGAGTGGATTCGTCCGCTTGGTTCCGGTAACGGCGAGGATCGGTATCATGCCCGATCCGTCAGGTCGCTTCCGGGCGGCGGAGTCGTCGTGGGGGGACGTGTCGCCACCCCGCAAGGAACTGCCGCCTTCCTCCTTGTCGCCGGTGATGACGGCGCGATTGTCCGGGAGCAACATTATCCGCAGTATGAGGAAATTACACTAATTCAGCCAGTATCAGAAGGTGGATATATGGCCGCAGCAACGAGTGCGGATAGTGTGACGTCGCCCACGGCGCGTGGTGCGGTGTCCCTTCTTGGGATAGCATCCGACGGCACGATTCGCTTTGAGAGTCCGGTTACGGCATATTTTTCGTCCGTTGTCATTCTCTCCCCGCTTTCGGACGGAGGATATATAATCGCCGGTCCCACACCAGATTCCCTTGGGGGAGCAGGCGGATTCATGATTATGCGCACGGTTGAGAACGGGGAGACTGCATGGACGCGGACGATTCCCGACGCAGTCGTCACCTCGGTTCAGCAGACGCCCGATGGCGGGTATATGATCGGAGGACTCAGAAAAAGTGTTTCAGACGATGCGGGAGCGTCTTTTCTGATAAAAATGGCACCCGAAACGGTTCCCACACCTGCACCTTCCGGCGGCACGGGGCTGATTGCCGGAGTTGCGCTCGCAGTGCTGGCAGCAGGATACGGGAGGAGGATCCGCCGGTCATAACGGAATACCCCCTCCCTCGTCACGGTTCCCGATGATAGGGGGTTTCACTCTTATTTCCGGTTTTTCCAGTATTCTTTTGCTTCCTCTTCCATCTTTTCGAGGCGATCGTAGTAATCCGGAAATTCATTGAGGTGAGCCAGGGCAATCTTCCCGGTTGTCATCATATCGTCGTTGGTGACATTTGTGTGCGAGTCCTCGGTGCCGTGTTCCAGTTCGACATCCATTCCCGCCCTGAACTGTTCGACATCGAATTTATCCCACCGGATTCCCAGCGCTTCTCCGATCTTTTTCGCCTCTTCGGCTGACACGCGTTTCTTTTCGCTCATAACAATCACAACGCTATGACCTGCATATTGCTCAGGACAATAAAAAACCTCGGTATCCTCCCTGCAGGCTCTCCCTGCAGGGCGCGATTCCGGCCACATCCAGTTAAGTTCGGCGAAGGTCCATCTCTTTTTGGAAGAATAGATATGGCACACACAGGACAGGGAGTCACGGGGGAAGTAATTACTGTTGATTTAGGGGCAACCCGGATCCGCGTGGCACTGGTTTCCGCCGGAGGGGTTATCCTGCGCCGGGCGGAGGCGGGCACGCCGACATCAGGGCATTCGGGTGACGTCGTTGCAAACCGCATCGGCGACCTGATAGCATCGATCGGGCTATCTCGCGGGACAGCCTGCTTTCAGGCTGTGAGTGTGAGTGCCGCGGGGCCGATTGATTCCGCCCGTGGTGCGGTGGTTTCTTCGCCGAACATGGCGTTTGGCAGGATTGATCTCGTGGAACCTCTTGCCGGGCAGTGGGGGGTGCCCGTATATCTGATGAATGACGCTCGTGCAGGCATCGCCGGAGAGCGGTGGCTCGGTGCTGCGCGGGAGTGTGAGAATGCAGTCTATATTACGCTCTCAACCGGCATAGGCGGGGGTGCGATAGTAGACGGCAGGCTGCTCGGCGGGTGGCACGGGAATGCGGGCGAGATCGGGCATCTCTATGTCGATTCGCGGTATGGTATGAGGTGCGGCTGCGGTCATGAAGGGCACTGGGAGGCGTATGCGTCCGGCAGGAGCATCCCGGCGTTTTTCACCCGATGGTGCTCGGTGGAAGGGTGCAATCCTGAAGCCGGCAGGGATGTGGCGACCGCCGCCGCCCTATTTCAGGCTGTCCGCGACGGTGACCATTGTGCATGTGCATTTGCAGACGAACTCGGCCGGATTAATGCACGCGGCGTCTCAGGGGTGACGGTCGCGTATGAACCGGAGCGCATCATCTTCGACGGACCCGTTGCGCGGGAGAATGCTTCCCTTCTCCTCCCTCAGATTGAGAGGTACCGCGACCGGTATCTTACGGTGCCGTCGCTCCATACCAGTGCGCTCGGGGGTGACGCGCCGCTGCTGGGTGCGGCAGCTCATGCCTTTGATCTTCAGGGCCTGAAATTTTAGGCCGGAAGCTCGGTCTGCACACCCGTATGAACCCATCCGACCGGACGGGCGGGCGCAATTTCTGAAATTCGGGTGTAGGATACGGATCCGGTCAGGACGGCACGAACACCTTCCGCCGGAAGCGCATAGCGTTCCCCGCTATCGAGTTCGATGATCACGCCCCGGCCGGATCGCGAGCAGTAAGCGGATCCTGCCTCACCTTCGAGGTGCTGCGTCCAGCGGTGCCCGAGATGCTCGATCCGGGCGGTTCCGGGCCCCCGCAGAATTGCTGAGAGTTCACCTGCCCTGACGGCATAGCGCCTTTCCCGGATGCGGACTTCGGCAATCCGATGAACATATCCGTGGCGATCCTCTGCGTGCTGCCTGCTGAGGTGAAGATATCCCGCTTTTTTCAGCATTGTAAGACACCCTTTCGGTACTTCAGGGGTTACGGCTGATGTACGGTATAATGGGGAGCCGTGCGCGGCGTGAAACTGATGCCCCTCCATTGCAGAGAGCCAGCTCCACCACAACGATTATCGCGTCCGCAGGGGGATAATTTGACAGGTGCATTGCTGCACGGATAACCGGGATATGAGAATGAATCCGCTTAAAATCATGCTTGTGGGCTTCGCTGCCGTTATCATCCTTGCTGCCTCATCGGGTGCATACTGGTACACGGTATCCCTTTCGCACGATTATTCATGGGAGGCGACCTTCGAGGCCACCATCCCCGTCACTAACGCAACCGTCATTCTGCCCCTTCCCGCCCGCGATGGGATCTCACCGGTTGCCGATGCCATCGCCGACGGAAAGCTTGCCGGTGTTCCTCCCGGCTGGGACCTGACCGTCCTCGAGGACGGGGAGGTACGCATGCTCCGCATCTCCGCAGAAGCCATCACTCCCCGCCCGCCTCACACTCCGGAACCGCTCATGGAAGGGGAGGAAGGCCCCACCGCTCCCCAGGGTGCCGGGAATGCGGGGGCATATCCCCTCATCCTGTCGATATCTGTCCCGTCCGCCTCTCCCATTACCACACAACACCCGGACCGCACCGAGCCGCTGCTTCTCCCGAGACACAACCTGACATCCGTAACGTGTGACTTCCCGCATCCCCCGTCACTGCCGCTCGTCTGCACCCACTACGATACACGGGTCTATTCCCGGTACAATGCCACCCGCCCGGACGCCCTTACGGTGTCGGTCAGCGCCGGGGGGAGGAACGAATGGTGGATTCTCGGCTGGTCGGGGAATGCCTACCGGGATACGGTCATCGTCACCCTCGCAGGGGACGGGTGGCAGGCGGCACCCGGAAAGCTCGTCGCCGGTGAAGGCCGGTATTCGGTATTCTGACGGGCGGAGCACGCACATCTGGCTCCCCGGACCAGCACAATCATCATCACCGGCCCCGGGTACATAAGGTGTATGGACGCATCCGAAGCCGGCAACGACGCTGCCGCACCCTCTATTGATGTAGAGAGCGACGGCCCCCTGATTGTCAGGAATTGCAAACACCTGCTGGACGCAGAGGGCAATGCACTGGAGACGAAGCCGCACATGGCGCTCTGCCGGTGTGGGGAGTCAAAGAAGAAACCATTCTGTGACGGCAGCCACCGCGAGGCCGGTTTCTGCGGGGATCCGGAGGAAGGCGGGCTGCCGGACCGCGTCGATACTTACGAGGGGAAGCAGGTGACGGTCTATGAAAACCGCCGGGCATGCTGCCACGAAGGTATATGCACCGAGTATCTCCCGTCGGTGTTCCGGCCCGGTGAAACTCCCCGTGTTCAGCCCGACGAGGGATATGCCTATGAGGTTGAACGCGTGGTACGCACCTGCCCCTCGGGAGCACTCTGGTACTCCCGCGACGGGAAACGCGGAAAGAACGATGTGCGCGACCCCTCAATCCGTGTACAGAAGGATCGCCAGTATGACGTGGTCGGGGGCATTGAGCTTCACAATCCGGGCGGTGAACAGCCCGCCATCCCTGAGCACTATACGCTCTGCCGGTGCGGTCACTCACACAGGAAGCCGTTTTGCGATGGCACACACCTGGAGTGCGAATTTTCTGACGATGAGTAAGACATAACCCTTCTTTCACCGGGTGCCAGTCCTTATTCCTCAGGCAAGGTTCCTGCCACTTTTTTCACGAACGGGCTCTCTGGTGAGTTTTATCCACTCCACAGACCGGTCACTTCCAGTCGTCGGGAAAATCGGCCGGGTATGTTCCCGGCGGGATATGTGTCTCTTCATCTCCGTTTTCGACGATATACTCGAAGATGGTGAAGAGATCACAGACATATCGTGTCAATTTTCATCCTCTCCCGGAACCGGAATGGACAGAAAGAAGGAAAATTCCTTCATACCGGATGCATGTGCGTCTTATCCGAGGCGCAGACAGGGCATTCCCAGTCATCCGGAAAATCGGCAGGCAGCGTGCCCGCCTGTATGTTCAGGCCGGTATCGCCGTTTTCAACAACATACTCGTTCACAGTGCAGACGTCACAGAGATACTTCGTTATACATGTATCCCTCTCAGGGATGGTGTATTCTCCTCACGGGATTTAGGCTTTTAGGCTACCGGATCCCCGTATCCATTGTGATATCAACGCGGACCGTCTCTCCCGTCCGGATCGTCACCTGCCGGGGGACGTCGTTGCTCCGGTCGATGCCGGTCCGGGCGATGTCAATTACGTATTCCCCCGGCGGAAGAGTAGTGCGGTACCCCTTGTCGGGATCGATGGACAGTGTACGGACGACCGTGGCCCCGTCAGTATCATATACGATAACCTTTCGTGCTGCATATGCCGCACTGATTGTCTCCTGCGTCGCGTTGCAAGGCTCGACCGGGCAGAGCGGACCGATGGTGACCCGCCCCTCGAGACCACCCTCCCCCGGCTGTCCCGAGCACCCGCAGGTCAGGATCATCCCGTACCAGGTAATGAAAAGGAGAGATGCGACGAGAATACTCACTCCGATGAAACGGTTCCGAATGAGGGGAGAAGAGTCAGAAGGAGTCATTTGCACGTCAATCGTTTCCCGCTCCCCCGGTGATAAAACTATCGCCCGTCCCCTTTCGAAAAAAATCCTCCCGAAATAACACTCAGGGGAGGAGAGGTCTCCCCGCCGGCTCCTAATAGCTCGGCATTTCCCAGACCGTCCACCGGAGGGAAGCGCGGCTAATCAGGATCCATGCGACAGGGAGAAGCAGCACACCTGCTGCTGCAACCCACGGGTGTCCAATCGACGAGAAGATGAGTATCAGGAGCACGGGTGCGATCGCGGCGATGTACGTGAAAAAAACCCGGGCGTTGTAGAGCATGGTGGACGGGTACAGTCCGGTAAGGCGGACGGTGACGGCGAGGGTGTATGCCGACACCGAGACAAAGACGAGCACCGCGGGAACGACGAGCCCCGCTTCCCCGGTGCCGAAGGCAATGGCGAGAAGCACGGCGAGGGAAACGATGTTGATTACCACGTAGCTCTGCAGTTTGCTCATCAGAACCGTCCGCACGTCGACCGGCAGGAATGCATAGGATGAAAAGGACTCGAACTCCGTCAGCCAGTTGTAGGTAGTCGACGAGATCACGCCGAGGAGGATAGCAAAGACGATAAGCGGGCTGATTCCCGGAATGAACCGGAAGAGAACGGAGAGAAACACCCAGATGAGTGCGAGCGGCATCAGGAAGGAAAAAACCAGCTTGGCAATCCCGCCTTCGCTACGGATGAGGTCGAGAGCGTCCTTTGCCACGAACCAGGGATTGGAGAAGAACCGGAACCTGCGGACGAGGCCGGTGAGGGCGTTTGGGAACCGGCGTGTCGCATCGGGATAGTCTACCGTCGCCCATACGATGGAACATGCACCAGGAACTGCAATCAGGACGAGGGATGCCAGAAGCGGGAGGGCGGATGGTGCAAGCAGGAAAGCATAGGGCGGCAGCAGTACGGCGGGCCCGATGCCCACAAGCGATGCTCCGCCGATGGCGAGTGCCGCACCCGCGATGAGTGCCCCTGCGATCCGGGGTGAGTGGGCATAGATCGTCGAGAGGAAGAAAACGATAGCAAGCCCTTCGAGGAACGAGAGGGTAAAAGTGAGCAGGAGGAGAGGGGGAAGGCCCGGGCTGAGGCCGATGAAGGGGGCTGCCGCAGCGATTCCCAGCACGGCGGGGATCACCCAGAGGAAGAGGTAGAAGACTACGTCCTTGGCAATAAACACGGAAAATATCCGGCGCTCCGAGACGGGGAGACTCCGCGATGAGTAGGCAATAAGGCTGGCCTGCCCGAATCGGCGGTTCATGAACTCACGCCCCATGATCCCGAAACTTCCGACCATCACACCCATCAGCGCAAACAGTGCGTGAACGATGAATGCAAGGGTATCGATGGGAACGATCCCGGGAAGAACGGGGAGGATCCATGCGGCCATGAAGGTGAATCCTGCAATCATGATTGGAAAGAGCGCAAAACCGAGGTTTCCGGTCATCGTGGAGTGGATCCGCCACTCCTCCTTCAGCATCGCAACGAAGAGTTCACGCATGCGCCGTCCCTCTCACCCGTTCGAGGAAAAATCCTTCGAGTTTCCGGTTGTCCATCCGAAGTTCATCGATGGTGCCGTGGTGGAGGATGGACCCCTCGGAGAGGATGGCAAATGAAGTGCAGATCTCTTCGGCAATGCCAAGAATATGGGTGGAAAAGAAGACCGTGCCACCCTTAAAGACATATTCCTGGAGAAAGTCTTTCACGGTCCGCTGCATGACCGGATCGAGGTTTATCAGGGGTTCGTCAATGAAAGCAAGGGGAGGTTCGTGGAGAAATGCCTGTGCCACCATCAGCTTCTGCCGTGTTCCCCGGGAGAGATCCTTACAGAGCACTTCCTTTTTGTCCCGGAATTCCAGTATATTAAACCACGAGTTCGCCCGCTCTTCCATGTCGGTCAGGCCCCTGATTTTACCCACGAAATGCAGGTATTCCTCCGCCGTGAGAAACGAGGGGGGCGTCTCCTGTTCCGGAATGATGCCGACTTTCCGACGGACACCGAGTGGATCTTCAGCTACATCGAGGTCCATCACGCGGACGGTTCCTTCCGTCGGGCGTATCTGACCCGTCATTAGTTTATTCATGGTGGTCTTTCCCGAACCATTGGGACCGAGAAGTCCGAAGAGTTCCCCCTGAGGAATGGTGAGGGTGACGTGATCAACTGCGGTCACATCCCCGAAGGTCCGTGTCAGGCCATCCGCTTCAATGATGCCATGCATAATTCACCTTAGATTACCTCTATTGATTATCACTAATGATAAACATTATCCTTCCCGGGACTGAGATCGTTCTCAGGCGTGGGTCACGGATCCGTTGAGGAAGTATCGGGGTCAAAGGTAAGGCATCGGTCTCCCTTCCGGAAATTATGCGGCAGGGCCACATACGATAACCTACGGATACTTCTCCCTATTGGGGGGGTATCGGCTCATTCTCCTTCGGCTGACTGCCGGATTTTACCTCACTCGCCGATATACTCGGACTGAATCCGGATGATGTCGTCACTTGTCAGAGCGGCGGCATATTCGGCGAGTGGTTCCGCATTCACTTCCAGGAACCGCTCACCCCAGCCAAACCGACGGAGCACCGCCGTCGCCTGTTCGGGTTCACCGAGAATCCAGAGTGCGGCCGCAAGCGCCTCGGCTGATGTAAGTCGAAAGGGACGCCCGAAATTCACCGGGTTTGCAGCGACAAGAAAGGGAAGCGCCCGGCGTATACGGAAGCGCCTGACGATACCCGGATCGAGGACCTCCCATGAGCAATCAAGCGCGGTGATAGACGGCGCACTGCGATCGGCCGGGGAGATCGCCTGGATGGCAGTCGGGTCAAGAATAAGGGAATTCCTTGGGATTTTTGCGAGATTCGTTACGATTTTAACCATCCCTGCCCGCTCCAGCTTCTTCACCGTGCATTTTTTTGGATGGCAGGAGTTGTCGCGAAAGGCAAAGAGTGGTATCATCTAAAACGGTTGAGCGCGAATCTCTCTTCAATGTATGTACTGATGTGCCCCTGCGTGCAGGATCCGTCCCTCCGGGCGGAGGGTATTACACGGCAGGAGGACAGAAAAGCGTTCACCGCATGCATTGAACGGTGCCGCCGTTTTAATATTGAGGTGGTACTGCTGCCCTATCCGGAGACGGAGTATCTCGGCAGGGGCAGGATGCCGGGAAGCTATAAGGCCCTTCTTGATACCGAAGAGTGTGCCCGTATTCTCGATGAGCAGGAACAGCACGTCAGGGAGGTAATCGACCGGAGAGGTGCCCCGCTTGCCATCATCGGGGCCGATGCCTCACCTGCCTGCGGGATGAACCGAACCCACCGCATCGCACCCGCAGAGGAGGGGCGGGGGGCGTTTCTTGCGCGGTTTTCGGAAATCCGGGCAATCGATGTAAAAACTTTTGCGGCATACCGGGTTTATCTTGCGGCGCCCCTTTTTTCCGAGGCGGAGCAGGCCTATAACCGTGAAATCCACTCATTGCTCACGGCGCACTTCTGTGATGTCTACCTTCCGCAGGAGGTCGGCGACACGAGCCATACCCGGAACCGCGACGAGCACCGTGCCATCTTTGCCCGGCATCTCGAGGCACTCCGGGCGGTTGATTATGTGGTGGCGGTCATCGACGGGGCGGATGCCGATTCGGGAACTTCTTGGGAGATGGGATTCGCGTATGCACTTGAGAAACCGGTCGTTTCACTTCGCACCGATTTTCGGCGGGCCGGCCACGCCGAGCGTGTCAACCTGATGCTTGAGGAATCCTCGGTCGTCGTTGAAAAAAAGGAAGATCTACCGGCCGCCTTACACTCTCCCCTGCTTTAACCGAGTCTCCAGACCGGCGCCTCGTACTGGTTGCCGAGGTTGATGAGCAGGTACGCGGCACCGGGTGTCAGCGTCTTCGGGACTTCGAAGATGATAAACCCGTCCCGCGTTTCGTACTGCCGGAGAATGCCGCCGTAGTAATCGTCTATCGGGAGGCCGAGATCGACAATCGGCGGAGAGTCGTTGTCGCGACCGCTCCACGAGGGGTAGAGCGTGCCATCAAAGAAGACGCTGATACCGGTCGGATGGGGGGCACCGATCTCCTTCTTCGTTCCGAGATGCCTGACTTTGAGGGATACGAAGAGGAACTGGTTGTTCTCGGCATCCTGCGGTTGTGTCTCCCAGTTCGATCCGGTATCGGTTGAATGCCACCGGTAGGTAGGCACGGTAAACGCGCGATAGATGGTAATCTCTCGTTTATCTTCTTCCGTGCCATATTGGAAAGCGCCTCCCATCGCGAGTGCGTCCTCATAGGGCTCGGGAGTCGGTGTCGGAGCGGGTGTGTCGGTTGGCACCGGGGTTGCCGGCTCCGTGGTCGGTACGGGCGTTACAGGCGGCGCAGCCGGATTGGTGCACCCGCATACAAGCAGAAGACCTACAATCAGGGCTCCGATGAAATAGGTACGCATAGATATGTGATATCCTCCGTGGTGGAAAAAATGCTCGGAATTTCATTCCTGTCGTTTCAGGAATGCTCCGGTCCGGGTGTTATCCGGTACGCCCCGGGAGGGATGAGGATTTCGAACCGTGCACCCGTTCCCTCTTCCCCTGTCTCCCGTATCGTGATTCCGGTGATTGCGAGGATTTCCCTGATTAAAAATAACCCGTATCCGGTGATTTTTCCGTATCCTGCGTTAAATATTTTACTTTTATCCTCATTGGAAATGCCTGCACCATCATCTTCGTAGAGGAGGAGGTATCCTCTTTCCGTCTCTTGACCGGAAATCCGGATCTCCGACAGCCCCGGTCCGCCATGGGTAAGGCTGTTATGAGCGAGGTTATAAAAGGCCCGGACGAGAAGCGGATCGGCAAAGACCTCGAGACTGTCCACATCGACCGAAACGCGGGTGGTGCTGAGATCGACAGATGCTATCCCTTCGTAGATGGTGGAACTGATACGTGACCATTGCGCACCCGTGACGCCCAGCTGCTGGTAATCCCGGGTGAAAAGAATCTGTTCATGGATTGTCTGTGCAATTCTCTCCATTTTTTCAAAGTAGTGCCTGACGCTCTCATCGGTGATATCCTCCCGGGAAAGTTCGATATAGCCGAGAAGCGCCGTGAGCTGGTTGAGGATGTCATGGCGGGTGATGTTATTTAAAAGATTGAGTTTTAGATTCGCTTCCGAAATGGTATCCTGGTATTTCTTGATCCCGGTGATATCCATGATGAATCCTTCGATTGCACAACTCTCGCCGTCTCTCCCATATACGCCCCGTCCGAGTCCCCTCACCCATTTCTCCTCACCTGAACGGGTTTTTAGCCGGTAATTTACGGTGTATGGCTTTTTTTCTGCAACGCAATCATGGATAGTCTTCCAGACCTGCGGGGCGTCGTCAGGGTGAATGAGATCATTAAAAACAACGCCGACGCTGCCTGTGAGGTCTTCAGGCTCATACCCGGTGAGGTCGCGTGCGCCCTCGCTGACAAATTCCATTGTCCAGTGATATTTATTCGAACCCCGACCCCTGTACACCATGCCCGGGAGATTGCTCATGAGCGTGGAAAGCATCCGCTGACTCTCCCGAAGTGTCTCTTCGGCTTTTTTAAGGTCAGTGATGTCCCGTCCAATCAACTGGTACTCGGATATCTCGTTTTTCTGCGAAAATAGCCCTCTGATCGTCCACCGCTGCCAGCGTACGGATTGGTCATGATGAATAACCCTGAATTCTACGTCTGTGGCAGGCGCATCCGGCGTCACCGCTGCGAGCGCATTCTGAAACAGGGGCAGGTCATCGGGCACGATTGTCAGGGTATATTTCCTGCCGACAAGTGATGAAGCGGGAACATCCACATACGCGGAAAAGATATCGTTTACAAAGGTAATGGCACCGTCGGGCCGGTATCGCCAGATGAACTCCGTCTGGTCGTTGACGATACCCCGGTATCGTGCCTCGCTCTCCTGCAGGGTCGTCTGGATATCCTCAATCGTTTTCAGCATCCGGTTAATCGCCTCCCCGAGATGTGAGAGCTCATCATCTCCCACACTTTCAACCCGCTGGCTCAAATCCCCGTCCGTGCCGATTGCGGACACGTGTGTTGCGAGCAGGCTGAGGCGTGAGAGGAGACTCCGGTCGATGACTCCTATTGTGAGGATGCCGGATATCAGGCCGAATACAAGGAGAATGAAGATAAAGCTCGACAGGGTATCCTTTCCCTGATTGTAGATATCCCGCGGTTCCTCGATACTGATAATGAATGCCTCATTCCCGTAAATATCCTCAACCGGAGTAAATCCTGTGGTGAACCAATCGTTCTGAGGGACAACGGAGTATATGAATTCCTGGTTGTTATATGCAGAGATAGCCACAGGAAGGCCGATGGCATCGGAAAGTGCAGTGATGCGCGTATCGTCAAGGTATGCACCCATTATGAAAAATCCGTTCGGAGAGCCGGAATGATCGCTTTTAAGCACAGGACGTGAGGTGATCAACATCGGTCCTTCGGGCAGACGGATGATGCCGGCAGCGGAACTGTCGGGCAATGCATCATGGTACAGAGGACTGTCATAATCCAGATACGCGCGGAGATTTTCCGGCAGGGGAATAAAGGACTGGTGCTCTCGATCATAGGCGCCTTCATAGATGATGTGCATATGGGAATCGCTGACGATAATCACGTTTATTCCGAGATTTTCATAGGTTTCCGGAACAAAGTTCAACGGGATATAGTCAGCCTTATCGCCGTTTACAAATGCATAGGTGTCATCCCATGATGCATAATCCCCACAAATCCGGTTGATATCATCAATTTGGATATTCATCAGGTTTCGAACACGCGCAAGGTCCTTGTTGACCTGTTCTTCTTCAAGATGCGTATAGCTGGAGAGTAAAAGTGTTGACGAGAGGATGAGAGTGATGACTATGATGATAATCAGCGTTATGGTGAATGAAATGAGAGTTTTTGTTCTCAAGTCCATAAGGGTCACCCGGGTTAAAGGAAGATTGAAACGTTTTCGTCTCGTCGGGAAAAAGACGGTGGGTTCTGGATAAGCGTATACTGATTTATGCCGTAACTACTAATAAAAGAGTATTATTTTTTCTGCGGATGGGGCCAATCTGTCTCATTCAGCTTTTTTCAGGCTGAAGCGGATTGATGCTCCCTGCCCGGTTTGGCCCGGCACCCGGTCATGCACGGAAATGGAGCCGCCGTACCGCTTGACAAGGGTCCTGACGATATACAGGCCAAGTCCCCTCCCGGCAGCCTTCTTTGTTCCACGCTGGAAACGGTCGAAGATTACGTTCTTCATGGTATCGGGGATGCCGTGCCCTGTATCTTCCACGGTGATCTCGTAGCCCGACTGCCGCTCCTCCACTCTGATAAATACTTCAACGTCCTCACCGCCGAATTTTATACTGTTACCGATGAGGTTGTAGAAGATCTCGCTGATGAGATCGTCGGCGCAGACGAGAAAACTCGACGGGGAATAGTGGATCGTCGTCTTCGGGAACCGGGTGATTTCCTGTCTGATGATTGCATCGAGATTCATGGGTTTGAGCACCGGTGCCTCTTCGTGCAGGCGACGGATCGTCGAGACGTTGTCGGTTATCTCAACAGTCCTCTTGATGCTGTCTATAAGTTTCTCGGAGAATTCCAACGGTTCGCCGTTCACCATTTCCCTGAGCATATCGGCATACATGATCGAGACGGTGGTGGCATTTTTGATGTCATGCGCCATGATATCGAGATAGAGGTTTGCTTTCTCGATCGAGTCCTCAAGCTTCTCCTGCAGGAAACCGCGTGTAATTGCGGCGCCGAATTCTCTTCCCACGGCATCGAGCGCCTGCTTTTCGTAGGATGCAAACGGATGACCGTCCGTTCGCAGAAGCGCCATGACGCCCACGGGGACCGCACCCCCGGTGAGGGGTACCCACGCGCATCGCGGCTGCTCCTCACCTGCCGCTGCTTCGTAGACCGGTGTGCCTGCAAGAACCGGAGCGATCGCGGGGATCAAAGCGTCGATCTTCGCGGGAAATTCATGTTCGGCGCCCTCGCGTTCAATCAGGAACAGCTGCCCCTCATGTCTCTCCGGATCGAGGAGGTAAACCGCACCAGCCTGTACCGAGAGGGACTTCATGGTACTCCGGAGAGTTTCCTTGATAATGTCCTCAAGACTGCTGACCGAAGCAGCCGCACCCACAATTCCGTTGATCAGGGTCAGCTGGGTGTTGAACTGTCTCGCCTCCTGCTCCTTTATTTTCCGCAGGATCATGAGGCCGAGCGAGTCGGCAGCGGTTTTGAGCGCCTCGATATCCGTTCGTGTCCATGACCGGGCAATCCGGCAGTCCTCAAAACCGATATATCCGAAACAGCCCCCTTCGGTGAGAACAGGGATGATGGCAAATGATTCGACATGGCGCTCGGAAAAGAGCCTTTTCATACGGGGCGGCAGATCTGCCGTGATCCCGGTGATCACATTCCCGAGGGCGAGGGCTGCGGACCACGTCTCCATTCCTTCGGCTTTCCACGGGACCTCCCTCTCCCCCGCTGTAGGGCCCTCTGACATACCGGGTGCGTTCCACTCAAAAAGGCGCACCCTGTTCTCATCACCACCGCCCATCTCCATAAGGTAGACGCGGTGTGTGCCCGCGCCTTTTCCGAGCATGCCGAGGACCTCGGTGATAGTATCCTCCCAGCCTGCCGATCGGAGCAGGCTGCCCGATGCGTTCATCACCGATTCGCAGAGCGTATCGTGACGCCGCAGTCCCTGGTCTGTCTGGAGGCTTTCAAGCGCGGTGATGAACATGTCCCCTGCCATCCGGAGCAGGTGCTGGTTATGCGTGAGCAGCGGGAGGTCGCCGGCGGGCATGTCCAGGCAGAGAAAACCACCGAGTGTCCTTCCACGGAGCGGCACGGCGTGACTCTGAATGTTTCCGTTCACGTTAACAGCTTCAAGGACATTTCCCTCACCAGCCGTATCCGGGTGCCGGGGGAACGAAAACACGGTTACGCCTGACAACCCCTCCCCCGGGGACGTGGCGTGTGCATCCCATTCGTACTCGAACGGTCTGCCGCCGCCATCCTCGCGCATAAGGAAGAGGTGGCACCGTGAAACTCCCGTTCCTTCACCGAGACGCCTGAGCGCATTCCGGATCGCATCCTCGATTGCATCGAGCGGGGCACCGACAAGCATCGCGGATATTTCCGCCACCAGGGTCTGAAGAACCTCCTGATGTTCCTCAGCATTCCTGAGCGTGATCGGGACGGTTACATCCTGGAAGATATTGATCCTTCCGCCGGCCTGCGTGCCATTCCTGACGACCATACTGGAAAAATCCAGCCAGCGCCCCTCAGCCCCGTCCTGAATTGTCTGGCAGATGTAGTGTCTCACCGATTCGTCCCGCGCAACTGCGGTTTCGATCTCCGCGGCCAATATGCTCCCGTCACGAAGAAGAGGAGCGATAAAGGTATGAAAAAATTTTCCATTTTCCATCCCTGCAACGGTTTCACGGGAAGAGCCGGTCCATTTTTCCAGGGCATGATTGATCCACCGGACCTTCCCCTCCCCGTCACTGATACAGACGGGCATCTCTAAGGAATCGTAGACTGCGAAGAACAGGGGAAGGTGATGATAGTCAATATGAGTACTGGGGGTGGCCACGGGACGTCTCCTGAGTGGATTTGTAAAGATACTTCGAGGATTATATATATCAGGTTTCTCTTGTGAAATTTTAGCGTTAATGCTTTCTGTAGACTCCATTGTTAATTTAAGCTGAAATTCGGAGTGTTAACGGCTAGAGGTTACGTTATTGTTAATCAGAATGTCAGCGCAGGCACGGACTCGCTCCCCTGCCCATTCCTGCCTCTCTTTTTCACGGATCGGAGAATACATAAAGCTCCGGCATTCCTCCGGATGAATGGAAAAGGGGATGTGTTGTCATGAGTATATCCCGGGTGCTTACGCGTTCGCCCGACCCGGGTATTGTGTGTGTGTGCTTTAGGAGAGGAGTATTACGTGCTGGCGTGTGATTGCCGTGGTGTAATCAAATGGCATAATGGAGATGCCCTCTGTCTGTGTCATGATGGAATCGTTTCGGTAAAAGCCCGTTTCCCCATTCGGGCCCTGCCGAAACAGGTGATTCTATTGAGGCGAACGCGGATGTGATAAACTCCCAGAACCCGTGGTTCTGGCCATTCATATGTTGTGTGAAAAATTATTTAAAAGTTTTGTTTAATGCCAGGCATTAAATTATGCATTATGCCGTGCGATAACGAAATCAATAAATCCCCGACATGCGGTATGTTGTACAGGAGCGATTCCTATTTCGGATGAGAATTCGCGAATAATCGATATTTTAAAGGATAATCCCCGGGGTATGTCTGTGACGGACATCGCTCGCGACATGCAGATCAACCGGAATACTGTCTCGCGGTACCTGGACATGCTCCTCGTCTCCGGGCAGGCGGAGATGAAAACCTACGGCAAGGCGAAGGTGTTTTTCCCCTCCCAGCGTGTCCCGATCTCTGCGATGCTGAATTTCTCCTCCGATCTGGTCGTGGTTCTCGACCGCGATTTCAAGGTTGTTCAGGTGAATGATGCGCTCTGCACGTTCACCGACGCTTCGCGGGAGCAGATTATCGGGCGCGAGGTGCGTGACTCGCGCCTCGCCGCCTTTGATCACCCTCTTATCCGGGCGAAACTCCGTGAGGCGATGGGCGGGACGGAGGTGGTGGAAGAGCTTCGTATTCTCCGGGTCGGCGAGGAGCGTTATTTCCGGTTTAAGATAATCCCGACCGTCTTTTATGACGGGAGTCCGGGTGTGACCGTTATTCTGGAAGACATCACCGAACAGAAGCTGTCCGAGGAGGCGTTACGTGAGCGCGAAACAACCTACCGTACGCTTGTCGAGGAGATCAATGATGTCATTCTCAATATCGACGAGCACGGTATTTTCACATTTATCAGCCCCCGTATTTCCGATGTGCTCGGGTATCTGCCCGGTGAGATGATGGGCTCCCCCTTTTCCGGGTACATGGAACATGCCGAAGCATCACGGGTTGCATCATTGATACTCTCACCGGTTCCCCCGCGTTCGTTCTCGTGTGTCGAATGTACGATGCGGGCACGGGACGACAGGCCGGTGGTGCTCGAAGCGAGCGGAAGGCCGGTGTATGACGAAATCGGCGAATTCTGCGGATACCGGCTGGTATGCCGCGATGTAACGGAACGTAATGCCGCAGTGAAGCGCATCTCCCAATGGAAGTCCTTCCTTCACTCCATTGTCCAGAATATGCCGGGTATCCTCATGGTACGCGAATGTGAGGACAAGGCCTTGATTTTCTGCAATACGGCGGCCGAGAAGCTCTTTCACATCTCAGTGACCGATTTCGCAGGGTTGCATGTGGAGGATCTCTTCGGTCCTGACGCGGCTGGTCTTATCACGGAAGCAGACCGGCAGGCACTGGAAACACTATCCCCGGTGGAGATTGAGGAGATACGTATGGATACGGGAGATGGCGGTGACCGCTTCCTGCACATGCGCACCATCCCGATCATGAACGCACGCGGCCTCCCGAAATATCTCCTCACCATCGCCGCTGACGTCAGTAATCAGGACTGCTCCGTCCGCCCGTTCCCTGAGCCCGCAACGAACACGCGACGGGAGTGAGCTGACCGCTCACCGGTTTTTACCGGACAATCAGAGCACTTTCTGTCGCGTATAGTGTTCGATCTCGCCTGCGATTTCAAGCCTGCCGTCCCGGAGCACCGACACCGCGCCGTGCCCTCCGCAGATCAGGCACGACCGCCCTTCGGCACGCAGCCGTTTATTCGCCTCTTCTGCAAGTTCAAGCAGGCCACGGCGCTCCGTACGGGCCAGACCACTGTCAACATTGACCGAAGTCACGAGAAAATCGGCAAGGGAATTGTATTTCTGGCGCTCCCCGGTCAGGCTGGCGAAGTTCATCAGGCTGTCTCCCGCAAAGAGGATGCCCCGACGGTGGCAGTACAGGAATATCTGTCCGTAGAGATGTCCGCCGGGACTTTCAAGGATCTCGAATTCGAGATTTCCGATGGTGATGGTGTCGAGGATGGGAAATACGCCCCGTGTTCCCTGCGGTTCGACGGGCAGGAGCTCGACCGTCCGGGGTGGCGTAAAGCGGGAAAAAAGTCCGATCATCGTTGTGTATACCTCTTCAAGGACGGATTTTTCGCTCCGTGAGCCGTAGGCACGGTTTGCCTGCCTGATGATCTCGAGGGTTCCCGGATGCATCAGTGCGGGTATGCCGAAAAGACCGCCGGCCCCGCAGTGGTCCGCATCTGCGTGTGTAATGATGAGACGGCTGATCTTTTCCCGATCGCCAAACCCGTATTCCCGGAGCATGAGGTCGACATCGGGATAGTAAATACCGTACCCGGTGTCTACCATCACCCGGTCAGCGGGCGTGTCGATGATGAAGATACTTCCTCCGCCGGGGAGCTGGAAACAGGTGATCGTGCATCCCGGTGCGACGGGGATCTGCTGCACATCGGCATAAAATCCGTCACCGGTCGTGCGGGTCAGCGTTTCGCCCGTCGCGAGAATGTTTCCGAATACCTGTTCAGGGTTTTCACCGCGGCCGGTCAGTTCCTGGACGATATGATTGATGTTATGGAGGAAAGAGAGCAAAAACGGCTCGTCGGGGCTTTCCATGAGTGGCCTGAGCTTCTGGGCGAACCGGACATAAAATACCGTGTTGTCGAGCTTTTCGCCGGTCGTGTCGTATTCGAGAATCTCAAGCGGGTACCGGGATTTCAGCCGGTCAAGGAGATCACGGGCGGCCTCGCTCTCCTCGACGTTCAGGCTTACGGTCACGCGGTCGGGATGCCTGCCCGCCTCGTCAAAGTCAATATAGGATATATTTGCCCCGGCCTGTGTCGTATAGGTGAGAAAATCGTCGAGTGCGCCCGGCCGGTGGGGAAGACTGACCAGAAATTTCAGGAAGCTGAGGGTTTCGAGGGATGTCTGGAGATAGCCGATTTCCGTGAGTTCAGCAAGGATCCGTTCGTAATCAGCTTTTAAAGCCGTCAACTCGAAAAAAACGGTTCTCGGATCAATCCGCCGGTCGTAGTGAATCCGGTTGATGTTGCCGCGAAACTCCATGATGATATCCGCGGCACGGTGCAGAGCACCCGGGTGGTCCGGCATCCGGGCTACAAATGAATAGCGGTTCATTCTCACTCTCCCGTTCCCGCATCACTGGTGGTTGCGAGGAGGTACATCGCCCACCCGACAAGCTCCCGCCCGTACCCGAGATACTCCTCCTGGATGCGATCCCGGTACTCCCTGACCGCCTCCCGGTGCGAATCGGTGGGATGGATGCTCAGCCATCTTTCGCATGCCTGCCATATTGCCGATTCGTACCGGTCCCAGTCATCCTCTCCTGACCGCACAATTCCCGTGAGCGTGCATTCCTCCGCCCTCATCAGGCCGAGGAGCTCGTACTCGGTGAGTATGTCCGGCCATTCACGTGCAAATTCGGGAGAGACACGCTCGTTTCTCCAGTATCTGTCCCCGATGAGGATCCACCCTCCCGGGCGTACCATTCTCCTGAGTGCCGCAACGGCCGGCTCCATTCCTCCCCAGATGAACGAGGCACCGAGGCAGACGGCACAGTCATATGCCTCATCCGGAAGATACCCGGCGGCATCCCCGCAACGGATATGGACCTGCTTGTGAAATCCCCGCCCCATCAGGTTTTGTTCGGCTACCCGGCAGAAGTTTTCACGCAGATCGATTCCGGTTCCAGAAATTCCGTACCGTTCGGCAAGCAGGGCAAGCACGGTCCCGGTGCCGCATCCCACATCGATCACACGGTCTCCTGGAGACAGGCCGGCGGGTGCCAGTGCTTCACAGATTTTTCTCTCGCTCGTCGGGTTCATGATCGCAAGTGATCCCTGCGCAATACCCTCAAGTTCCCAGTATTCCATTGTCCCTTAAACACTCCCTCTCCCCGCCGGAAAGCGGGGCGTTTTTCGTCGTTCTTGCATCTCTATCGGATGTAAACACGATTAAGTCTTATTCCATTCACCGTATCCCGGCCCCCCGTAAGAGTAATGGAGCCCGGTTGTGTTCTGTACTGTGAATATTCTTTCGGAGACGGATACAATGTATGTAAAAGACTGCCGTACCGGCCATTATGCACGGGTGATGGACCGGTCATTGCATGCTGAGATCCTGCATCCCGATCGGGAGGGGGAACCGGCGCTGAACTGCAGTATTGCCCGGGCACGCGTTCCTGCAGGAGAAGCCACCCTGCCTCACCGGCTCACCGTTTCGGCGGAAGTGTACTATATTATCGCCGGTGAGGGCATCATGCATATCGGAGACGAAACCGCCCGGGTGCACCCGGACATGCTCGTGTTCATTCCGCCCGGAGCTGTTCAGCACACCATGAATGCCGGTGCTTCCGACCTCGTTTTTCTCTGTACCGTCGATCCCCGGTGGCGGTCCGCTGACGAAAAGCTTATCCTGCCGCCATGAAGGAAGCCTCCGCCCCGGAAGAGATACTCCGGAGCAGTAATTCCGCATCCGGATTTTGGTGTATCCGGAGGCCTGAACACATTAACGGAGGATGAAAATGGAATATTATTATATTCCAAATTCCAACAATATATATAATGAAGAAAACAATCGGGAAATTTCTTGGGGTTATTTTATTTTTTATTGTAATTTTACTTCCATTTGACCCTGCAGTATTTCCTGTCGCGGCCCAGTACGTGGCAGCGACAACAACACTCATGGTAGTCTGGTGGGTCACCGAGGCGATCCCGATCCAGGCCACCGCCCTCATCCCAATTGTCCTCTTCCCTTTGCTCGGGGTTCTGTCTCCCGGGGAGGCAACGGCCCCCTATGCGGACAAGACGATCTTTCTCTTCATGGGAGGATTTCTCATTGCCATGTCGATGCAGCGGTGGGGGCTGCATAAACGTATTGCGCTCCACATCATCAGGCTGATGGGCACGAGCCCCCGCCGCCTTGTGCTCGGGTTCATGGTCGCCACAGCGTTTCTTTCGATGTGGATTTCAAATACCGCAACAGCGATGATGATGATCCCCATTGCCATCGCCATTATTGCCACAATCCTTCCCGATGCGCAGGTTGCGCTGGAAGATATGACCGAGGAACAGCGCGACTTTTCCGAGTGCCTCGTTATCTCGATTGCCCATGCGGCGACAATCGGCGGGATTGCCACGGTGATCGGCACTCCGCCGAACGGCATCTTCATTGCCCAGCTTGAGACGCTCTTCCCCGGTGCTCCCGCTATTGACTTCTTCACCTGGATGAAGTTCGGGCTGCCACTGGCATGTATTTTCATCCCGTTCTCGTGGGCATGGCTCGTGTACGGGCCGTACCGTCATATGCCCCGGATGATCGCCCACGGCAAGGAGATCATCGACGAACGGATTCGGGAACTGGGTGTGATGAGCCGCGGTGAGAGATGGACGCTCTTTGTCTTTGTTTTCACGGCACTTGCGTGGATATTCCGGACGGAAAAGGAGATCGGTGACTTCATCATCCCGGGTCTCAATACGGTATTTCCCGGTGTCCATGACTCGACGATTGCAATCTTCGGAGCGATTCTCCTCTTCCTCCTGCCCGTTGACAGGAGTGCGGGCATCTACACAATGAACTGGGAATGGGCGAAGAAGATACCGTGGGGCATCCTGGTGCTCTTCGGAGGTGGTATCTGCCTCTCGGTGGCGTTCATCAAGAGCGGACTCGCGAATGTTATCGTGGGGTATTTCTCCGCGTTTCACGCCCTCCCGATCATCATGGTCGTCATCATCATCGGGCTGCTGATATCACTCCTCACAGAGGTAACGTCGAATACTGCAATAGCATCGGTGATGATGCCGATCATGGCCGTGACCGCCGTATCGATGGCCATCCACCCGTTTTTGCTCATGATAACGGCCGCCATTGCCACGTCCATGGCGTTCATGCTGCCGGTGGCAACACCTCCGAACGCCGTGGCCTACGGGAGCGGATATATCAGCATGCATGATATGATCCGCTCGGGGTGGGTCATCAATATAATCGGGGTGGCGCTCTTAACCATCTTTATGTTCACCATTATTATGTGGGCGCTCGGTTTCACCGCGGAGCTGCCGGTTTGGGCGGTTACTCCCATTACCACTCCCTGATTTCCCCCTTCTTTTCGGAAGTGTAGTATTATCATCCTCTGTCGCATAGTACAGAACATGGCAGGAGAGCGGATCATTTCGGGTGATCTTGATACGGGCAGCGGGGTGGAGGGCCGTAAAAAGAAAGCTGATAAATCCCGGCAGGATACATCCAACGAGCCGAAGGAGGCCGGGAAAAAAAAAGGTTTCCGGAAGCCTTCCTTTAAAACCGACAGCGATTTTGATATTTTTGATTCAGGGAAACCCTGAATCATTCAGCATGACGGATAATCCGGATTTCGGAGCGTGAGGAGACGACAATCTCCCGCATGCCGCGATATGTCTGCACCGTACCTGCAACCTCGATCACATCGCCTGCTTTCACGGTGGCGGATGAGGCGACACTCTCCGGGACGAATATCTGAGCCTCCTCAAGACTGAACAGGAGATGGCCTCCGGTTGTGGTCGTGCGGAGCTCTTCTACGGTGCCGGTGAGAGTTACGTAATCACCTTCCGCCGATGATTCCGTGTACGGCGCGGCAAAACTCTCCGGACCAACTGCCTGAACCGACAGGTGTATCAGCAGTATCGCGGCTACGGTGCCTGCAAGCAGGAAAACGGCTGTACGCTCCCGGGGATCGAGCATGGAGCAATATTCATCAGGATATTATATTAGCAGATAGGTTTTTAAATTAACAGTGTTAACAATAGAGTATGCCTGAAGCAAGGCTTCCACCATCATCCAAGACAATTCTGTCCCTCCTCGCAGAAGGAGGAGAGATGACACACAAAGATCTCGTATCACAAAGCCGTCTTGCACCGCGTACGGTGCGGTACGCGCTTAAGAAACTCAAGGAACACTCACTCATCATCGAGAAGTTTAACTTCAGGGATGCACGGCAGATTATTTATCAGTTCAAGCCAGATACCTGTATGGCGACAACATGAGTACTGTGCCATGTGATATCATGGTTTGCGATTCCCTCGCAAGAAACCTCCTGCCGCGAATGCGTGCGGAGATGGTGTATCGACTGGTCAGTGATCAGGGAATCACTCAGAGCGAGGTTGCGAAGCGGCTCGGAGTGAGCAGAGCGGCTATCTCACAGTACATGAGCAGGAAACGGGGTGGAGGTTCCGGTGATCTGTCCCCGGATCTCAATGATATGGTCAATCTCTGGGCCGAAGCGGTGATGCGTGACGATGTCACTATCACGCTCTGCGATGTCTGCAGGTGCGCGAGAAATTGCAGATGGAACTCCGAATAACATCGGTTCTCTCTTCTTATCGGTCGTGAGGCGATAATTGCTGATCGCCCGTGTATGTACTATCACGGGCTTTTTTCAATTACTACAGCTTCACGCATTTTTTCGTGTTTTCCGGGTGACTTCATTTCGGGCTCCCGCCGGATCAGGGCCGGTGCCGCCGGTATCCGAGCACCGCGAGCACTGCAATAATTCCGACTGCTGCCATCCATTTGGTCCAGTCGACGCCTTTCGCCGCGGAAGGGGCCGAGGCCGTCCAGTCGTGCTCAAAGACGGCGGTAAAGTACGCGCCGACGCCCGGGTGATCGACGATCACCCCTGCCTCCCGGTTGAAGCAGGGCGAGTTTTCGTTCCAGTTGATGCTTGAGACAAGCACCCGTTCGCTGTCCGCAATGACTCCTTTTGTGTGAATCTTTTCAAGGCCGAGCGTCTCCAGCCCGGCGCACCGTGCCTCAAGCATAAGCCCCTCCTCCCGCGCGAGTGCATTGATCGCTGATACGCATTCGTCATTGTCGTTGTCGCCGTCGGTGTTGAACCAGGAGGAATCGAGGAGCACCCGGACCTGTACGCCCCGGCGTGCCGCATTGATCGCTGCCTGAAGATACGGGTTCTCTCCGGATTCGGGCCAGGGTGTGATGTACGCCTGCTCGATATCGAGCGTCCGGGTGGCACTGTCGATCAGCCCGGGGATCAGGCAACTTGTGTCAGGGGAGATGACGGGCGTGACAACGGCGCCGGAGAATGAGGCAGGGGAGTATCCGGCGCTGTATGCTCCAGCGGTCGTATCATCGGCTGCCGTATCCCGCGGAACAAAGGGGGTGATGTCGCTTCCCTCGAAATCCTCGTGCCAGACTGTTTCAAAGTAGCCGGCCACTCCCGTATCTTCGATATACACCCCCCACCCGCGGTTTCCGGAGATACCGTCACCGGGAAATCCGCCGGGCTTGAAGTTCTCGCTCGTGAGAAGCACCGCATCTCCGTCGGTGAGCAGGTACTTTGCGTGGGTGTACCGGTACCGTGCATGTGCCGTATCGGTCGTGCCCATCTGCAGGACGCTCGCCCCGCTCCGGAGAAGTTCCAGAGCAGCCGCACTCTCCCCGTCAGGTATTCCCCCGACCGGCCCCCCCTCAAGGAGGACGGTCACGGTGATGCCTGATGAGGCACGTGACGCAAGGCGTTCTGCAATGAACGGGTCAGTCATTTCGTAGACATTTACGCAGATATACCGGTCGGCACCCGCAATCGCCTGATCCATAACAGTGCGTGCACAGTCGGGGGAGACAAATGTGGTGAGCGACACGTCATGATACGTTCTGGGGGAGATGCGTGACTGCCCGATAAAGAACGGCCGGGTGTCCCAGACTCCCTCTTCACAGACGTGCACCTGCCCCTGGCGGGGCCGGACATCCGCGGGCCATGCGACGGTCTGCACCACAACACCGTTTTCGGTGAGTGTGAGTTCGTCCTGACTGTTTGCGAGCCGCAGATCGCCGGTCCGGATCACGTCCGGAATTCCCGGGTCGGTGTCGTAGATCTCATAGTCGGGAGAGATCCCGTGTGTGATCCGGTATGCGCTTGCGTACCGGGCGATAGTAAGCTGTCCGTTTATCCGTGATCCCGCAGGAAACCGGATACTGCCTTCCCCATCGCTTACAAGAATCCCGGCGAGGCTCCCGGTTCCCTCCAGAACCAGAAATTCGTCCTGTTCGCCATTCTGCCATGTATCAGGGCAGAATTCGGTGATCATAACCGCACCGGCGGCGGAACAGAGCACGCAGAGGAGCAGGAGCACGGGCACCAGGCGCATAATAGACAGAATTATGTGACAGGCTGCTTAATAATCTGCCTGATTCATGAATTCTCAAAAGAGGGCGCCTATCGTGGTGAAGATCGGGGGGAGCCTCTCCGACCGGTTCCCGTCCCTCGTCCCCCTCCTCTCCGGGTGCGGACGGGATGTGCTGCTGGTCCCCGGCGGCGGGCGGTTTGCAGACGCGGTGCGGGCGGCAGAGCTGGACGACGATGCCTCTCACTGGATGGCCGTTGCAGCGATGGAGCAGATGGGGTGGTCTCTTGTCTCGCTTGGCGTCCCTCCGGTATCATACCTCCGGCTGCCGCAGGGGACAGAAGTATTTCTTCCGTACTGTGCGCTCCGTGAAGCCGATGCCCTGCCGCACAGCTGGGATGTCACATCGGACACGGTGGCGGCCTGGGTTGCGCATTCCCTCGGGTGCGATCTGCTGCTCCTCAAGTCTGTCGACGGCCTGTATGCGGCATCACGGCTTCTCACCCGTATCGATGCGCCCGTCCCCTGCAGTGAGGTGGATGCCGGATTTATTCCTTACGTGCTCAGACACGGGATTCGGACAACACTAATCAACGGCAGGATCGAAGAAAGAGTCCGTGCTGCGCTCGCCGGTATCCCGGTCACGGGCACGGTGATTCATCCACACATTTAATAGCCGTCATGGAGACATAATAAGATACTTCCTCTGGAGAAATACTATGACATTTAAGAAATGTACTTCCTGCAACGCTCCCCTTGCCGATGAAGGCTGGACCGACTTTGTATGTCCTGAATGTGGAGAGATGATCTATCGTTGTTACCGGTGCAGGCAGCAGAGCCTCCCGTACGTCTGCAAGAAATGCGGATTCAGGGGGCCCTAATAATGGGTGATGTTGTAATTATTTTAAAAATCATGCCCGAATCGCCTGAGGTTGACCTTGGGGCGCTGGAGGGTGCGATCCGCGGTGCGGTGCCGGTTCAGGACCTTGTCGTGGAGCCTATCGGCTTCGGGCTGTCCGCACTCAAGCTGGCCGTCGTCGTTCCTGACAGTGAGGGTGCCCCCGACAAGGTCGAAGAGTCGCTTCGCATGCTCGAGGGTGTCGGCAGTGCAGAGATCGTATCGCTGACGCTGACCTGAAATACCATTAATTTTTCCGGTTTCTCACCGCTTGAGAGTGAGCGGTTTATGAAATTGTTGAAGCAGGTAAAAGGAATGCACGAAAAGATGTGTTTTTCCGACTTCGCTTAAGGAGATTTCTCTTTTTCAAGCTGATTCATGACCTGTGTCGTGATGGTGCGGATCTTCTCCACCGATGCCTGGAATGCAGTGACTTCTTCACTCTCAATTCGAATCGGAATCGGGTACGCTCCGCTCCGGTTGATACGGGCGGGAACGCCGGTGCAGACATCGCCGATATCGTGAACTTCGCTTTTAATGTAGCTGGACACGGTAAGGATGCGGTTTTCATTTCCGAGCACCGTCCGGACGATGGTCGCGATTGCCTCGCCGGGACCATAGATGGTCGATCCTTTTTTCCGGATGATATCCTCTCCCGCCCGCCTGACGTCGGTGACCAGATCATCCATCGGCAGGTTGGAAAAGGCAGGCAGATTATGAATCGCAATGCCACCGATGGTGGTTGCAGACCAGAGCGGTACCATACTTTTTCCGTGTTCACCGATGATACGGGTATGAACTTCGCTGACATGGACGTTGAAATATGAGGCAATCAGTGATTTCAGGCGCATGGAGTCGAGATGCGTTCCAAGCCCGAAGACTCTCCGCGGTTCCATCCCCGAGTATTTCAGGGCGACGGCGGTCATGACGTCGACCGGATTTGTGACCATCAGGATGAGTGACTCCGGGGCGATCCGGCCGATCTTTGACGAGAGATCGGCAACAACCCGTGCGTTTTCGATTGCGAGGTCGTTCCGGTCCTGACCGTTGCGGCGTGGCACTCCTGCCGCAATGATGATAATATCCGATCCCCGCAGGTCTTCCGGGTTAGTGCTCCACGAGAGCGACAGATTTTTGCCTTTTGCAGCGAATGAATCCATAAAATCGTGTGCGATTCCGTCCAGCAGGTTTTCGCGCCCCGCACGTCCGAAGAGCAGCATTGTGGATACATGCGGAATATCGGTGATCGCGTACGCTGCAAACTGCCCGATATGGCCCGTCGCACCGATTATTGCTACTTTTGTCATGGTTAAAAGTATGGGGACACGTCCTCGGTTGACAGTACGTGCCTGACCTCTCCCGGCAATCCGTTCTCCGCCCCGCACCCCCATGGGCGCCGTACGTCCACGGTAAGTCTGCTCCCTTCCGGGCCTGAACCGTTCCCCGCGGCAGCAGGTCGCCACTCCCTCCGGAGTCTTGATCCCTGTCCGTCGACCTCATGGGACGAGGTTTCTTTGGCGGGATATACCGGCTTTGGTCAGATCGCCAAAGCCGTCCTCAGACTTCGCCCCCCGCATACCGGCGGTTTCAGGTAACAGGTGACGCCGAGCCACCCGGGCTAGTCCCCGGTATATATCTCGTTTCTTAAGGGATAAAAACCTCCCCGCTGACATGCGCTTTCCAGTTATCGATGACCTTCTGTACTTTCTCAGGCTCCTTCTTTTCGAAGAGATCGATGACCGTGAGATCGACATGCTCCGGGAGAACGGTATGGAGCTGAAGGCAGTCACCCTGGAAAACCTCGAAATACTGCGAGCCGCCGTGTGTTTCGGCGATCTTCTGCACATCCTTCACGACGGGGCGGCGTTTCATCTCATCGTAGGAAAAAAACATCTTCAGCTCTTCGAAGTTTAGATTTTCCCGGTTCACTTGCAGGTTGTATGCCGACCAGAAGGCTGCGGCATACCATGCATCGTTTAAAACGACGTGGGGGATATCGTACAGGCCCGCAATAATGCCAAGTGTGCCCGCTCCGCTGCACGCGTCAACGAACATCCGTGGCTTGACGTGGCGGACCCGGGAGCCCACCTCGATGATTTTCGGATCAAATCCCCGGGGAAATTCGATATGGATTGTGGACTGTTGTTTGTAGATCACAACTTTTTCATTCTGGGTCGTGAAGATGTTCGCCCGCACATCACAGCCGGCGAGGAGATCGTATGTATCGGGGATGCCGTCGAGGTCGATGTCGGAGAGTCCCGGCACCGCATTACTGCTCCGTATGACGCCGCGGACCTCCGGCACTTCCGAAACAATCCGCTTTGCACACGATTCGGTGACAACCCGGGAGAGGAGGACGAGCGATTTAACAGGGAGATAGGGGGGTTGGGCCATCGCAAAACCCGGGTGCACAAGCGGTGTGCCGACCCGGATGAGGGGCTCGGTGGGCTGGAGCACACCCTCCTCGACCATAATGACATACATGTGTGCAAAGACTTCGTCGATGAAGCGTTTGCCGCAGGCACAGGGAAGTCCATATGTCTGATCGGGGAGGGGCGCCTGCTTGTTGAGCGTCCTCCCCTTACACTCGGAGCAGGGGGCAAAAATGGTGGGCTGCATCGCAATGATTTCATGGGCGGCCTGGACGCAGTCCTCACCACACACCGGGCATTTCATAGAGGGAAGTGGAACGGTTCGCCTATAAAGGATTTTATATATTAGTGGGTGGCGGAGTTGTATACGGATCCGCCGTTCTCCGGAGAATCGGCCCGGCTGCCGGAATTCATGCTTTGAAAGGTCTGCTCTCCGAAGAAGGTAACAATGAACGAATACAATTCGGGTATCCGGCGGAGAAGGGGATTGGAAAAAGGACCGTAAATATGGGCCCGATGCGATTCGAACGCATGACCGTCCGGTTATGAGCCGGACGCTCCACCAACTAAGCTACGGGCCCCAGCTGCCGGGCGAAATGTGTGTCCGGATGTATATCCGGGCAATTCCGCCCCGTGCCTGATCTGTTCGTCACGGGATCATAAAAAACATTGCCGGGGGACCCGTCACCGCCACGCCCGGCACCGGTGATATCACACCGTTTTTCCGGTTGATTCCGGTTAAAAAACCGGTGTATTCCGCCCCCGGGAGTAACCTTAAAAAAAAGCAGGATTTGGTACATTACCTTTTTCACGCCCTCCGGAGATATGAGGTACATCCGGGATGTGTTTTTTTATGGTCACCCGCCTCAATCCGCGTGTCCTGCTTTTCGATGTGACCCCGGAGGAGGCGAACCAGTACATTCGGGGATCACTGCTCCGAATGGTACGAGATACCGCCGGAATTTGTCATCCGGGACGTAAAAAGTCTCGGGTAAAGCCCGATTCATCTCGGAATCAAACGGAAACGGAAAAAGATACTTATCCCGTTTGAAAAGCCCTGCAGCGGCACGCAGGTGCTTGAGCGTGATGCCTGCGACATCGCCGAACGTGACCGTATCGTCGCGGATATCCGGCCATGTCGGGCGAACCGGCACCCTGAATCGTCCGGGTGCTGACGACAATTCGGGCACTGCAGTTCTCTCCTTTCAAACGAACCCACACTGTTTCAGTGCCGGTGCCGGTGGTGAATATCGGGAGTGTGGGTATGGGTATGGGTGATCTCTTCGTGCATGTGGAGATGGGAATGGTACCCGGATCCATTGACCGGCGGCACGCCGTCGGCATGGGCATGATCATGGTGGAAGTCGTCATGCCGGTGCCGGTGTTCGTGAACTGTTGCCGGATGGGTATGTTCGTGGGAGTGGCGCTCGGTAACGAGCAGGAAAGTGCCTGCCAGCATGATCGTAAAAGCGATAAAAAAGAGATTGCCCGGCATATCGGCAAACAGGGCAAAGGCGAAGAATACCCCGAAGAAGGGAGAGAGTGAGATGAGCGATGCCGCCCGCGCCGACCCGAGCCCGCGGATGGCAAGCAGGAGTGCGATGCTCATCACCCCTCCGAATCCCATGAACCCGATCGCCATGGAAGCCAGCATGACACCGGGGGCGGGTATCGCATCTCCCGTTGCGTGTCCGATGAGAAGCATGACCGATCCGACGAAAAGTCCCTTGAACATAATGGTGAGGAGCGGGTCTTTGCCTGAGATGTGCTGGATGATATTGTTGTCAAACCCCCAGAAACAGCAGGTTAATATCACGCCGAGTGCGCCGAGAGAGACCCCGAATACGGCATCAGGAGTATATGAGAGCAGAATACAGGAGAGCGTGATCAGGGACAGTGCCGCCCACATTCTCCTCCCGACGGGCTCTTTCATCCAGAGAACGGCCACCACCGTGGTTGCGACAGCCTCGAAGCTTAACAGAAGTGCCGCAGTTGCTGCGGGCGTGTGCGGCAGACTGAGCATGAGGGTAAGAGGGGCGAGAAATGTCCCGAAGAACATCGTGGCAAGCAGCCACGGGATATCTTTCCGGACAAGCCGTGCCTCGCGCGCGTCCCTTTTTCTCCCGATGACGAAACCTCCCGCCGTGACGAGCAGCAAACCGGCCCCGCTCCCGGCATAGAGAAGCCCGGCCATCGTGATGGGCGGCACCGTTGTCAGCATCAGCTTGGAGAACTGAGATCCCGCTCCGAAGAGGAGGGCGGCGAGAAGCCCGTACCAGACGTAAATACGGCGTGCGGATGTCATAACCAGGAAAGTATCTCACCGTTTTCATACTCCGAAGGATAGATGTTGCGGTTTAATTGCGCCGGGGGGAGAGGCGGAAAAAGAATACGGATGTACGCCAGGCCGGTCGGATACGTGAAAAAGCGGAGGAAGGGAGCCGGCTCCTACAGTGCTCCCCCTCTTCGCCGCGGAGGCAGGTACTGCCTCCCTGTATACCACCGGATCCCGAGCACGAGGAGAACGACACAGGCGATTGCTATGGCGAATACCCCGAGCGATCCGATGTCATATTCTTTTTCCAGTGTGATGGTCACGAACGCCGCTCCCGTACCCAACGGGATGGTTTCTTCGACCGAAGCCGGGCGGTAGCCTTCGAGCATTGCGGTGAAATTATAGACGCCGGATGATGAAACGTCCTCCCGTACACGGCCCTTTTCGTCGGTGAATCCCATCGTCTCTCCGTTGACGTATATGAGGGCGCCGGAAACGACCTGGTGATCGGTGTTTTCTACAAGAATAGAGACTTCGGTGGTTTCACGTTTGAGTTCGACGGAAATCCCCGCATCATCCTGCCGGATCGTGCGGGTCTCCTCCCAGGTACTGTAGCCCTCCTTGGCGACCGTGATGGTGTGGGTCCCCTCCACGACATCTGCGAGGGTGTACTTTCCGTACCGATCGGTTACTCCTGCCGCTGATCCGTCGATATGCACCGCTGCATTCTCCACCGGCACCTCCGTTTCGTCGTACACGATGACAGATACCGGATGCACGGACAGGGAGAGGCTGATAGCCATGAGGATCTCGTCACTGTCTATATAGGTATTCTGCTGAAAGGAACTGTATCCCGGGGATTCAACCCTGATATCATGATTTCTTTCCCTCAGAAGCTGTGTCGTGAATACACCTGCATTTCCGGTTGTCCCTGCGAGGGATCCGTCGATGTATACGGACGCATTCAGGACGGGAGACTGATCATCCGCATCCAGTACCCTGAAGGAGAACCTGTCGGTGCTGATAAGCCAGTACCGGAGTGTCGTGTCGCCCGAGTCCATCTCGATCGTCCTCGAGACGGTCTCGTATCCTGATGCCGTGATCTCAAGATCATAGGTTTCGTCCGGGATGAGATTAAATTCCGCTTCTCCGTTGCTGTTTACCCATTCTGACTCGTTCTCATCGCTGCTCTCTGCGATTACTTTTACCCGGGCATCCCTGACCGGTTCGATCGTATCGGCATCAAAGACGTACACAAGAAGCGTGTCGGCATCGGATGTCAGGTAGACATTCACCGACGTGTCGTCCTCGTCAACCGTCTCATCCCAGTCGTCGTATCCGGTTTTTTTCACTTCGAGAAGAAACGGGTCGTCTTCCGAATGGCTGTAGGTAAATTCACCGTAACTATCGGTTTTTCCCACATAATCGTCATCAATATAAATGTATGCATTCTCGATACGGGAGTTGTCATCGTCGTCACGCACGGTAATATCAAGGTGTATCGCCTGAACCGCGCAGAAAAGAAAGCTCAGAATCGCTATGGCACATAGGATTCGGCGCATATTCATGGGAATATATTGAGATAATAATCACATTAAAATCCACCGGTTACCGGGAATTCGTGACGTTACGCCGTGCGAAAGGTGAGCGATTCTTCTCTGGTTCCCCGGGGAAGTTCGACAACGAGGGAGTCACGGTCACTCCCCCGGAGAATCGCAGAATGGCACCTGTACTCCCTCGTGCACTCCTGTCACTCCGGAAACAGCCGCTCCATGAGCGGACCCGTCATAAAACTCCCCTCTACGTCGCTCTCCATCCGCAGGAAGACCGCCCACGAAACGGCAAAGGTGAGGAGGTCGCTCCCGAGCATGCTCCGGACATTGAGCCGGGCCGAGATGTCGGTCATGCCGATCACGCCCCTCGGGTCATCGGATGCGGCCTCCCGGTAGGCGCAGATGCCGATGGAGTGGCACGCGGCGGCCCCTGTCGGGCAGTAGGCAGCCTCAATCGAGCCGGTCGGGTACGCGATGAGGTGGACGAGGCAGGAGAGCTGATCGGCGTTCGCGAGAAAGACCACGACCGAAGGTGCGGGATCGCTCCCCTCCCAGATATCACGGAGGGGTGAAAAGACCACATACTTGGTGGGGACTTCGCAGACGGGGAGGTTTTCGAGGAATTCCCGTACTTTTTCAGGCGTTTTCCGAAATCTTTCCCCGTAAAGCTGCATCTCCCGCCGCTCGTCCGGCATCTGCGAAAGATCCCCGGAATATCGCCCCTCAAGCCCCGTCCCCGCCATCCCGTGCGAGAGGACATGGCAGAACCCTTCGAGGCCGCCGAGGGCCCCGGTTTCGTACGTATTCCCAAACCCGAGCCCGGTCCCCCCGCCGGGGCAGCCGTAGGTCGTCCGGGAAAAGACCGCCGTTTTCCCCTTGGCGGCAACGGCGGCAAACGGCCACATGACGCATCCCCACCGCCCCTCGGCGAACCGGAGGGCGGGGCCGGCGGGTAGATCGTCCGTGAGGGTGATGGCGACGGGGTTATATGTCAGCCGGAGGATCGTGGCGATGGCAGACTCCATGGTTACCGGGGAGTGATCGGGCGGCAGGGGTGATGAGGGGTGCGGCGGTGAAGGGAGCAGGCAGCCATTCTGCAGAGTCGGCTGGAGTAGCGCATAAAATATTTTATTTATTGTATGAAAATTATATTTTGCATAATATATGCCATAAAAAAGCAATGTTTTTCGTCTATAAATACATTCGTTGGATTAATTGACGGGTTGTACGGGTTCCTCACCTCTCAAACGGATTCCGTTGCCTGTTTGACGTAGTCCCGAGGTGTGATTGAAGTGAAGATATCCTGTATAGTGCTGGTTTTTTTGTGTATTCTCTTCGTGCCCTGTGGAGCAGGGGCGGCGACCGTCACCGTCAATCCCGGTGACGGTATCCAGGATGCAATCGATGCCGCGACGGCCGGGGATACCATTGTTGTGAACAGCGGCACATATAGCGAATATTTTACCGTCGACAAGACGCTGACGATGAGCGGCAGCGGCTGGCCGGTTATCGACGAGACCGGGCTCGGTATGCATCATGTCGTGACGATTACCGCCGATGGCGTGCATTTTGAAGGCTTTGATGTCAGGAACTCAAACAGCCTGTCCGGTATCCGCGTCACCTCCCAAAACACGGAAATCGTCAACAACCGGTTATCGGGTAACGATGCGACCGGTATCAGTCTTGACGGCGCCTCCGGCACGAAAGTCTCCGGCAATGAAGTCACTCATAATGACTGGTACGGTATCTACCTGCATGATTCCGATAGCAATCTCATCTCCGGCAACAACGCCAGCAGCAATGGAGTGGCAGGGAGTAGTTACGGCATCGCCCTCTCCAATTCCAATGCAAATGTACTCACCGGCAATACTGTGATGGACAACCCTGCCATCGGGATACTGGTTTCTTCTTCACAGGACAACGAAATCTCCGGCAATACCATTCGGGAGAATGGTCTGGACTCCAGTGGAATGGGGGTCTGGCTTTCGATTGCCGACAATACCAGTATCACGCAGAATACTCTCGACGGAAATTACGACAATCTTTACATGACGAATTCCGGCCAGACTACAGCAAATATCGTGTACCTGAATTCGTTCCTCAATCGTGCTCATGCCGACGTGGACATTTCTGCCTCCACCACATCGTGGAAGAGCCCGTCCGAGCTTGACTATACCTACCACGGCTCACCGTACACCAGTTTCCTCGGCAACTACTGGGATACCTACGGTGGCGCCGACGCCAACGGTGACGGTGTCGGAGAGGATATCTTCGCCCTCCCTTCCGCGAACAATGATCTCTACCCCCTGATGGAAGGATGGGCCTCCTACACCCTCGGAACGCCAGCACCGGACACCACCCCGCCGGGATACGTCACCGGCCTTGGCAACACGACCTATCTTCCGACGTCGATTACGTGGACGTGGACCGATCCGGGGGATTCCGACCTTGCGACGGTGATGGTGTACCTCGGCAATGTCTTTTCGGCAAATGTCACTGCCGGAACGGAAACATTCCAGGCAACCGGCCTTTCCGCGTCAACCTCGTATACAGTCGCGACACGGACGGTCGACACGCACGAGAATGCGAACCTCACCTGGGTCAATGACACGGTGACCACGGCGGCAGCAGACCTCACGCCTCCCGCCGGTGTGAGCGGCCTTGCCAATACGACCTATCTCCCGGACTCTATCACATGGACATGGACCGATCCGGCGGATGGCGACTTTGCCCGGGTGATGGTCTACCTCGACGGTGTCTTTTCCGCGAACGTGACGGCGGGAATTCAGTCGTATACGGCGTCCGGTCTCACGGCCGATACCCTCTATGCGATCGGCACACGGACGGTGGACAGCAGTGAAAATCTGAATTCTACATGGATGAACAGCACCTCGCGGACGAGCCCGTTCGATCCGTTCCCGCCCCGGTCGGTCTCATCCCTTCATGCCGCATCGGCGGGGAGTTCATCGATTGCCTGGATGTGGACCGATCCTCCGGATGCCGATTTTGCGAAGGTCATGGTCTATGTAACCGGGGCCTTTGCCGGCAACGTGACGAAAGGAACGGAAACATACGTGGCACGGAACTTGCGTTCACTGTCCACGTATACCATCGGCACCCGGACCGTCGATGCCTCGGGCAACATCAATGCATCATGGGTGAACTGCACCACGGCAACCGACGCCGTAACCGTGGGTGGGGGGGACGGTCACGACACTCCCCTCCCCACGGCAACAGCGTCGACAGTTCTTCCGACGCCCACCCCGGTGATGCTGGATGCCACCCCCACCCCGTCGGGACTCCCCGACCTGTTTATTGTGGTAGGGGAAACATCCTACGCCCCCTACAAGGAATGGCACGGCGCCTACTACTTTGAAGACCCCACCGTGCTCGTCATCTCCTACGGTGTCACCAACCGGGGCACGGCCGCCTCCAATGCCACCGAGTCATCGGTCTCCATCAATGACGTACTATTTGACACGGCTCCGGTTCCGCCCCTTGCGCCCGGTGAGTCGGTGACGATTTCCCTGAAAAACTGGACTCCCGATGCGAATAAAAACCGCGTGGTCATTCACAACGATCCCGGGGATCTCGTTCGCGAGAGCGAGGAATTCAACTACCATACCTATAATTGGAACCTCTGTCTGGACGGGAAGCGGAACGGGCAGGAGACCGGGGTCGACTGCGGCGGGGACTACTGCTACCCCTGCAGCCTCTGCGACCCGGCAACCCCGCTCCCGGAACGGTTCGACTGGCGGGATTTCAATTACATGACATGGGTCAGGGACCAGGGATCCTGCGGCGCCTGCTGGGCGTTTGCGTCGGTGGGCGCGATGGAGGGCGTGTACAGCAAGGAACAGCGCATTCATGCGATGTATATGCAGCTGAACCTTGCCGAGGCGGACCTGGTCCTGTGCAGCGGAGCCGGGAGCTGCGACGGCGGATCGCCGTGGGACGCCTCCGACTATATCCGCGATCACGGTATCGTGAACGAGACCTGTCTCCCGTACATGGGCGGGATAACGTGCGACGACAAGTGCACGGACAGTTACCTGTGGCGCATCAGCCAGATCCGGGGGGTCGTCAATGACATCGATGAACGAAAACGTGCGGTGGCGTGTCGCGGGCCGTTGCTGGCCTGCGGGGACGGCCACTGCGTGGTCATCGCCGGGTACGACGGCGATGCGTGGATCATCAAGAACAGCTGGGGATCCGGCTGGGGTGACCAGGGCTACGCGACCGTTCCGTTTGATGAAAGCAACTGGACGGTATCGGTAGCATGGATGGGAGGTGTCTATTATGATGAATAAGCAGCATCACGGGATCACGCGCCGGGTGTTCTTCGTTATGTTATGCGCAATCATCTGTCTGTCGCTCATTCCGGGCGGCGTGTCGGCGATGCGCAATCCCTCGGTGGTCTACTGCGAGGCGATGGGATACGAGT
>JAFGNT010000013.1 GCA_016926855.1 Methanomicrobiaceae archaeon | reverse complement strand
GTACTACAGCCACGGCGATCTCCTGCTCGCCGATGCGGGAGAGAATAAGTACGTTCTGGACCGTAACTACGGGGCGTATGACATCCACCACAACACGGTCGCCGTCGAAGACCCGCAGACTCCCTACAGCGTGGCTTCCTGGTCGGACAGCGTCGCACGGGGATTCTATAAGGGCGATGCGCTTGGCATCGATACGCTCGTGACCGTAGACACTATCCTCGAGACGGACTGGATGGAAGCGCTGTCGGCGTCGGCCACTGTTACCGAGGTGGTCGGGACGGCATGGGGCGATCCACAGGCACTCTCCTCTCCCATCAACTACGACCGGACCGTCCTCTTACCCGATAAGGACTACTTTGCCGTGATCGACCGGTTTGAGGGCAGTGAGACGTGGATCTACCGCTCCATCTTCCGGCCGACCAGCTTCTCCATCACTCCAACAGTAGACAGCAACGGTGATCATGTTTATACCGAGGCCGAGACAGGCCATGTCAACGGTGCGCTGACAGTGGGCGGCAACACCGTCGGGTGGACCGGCCTCGCTTACAAGGACGAGACCTCGACCGGCATCGTGACAGGAGACGTGCGCTGGACAACTACCAACCCGTACGCTCATGCGGTCGAGTTGCGACTCTTCACCGCCCCCGCCGCCGAGGTGTTGGTCACCAAGCATGTCGGCAGGACGGCAGGCTACAACGACAAGTCCGAGGTCTTCAATCCGGTGCTCTCGTTCCGGAGCACCGCGGCCGACGACCTGTACCGCGTGACCGTGCTCCTGCCGCGCTACACGAGCGAGGCGGCACGGCAGGCCCGCGAACTCACCGTCACCGGCACCGGCAATGCGGTTGCCGTGACCGGACCCGGCCATGAGGATGTCATCTACACCGGCAGAGGTACTTCCACCTTTGGTAGCTATGTAACCGATGCGGAGACAGCCTTCATCCGGACCGATACCGACGGCACAGCCGTCACCCTCCTTGCCGGCACATCCCTCTCGCGGGCAGGCACGCCGTGGATCCGGCTCCCGTCAGGCACGCAGGCCTTCTCCCTGCAGCAGCAGAACGGCGGGGTCACCTGCACTATCACCGGCAGCGGCAGCGGCGACATCGTTATCACCGATACCGGCACGGTCACAAGCGTGATCCGCGATGGCGCCCCCTACGGGGACTGGGTGCAGGACGGCAGCGGGATCGTGATCACCACCACCCTGAGCGACCACACATTCGCGATCATCAGCTCCGCAGTGCCGAACACCGCACCGGTCCTCTCCTGGACCGGCGAGGCGGGGTACACGGCCGACGGCCTCAGCCCCGAGAGCGGGACAACCGATACCGGGTTCCTCTTCCGGATCGCCTACCGCGATGCAGACGGTGACGGACCCTTCGCAGGATACCCGAAACTGCATATCCTAAACAACGGGAACGAGATCACGGGCAGTCCCTATTCCCTGACCCGGGTCAGCGGCACACCCGCCACCGGAGCTGTGTATGCCGCCACTGTCACGCTCACGGCGGGGACAGGGTACAGCTACTACTTCGAGGCACGGGACGCCCGGGGTGCCGCAGCAGCGGCAACACCCGCACTGCATGCACCGGTCGTGACCGGGGTTCCCCTGCCTCCTGAAGACTGGCTGAAAGGCGACCTCAACGACAACGGCGAGATCGACATCGGCGATGTCTCAAAGATCGCTTACATGGCCGCCAACACCACTCCTGATGATATAAGGGGAGATTTCAACGAGAACGGCGTTATCGACGACGATGATGTAAACAGCCTTGCCGAATACTATCTCGGCCTGATCCCCGGGCTCTAAGGATTTTTCATACCGCAAAACTCTTTTTTGCTCTTCGAGCCATTTTTGAGACAGATATTCTTAAAAATATGCAGCAGACCCGGTTTTGAAATTGCAGTGTTTAAAATCCACTAACGGCACGGCCGTCGGATACAGGATCTGGTCTTCGCGGTCTTTGTCGTGCGGAAAAAGGAACGGGTAACCCCTTCCAAATACGCCTTATCCCAAATTTTTTTACGTAATTTTCCCATTTGAATAGAGCAATTTAATTATACATCCCACTCAATATCTGCTGATCAATGGTATTCGACGATAAGGATGACCGTATATATCCGATGCTGAAACAGATTGTCATCGTGGCAGTGGTGCTCGGTATCGCCCTGACGGGATTCCTGTTCTTTTTCACAACCGAGACATATTCCGGATTGTACCTAGTACCCGACTCATACTCCAACTATGCGCCTGAAGCAACGGTTTCGTTCGTCTACGGGGTGATCTCCACCGAATCAGGGCCGATGACGTATACAGCTAGTATTTCCCTCGGCGATACAACTGTCGATCGGCGGGGATTCACCCTTGCAGGCGGGGATTCATGGGAGGAGGAGATAGCCATCCCTTTGCCGCCGGAGACAGATTTTCCGGCAAAGGTGTCCGTTCTGCTGACGGATGAGACTGGAAGAACCGAAGAAGTCCACTTCTGGCTGAAAGGACCGGCGGCATGAAGCTCACTACGAATCCCGGTGTCGTCGCGAAAGGCTGGTTTCTCGTTGTTGCGGTCTGTCTGATCCTTTTCTCTCTCGCAACCTCGGCATCCTATTTTAAAATCGATATCCTCAGCATCTGGTTCCTTTCCTGCATTGGCATCCTGTACATCTCCCGGAAGGCGGGCGACATCATGGGGCAGCCTGAACGGCTGCGGGTGGCGATCGCAGGACTTGGAATAATTGCTTTCTCATTTCTCAATATCCCGCTCGGGTTCGGAAATCCCCCCTATTCAGTGGGAGATTTTTCTATTCTCCTTTCAGGTGTTGGTATTATTGTTTTCGGCCTACTTGGGTATCGTTCGTTTCTTCTCCCGGTCTCGTTCCCGACATTTGTTGTGATTGGATTTCAGCTGTACGAGCTGCTGATTCGCCACCAAGACTGGATCTCGGCACCTCTTATCCCGGCGGTCGTCTTTTTCTCGGTTCTGATTCTCAACATCACCGGGGTGACCACACAGTCCAACGGCAACCTTATCAGCTTCATCGCCACGACGGGCGACCCCATCACCCTCGCGGTTGTTTCGGACTGTGCTGGCATATGGTCGCTCGGCACGTTCACGGCTGCTACTGCGATTGTGCTCTGGAGCTTTCCGCAGGGATGGACCCGCCAGGGCATGGCCTATATCGCGATGGGCTATATCGGCACTTACTCGGCGAACATCATGCGGGTGACCATCATCGCCTATTTAGGATACCTCTTCGGCCCGGCTGGCGTGATTGAGGATGCACACATCCATGTGGGGTGGGTTATTTTTACCGCATGGATGATCCTCTTCTGGTTCATCTTCTTCACCCGGGTCCTCGGGCTCTCCCTGCTGCCCTCGCGGGCAAAACGCACCTGAAAATCACGGCACATGTACTCCTAGGGTCAGCAATACTAGGGCTCTATCGGGACAGGCACCCGTTCCTTGGCAGATGACGATAAGCGGGGTAGCCTCCCCCGCTATGGGTTATCAGGCGTTAGCCGAGCCCAATCAACCGGGTGATGAAGTAGATGCGGCTCTTCACCTCGATCAAGTACTCGGCCTTTGCGTACCCCGCTTTTTCGACATTGATCCGGTGATAACCCCGGACTAGGGAGACGGTGACCACGCCTTGGTCATCGGTCTTGAATCGGGCGGAGTCGATAAAGACCGTGGCGCCATTAAGCGGGTTCCCATCCTCATCCAGCACCGAGAACGTAACTTCCCCTTCGATCGGCTCGCCTGGCAGCACGACCGAGAACTGCTTTCGCGGCACATCCATTTCGACGGTGACCACGGTGCTGCCTCCTGCAGGGATGTCGGCCGTAATGAACAGTACCTGCCGGTCGTAAAGCTCCTGCGTGCGCACGATCTCTCCGTTAGTAATCCGATAGTTACCGGTTTCAAGGCGGGGCATCTCGACTTGAAAAGTGATGCCGGAGACCGGTATATTATTGTCGTTCTGTATTGTGATTCGGGCCGAGTCGAGGTCGCGTTGGCTAGTCCACGTGACCAGTTCAAGTAGGCGGTAGTGCTCCGCGATCGTCGCAGGAGTGGTAAAGGTCAGCCCCCGCATCCGTGCATATTCGATCAGATTGGCGAACCGGGCGGAGAAGTACGGGTTGGCGAGATCAGTCGAGCGGAGAATGAAGAGAGCGAGATCGTTGTTCGCATATGCCGAATCGATCACGTCCCGCCATGACGCGAACATCTCCGCCTCATCGGCGGAGTAGGCAAGTGGCATACTCATCGGGTACGAGATGGGGAGCAGCACAAGATCCGTGGACTCACCCTCAAGCTGCGCCATTTGGGGGTGTCGGAGCCCTTCCATATTGAGAACCTTATTGTAGGGTGCCCGGACGGGGATGGCAATCATGAAGTCAAGCCCCCTCTCGTTCAGCACCCGGATCGTATCAAGGTTGTAGATCAAGCCCAGCGGCATGAAGCCCTCAATCGTGGCGCCCTGCATGCGGCCGTTTCGGATCAGGTTCTTGATGCCGTCGTCCTGCTCTGTGAAGCTATCCAAGCCGATGTTGCCCGAAGTCCGCACGGACATCTGACCGATGATCTCCACTCCCTCACGCACTACGTCTTGGATATTCATATGCGTGGTGTCCGCCGCCTCTGTGTATTGCAGGTTCTGGATCCTATTCATTGCATAGAACTGCTTGGCATCGGAATCGCTGTCCGTAGAGCTGAGAGAGCCGGTAAATACTATAGGAATGATACCGTCGGGGTACGACAGCAACTCGATGCTCATCCGACCCTCGATACTCTCTTGGGCAGAAACCTCGTCGCCGATGGCAAGGTACTGCGTGATGTGGACTGCGGCACCGGACTTGAGGGGCTCGAGCTGGCCGACACTGATCGAGCTGGTCGCGTTGTAAACCGTTGAACCCTTGTACGAGAGGTCGCTCGGCCGCGGTGCGGTGGGAGCGTAGTGGAGATAGATACCGGTTTTTCCGTCATTGGGGTAGATGGTATCGAAGATTTCGTTGAGAGTAACGCTGTCATCTGATGGGTAGATCGTCTTTTCGAAACGATCGTACCCAGTTTTCAGGATCAGGGAGCTATACGGGATGAAGAAGTTCGTGGAGAAGTAGGCGGAAAGCGAACTCCCCTTGGTGCCATCGAGCCAGTCATTGGTGATAATGTACTCACGCCTGATGACATCGGTGTAGAAGGTATAGATGACCCGAAGCGTCGCGAGGTTTTCCTGCTCATTTGTGCTTGTGAGAACCCGGGTGTAGATGATTCGGTCGTCCTTGATCTCACGGTCAAAGACCATCT
>JAFGNT010000012.1 GCA_016926855.1 Methanomicrobiaceae archaeon | reverse complement strand
GCTTCGTACCTTCGAACAATGAATCGGCATCCTACGAACTTGACCGGACCACAGATATCGGCGCACTTGATGCCGCAGCGACCGCAGGCGGCTTTACCTTCGCAGCTTCCGACGAGTGGTACGCCTCATTCGGGTCCTTCCTCCTCGAGGAGATCGACGGAGTCGCCAACGAGGACTGGACGCAGCCCGACGCACACTCGTGGGCCATCTACAGAAACGGTGCAGCGGCAATGGCAGGACTCGGCGCAAACGATCTCGCTGACGGCGACACCCTTGCCTTCTACTACTGCCCCACCGACCCCGCTACCTATGCACCCCTCATCGACGAAGCGACTTACATCGTCGAGATCGACGTGACGGTTTCCTCCGTCACCACATCCGGCTTTACCGTGACTGACGCCACCCGTGGCGGAACCGCCCGGGCATCGATCACCATCACCGCTCAGGATGCGGGATGGTACGCGGTGGTGGTGAGCGGGGTGAACAGCGGCGGCGACAGCCTTGCAGGCATCGCCACGGTAAGGCTTGAAGCCGACACCGCCGTGCAGATCCCGGTACTCATCGCCGTGTCGCAGCAGACCCAGACGGGTGCATACACCCTCTATGCCGGTATCTACACGCTCGACGGTTACCCCGATGACATGCTCTGCCACTGCGAGGGATTGGAATGCGTCGTCTCCTGAGCGCGCTTCTCCTCACTCTCCTTTTCGCCTGCGCCGCACCGTGTGCCGCGCTCTCGATGGAGACAAGCGGGGGTACGGCAGGCTCTGTCGTGACCGTCACTCTTGACGCACCGGCATTCATCACCTTCCAGATGAACGGCGGAGTACCGGTGTATGCCTCCGGCACGATGGCATCCTTCCTACCCCACAGTTACGGCACTCTCACGATTACCGCGGAGGCTGGCGGTGAGTCAGCAACCGCGGCCGTCGCTGTCACCGTCACCCCCGGCAGCAGTGGCGACAGTAGTGGCAGTGGTGGGGGTGGTGGTAGCAGTGGCGGCATCAGCTGGAGGACCGTCACACTCGGGAGCGGGACATTCGTCGTGACCGCTGACAACAGCGGCAAGCAGTATAACGTATCCCGCCAGACCGCCCTCGGTGCGCTGGATGCCGCGGGCGTCAGTTATACGGTGGACGACAGCTATTACGACGAATACGGCTCCCTCTTCATCCTATCGGTGAAGGGACGAGAGAACGGGGGCGCAGCCGGCTGGATGTACCTCGTAAACGGCGTGTCCCCTGTCCAGGGATCCAATACCCGCACCGTCAGTGACGGTGACGAGATCATCTGGTATTGGAGCCAGAGCATGTCCTCCACCTACGAGACCTCTGGCGACATCATCTACCTGAAAGCCCGGATCACGACGGTCGATGCGACCAGTGGAACCGGCAATAGCGACGATGAGATCAGAAGCGGAACCACCACCCGCGGAGGGACGACGACGGAGCGCTTCCTCCTCGGCCTGCCTGAGGGGGCCACTCTCACCCTCGCCGAATGGGGAGAGATCTTCGCCCTCGATCTTTCGGAGGCAAACGCGGCCGGCGAAGCGGTCACTTTCGACGGCAACGATATCATCATGACACGCCACAACGTCGCCATGACCATCCGCCTCTTCGATTTCAAGAAGAATGGTGACGTCCTCACGGGTATCATCGAGAAGATCACCATAGAAATTGCACCGGTCACTTCCGACCTTTTCGGCATTGGAGATGTCGCCGGGTTCTTCACCGCCGACCTCTATATCGTCCCGGTGGACAGCCCGATTACTGCCACCCTGCTGGAAGACATCACGGATGAGACCAGGACCGCATGCATCGGTGCAGCTTCCGACTACGGCAAGACGATCACATCCTTCGCCTTCGGCATGGAAATCACCACCGGCAACCTCGAAGACGGGACGGACATCGGGGCTGCTATCGTCCGTATGGCCGTCACTCCGGAGTGGGTGCAGGAACACGGTGGAACGGGCGCGATGCGAATCCTGCACCGAACGGACGATGGCAGCATCGAGATGCTGACGACCACCATGGTTGGAAAGGACGAGGCGGGACGGATGATCTTCGAGTCAATCTCGCCGAACGGGCTCTCCCTCTTCGTCCTCGCCGCCCTCGGCGAAGAGACGACCGGAACGCCTCTAGAGCTTGGCAGCCCCCTGTATGCCGACACTCTCCTGTCACCATCCGGAGATTCAGCGGCAGGCACGGAGGAACCCTCTCCGATAATGGCAGGCGGCCTTGCACTCCTGGTTGTGATCGTTATCGTCGCCGGGCTCTACGGATTCGGGAGAAAGAAATATGAACGGTAGAGGGGCATGCACCATCATCCTCTCTCTTCTTCTGATTGGAACAGTTGCAGCGTACCCTTATGCACCCGGTGACAGCGAGATCACCCGGTCGTTCGACTACCTTCACACCTGCCAGAACACCGACGGCGGGTTTGGCGAAGCCGGACGGGCCAGCAACCCCGGCACCTCGACATGGGTTCTCATGGCCCTCGCAGCCGCGGGAGAAGACCCGCGGGAGTGGCGGGCGGGCGGCAGCTCATCGATAGACTATCTCAGGGATATTGCAGAAGAGACGGTTGCCATCGACGGCACTGCCGAGACAGCAAAGATGGTGCTGACGATAATTGCCATCGGGGAGGATCCCGGAATGTTTGAAGGCACAGATTTCGTGGAACTCCTGAAGGCAAAACAGCAGTCAGGCGGCCGGTTCGGCGACCATATCTACACAACGAACTGGGGTATGCTGGCCCTTGCCGCGGCAGGTGAAGACACCGCATCCTCCGTTGCATGGCTAAAGAACCAGCAGAACGGCGACGGCGGTTTCGGATGGACACCCGGCGCGGAGAGCGATTCCGACGATACCGCATCCGCCGTTATGGCGCTTATCGCCGCCGGGGAGCCCCGGACATCTCCGGCAATCCAAAAGGCGCTCTCATTCTTCAGATCCGTCCAGATGGACGACGGGGGCTTTAATTACGGGGGGTCAAGCGGCTCGAATTCCGCATCCACCGCATGGGTGATTCAGGCACTGGTCGCCGCGGGGGAGAACCCGATTACCTGGCAGAAGAACGGCATCGATGTCATCTCCCACCTCATCTCCTACCGGCAGCCCGAAGGATACTTCAGATGGACACCGGTGCTTGCCGACAACCCCTGCCGGATGACCGCAAGTGTGGTGACGGCACTGCTCGGGATGCCCTATCCCATCATGCCGGACCAGACCGCACCCGTGCAATCGGGGAACACCATCCCCACAACAACGATAGTGCCCGTCACCACCCACACGGCGCCATCTCCTGCCGTTTCCGGTGGGGATGACCCTGTGATCACCGTCACCGATGACTTCGGCGAGACGGTCACCATCACCGGCACACCTCAGCGTATCGTCTCGCTCGCCCCGGCGAATACGGAGATACTCTTCGCACTCGGCCTCGGCGACCGCGTGGTCGGCGTCACCGACTACTGCAACCACCCGTCGGAAACCGTTGCGATAGAAAAGGTCGGGGGCTACAGCACGGTCAACGTGGAGAAGGTTGTCGCCGCACGGCCCGACCTCGTCATCGCAGCCTTCGGAAATACCGAGGAGGTCGTCAGCCATCTCAGATCCCTCGGCCTCACCATCATCGCTTTAAATCCGGAGAGCATCGACGACATCATCGACAATATCCGCCTCGTCGGCACTGCCACCGGCACCGGGGAAAAGGCGGAGGCCATCGCCGCAGACATGGAACGTCGTATCGCTGCGGTGGTCATTGCACGCGATACCCGGGTGGCTGATCGGCCTTCCGTAGTACACCTCGTCTGGTACGATCCCATCTGGGTAAGCGGGAGCGGGACTTTTCAGGACCAGATGTTCGAGATGGCGGGGGGGACAAATGCCTTCCCCGGCGTCAATGGCTGGGAGATCGTCAGTCTTGAAGAGTTCGTCACCACCAATCCCGACATCATCCTCGTCAACTCGGGTACGGGAATGGGGGAAAGCGGCTACGACCTGATCTATACCTATGTCGTGAACGAACCCCGCTTCCAGGGACTTGCGGCGGTCAGGAACGGCCGGGTTTACGTAGTCGATTCCGATATGATCGACCGCGGGGGACCCCGCATCGTCGATGCCCTCGAGCAGGTGGCAACGGACATCCACCCCGAGATATTCGAGGCCCCGGAGAGCACGCCCATCCCCGTACAGTACACTTCCGGATTCGGAGGGATCGCCGCGCTCATGGTAATCGGCCTTGTGCCGGCGGTCAGGGCGGGAAAGAGGTGAGCGGAGGCGGGCACGATGAAACACTATTCACCACTCATGCTTATTCTGATCGCATGCGCTCTCTGCACCGGTCCTGCAGCCGCAGATGTGCTGATGCAGCCCGTCGCATCCTGTATGACTGGATACCCAGTACAGGGAATCGCCATCACCCCTGACGGAAACCTCGCCTCCGCGGCTTTCAGCGAGAAGCTCTGCCTCGTCGATGCCAGTGGCACGCTCCACGGCATCGTAACGGTCGGTACCCTGCATGATGTGGCTATCTCTCCGGACGGTGAACGTATTGCGGTAGCGTCGGAGAAGGTGAGGATTTTCGACAGGAGCCTCACGGAAGTATGGTCCTGGAACAACGGCTACATTGTCTATTCGATTGCTTTTATTGAGGGCGGAGAGGCGATTCTTGCCGGGTTCGACGACCGGACCCTCCGCCGCCTGAACGTTAACGGCGATGAGGACTGGAACCTCACCCTCAGCGCAGATCCGGTCAGGGTCGCAGCGACGCCGGCGGGGGAGTACATCATTGTAGGAACAAAGACAGGAGATCTCTGCTTTTTCAACGTTGAACTGCGTGAACTCTGGCGTTACCGCCTCGGGAGCCAACCAGTATCGGCGCTCGCCATCTCCGACGATGCAAAGACCATCGCCGCCGCCTCACAGGATGAAATGCTCTATGTCTTCAATATGAACGGGAGGCTCCTCTGGGACTATCCGACCGGCGGGACAGTACGTGACCTTGCGGTCTCATCCGAAGGAGACCTTATCGCAGCGGGCGGCGATACTGTCCGGATCTTCGCGAGGAACGGAACATTGCTCTGGAAAGATCCGTCCGAATCCCCGGCAGCCGCCGTTGCACTCTCGGGTGGAGGTGATACCCTGGCCGCCGGCGGACGGGATGCCATCGCGTTCTTCCGTGCTTCTCCCCTGTCGTCTGCCGCACCACCAGCACCGGAAGAGACCGCGACTCCGACAGAACCGGCTCCACCGGAAGAGCTCCCCATCCCCAAAGCGACAGAGGCCTCATGGCCGCCGGTACCCTGCGTACTCTGCGCCATCGGCCTCGCACTGGTTTTTCTGCGCCGGTGATTCCCGGTCTTTTTGAACCCTCTATTTTCCGGGCCCGACAATGGATAAAAAAAGTGATACAATCATCTCCCATCTGGCCGGGCACGTCCGATGAGCTGCCCGGGGACGAACACGTGAAAGCCGCTTACTTAGGCACAGAGCAGATCACCGCGGGTTCCGGCCGCCACCCTCTGTTTTTCCATACCTCTCCGCGAGCGATACGAGCCCCCGCGGGAGATAGATGATTATCAGAATCAGGAGTACGCCGATGATGATATACCGCTCGTACGTAAGACCAGCGGCATTGAGCCCGTCCCAGAGAAGGCTCACGACAATGGTACCTACGACCGGCCCCGCAAGTGTTCCGAGGCCTCCGGTGATAGAGTAGATGACCGGCCAGAACGAGAGTTCCACGCCGAAGATCTCCGGCGTAATATAGCCGAAATGGTGGATTTCGAGGGCACCCGCAATGCCGGCGATATAGGCGCTGGCGGTGAACGCAAGCAATTTGAACCTGACGGGATCGATGCCTGCCGCCCGCGCTTCCAGTTCATTTTCCCGGATTGCCGCGAGTGCAAGGCCGATATGTGATTTCAGGATCAGATGAATGGCCAGGAGGGAGAGGATGGCGATGATAAAGATGGAGTAGTATTCCCAGAGAAGATGGTAGGGGATGTCGCTCGCGATGAGTTTGGGAACCGCATAGCCGTCCCACCCCCCGGTAACCGGCGACAGCATGCTCACGATCACCGTCTGGATGATGATGGCAAATCCGAAGGTGACCATGGCGAGGAACCATTCCCTGAGCCGCACACACGTGAGCCCGATGAGAAGCCCGATGAAGGCGCTGAATGCCGCACCGGCGAAGATGGTAATGTAGGGGGAGAGGCCGCTCTGGATCGCGATCAGGGACGATGCATATCCGCCGAGGCCGAAGAACGCCGCATGGCCGAGAGAGCCCTGCCCCGAATAAGTGAGCAGGTTCCATGCGGAGGCATAGATGATGAAGATCAGCATCAGGATCAGGACTGTCAGGACATAGAGGTTCGCCACGGGAAGCAGGGGGAGGACAATGCCTGCGGCACCAGCGCCGGCGATCAGGCAGGCTTTCGGACTCCGCCAAAACATCGCAGTCATTCACCTTCCTCCCCGAAGAGCCCGGTCGGCCGGAAGATGAGCACGATGATGAGGAGGACAAACGATATTGCATCTTTCCACGCTCCTCCGAGCGTAAATGTCGCCATATTTTCCACGATTCCGTACAGGAGCCCCCCGATAATAGCGCCGGGAATGCTACCGAGCCCACCCAGAATAACGATTGCAAACGCTTTTATCGCCGGGATCGAGCCGATATAGGGATTAAATACCTGTCCGCTCACCGCCCAGAGCGTGCCCGCCCCGGCTGCGAGCCCGGTCCCGATGCCGAAGCTGATCATGTCCATCCGTTCCACATTGATGCCCATGAGCATGGCGCCCTTCCGGTTCTGGCTGGTCGCCCTGATAGCCTTGCCGAGATGTGTTTTCCGGAGAAAGACATAGAGCCCGGAGAGAATGGCGATGGTGAGGAAGATGATTATCAGGTAGTCGAGCGGCATTTCCAGCGATCCGAGGGAGACGGTGACATCGACAAAGGGACTCGGGATAATTCTCCATTCATCTGTCCAGATGAGGGCGACGACGTTCTGGAAGATATAGATCAGCCCGAGGCTGACGAAAATTTCATTCAGCTTTCCGGTGCCTAAGATTGGGCGGAAACAGAGCCGTTCAACAATGATGCCGGTGACGATGAGCACCGGCATCGTGGCGAAGAGCAGCACGTAGGGGTTGAACCCGGTCAGTGCGACGAAGATGAAAGTGATGTACGCACCGAGCATGAGAAATTCGCCGTGTGCGAAATTCACGATCTTCATGACGCCAAAGATGAGATTCAGGCCGGTGGCAAGAAGGATGTAGATGCACCCGGCATACAGCCCCCAGAATACGACCTGAATGAGAATGCCGATGTCCATGTATCATCCTCGTCCGGTAAATCTTCGGAAAAATAGGAGTTATTCACTCCCCGGTGCATACCAGTCGGGGAGGACAAGATCCGTTTCTTTCAGGCTGTCGGGCCAGATAATTACGGGCCGCGGCTCGCCGACACTTTCATCCCGTATCAGCTGCGACATATAGAGCTCGAAGGTACTCTCCCGGTAGTCATCCGAAAATGTTATGACTCCGTTCTTCATGGCCTCGATCATCTGGGGCAGTTCAATCGTGTCGAGAGCGTCACGCACCGCCGTCTTATCGAGGGTTCCTGCATTTTCAAAAGCCTGCGCACCGACATACACCGCTTCGTACGTCGCAGCACCCATCATTCCGGGGAAACCGTTCCAGCGTGTATCGAAGGTGGTTACAAAATTCGTGACTGCAGACGCTGTCGGCCCGTTGGGTACCGCATACGGGCTGAACCGGCTTTCGAGCATCGAGAATTCACCGTATGTGCCGACTCCGCTGTAGTAGTCGGGGTCGTCGTTGGGCTCGATGGTCAGAAAGATCGTGTCAAGCCCTACATCCCTTCTCGCCTGCTGGACAAGCGGGATCTGCTCGTTTAAGAACGTGACTGCATAGACGGCATCCGGCTTCGTCGCCTTGACGGCGGTGAGAATGGTCCTGAAATCGGACTCTCCCATCTTAAAGCTCTCTTCCGAAACCACGGTAATCTTCAGGGCGTATTCTTCGATGGTCGCATGAATGGCGCTCTGGTGGCCTTTTCCGTACGGGCTGTCCTGGTAGATAATGGCCAGCCGGAGCGGCTGGTCGTCCGGGAAGCCGAATTTCTCATTTATTGCCGGGCGAAGGACATTCCCGGCGAACAGCGTGGTCACGATCGAGGAGTCGTCGGCAGAGGGGCGGAGGTAGAACATGTACGAGGTGTCGATGTCATCCCGGTGAGATACCGCGGTGCTGGACGCCCCCGATATGATATAGGGCACCTTGTAATCGGCAACGATCGACTGGTGGGCCATGACGACCGCACTTGAGAATCCGCCGACGAGCATGTCGACATTATCCAGGGTAATGAGTTTCGAGACGGCTTTCTGCCCTCCCTCGCGAGTGGATTCGTCATCCCCCTGAATCAGCCTGATTGGAATTTTTTTATCCAGATCCGCGATATATACACCGCCATCCGCGTTAATCTCCTCTGCCGCGAGGACGGCCGACTGCCAGATGTCCTTCCCCGTCGAACTCGCGGGCCCGGTCATCGATGCCACGACACCTACCCGGATCTCCTCGGTTGTCGGCTGTTGTTCACTGCATCCGGCACACGCAATGGCGCACGCTATGACAATCGCTATGATTGCAATTATAATCGGAAATCTACGGCTCATAGTTACATCCCCTGCTATTCGGATTGAATCATGTCACGTTATAACGTGGCACGCCTTATCGTAACATGGCTGTAAAAAGTATTTAAATTTGTGCCTGGCGCACTAAAGCTCCCCGGCGGAAATCCGCAGACGGACTGTCCGGCTCTCTGCACCGGATTTCATCATTCCGAACCGGGATGGCACGAAACCGGAGGAAGGATAAACACCGGGAAACCGGATGAGCCGGATTTCCTGAGTCCGGAGTATGCGGTCCCTGCCCTGCACATGCGGCAATGTGGTGCAGGGAAATTATTTACCGGCAGTCTGACATGCTATAACATGGCAGGCGGGGGAGTTCGTGCGACCGCATATGATACGGCATACCGGGATTCCATCGAGTATCCCGGTGAATTCTGGGGAGAAGCAGCGAAGGACGTGCACTGGTTTCGGCAGTGGGATACGGTCCTTGATGATTCGGGTGCTCCATTCTACAAGTGGTTTCCCGGAGGAGTCCTGAACACCTGTTACAATACACTCGATCTGCACGTCGAAAATGGCAGGGGCGAACAGGCCGCCCTGATCTACGACAGCCCGGTTACCGACACAATCCGGCGGTACACCTACCGGGATCTGCTCGACCGTGTTGCACGATGTGCCGGAGGGCTCACAGAGCTCGGGGTCGGGTACGGGGATCGTGTCGTCATTTACATGCCGATGGTTCCCGAAACGGTTGTGGCGATGCTCGCCTGCGCACGAATAGGGGCTATCCATTCGGTCGTGTTCGGGGGCTTTGCCGCACGGGAGCTCGCGGCGCGGATCACCGATGCACGGCCGAAAGTCGTGCTCTCGGCATCCTGCGGAATCGAGATCAACAGGATCATATCATACAAGCCGCTCCTCGATTCCGCGATCGCGATGTCGGAGCACAAGCCGGAACACTGCGTGATTTTCCAGCGGCCCGAGCAAGCCGCATCCATGGTCGACGGGAGGGACCTCGACTGGGAGATGTTCCGGCATGCCCGGCCGGTTTCGTGCGTGCCGGTAGCCGCAACGGACCCGCTCTACATTCTCTACACCTCGGGAACGACCGGGATTCCGAAGGGCATCCTCCGTGACAACGGGGGCCATCTTGTCGCCCTGAATTGGAGCATGAAGAATATCTACGATATCAATCCCGGAGAGGTCTTCTGGGCTGCATCCGATGTCGGGTGGGTGGTCGGGCATTCGTATATCGTCTACGCGCCGCTGGCATCAGGGTGCACGACCGTCCTATACGAGGGAAAATCGGTGGGAACTCCCGATCCCGGCGCATTCTGGAGGGTGATCGAAGAGCACGGCGTATCCGCTCTCTTTACGGCACCCACCGCATTCAGGGCCATCAAGCGGGAAGATCCGAAAGGCGATTACTTCAGGAAATATGACCTCTCCGGATTCCGGACGCTCTTTCTCGCGGGAGAGCGGTGTGATCCCGACACGCTCAGGTGGGCGACCGATCTCCTTCACGTCCCGGTCATTGACCACTGGTGGCAGACCGAAACGGGATGGGCGATCGGGGCGAATGCGGTCGGCCTCGGAATGCTGCCGGTAAAGCCGGGATCCTGCACGAAGCCGGTGCCGGGATACGTCGTCCACGTGCTGGACGAACACGGTCGGCAGGTACCCCCGATGACTTCCGGAAACGTCGCTATCAGGCTGCCGCTGCCCCCGGGATGCCTGACTACGCTCTGGAACAACCACGGCGACTATACGCGGACGTACCTCTCGGAATACCCCGGCTACTACCATACCGGCGATGCCGGGTATATCGATGAAGACGGATACCTGTGGATCATGAGCCGGACGGACGATATCATCAATACCGCAGGCCATCGCCTCTCGACCGGGGCGATGGAGGAGGTGATCGCTTCCCACCCCGATGTGGCCGAATGCGCCGTGGCAGGGGTGGCGGACCCGGTCAAAGGAGAAATCCCGATCGGCCTCGTCGTCCTGAAAGCCGGCGCCGGGCGCGACACGGAGGAGATACGGGCCGAGCTGATCCAGAGCGTGCGGGATACAATCGGGCCGATTGCGTCCTTCAAGGTTGTGGGCATTGTCCGAAGGCTTCCCAAAACGCGGTCCGGCAAAATCCTCAGGGGCACAATAAAAAAGATTGCCGACGGCGAGTCTTTCTCTGTCCCGGCGACCATCGAGGACCCGGCGGTGCTTGACGAAATCCGCGCCATGCTCAGCAGTATCGGATTTCCCCGCCGCTGATTTTTTATGTATCAGGGAAGTGACCACCACTCCTTTTACGCTCCGCACCCCACCGGTAAAGGATCGCCGCATGCCTTTCATCACCATCGAAAAAGTGGACCCTGCCAGCTTCCCCGAATTCCTGCACCTCATCGATAAGCTGGCTGAATACGAGCACCTCGCCCCGCCCGACGACGAGGCAAAGAAGCGGCTGAGAGCCGACGGTCTTTCCGCCCGGCCACGCTACGAGGCGTACCTCGGGTACCTCGACGGAATCGCGGTCGGGTATGTCACGTTCTATCTCACCTACTCGACCTTCCTCGCCCGCCCGACACTCTTTCTCGAGGATATCTTCGTGCTCGAAGCCCACCGGAAGACGGGCATCGGGAGGGCGATGTTCGATTTCTGCCGCCGGGAGGCTGCAGACCGCGGGTGTGGCAGGCTCGACTGGATGGTGCTCACGTGGAACGAGCCGGCCATCCGGTTCTACGAGCGGTGCGGCGGGACACGGCAGGACTGGTATGTATACCGGATTGAGGGTGACCGGTTCTGAGGTGCGGGTGCGGCCCTACACGGCCACATGCGCTCGACCTCTCTCTCCCCGCATTCCTGACCGTCACCCCCTTCCCCCCGATAAATGCAAGTAAAATTAATCTATGAAAGTTTTATTTGTGTTATAATATATATATTAAAAGATAGAATACCGTACCGGTGTTTTGTTATGGAATGTCCACATCCTGCTCATCCCTCCGGGGGCCAGCTCGAGGAGATTAAGAAACTTGAGGAGAAACTGGGAGTAATTCTTGTCGCCTACGACAGGGTTCCTCCGTACAAGAAACTCGACTCCCAGGCTCTCTCGAAGATCCAGTCCCTGGAAAAGGATACCGGATCGATCCTGATCGCCTACGAGGCCTGAAAAATTATTCCCTGTTTTTCCGGATACCGGACCATTCCGGTGCCGGAAGGTTCGCACTGCCGGGATAGCGCTGCTTTCGATGCCCCCGATCCCGATAACCGTCCGGCACGAGTAAGCATCTTAACGGACCTCGTTCTGACCGGCAATGCTGCCGAAGGAGGAAGAGGGATGAAAAAGGGAACGGGCGGTTTACCTGCCGAGCGCCCGCAGGAATGCACTCTTGTGGGCCTCGGATCCCTGCCGGAGGGTGTACCAGACCTGCAGGACATCGGTCCGCGTGGTATTGGCAATCGCCATGTCGAGATCGGCGATGTCGCGTTCCTCAACGGCAAGCCCGAGTTCGAGCGCATCGGAGAGCGATAAATCGCCCTGCGGCCCGTATTCGTCATACAACGACTGGATCACGGGACTCGTATACCCGGTCGCAGAGTTCCCGATCCGGTCCGAAGGCAGCCCGTACCGGTCAACGAGCAGCTGCACTTCATAGATGTGCATCGTTTCCGAATCCGCGATATTTGCGAAGATGGGCAGCGTATACCTGCCGGCCCAGCGGGTGTAGAGATCGTGCGCCAGCTGCTCTTCCTCCCGTATGAAGAGGATGTCCTCAATTTCCTGCTCACTCAGCGGGGAGGGATCCTCCCGGGGCAGGAGCGCAGGCATTGCCCCTGCTCCGGGGCCTCCGTTCAGTCCTCCGGGTAGCACACCGCCCGGTTCCTGCCCGCCGTTCTGTACCGATCCGGAGCCGGTGTTCCGCGAAAAATCCCCCACACCGGCGAGAACAGCGGCGATGGCGATAATGACAACAAAGGCCCCTCCGATCAGGATTATCTTATTTTTCTCCATTGGCCCTCACGATCTCCCGCTTGTGCGCCGGGGGATATAGTATTTTCCCAACATGTGAAGAGGGGGATTGGCGTGGCCCCGCCTTTTGCCCGCATCAGTTCCCCCTGAGATTTCCGGGGAACCGCGCCGCGAAGGGGCGGCGGATCCGAAATCTATACAACCATACCGCAGATGAACGGGTATGCGCCTCGCAGCCATCTGGAAATCCCCGATTTTCAGAAAAAAGCCTGTCAAAGAACTGCTCGATTCCGTCTCCCATGAAGGCGGGCTTTCAAAAGTGCTGGGCCCCGTCGATCTCATCCTGCTCGGGATCGGGGCGATTGTCGGCACGGGCATCTTTGTCATCACCGGAGTGGCGGCGGCATACTACTCGGGGCCTGCACTGCTGATTTCGTTCGTCATTGCAGGCGCCGTCTGCACCGTTGCCGCACTCTGCTACGCCGAGTTCGCCGCCATGGTGCCGGTTGCGGGGAGCGCCTCTAGGTACGGGTACGCGGCGCTCGGGGAGATATGGGCATGGATTATCGGGTGGGACCTGATCCTCGAATATTCGGTCGCAATCGCCGCCGTCGCCATCGGCTGGTCGGGGTACGTCGTGGACATCATCCACGAGGCGGGCATCATTCTGCCTGCCGCCTTCATCCACCCGCCGGGTGTGCCGGGCGGGATGATCACCCTGCCTGCGGTCCTGATTATTGCCGGGATTACTGCGCTCCTTATCCGCGGGGTTAAGGAGAGCGTCCGGTTCAACATGGTCATCGTGACCATCAAACTCGCCGTGATCGTCCTCTTCCTCATTCTCGGGATTACCCATATCAATCCCGCAAACTGGCATCCCTTTATGCCGTACGGCTGGCACGGGGTCCTCACGGGAGCGGCAATCGTATTTTTCGCCTACATCGGGTTCGACGCAGTGTCGACCGCCGCGGAGGAGGTGCGCCGCCCGCAGTCGGACCTCCCCGTCGGCATTGTGGGATCGCTCGCCGTGAGTACGGTGCTGTATATAGCGGTCTCCGCCGTGCTGACCGGTGTCGTCTCCTTGCTCGCGTTTAAAAACACCGACGCCCCCGTCGCATTTGCCCTCGAGTCGATCGGCTACACGTGGGGATCGGCCGTCGTTGCCGCGGGGGCGATCTGCGGCATCACCTCGGTGCTTCTCGTGCTCCTCTTCGGCCAGACACGCATCTTCTTTGCGATGGCCCGCGACGGTCTCCTGCCCGGCTTTTTCTCAACCCTCCACCCGGTGTTCAGGACACCGGCAACAGCGACCCTGCTTGTGGGCGCCGTCACCGCCGTCATTGCGGGCCTCCTTCCCCTCGAAGCAGTTGCCGAACTCGTCACTATCGGCACACTTGCGGCGTTCATCATCGTCTCCGCGGGCATCATCGTCCTCAGGCGCACCCAGCCCGGCATCACCCGCCCGTTCCGGGTGCCGTTCGTGCCGTTCCTGCCGGTCCTCTGCATGCTCTCCTGTGCGTATCTTATCTCGGCCCTGCCCACAATCACCCACCTGCGGTTCGTCGTCTGGCTTGTGCTCGGGCTCGTGCTCTACGCAGCGTACGGCCGGGCTCACAGCACGCTTCAGAGAATGGCGTGAGAAAGCGGAGGGTATTCACCGATGCCCTGCGACGTGCCGGGGGTCGTGATCAATCCGTCGACCATCGCCCCGATGACAAGGCCTGCAAAGCCCGGAACAGCGCTGCTGTCTCCGACATAACCCAGGATACACAAATCTTCGATATATTCATATGATCTGAGACATCTCATTTCATTGATCGGTGATGAAATACAGAGAACGAGCCCTTTATTTTTGCTTCGCCATTGTTCTGATAAGTACTTTCTGGACTGCAGGATGTCTCGATTCGGTCGAATCGGCAGGAGATGTGGTATGTGCGAATTTGCCCGCAGGTGACCGGGATCACTGCTACCAGAAACTTGCCGTAGAGTCCAATAATATCAAATACTGCGACGAAATTGAACAGGCCGGGCCGGCAAGCAAATGCTACATTTTCCTTGCGGAGAAGAATTCGTATTACTGCGGAGTGATGGAACAAATGCCGTGGTACGGGAAGCCAGGGGCCTACGACTCGGCAACCTGCTACCAGAATATCGCACAGAAAACAAAATTCAGTGATTACTGCATAAAAATTCCCGATGGATACAGTTCGTCGGGTAATGATCTGGCTCCGGGCGGAGTCAGCGTGTACCGATGCTTTTCCAACCTCGGGTGCGGCCTTCCGGGGGAATCCCCCTGCCGGACAAGCTATGGCGAATATAACTGTTTAATAAAAACCAACCCGCTTGAGATACTGGAATTTTCCAAGGACGGCGCCCCGTCTCCATTCGAGTGCCCGTCATCGTAGGCCGGGGGGCTAGCCCCCTCTCACCTTACGCGAGTGCAACAGTCGGTTCACATATCAACCCAGACCCGGACCAGCCGTTGCATTGTGTTAAGATAAGGGAATAGAAATCCAAACAGGTCTCCTATTCCTTCAGAGCTTCCTTCAACGCGGCCCGTGCGAGCAGCCGGGTTGAGTCAAGCACCGGAAGCGGACAGTCATCAGGGTCGACCAGGAGGGGAATCTCGGTGCAGCCGAGGACGACCGCATCGCAGCCCCGGTCTTTCAGCTTTTGGATCACCGTGTTCAGGTACACCCGCGATTCTTCCCGGAAAATCCCGTTCACCAGCTCCTCAAAGATGATGGTGTTGATCCTTTCCCGGTCCCCAGCATCCGGTATCTCAGAGGAAATCCCGAGCTTCTCCAGTATCCCCGGATACACCGGGCCGGTCATCAGGTACTTCGTTCCCGTAATCCCCAGTTTTTTATATCCGCGGCTTTTCGCCTCCTCGCCGACGGCCCGTGCGATATGGATCCACGGAGCGGGCGACTGTGACGCGACAATGTCGAACGCGTCATGAATCGTGTTGTCGGGACAGATGAGGATGTGGGCCCCGATTGATGCGAGTTTGAGGGCCGACGAAAGCATAAGTCCGGCGACGGCCTCGCGGTTGCCGGAGAGAATAGGCTCCATATAGTCACCCAAAGGGTGGGTGTGCAGGGACACTTCGGGATGCATATACTCTCCCATCAGGGCCGGGACTTCACCGCACAGCGTGCGGTAACACAGTGCCGCGCCTTCGGCACTGCAGGCAACGATTCCGACATGCTTTGGCATAGTTTCTCCTATTTCCGTGTAATTATCTAATTTTTTCGCATCATCATGCGCATAGCGGCGAAAAATAAGGGAGAGAAAATTAATAACGAAATTCATATGAGGTTTAGTTATCTCGAAAAAAATGCAACCGTGAAATCATCTACGAGTTCTCGTACCTTAGAACTTGCGGTCGATTTGTAATCTTGGCTTCGGATGGGTTTTCTCAGGACTGAAATGTATTTACAAATCATCTGGAAACGCCTCCTTATACTCAACCAATTTTTCTTCCATGCAATTATATAATAGGATCGCCTCATCTTTTTCTAAAATTTTAATTTTCTCATTTCCAGGCATCCAGCCAGCGAAACACGATTTAAAATAGGTATTTCTCACGGTTTTATAAAGGACAGTATTTTTATAACCACCCAAAATATCACTTTTAGCCAGTAAAAGGCTCGGTTTTTTAACATATTTTGAATAAACAAAAGGTTTTCCTAGCAATGCAATCTCCCATCTTAGTTGAAAAGAGTTATAGGAATATCTTCCATCAAAACCCTTAATTAGACCAGATAACATCCAAAATACAATCATCGAGGTTGAAATAAATACAGATCCAAATATCATAAAAATTACAATAGAGATGATATCGGATGAAAAAGGGACCACAAGATCGGGATTCCTAAAAACTATGTGGTATACATTTGGTATTTGGTTTATTAAATTTTGATTAGAATTAATGATATAAAGAATTGCGACACAATCACAAATTATAGTAAGTATCCAAACGTTCCAAAGAATTGTGTAAAATCTTCTATGCTGATGGATATAGTGAGGATAATCATTTGTCCCATTCTTAAAATAATAAATCCTCTTATTGAAATATTTATGAATTGGTTTACATTTTACTCCAATAAAATTAATAATCCAGGTAAAAAGAAACCAAAAAAATAATATTAATTTAATTGTTTCATCAAGTTTTAGGAGGTAAAAACTCATTCCTAAACAAATAATGCTAAAGAAAAAAAACAGGGCATAAACGGTGCTCCAATATGTAGAGTTTATTATACTCTCTCGAATCTTGCTTTGTTGATCATTATCTTTCTGAAGTTTTTTTGCACTTTCAAAAACGTCATCATAATGTAATTCATCATATTTATCCCGTACTGTCCAATATTCTTTCATTGCCGATTCCCATCCAATTAATCCTATTTCACTATTTTCCTTTGCAAGTGTTTCTTGAACACGGAGGAAGCCAATAATTCGAGCAATCGTCCTCGCCTTATCGTAAAATATAATCCATAATGGGAGGAGAATCAATAGGGGAATAAGTAGTAAATAAGGGAGTAAATAAGAAAGTCCAATTGTACTTATCAAGCCTAAATATACACCGGAACCAGTGATACTGAGCACAACAAGAGCTGTTTGGCACGTTTTAAGATGTCCAAGTTCGTTCCGGAGTTCTCTAAATAAATTTTGTCGAAAATAAAATATTTGATCTGAATTAAGAGCCATGAGAGAATCATAAAATTTACATCATAATATAATTTATGGAGTATTTTGAAAATTTTTTGACAGTTACAATCTTTTCGTTCTTATTGAAATGACTACTATTGCATAAAACTATGTCCATATTACAAATTTGAGGAAGAAAAGGGATTTTTACAGCGTGTTGACGTCATCGTTGACGGTGTGGTTTACATCGGGAAGGAAGCGAACAATATCAATGAGCAGGCGGCTGATGTAAAGCGGCCGCAGGTGTTTGTTGATCCACAAGCTGAACGGGAGAGGATTCTTAAAATGACTTCTTCGGAGGTCGAAGCGATGGGGATGAGCCGGGGAACGTTGTCGAAGTGGAAGAAGAAGATACGGGAGAAAAAGAATATTTTAAAAGAACAGAGGGAAATTTATCAAGAATCTCAATAAAATTATATCAATGACTATTTAATTGATAACAAAAATATTAGATATAAATGTATTGGGATATATTCATTTCACATTCTAGTAATGATAAGAATATAGCTAATCATATTGCTGAAGCGTTATTAAAAGAATATCATGTTTGGTATGATTCATGGAATATACTTTCTGGTAATGATTTCAAAGAAACAATAAAGTTCGGCTTAAAATATTCAAAATTCGGAATAATTCTACTAAGTAAAAATTTTTTTAATAAATATAAGGATTCACTTAAAGAAGTTGAATTAGAATATTTTCTTAATAAAAATATAAAGAACATCCTCCCTATCTGGTATGGTATTGATAAAAATTATATACAGAAGAAAATATCTAAAGGTCAATTACCAAAATATTTTGAAGACCTACAAGCTTCACAAATGACTTCAGAAGATGATTTATCCCAAGTTATTGATGAAATAATTATTAAAATGAAACTGAGCCCTAGAAAAACACGGGTAATTCAAAGACAAATTAAAAAGGACCATTTTAAAGAAGTTCAAATATTATTAGCTAATCTTCAAGAAGATGGATGGGAAGTCCTAAACAAAAAATCCTCACCACAGGAATTTTGGGATTATCAGGTTCATTTTAAAAATATCATTACTGAGGAAGAATTTTGGTCTAAACTTTATTATTATCCTACACGAAAAGACGCAATATTCGATTTTTGGAAGAACAAAAATCGTTATGGTAAACCGTATAAATCTAGATTAACTCATGAACCTAATGTAGGTGAGCAATCATATGGGTATATCCCAAATGATTCTTGTGAAATTGTGACCTTTAGAACTACCAATATGCTGAACACGATAATCTATCAGCATAAAATTGAAAAACAATCAATAAAGAAAGCTGAACAAATGGCTCGAATTACGGATAGAAATATTCGTATGATGTTAACCGATATGGCAATATAGCTTAATTTTCCCTTAATGTAGTGTTTTAATTAGATTCTGATATCACATCTGCGGGTTTCCATTTTACAAGATAACTATAACCCCAAAACCGGATGCGAGGGACCGGATTCGAACCGGCGAACTCCTACGAGAATAGGCCCTGAACCTATCGCCTTTGACCTGGCTCGGCAACCCTCGCGCTTTCTAGTATATTCGCTCAAACAAAATAAAGATAGTTGTTCGGGGGCCGGGGCCCGCCTATCTGCGGCCGGTTTTTTCCATCGGGGGGTGGTGGGCCGGCGTTTCCGTTTCGCACACACCGTTCGTGCTCCGCTTCATTTCGAGCTCCCGGAGTTCGTTCCGCCGGATTTTGCCGGAGATGGTCTTCGGGAGAGATTCGACGAACTCGATGGCCCGCGGGTACTTGTACGGGGCCGTGACCTGCTTGACGTGCTTCTGGAGCTCTTTTACAAGCGATTCGGAGGGCGAATGGCCCGGTGCGAGCACCACGAACGCCTTCACGATCAGGCCGCGGATGACGTCCGGCGACCCGACGACCGCCGCCTCCTGCACCGCCTCGTGCTCGATGAGGGCGCTCTCCACCTCGAAGGGCCCGATGCGGTATCCGGACGCCTTGATCACGTCGTCGTCACGGCCGATGAACCAGAGGTACCCGTCCTCGTCGCGGTACGCCTTGTCGCCGGTGTAGTACCAGTCGCCGGAAAAGACGTGGCGGTTCTCCTCCTCGTTGTTGAAATATTCCCGGAAGAGGCCGACGGGCCGGGGATTGGTATTGATTGCGATGAGCCCCTCCTCTTTGTCGGCCACGGGATTGCCGTGCTCGTCGAGCAGCCTGATGTCCCACCCGGGCGTGGGTTTCCCCATCGACCCGTACTTCGGCTCCATGCCGGGGAAGGTGCCCACGCAGAGCACCGTCTCGGTCTGGCCGTATCCCTCGTAGATCGTGAGGCCCGTCGCATCTTTCCACGCCCGTATTACCTCCGGGTTGATCGGTTCGCCCGCACTCACGGAGTGGCGGAGTTCGGTGAAGTCGAATTTGTCGAGATCGGCGAGGATCAGCATCCGGTAGATGGTGGGCGGGCAGCAGAACGTGGTGACCCCGTACTTCTCCATCATCGGCAGGATCTCGGTCGCGTTGAACTTGCGCCTGATATCGTAGACAAAAACACACGCACCCTCGATCCACTGGCCGTAGAACTTGCCCCACGCACTCTTTGCCCACCCGGTGTCGGAGAGCGTGAAGTGCAGGTCGTTGTCCCGCACGTCGTGCCAGAACCGTGCGGTCACGATATGCCCGAGCGGGTAGCTGTGGTCGTGGAGGACCATCTTTGCTTCGCCGGTCGTGCCGGAGGTGAAGAAGATCACGAGCGGATCGGTGGAGCGGGTCTTCTTCATGCCCTGCAGGTTGATGATCTTGCTGGAGACCGGGGCGGGCCATGAGAGTTCCGTGACATAATTGATCCACCCTTTCCTCTCGCCGTCCACGATCATCCTGCTCTCAAGCGAGGGGCACTCATCGAAGATCTCGTCCACCTTGGGGGCGTTTTCCTGGTCTGTTATCACCATTTTGATCTCCGCGGCGTTGATGCGGTACTTGAGATCCTTCGGGGTGAGCATCGTCGGTGCCGGGCAGTAGACGGCGCCCATCTTGATCAGTGCGATCGTGCACGTCCACCACTCCGGCACGCGGGGCAGCATGATCAGCACGCGGTCCCCCTTCGTGATCCGGTATTTGATGAGCATATTGACAATCTGGTTCGAAAGCCGGGAGAGTTCGCGGAACGTGTACTTCTTCTCCCCGCCCTGCTGGTTCGTCCAGATCATGGCAAGCTTGTTCCTGTCTTTTTTCGCCCACGCATCGATCACATCGAACCCGAAATTGAAGAACTCTGGCACATCGATTGTAAAATCCCGGTATGTGGTCTCGTAATCGCCGATATTGCCCCCCGGCTCCCGGTGGGGAGAGACGAAGGGGAGGATGCCGTGGCGTGAAACGCCGGGGGTGTCATCGCCGCCACCGAGCCGGGCGGTGCATGCCTCAGTTATGAAGTCAGAACGGGATACTTTACGATTTTTAGCTTCCCTGTCAATTCTTTCTGTCAGTTCGTCATTCATTGTGACGGAGTAGCGCACCATATAAAACAGATTAAATGGTGCACCATATCAATGTTGCGGATTGGAAGAGCACCACACTGATGGCACCGAACCCCTGTTCAGGCGTTACTTGGTGCAGTGGAAAAGAAGGGGTTATTCTTTGCCGGCACGGCGGGAGATTTCGCGCTCACGGAGCACATTCCGCATAATCTTGCCGGAAAGGGTCTTTGGCAGTTCCGGGACGAACTCGATCGCCCGCGGGTACTTGTAGGGGGCGGTGGTGTGGCGCACATAGTTCTGGAGCTCTTTCACAAGCTTCTCGGAGGGTTCGAATCCCGGATTGAGAACCACAAACGCCTTGACGATCATGCCGCGGATCAGGTCGGGCGACCCGACGACCGCGGATTCCTGCACCGACGGGTGCTCGAGGAGCGCACTCTCCACCTCGAACGGTCCGATCCTGTACCCCGAGCTCTTGATCACGTCATCATCACGGCCGACGAACCAGTAATACCCGTCCTCGTCCCTGTACGCCTTGTCACCGGTATAGTAGAAACCGTTCCGGAACGCCTCGGCGTTCGCCTCCGGGTTGTCAAGGTACTCGACAAACAGACCGACCGGGCGGGGGTTGAGGCTCACCGCGATGCGGCCCTCCTCACGGACACCCACGGGCCTGCCGTCGTCATCGTGCAGTTCAATATGCCAGCCCGGCGAGGGTTTGCCCATCGAACCGGGCTTGTCCTTCATGCACGGGAACGTCGCGATGCAGCAGGCGGTCTCCGTCTGGCCGTACCCCTCGTAGATGCACAGCCCGGTACCTTCCTGCCAGACACGGATCACCTCGGGGTTTAAGGGCTCCCCCGCACTGCAGCAGTGCCGGAGGTCACGAAGGTCGAACTTATCCAGATCCGCAAGGATCAGCATCCGGTACACCGTCGGAGGGCAGCAGAACGTGCTGACCTCGTATTTCTCGATCAAAGGCAGGATCTCGGTTGCCTTGAACTTCCCCCAGATATCGTACACAAGGAGGCAGGCACCGGCAATCCACTGGCCGAAGATCTTGCCCCACGCGCATTTGGCCCACCCCGTGTCCGAGAAGGTAAAGTGCAGGTCGTTTTCCGTGACATCCTGCCAGAGTTCAGCCGTGACGGTATGACCGAGAGGATAGCTGTTGTTGTGGAGCACCATCTTTGCCTGCCCGGTGGTGCCGGAGGTGAAGTAGATCAGCATCGGGTCGGTCGACCGGGTCGTCCTGCCGACGGGCATGCTCACGGACCGGCGCGAAACAGGAGCCGGATAGAGGAGTTCAAAGGGAAAGCTTGCCCAGCCGGGCAGTTCGCCGTCTGCAAGAAACCTCGAGGTCAGTGACGGGCAGGCATCGCAGACTTCCTCGACCTTGTCGGCATTGTCAAGATTGGTGATAATCATCCTGAATTTACCGGCATTGACCCGGTATTCGATATCCTTCGGGGTGAGCATCGTCGGCACCGGGCACACCACCGCTCCCAGCTTGATGAGGGCTATGACAAAAATCCACCACTCGGGGATCCGGGGGAGCATCAGCATGACGCGGTCTCCCTTCTGGATCCCGTATTTGAGGAGAATATTCGCGGCCTGGTTTGAGAGGTTCTTCAGGTCACGGAACGAATATTTCTTCTCCTTCCCGTCCTGATTCACCCAGATCATCGCCAGTTTGTTGCGGTCCTTTTCCGCCCACGCATCGATGACATCGAACCCGAAATTAAAGTGCTCGGGCACCTCGATCGAGAACTCCCTGCAGGTTTTCTCGTAGTCCACCATGTTGTGCTTGCGTTTTGGCATGCAATTCCCGTATAAAAATGGGCTTTGAAATGTTTAAAGGGTTTTATACGCTTTTTAAAAAAGCAGTTAATATTATCGCGTGACAGACAGAATGGATAATTAATGGATGACAAGAGGTATGAGTCACTAAAAATCGAAAATATTGTCGCCTCAGGAGTCATTGCCGATACAATCGACCTCGAAGACGTATCCAAAAAAATCGAGAACTGCGAACTGAACACCAAACGGTTTCCGGGTGCGGTATATCGCATCGAATCACCCAAAATCGCATCCCTGATCTTCTCCTCGGGAAAAGTGGTCCTTACCGGCATCAGGAACAGGGAGGATCTGCACACCGGCCTCAATCTTATCATAAAGTCCTTAAAAGAAGCGGGTGTCGACACACACGACGAACCACAGGTCGCCATTACAAACATTGTCTGTTCGTATGACCTCGGGAACTACATCAATCTCAACAAAGTAGTGATCACCCTCAATCTGGAAAACATCGAATATGAACCTGAGCAGTTCCCCGGACTCGTATACCGCATAAAAGACCCGAAAATCGTTGCACTCCTCTTCTCATCCGGAAAAATCATCCTCACCGGCGGAAAGAATATGGAGGACATCAAACGCGGGCTTGATTTCCTCGAGCAAAAACTCGCCAATATCATGTAAACCGGGCGACGGAGACGTCCCGGATTTTTTTCTACCAGAACTTGTGGGTGCGGATGTAATTCCTCTCCGCCTTGAGAATTTCGCGGTAAAATGCATCCCCCTCCCGCATCGCACCGATAATGCGTGATGCGGTATCGGGCCCGACTCCTCTCGCTGCAAGCGCCGTGACGGCTGTCTTTCCGCTCGAAAGCACGATGTTGGCATTCCTGAGCATCCGTACTTCAAGCGCCCGCTCCTCCTCGTTTTTCTTCTTCTTCTTCAGCACCCGGATCAGGTCACCCTCGTAGGGCTTGAGGGCGGCGATGAGGCGTGCACCGCATTTCGGGCACTGCGGTTTGTCCGGCACCCTCCCGACTTCGCAGGTGAGCTTCCAGTCCCTGCAGTGCATGCAGAAAAGGATGACTTTATCATGCTCAAGCCGGCGTTTCAGGGTCGCAATCACCGCCTGATCGACCGAGGAAGGCGGGACCTGATCGCGTGAGGAGAACAGCCCTTCCCTGCCGATGCTGCTCAGCCGTCCCGTTGAAAGCGCGATTTTACCCTCCTGCACGAGAGCGAGCACGCGGGAGGCTCCGGCTACGTCCATATAATCCGAAAAGAGTTCGCGGTAAGCCTCCCGTGCAACGACCGTGCCGTCGAAGAGATCGGAGAGACGGTGCATGCTGAACGTCTGGTATTCGGCGTCGGTATCGATCGCACCGAATTTTTTCGCTATCTGCACCAGCTTCCACTTGTAGATGGCCGTATGCTTGAGTGCGAGCGTCAGGATCCCTTCGATATGGTCAGGATCGAGTGACCGGAAGAGCTCAAGCACATCGAGGGCACCCACAGCGGACGGGAGACGGAGATAGATGCGGTACGCGCCGATCTCCATACCCACGCTCGACCCGTACCGGGCGGAGAGCAGGATGGACAGTACCCGGGCAATCGCCTCGTTCGTCTTGTGACCCGCACAAATATTGAGCACCACGCCGTCCTCCGCCTGCTCGATCGTGATGAGGTCGTCGGAGGGCACGGGCGCCCCTTCGGCATCCATGCGGGCGAAGAAACCCCCGAGAAAGGTGCGGGAGGCCGAATCGACGGGATACGGTGTCAGGTCACGGGTCCTCCTGATGTGGCCGGCTTCGCGGGCGACGGCGAACGGAACGGGGATCTGCTCTCCTTCCCATGACGGAAGTTCCCCGCGTGCTTTCTTGGTCGGCTCCACGAATATCTTTCCCTCCTCGATATCCAGCACCCGCCAGAGCTGCCCCTTGGTAATGAACACCGCCCCGGTATGCACCCACCCGGCCACGAACGACTCGTCGAGCGTGCCGACAGTCCGCCGGGAGACGATGTTGAAAACCGCGACCTTCTTTTCGTCGTGGATCATCGAGAGGTGGGAGGTGAGGTATACGCGGCTCCTGCCCCACCGGGTGATGATGGTGCCGTCAAAACCTATCAGGCGGTGCGACGCCAGCTGGGCGCATACCTCGGAAAGAAGCGTGCCGCAGTCGGAGAAGGGTGCCGAGCGCTCGAAAATCTCACGAATTTGGGGGACGGTGATTTCGCCGTATTCAACCGCGAGTGCCGCCACCTGATTCGCCATCACGTCGGCGGCGTTGACCGCTATTGTAATCTCCTCGCATTCGTTCGCGGCTGCACGCCGTGTAATTACCAGCGATTCGATGAGATCGTCGAACCCGACGGCAAGAATCGTGCCGCGGGAGACCGTATCGAGCCGGTGCCCGGCCCGCCCGACACGCTGGACGAGACGGGAGACTTCACGGGGGGACCCGAACTGGAAGACATGCTCCACGTGGCCGATATCGATGCCGAGCTCCATGGAGGAGGTGCAGATGAGCGTGTGGATCCCGCCGCTCTTGAAGCGCTCCTCGGCATCGATGCGCACGTCTTTTGAGAGGGAGCCGTGGTGGACTTCAACGTCTCCCCTTCCGTACAGCCGGTGCCCGAGCGCCTCGGCAGTGACGCGGGTGTTGACAAAGAGGAGGTTTGAGGGGTGGGTGCCGAGGCATCGCTCGACGTACCGGGCCTGGTCCTCGAACTCCTCACCGGCAAAACGGACCGCGAGATCGAGGTGGGGTGCGACCGGGATGTGCACGAGCTCGGAGGGCCGAGTACCGGTGAGGAACCGGCACACTTCTCCCGGATTTCCCACCGTAGCGGAGAGCCCGATGCGCTGGAATTCGCCTGCGTACGGCACGATGCGCTCCAGTGCGACCGCGAGCTGCGCCCCCCGCTTGCTGCCCGCGAGTTCGTGGATCTCGTCGATAATGACGTGCCTTACCTGCCGGAGATGTTCCCTGAGCCGTTTGCCCATAAAGAGCGCCTGCAGTGTTTCCGGTGTGGTGATGAGAAGATCAGGGGGCGAGAGGGACTGTTTGCGTCGGACGGAGGGAGATGTATCGCCGTGCCGGACACCGACGGAAATGCCGAGCTCTTTTCCCCACCATTCCAGCCGCGAGAGAATGTCGCGGTTCAACGACCGAAGCGGGGTGATATAGAGTGCCTTGAAACCGGGGCCGGTCTCCCTGAGCAGTGCGTCGAATACCGGGAGCATGGCACTCTCGGTCTTCCCCGTCCCGGTCGGGGCGATCAGGAGGACGTGCTTCCCGTCCGCGATCGGCGGGATCGCCTTCTCCTGCGCCTCGGAAAGCGTTGCAAAGCCACGGCTCAGGATGGCATCCCGCACACGGGGATCAAACCTTTTCAGAATCGTCCTGTGCCGTGAGTGCTCCGAGCGTGTCAATGTACGTCCCGTCCTGGAGGAATACTTCCGCATCGTCTGTCCTGATACAGCGCGAGAGGGGGCTTAAACCGCTCGCAGGGATCTCCCGCACATCAAGCCCCCCCGCAAGTTCGAAGAATGCCGGTACGAGCAGCACCCGGGTCGCGCCCGGAAAGGGTGCGGGCACCTTCATCTTCAGGCACGGCTCGTCGAGTTCGGCAAGGAGATACGCCGGGTGGGCACGAAGCGCACACCCTACCTCATCGTAGAGGTGCACGACCGGGTGGTGGTGGCCGGCAACGAGCAGGTGGCCGAGGAGATCGGGCGCGGGGAAGGTGTGGCCGTGGAGGTATCCCGTGCCGTCGATAATCGCGCCCTCCTTCCTGAGCAGTTCGCCGGGCTCGCAGAACCGTTCGATTCCCGCATCATGGTTGCCGGGGAGAATATGAAGCGGCACCCGTTCCCGGAGGGCATCCAGGATACCGGGCAGCTCCGTATACTCCTGCCGCGTCGTCACCGGAATGCTGTGCTTCACATCGCCGAGCAGCACGAGCAGGTCCGGCTCCGTCGCCTCGATGCACGCGCACAGCCGTTCGAACCGGGCGCTGCTGTAGCTTTCGATGTGCACGCCGCGGCGTGCAAGCCCCGACTCGGCCCCGAAGTGCGCGTCGGCAACAACAAGGACCTTTATCGAGCGTTCGATCAGGAGTGCCGGGCCCGGCACGATGAAACGGGGATTCATGGGTGTCAGAGGCGCTTGATCCATCCTGATGCCGGTGTATAACATTCGTCGTCGTCCAGCAGAGCGCGGATCGCATCACGGATATGCGGCTCGGGGTACCCGCGCTCCTGAACGTACCCGAGAACATCCGCGATTTCCATGCCCCGCGGCCCTGAATGCCGGTCGAGGATATCCATCACCGCCTCCCTGACACCGCCCGGTGGTTCGTTCTCCGGCGCCTCCGGGATGACCGCGAGCGCCCGCTCCACAACACGTGCAACCCCGTCATCCCGGTCGGCGGGGTGCTGCGCCTCCAGCCGCCGCAAAGTGTGGTCAGCAGTTACGAGCAGCCATTGGTCCCGTTCGCCCCGGTCCGCGACACGGACAACCTCGGGCCGGACCACAATGTGCGGTTCGGGAATCCGCGTATCGATCCGGAAGGTGCCGGTGAGAGCGATGAAGGCGGGCGGGGTGAGCGAGGCAAGTGACTCCATTACCCGGGGCATGTCCCGCCCGGCGGCAATATCGATCGTGCCGGTGGGATCGGCCACGCGGGCCCGCAGGAATCCGTAGCCCGCCGGACCCACTTCCGTGAGCACCCCGACGAAATAGATGCGTAAACATGATGCCCCGGAGGGCGTGTGCACTACCGCCCCGTCGTGCCGCGCCACACCTGCCGATCGGTTCAGTTCCCCTGCAAAGATCCGTGCTGCTCCTTCCATCCCCTCACCCGTCAATCCCGATATACGGACAGGTTGGCGTTCTTCCCCCTAAAAAATAATTGAACCGGTAAAGCGGTCTGCCGGAACAGGATACATGGACTATGCCCCGATTCACTCCAGGATCGCGCCCCGAACGCGAAACGGACATCCCGGAGGAAGTGCACGGCGCTCCGGAAGATTCGGTAGCACTTCACTATACCCTGAATGTATGCCGGGGAGCCTTACTGAAACTTGTATCTATACGCGGGGTCATATATGCATAACAGGTTCCGGCGGCAGCCCTGCGCTGCAGGAGAGCGGGGGCGACACCGGTGTCATGCCCCGCCCGGAAATAACCTTCTGGTGGAACGTATGGAGGAGAGCACTACCATCTGGATAGAAAAATACCGGCCCCGGACACTTTCGGACATGGTGGGTCAGAAGGATATCGTCTCGCGGCTGCAGTCGTACCTGCAGACCAAGACCCTTCCGCACCTTCTCTTCACCGGATCGGCGGGTATCGGGAAAACAACGGCGGCAGTCGCACTCGCGCGGGAATTTTACGGGGACACATGGCAGATGAATTTCCGCGAACTCAACGCATCGGACGAACGGGGCATCGATGTGGTCAGGAACCAGATCAAGCAGTTTGCCCGGACCACCGCGCTCGGCGGCGCTTCGTTTAAAATCCTGTTCCTCGACGAGGCAGACGCCCTGACACCGGACGCCCAGGCAGCACTCCGGCGGACGATGGAGAATTATGCCCAGAACTGCCGGTTCATCCTCTCCTGTAACTATTCGTCGAAGATCATCGATCCCATCCAGAGCCGCTGCGCCATCTACCGGTTCAGACCACTCGATCCCGAGGCAATCGCCGAGGAGATCCGCCGCATCGCGTCTGCGGAGAAGATCTCCGTCAGTCCCGATGCGATCGACGCGATGGTCTACATCGCCCAGGGTGATATGCGGAAAGCTATCAACGCCCTTCAGGGTGCGGCGCTCCTCTCCGACGACATCTCCGGGGAGATGGTCTACGCGATCACCTCCAACGCACGCCCCGACGAGATCGCGGCGCTGATTGACGTTGTCCTCGCAGGGGACTTCGAACGGGCGGAGGGAGTGCTCCACGAACTGCTCACCGGTCGCGGCATCGCACCCAACGAGCTGCTCACCCAGTGCTACCGCGCACTGGTGGCCGCCCCCATCGACCGGTTGCTGAAAGTCGAGCTGATCAGCCACCTCGGGGAGGCCGACTTCCGGCTGTCCGAAGGGGCGACGAGCGATATCCAGATGGAGGCACTGCTCGCACGGTGCGTACTCTCTGCACGAATGCACGGGGCACTACCGCCCGGGGGGTAAACAGGCGTGGATGACGATACCGGAGGGGCACAGATAACAGATCGGGCGGCCGACTGGCAAAAATTCCTGAAAAAGCATTACCGGAAGGAATTCGGTGAAATCACCCGCGAGTATCCTCATAAACGATCCCTGACCATCGATTACCGGACACTGGAGAAGTGGGGCAAAAAAGGCCTCGAACTTGCCGACGAACTGCTCAAGACGCCCGGGAAGGTCATCGGCGATGTCAAGGACGCAATCAAGCAGTACAACCTGATCTTCACCAAGGACGACGAGGAGAAGGCCGAAAGGGTGAACATCCGGTTCATCAATCTTCCCAAAAAAGTTGCCGTGCGGGATATCAGGTCACACCACATGAACACCTTCATCTCGGCGGAGGGAATCATCAGGAAGACCACCGAAGTCCGCCCGCGCCTGACAAGCGCCGTCTTCCGGTGCCTCCAGTGCGGCAAGACGACGGCGCCCTATAAGCAGTACTACGGGCGCTTCCAGGACCCCTACCGGCCCTGCACGCAGTGCGAGCGGCAGACCAAGATGGAGCTGGTCCCGAACCTCTCCACATTTGTCGATTCTGAAAAGATACGGATTCAGGAGACGCCCGAAGGACTTCGCGGCGGGGAACAGCCGCAGACGCTCGATGTGGACGTGACCGACGACCTCACCGGCATGGTCGCACCGGGTGACCGGGTCATTTTAAACGGCATCCTCCGGTCCATCCAGCGGGTGTCACAGGGCACGAAATCGACGCTGTTTGACATCTACCTCGAGTGCAATTCCATCGAAGTCTCGGAGAAGGAGTTCGAGGAGGTGGAGATCGACGAGGCCGACGAGGAAGTAATTCTCGAACTCGCCCGCGATCCCGACCTGTACTACAAAATATCACACTCGATCGCCCCCACGATATTCGGCAACGAAGAGGTCAAGGAAGCGATATCGCTCATCCTGTTCGGGGGGATAGCAAAGGAGATGCCCGACGGCAGCCACCTCCGGGGGGACATCCACATGCTGCTCGTGGGTGATCCCGGGATTGCAAAGAGCCAGATGCTCAGGTATGTGGTCAAACTCTCGCCGCGCGGGATCTACACGAGCGGAAAGTCTTCCACCTCCGCCGGGCTGACGGCGACCGCCGTCAAGGACGAATTCGGGGACGGCCGGTGGACACTCGAGGCCGGTGCCCTCGTACTCGCGGACATGGGAATCGCCGCGATCGATGAAATGGACAAGATGGCGAAAGAAGACCGGAGCGCACTGCATGAGGCGATGGAACAGCAGACCATTTCCGTAGCGAAGGCGGGGATCACGGCCACGCTCCGCTCCCGGTGCGCACTGCTCGGGGCGGCAAACCCGAAGATGGGACGGTTTGACGAGTTTGCGCCGATTGCCGACCAGATCAACATGCCACCGTCGCTCCTGTCCCGGTTTGACCTGATATTCATCCTCACCGACAAACCGAACCCGCAGCTTGACCGGGCGATTGCCGACCACATCCTCAAGTCGCATGGCGTGGGCGAACTCATCGAGCATCACCGGAAGACACCCATCGAGGGCGTGGACGATGAATACATCAAAAAAGAGCTCGAACCGGTGACGCCCGATATCGATCCCGCGACGTTTAGGAAATATATCGCCTACTCAAAACGGAACTGCTTCCCCCTCTTAAAACCCGAAGCGAAGGAGAAACTGATCGAATACTACCTGAACCTCCGCAGCCTCGCGGATGCGAACAAACCGGTTCCCGTCACGGCGCGGCAGCTCGAGGCTCTGATCCGGCTCGCCGAGGCAAGCGCCCGCGTCCGTCTCTCCCCCGAGATCGATGTCTCGGATTCCGAGCGGGTGATCCGTATCGTCGACACCTGCCTGAGACAGGTCGCCTACGATGCGCAGACGGGAACCTTCGATATCGATAAACTGGTGACGGGAATTCCGAAACAGAGAAAGGATCTCCTTCGGTCCATCAAAGAGGTCATCCGCAGCACGGCCGACGAGACGGGGATTGCCCAGCGCGATCAGGTCAAGGAGACGCTTCTCGCGCAGGGGTATAACCAGGACGATATCGAACGGCGAATCGAGGATCTGAAAAGGGGCGGAGAGGCACTCGAGCCACGAAAGGGAGTTCTGCGCCTGCTCTAAAATTGCCGGGATGAAAATACCGCTGCTTTCATTTCTCCTCCCTTCCAATATATTCCCATGTCGGACGCGACAGAAGCCGCTTTTGAAGCGGGCATCAAACTCGGTGCGCTCTACCACCAGTTCGTGGGAACCCCGGTCTCTCCCGCAACAGCACCCTCCGTCGCGACTGCTATCGAGCAGGCAGTCGCACTGCAGCCGTGCGTGGAATCCGTACGGGTGCGCATCGACACGTCCCTGATGGTGCCGAATGCCTTCGGGTACAGCGAACTCGCAGGGAAGATGTTTGACGTGGAGATTGTCACCCGGGTGAGAAGCGCAGTCTGCCGGGCGCAGCTGAGGCTTGACGGGGATTACCCGCTGATGAAGATCGTCGAGTGCCATGAAGAACCCTGATATACCCATCACCGACGATCACATCCACATCGATCCGGTCAACGGCCGCGGGATCGAGGCGGCAAAGGATTTCATGCGTGCGGGCGGAACGCATCTCTTTCTTGTCACCAAGCCCTCGTGGTCGTACGGCATCGAACCTGACGAGGGAGAAGACTACCGGCGGGCATTCGACGCAACGATCGCCATGGCGGGGAGAATCCGGGAAATCGGGCTGTGCGCCTATCCTGTTCTCGGGATCCACCCGGCGGAGATCACCCGCCTTGCCGGACGTGTCGGGGCTGAGCGTGCCCCCGCGATTATGATGGAAGGGCTCGATCTTGCCGCTCGTTACGTGGCGGACGGGAAGGCGGTCGCATTGAAAAGCGGGCGGCCCCACTACCCGGTCGACGGGGAGGTCATGGAGGCGTCGAATATCGTGCTGTCCCACGCGCTCCGGTTAAGCGCCTCGCTCGGGTGTGCACTCCAGATCCATGCCGAAAGCGGACCGTGCACCGATGTCGTGGCAATGGCGGACGCTGCCGGAATGCCCGTCTTTAAGGTGGTAAAGCACTTCGCCACACCCGACACTCCGCTCACACCGTCTATAATCGCAAAGGACGAGGCGATCCCGGCGCTGGCCGCCTCGGGCCGTCTCTTTACCATGGAAAGCGATTATATGGATGAAAACAGCCGCCCCGGTGCCGTGATCGGCCCGAAATCAGTGCCGCGGTTTACCCGGCGCCTGCTCTCGGAGGGCGCGATAACGGAGGAGGATGCATTCCGGATCCACGCGGTGGCGCCGTCACGCATCTACGGTGTCGAAATCGAATAACTCCCCGTCAGCCATCGCTCACCTTTTTTATTCTCCGCATCCAAAATAATTCCACAATGTTTTTAAAAATCCACCATGCTCCGGGAGCGGGGGATGTCGTTGCAGTCTGCGACAGGGAGCTCCTGAACAGGACCCTGAAAGACGGAGAGATTGAAGTCTGTGTGAGTGATAAGTTCTACGGCTCCACACCGGCAGACGAGGAGGAGGTCCGCCGGGCACTCAGCGATGCATCTAATATCAATCTCATGGGTGAGCGGTGCGTGACGATCGCAGTTGATCTCGGCCTCATCGAATCCGGATCCGGTATCATGATCGGTACGGTTCCCCACGTACTGGTCGTCAGGATATAATTACGATGTCAATTCAGGAATCATTCTGTCCGAAATGCGGAGGGCCGTCCGAGGGTGGCCTGTGCGGACGCTGCAGGGTCGAGCAGACGGAGTGGCTCGTGTGCGACCCCCGCATCGAGTCGGTCCGGTGCCCGACCTGCGGATCGCTCAAATATAAGAGCAAGTGGACGGATACGGACCGTGACCAACAGGAAACGGCGGAGGAACTCGCCCTCGGCGCGGTGCACCTCCACGAGGATGTCCGGCACCCGGATATCGGTATTGCCACACGCGATATGAGCCCGAACAGGACGGTGGCGCAGGTAACGGTCGCGGGAACGCTTTATGACGTGCCCGTGAAGGGTGCGTGCACGATCGAAATCGCATGGAAAAAGGAGCAATGCGATCGCTGCTGCATGTTCGCGGGCGGATACTACGAAGGTGTCCTGCAGCTGCGGGCAACGGGGCGAAAACCCGATCCCTTCGAGATCGGGCGGGGGATGGCGATAGCCCGGTCGATCGAGGACGCTATGCAGGAGGCGGGTGACCGCCTCTCCTTTATCACACGCACCGACGAGACACGTGACGGCCTTGACATCGTCATCTCCAGCCAGCATATCGGGCAGCGGATTTCCCGTGAGATCGTGAAGGAACTGGGCGGCCGTGTGACGACGCACCCGAAACTCATGGGTGAAAAGGACGGGAAGGCGGTCTACCGGGTAACCTATGCAATCCGCCTCCCGTGCTACCAGAAGGGGGACGTGGTCGTCCTCGGGAAGCGCCCCTACGAGATCCGCGAGATGGTCTCCTCCACCATGAAAGTCTTCGACCTTACCGACGGCAGCTCACGGGTGATCCATGAAGACTGCAGCGGGAGGCTCCTCGGCAACATCCGTCAGGCCGAAAAGGCCCTTGTTGCCTTCCTTGACGGGGATATTGTGGGCATTCTTGACCCGAAAACCTTCGAAACACGGGAATTTCCCGCCCCGCCATGGCTGGCCTTTTCGGAAGGGACTGAGGTGCTCCTGCTTCGCGACCCGGAAACGGAGAGGTTCATTTTCGTCGGGTGAAAGGCTATGCGGGCACGGTGCGTTTCCATCGATAAGCTGAAAGGGGTCTCCGGGGAGCCGTGGGTGGACCGGTCACGGCGCCCTTTCGTCGACGGAAAACGCGCCTTCATTCCCGTGAAAGACGGATTTTTTGCCGAAATGGTTCTCCCGGAGCGGATTCCGTACCGGGGACGGGGCTACCAGATGGTGGGGGATATCGCCCTGGTCCACGGCGATCCCCCGACATCCTCCGACATCGTCGCACTGGTTGACTGGGCACGCCCCCGCGGTGTGATCCATGTCGGTGGCTACACCGGGCCGATGCGCATCCCCGTGTGTACGCGTGTCTGGGGCACGGGAGGTATTGTCAGGCACCGCGAGAACGGATGCACGTTCGTCCTCGACCCGGAACGCGTGATGTTCGCACAGGGAAACCGGGAAGAGAAGGCGCACATGGCTTCCGTCTCCGGGAAATCCGAGCGGATCGCGGATATGTTTGCCGGCATCGGGTATTTCACGCTTCCCTGTGCGCAGGCCGGGGCACGCGTCCATGCCATGGAACTCAATCCGGAGGCTTTTTTCTTTCTGCGGCAGAATATCATCGAAAATGACGTGCAGGCGCGGGTTCGGGCGGAATGCGGCGACTGCCGCGATCTTCTGCGGGGAACATATACACGGATGATCATGGGCCATTTCGATGCCCCGTCGATGATGGCGGATGCGCTTGCCCATGCGGGTCCGGGGAGCACTCTCCACGTCCACGGCACGTGCCCCGCTGAATCCTCCATCCGGCGTGCCGTACGGGATGCAGGTTTTTCCGCGACCATCACGGAGAGGCGGGTAAAAAAATATGCACCGGGACGGTGGCACAGGGTGTGGGATGTGGTGCTCACATGACAGACGCGATCCGGACGGGACAGACGTTGCAGAACCGCGAGATTGTGCTTGGGATTACCGGCAGCGTAGCGGCGGTGGACGTCGTGAAACTGGCGCATGCGCTCCGGCGGCGCGGGGCATCCGTGCAGGGAGTGATGACAGAGGCCGCCCGCGGGATCATCCATCCCGATGCGGTGACCTACGCCACCGGACGACCCACGCTGACACGGTGCGGGGGGCTGGTCGAGCACGTGACATACTGCGGTGTGGGAGGAAGCGCGGACGTGCTGCTCATTGCACCCTGCACGGCAAATACGCTCTGCAAAATTGCGGCGGGCATTGACGATACGCCCGTCACGACGTTTGCAACAACGGCAATCGGGTGCGGGATGCCCGTTGTCGTCGTGCCCGCGATGCACGAAAGCATGTACCGCCACCCCGCCGTTTTAGAGGGTATCGCACGGCTGACCTCGTGGGGCATCATGGTCGTTGATCCCCATATCGAAGAACATAAGGCAAAAATCGCCCCGGTTGAAGAGATTGTCCTTCATACGGAACGTGCCGTGATGCAGGGGCCGCTCACGGGGAAGACGGTGCTTGTTACAAGCGGGCGGTGCGAGGAAGCGGTGGACGACGTCCGGGTCATGACCACGCGGTCGAGCGGACGCATGGGCCGGGAGATTGCCCTGCAGGCATTCCGGCTGGGAGCGGACGTGTGGGTGGTGCACCGGGACCGGTTTCCCTGTGTCAGAAATGTGCATGCGGTGAGTGCCGCCGATATGCGAAACGCCGTTCATGACATCTGCGCGAAGCGAAACGTCGACTATTACGTGAGCGCTGCCGCTCTCTCCGATTTTGCGCCTGAACGAACGGACGGAAAGATCCCGAGCGGGAGCGCCGTTACCATCCGGCTTGTACCTCAGCCGAAACTTCTCCGCGAGGTACTGGAACAATGGTCGCCTGTCACCGTCGCGTTTAAACTGGGATGGCAGGAAGGTGACAGGGCGGCGGAACTGCTGGCAGCGGGGGTCAGGGCGGTTGTCGTAAACACCCCCGATGTGCTCGGGCGCGACGAGGGCACGTTTTCCGTCCGGACCGCCGCCGGAACAACCGACATCACCGGGAGCAAGGAGGAGGTGGCCGGGGCCGTATGGTCAGCAGTGCTGTAGCGTTCTGCCCGGGGCATATCTCAGGGTATTTCACGCGTGTCGAGGGCGATTCTGTTGAGACGACCGGGAGCACCGGGGCGGGAATCGTCATCTCCGAGGGCGTCCGCGCCACAGTAATGAAGGCGGATGAGCCGTCCGTCGAGATCCGGCGCACCAATGCGCACAACCATGAAATAGCCCGTATCAGCGGATCGAAGATACTTGAATCCGTCATGGCACGGCTCGGCGTCTGTGCGGCGGTCACCACCGAGTGCCGCCTTCCCCTCGAAGCAGGTTTCGGGCTCTCCGCCGCAGCTCTGCTCGCCGGAATTACTGCCCTCGACGCACTGCACGGCCTTGGTCTCGGGAGCCGTGAAATCATCAGGCTCGCCCACGAGACCGAGATCAGGCACAGGTCAGGGCTCGGAGACGTTGCCGCATGCCAGGGAGGGGGACTCGAATGCCGCCCTTTTGCAGGCATCCATGCCGACATCACCCGTTTCCTCGACGTACCGGGTGTGATTGCCACCGTCACGCTCGGGACGCTGGAAACCTCGTCCGTGATCGGATCGCCCGGTGCCATGGCACGGGTGGCGGATGCATATCCGGGCCGGTGTCCCACCGATATTTTTGATTTTTTCCGGCTTTCCCGGCAGTTCGCGGAGCACAGCGGGCTTATCGCGCCGGGAGTGCGTGGCATCCTCCATGCGTGCGACAGCGCAGGGGTCCCGGCAAGCATGACCATGCTCGGAAACGGCGTTTTCGCGTACGGTGACACTGCAGCCGCGGTGCTTTCGCCGTACGGGAATGTTGCGGTCATGACGGTTGCGCGGAGCGGGGTTCGGATGCTGGAGGTCACATCATGATCCCCGAGGACCATCCCCGGTACCGTTCACTGGTGGCACGGGAACGGATTGCCGCATGCGCCCGGCACGGGGTGGTGGCGCTTGAGGGGGTTGCCGCCCACGGGCGCGGCGAGGCCTTCGATTACCTGATCGGAGAAACGACGACCGAAAGCGCCGCACGGGCGGAACAGACGGCGGCGGCGCTTCTCCTCGCCGCCGCACACCCGGTAATCTCCGTCAACGGCAATACCGCCGCCCTTGCCGCAGACGGTGTTGCGGCGCTCCAGCGGGCATGCGGCGCCGCCGTGGAGGTCAACCTGTTTCACCGGACCGAAAGCAGGATCGAAAAGATTTCTGCAATCCTCGGGAAAGCGGGTGCCCGGGTGCTGGACGGTGAGGCGGAGCGGCTTCTCCCTCTCTCCCACGACCGTGCCCTGTGCCTCAGAAACGGCATCTACGCGGCCGACGTCGTCCTCGTCCCGCTGGAGGACGGTGACCGGTGCGCCGCCCTCCGCGACATGGGAAAGACCGTTATTGCAATCGACCTCAACCCCCTCTCCCGGACGGCACGCACCGCCTCTCTCACGATCGTGGACGAACTGACGCGTGCGCTGCCTCGCATCACCGGGGCGTGCGAAACGCTGACTCCCGGCGAGCGTGAGCGGCTGGTTTTCGGCTGTGACAACACGGTGTTTCTGCGGGAGGCTCTCGACGAGATGACACGGAGGCTTTGCCATGCTCTGGATTGAAAAGTACCGGCCCCGCACCTTTGATGAGATATGCGGCCAGCCCGAAGTGGTGCGGCACCTGCGGCGTTTTGCCGCCGAAGGAACTGTTCCTCACCTCCTGCTCGTAGGCCAGCACGGCACGGGGAAGAGCGCCGCTGTCGAGTGCCTTGCACGCGGGCTGTACGGTGACGCATGGGAGCAGAACACGAGCATATTCTGCACGGGAGATCTCTTTCTTCAGGGGAAGCAGTACCTTGAGGCGGACGAGCGTTTCTCGCATCTCTACCGGAAGGACGCGGGGCTGATTACGAATTTCAAACACATCGTGAAGGAATACGCATCACTCCGCCCCCTTGACGCCGAATTCAAGCTCATGGTCTTTGACGACGCATCGTCGCTCCCCTTCGAGGCACAGCAGGCGCTGCGGCGGATCATGGAGCGGTATTCGGCAACCTGCAGGTTTCTCTACACCACCACGCAGCAGAGCAGTATCATTCCTGCGATCAGTTCTCGCTGCCTGCCTCTCTTCTTCGCCCCCATCTCAGCGGACGACATCCGTGCGCATCTTGCCTCCATCATCTCGCGGGAGCACGGGCCCCGGCGCGAGGTGCCTTCCGACGATTGTGATCTCATCATCCAGGCATCCCGGGGAGATCTCCGGAAAGCAGTAGTGTATCTCCAGCTATTCGCCGAGACGGGGGAGACAAGTCTTGCCGAGGTCTCGCAGCCGGAGACGACGGCAATTGCATCATCAGCATTTACGGCGCTTCAGGCACGGGATCTCGAAAAAGCGCAGCGGCTCGTCGGGGTGCTCATGCTGGAATACGGTCTTTCCGGCCGCGAGATCGTTGCCGAACTGCGCACCGTTGCACGAAGGGAATACAACGACGAGCGGATCACCCTGGCACTCGCCGATACGGACTACGTGCTCGGCCATGCAGGGAACGAGTATCTCCAGCTCGACGCCCTGCTCGCACGCATTATTGCGGAGGTTTTTCTCTGAACAAAATACAGCATCACTACGATAAAATGGCGGATATATACGACCGGCAGTACGACGACGGACGCGGCAGGGCGTATTATTCCCACCTCTGCGATTATATTCTCGGCGCCGTGCCGCCGGGCGGCGACCTGCTGGATCTCGGCTGCGGGACGGGCCTTTTCATGCGGCGGTACCTCGGCACCGGCGGCACCGCCTCGGGCCTCGACATCAGCCGCGGCATGATCATCCGCGCACAGTCACGCTGCCCGGGGAGCATGGTCACGGTGGGGGACGCGGAAAAGCTGCCTTTCAGAGACGAAACATTTGATGCGATAACGAGCGTTCTCGCGTTCAGTTACCTCCGGGACCCCGAGTCGATGCTCCGCGAGTCGTTCCGGGTGCTCAGGCCCGGCGGCACTATCGCCATCATCACCCTCGGTAAAAACGTGATGACCGCCCTTGTCCCCGTGATCTACCGCGTCGGCGAAGTGCTGAAAATCCGCCGGGTCGGTATGGCCTATTTCGGGGAGCATTACTATGACGAAGAGGAGATCAGCGAACTCTTCCACCGGATCGGATATGTCGATGTGCAGGTACAGCGCAGGTCGGTCGCGCATGTGAATACGGGCGATCTTGTATTTGACCTGACAAAAAAAGTGGAGCCTATCGTCGAGCACAGGCTTCCGAAACTCGCCTATAATATCTGCGTGAGCGGAAAAAAGCCGGAGCGGTAGATCAGCCGGTAAGCCGGTGTACGATCCGGTCCTTCTTCTCCCGTGCCGCCATGGCCGCACGGGCCACCCGCTGCTTCATCTCTTCAAGATTCCCGGGCTCCGTATCCACGACCTTTTTGACAGGAGTATATGCCGATTCGCGGAACCGGGGAAGGAAATCATGCTCTTCTCCGTCCACCATCAGAACCGATTCGGGGGCGCCCGCCTCGACGTGGCCGATGCGCTCGATCCTGATACCTGCGGACCGGATGACACGGCATATCGCGTCCTCCGCGTCCGGCGGCGCGACAATCAGCAGCGCGTCGAGAGAGACACCCAGGTAGTCGATCGAGAGGGCGTCGAGCATCGCGAGCACGTCGGGCTGCACAAGGCCCCGCAGGTGTGCCTCGTCGATGACAATCCGGCACCCCGCCGTATCCGCCATCTCGTAGACATCCCCCCGGAGGCCGCCGTTCGTGACATCCGTCATCGTGTGGATCCGCGTCAGCACATCGCTTGCGAGCAGCGCCTCGCACGCCTTGAGGAAGTGGAGATTGATCGTATGCTCCACCACCTCCGGAAACCCGGAGTAGAGGGCGGCAGTCGCGATCGTGCCGCCGCCCGCCCCTTCGGTCATGAGCAGCACGTCGCCGGGTACCGTCGTCCGCCGCGCCGTCAGGTGCTCGGCGACACCGACGGCACCCACACAGCCGGTCATCCGGGTGCCGAGCACCATGTCACCGCCGATGCGGAGCGTGGACCCGGTCACGAGTGGCACGCCCATGACGTCGGCGACCGCGGTAACTCCCGCAGTATAGTCAAAGATCTTTGCGACGTCCCCGTCGTCCGCAACATGGATATCGGAGAGAAGGGAGACCGGACGGGCGCCCATGACATAAACGTCGCGGAGGGTCGCCCGGGTCACGTGAAATCCCGCAAGGAACGGAAAATCCGAGAGGCGCGAGTGCATGCCGTCGACGGTGCAGATGATGTACTTCCCGTGATCCCGGACCGCTCCCGCGTCGTCCATCTCGTCAACGCCGACATCCGCGCCGGTTTTCCCGATGATCGGAATGAGCTGCCGGTGAGCGAAGAAATCCCCTTCTCCGCGTGATCCGACGCCGAATTCACCCATGGTAACCCCCGCGGGTTCAAACCGGAAGAGGTCGCCGGACAGACCGGTTGTATTCCGCACCTCTTCGATGACCGCTTCGGCAAAAGCGAGGGCATAGTCAGTAGACACATCCTTGATCTCGAGGATGCGGTCCCGCAGCAGCCCGGCCGCCCCCGCCTCCGACATTCCTCCGGCAAGCGTTCGCCGTGCGAATTCCTCCACGTCCATTGTATACCGGGTTGGTGCTGACACCCCAAAAAGAACGCGGCTTTACCGCCCCGGCGAGGGGCGGGAAAAGAAGAAAGATAGAAGTGCTTTCATACTACACACACCATCCTGATGAACGGAAACATCCTTTCGTTCGCCTGTACGATTGCCGGCTCCGATTCCGGGGGCGGGGCGGGCATCCAGGCGGACCTGAAGACCTTCGCGGCGATGGGAGTGTGGGGGTGCAGTGTGATCACCGCGGTAACCGCACAGAACACCCGGGAAGTCCGCGGTTCGTGGGTGCTGCCGCCCGAAGCGGTCACCTGCCAGATCGAGGCGGTTGTTTCCGATTTTCCCATCCGTGCCTTTAAGACCGGGATGCTGGCACACGAAGGGATCATCCGGGCTGTCGCGGGAGCGTTGCCCCCGGAGGGTGCACTCGTCATCGACCCGGTGATGATCGCAACCTCGGGCGCCCGCCTGCTTGCGGAGGATGCCGTGGATGCGCTTGTTGCCTGCCTGCTGCCGCGGGCAGCGCTGGTGACACCGAACATCCCTGAAGCGCAGGTACTTGCCGGGATGGATGCGATCGGATCGGTGGACGAGATGATCACGGCGGGACGGCGTATCTGCGCACGGGGAGCGTCTGCGGTGCTCGTCACGGGCGGACACCTCACCGGGGAGGAGTCCGTCGACGTTTTAGTGGAGGGAGGCCGGGTGACGAGGTTTTCGGGTGAGCGGTACCCCGGACAGGTGCACGGTACGGGGTGCTGCCTGTCCGCCGCGATCACGGCGTCGCTGGCACGGGACCGTACTATCGCGGAGGCATGCGGGGATGCCAGATCCTTTGTCGCCGGTGCCATCAGAGAGGCGGTCGTCTCCTCCGGAGGCAGGCGCATCGTACATCCCCGCCCCGCCCGGCAGGGGCTCTGAGGGACTCTCCCCGCCGCCTGGTGTATTCTGGCAGATTTATATGATCTGCGGCAAATAGATTCGTTAACAGCGACCGGTGTACCTGATGGACAACGTTGACTCGATCATTTTACGCGAACTGCAGCACGATGCCCGTATTTCCATGGCTGAACTGGGCAAAAAACTCAATATTGCGCCCTCTACAGTCTTTAAACGCATCGAAAAGCTGAAGAAGAGCGGGGTTATCGAAGGGTTCACGATTGCCATCAACGCTGATTACCTCGAGGAGAACCTTATTGCGTTTCTGACCATCAAGGTCGATCCCGATGAAAAAGAGGCGATTACACAGTTTCTGATTGAGCAGGAGTGCGTTCTTGAAGTGTATGAAACGCTTGAACCTGCGGATTTTATCGCGAAAGTGCGCGTGGCCACGATCACGCAGCTCAAAAAGGAGGTCCTCATACCTTTAAGCAAGTTCGACGGTATGAAGGAGATCCGGCCCATCCTCGCTGTCAGGAGAGTCAAAGAACATTTCGGAAGTCTGAGGCGCTATGATTGAAGTGTATGCAGAACTTATCCAGCTGATCCTGTCCTTTATCACCCTGATTCTGGGCGGGGCGCTGATCATTTTTATCTACGACGCGTATCGTGTCGTCCGGCAGCCCACGCTCCTTATCTTTACCGTGGGGCTGTTCGTGCTGGTGCTCGCCATTGTTTTTCCCGATCTGGCGGGATTTGTCGCACCGGAACCCGCAGGGGTGTTCTGGGCGGCAGTGATCTCACGCATCGGTGAGATCGTCGGCATCGGCGTCATGATCTATGCGGTACTGAGGGGATAACCATGGTCAAGCGGGGCTCCTTTGCACGGGACTGGCATCTCATCAAGCTGTCGCGATCCTGGCACCCGCATGATGTCGCCGGAAAGATCCTCTCCCGGCTCACGACCGACGGCCCGCCCGATGTCGTGGAGGCGGTGAACAAAATAGCCTACACGCTCGGTTTCGAGGACGGGAAAGAGTTTCTCTCACGGATGCCGGGGGCGATTGACGCTGTCTCGGTGCTCGAGAGTTTTTTCCTGCTTACCGGCATCTCCTGCGAACTTGAGACGGAGGAGCAGCAGCTGCACCTCTACATAAAAAAGGAATGCGGAAGCCTCTTCGGCGAAGAAGGGGTATGCGACGCTTCGGTCGCCGCCGCGTTCATCTCCGGCTTTGTGCACGCGGTTTCCCGGTCGGCCCATATCAGCGACCGGGACGACGTGCTCGTTGTGGATCTGGCCCCTGCCTGATGCCGCATCCCGCCGCACCGGGGAAAAACGGGTGAATTCAACCCAGTTTTATTATTCAGGCGATCCAGATGACACAAACAAGGATTTCATACGCATTTTCGGACGTGGTAAATCAATAAAGTAAATCATAATTGATAATCAATACGTTCAATCAAATCGAATAAAATTTCATATTTGTAAAATTATGGAAAATTAATTTCCAAAAATTGCCCAAAATGAAGAGATTTTATTTCCACTTCTGAATTCTGCACAATCTTTATATACTCAATCCCAACAAGCAGATAATTGCAAAGATGCCCACAGGGGGCACCTGAACGAGGTGAATAAAATTATGAACTATCATGAAAACGAAGAGGCAGTCTCGCCGGTCATCGGCGTTATCCTCATGGTAGCCATCACCGTCATTCTCGCAGCGGTCATCGCTGTGTTCGTGTTCGGTATGGCAGGCGGAGTACAGTCGACCAAAGTCGTCACCGTTACAGCAAAGCAGATTGGAGCGAACGTTACCGTTACCTACCAGGGCGGACCTGATCACAACAGTGTTAACTCCATCGAATTTACGATCTATAAACCTGATGGCACAGTGGCAGACCTTACAGCTATCGGAACTAGTGTAACCGTTGATGCTAATGAAGTTGCAACCTTCGCAGCCACACCCCCCGCCGTGGGAGCCGTCGCATCAGTCCAAGCCGGTGCCGGCTCAGGTCAGGAGCGCGTTGTTGTCACGGCAGCATTCACTGACGGAACATCTCAGGTTATCTACGATAACCAACTCTAATCCCAACTCACATTTTTTTGACACGGCCCTGACGGGGTGGATCTCATGCACACGAACCACACACCAGAACAAAACGACGAAGCGGTTTCGCCGGTTATCGGCGTGATCCTCATGGTCGCCATCACCGTCATTCTCGCCGTCGTCACCATCGGCTACACCATGGCCATGCCGCAGAACCTGCATTCGGACACGCCGATCGGCATTACCGCCGGGCAGCTGGACGAAAACACCGTTAAAATCACGTACATCGGCCCGCCACGGGCAGACGAGATCGCGGCCATCACCGCCACGCTCTATGCACCCGACGGAACACAGCTCGGTACGCTCACGATCACAGACCCCATACAGGGGCAGGCGTATTCGCTCTCGAGCGGCGCCACACCGCTTTCGTCGGCGCTTGAGCATGTGGTCATCGTCGCCCGGTACTGGGACGACGACGAGTCGGTCATTCTCGACACCTATCTCTAACCCTATTCTTTCGCTGTTTTCTCCCGTGTCGCCGGAATCAGGCACCGGGGCTGATTTTACTCATCCGGTTTTGCCATGGCATTGCCGTAATCACGGTCGTGCAGATAGTATTCCTAAAATCGCTTACCGGCCGCCCGTTTCTGTTTTAATATAATCTTCAAGAAGAGCGAGCGCTTCGCGCTCGCGGTCACCGCCGCATTTACGCACGAGGGCCGCGTGGTGATCGATGAGGGCCCTGAGGCCGGGATCCTGCGTCCGCACGTACCGTGTGGCGTGCACCGTCGCCTCGATTATTCCGGAAAAACCGCGGTTCACCGGGTGGAGACTGAGGTTCAGGATCTCCTCGCGGATTGGAACGAGGTGCACGACGAGGGCCTCTTTGGAGTCATGCGACGATTCGACCCGGAACGCCGCCCACGCTTCCGCCTCGCGAAGCCGTTCGACAGGTGTCCCGGCGGCATCCTCAGTCACAAACGCATCGCCGGGGAGATCGCCAAACGCCGTCCTCACCCAGAGCACCGGATCGTACACAAAATTTGCGACGACCCATCCGTCTCGCCGGACATTTTCCTCCGTATGGCTCCCGTGGAAGAGCACGAGCGACACCCTGCCATCGCGGCAGATGAAACCGATGGGGGCCGCGTTGCAGTGCGTTGTTGCAATCATCTCGTTGATACCTTCGGTCAGCAGTCCCATTCCCAGCCCTCCCCAAGCGCAACATAGATTCCGGCGATGATCATGTCTGCAATAGAGCCCGGATTAATCCCCGCCGCGATGCAATCACTGTCAAACGATTCGAGATTGCGGGTGCCTGCGAGCACCTCCGCCGCCTGCTCCCGGACACGCTCCGCGACCTCTGTCCCGTGCTTCTTTATGATAAACGTGTCAGTCTCCGACGCGAGCAGCCGGACGAATGCCTCCACGATCGCGTGCCTGCCGCATCCGGCCTCATGCAGGAGATCGGCAGCCCGGCGCGAAAGAGCGAACCCGTTCGTCCACTCCCGGGCCACCATATCCCCCGGTGCCGAGTGCGCCATGATGTCGGAGAGCGTCATGCCGCGGTCCCGGATGACGTGCAGTGTCGCAGGGTCGTTAACGTCGAGTTCGTCGGTGCGGTGCATCCGCACCTGCGTCATCGAAAACGCCGCGTAAAAATCAAGCGCGTCATCGACCGTCGTCTCCTTCACGGCGGCCGTTGCGCCGTCGATCCCACCCCCGGCTATCAGGGGGATGAGCAGGATATATGCACCGAAATGGGTGTTGCCCCCGCCATGGGTGCTTGTCAGGGAGGTAGCCTCCCGGATCAGTGCGCCGAGCCCATGCCCGCCCTCTTCGGCATGGTTGAATGCAGGGCGGACGAGAAGAGCCGAGGCAAGAAAATGCTCGAGACGCGTATCGTCATAATCATGGCACCGGTCGACATTACCGGGTTTCGGATAGGCACATACCTCAAGCATCATGGCGAGCTGTGCCCGTTCAGCTCGCGTCATCGCGATTTTCATCACAAAATACCCTCGCCATGATCGTGTCGGAAAGCCGGTGCTTATAGCGCATATAGTCCTGCTTGGTAAGCCCCAGTTTCCCGAGCGTCATATCCCGGAACATGCAGGGAGTCGAACTCTTGCAGCACCAGGCAAGGCTCCCGAAACAGGTGTGTTCCCCGTGTACGAGCGGAGTATTCATCACCCCTTCCTGTTTCATCACGATAAACTCACTCCGCTCCATCCCGATCCGCCGGAGCGCGGGGAGAAGGGGGCAGTCCTTGACCGGCATGCAGCAGAAGCAGAACGCCCGGATATCGCCGCCGCGGCAGAGCTGCTTGGGGGCGTTGTACCACCCGACATCGTCGGCAAGTTCAGCGATCGCGGTATCGAGCCGGGCAAGCGTCGCAGGGTCCGCATGGCGGGCGAGCGAGACCAGATCCGCCCCGTGGGAAAACATCTCCTTCACCCGGGCGAACGTCGTGATGCCGTTGTTTGCAATAATTGTCAGGGGACAGCTGTTCCGGATCTGCCGGAGCTTTGCGTGTCCGAAATCCATCAGGTCGACATGGATGATATCCGCTTCCGCCTTCCAGATTGTCCGGGCAAGATCCTGGTCGTTTTTCGCAACACCGGCCCGTATCTTCACCGAAACCGTGACACCGTCACTTTTCAGGCCTTCGATCACCGCTGCGAGCGCCTCCGGATGCTGCAGCAGAGACTCTCCGCATCCGGCCCCGATCATGGAGGGCTGGCGGCAGTGGGCATCGATCTCGTAGATGACGCGATCGCCGAATCTCTCCGACACCGCCCTGAACGAATCGGGAGAACTCCCCCGGAGATTGACGCCGGCCACGACATCGGAATCGTTCAGAAGCAAAAGCTGCCGGCCGATCTCCTCGATCGGATCGTCGGAGAGGAACTCCTTCCTCCCGTCTTCGGCCATAACACGGCTTGCCGCAATCGTTGGTTCATCGATTGAATACCCTCCGATGAATGCCGCACCGACATGCTCGGAACGCTCAAGCACATATCCCGCGTCCACCATTCCTGCCATCGAAGCCAGCGCAATCGGGGTTTTCACAACCCTGTCGTTAAGCAGGAGCTCGAACCGATCGTAGGGATCCATCATAATTCCCCTGATGTTGGCGATGCGGCGTCAAAGTCCTTTGGGTACAGTCGATCCAGCACGTACCGGTCGGAGCACCGGGACAGGAGAACCCCATCCCGGAACTCCTCGATTGAGATTCCGGGTTGTCGGCCATACTTCTGCCTCACCTTATCCCACGGCAGGAAGTAGGCCTCCTTCGGCCGTCCCGGCCCCGACCTGAATTCCACGGCAAGGATTCCCCTCCGTCCCGTTTTTTCAAGAAATTCTGTGATGGCATCAACCTGATGGATATTATTGCGGTCCTCGTGAAAATGCTGTGAAAAATAGAGCTTTTTCCCGCGGATGGACTTGCATTCAATCGCAAGATAGTACCGTGGATCCAGGGAGTCCACCAGAAGGTCCACATACTGGGTATTGAACTTGGACTGCTTCAGGCGATAGGCGAAACCCCGGATCTGGTGCGCGTCGAGAAAGGCGTTGATGCAGTGCGCCACATCCCGTTCGAAATCACTCATGACACTATTTAATCGAACGCCACAAACCAAAAATCATTTGATAATTATTTTATTATCGAATCGTAGTACATTGTAATATATGTCAAGGAAAGGATTGCTACTCGTCGGCCACGGCAGCAAACTGCCGTTCAACAAATTACTCATCGAAGACACCGCTCGAATCATCGCCGAGAAGGAGTCCGGGTATATCGTGAAAGCGGGATTCATGAGCATCAACACCCCGTCCGTCACGGAAAAACTCGAGGAATTCCGGAACGAGGATATCGATGCGCTGGTTGTCGTCCCCCTCTTTCTTGCAAAGGGTGTCCACATCCTAAAAGACATCCCTGCAATCCTTGGCCTCGAAGAAGGGACGTATCGCGGGACATTTGCCCTGAAAACGGGTGAGATCCCGCTCGTGTACGCTCAGCCAATCGGAAGCGACCCGTTGCTGGCGGAACTTATGCTTAAGAATGCCCAAAATGCGCTTGACCTGATCTGAAACTCACGCATGAAAATCCTGGTGCTTGACACCATCCACGGGGGTGATACGATTGCCGTGCACCTCCGCGCCACGGGCCATGATGTCGATACGGTGGATGTATACCGGGGAAATGCCGGCATACCCGCCACCGTCGCCGCATCGAGGACTTATGACCTGATTATCGCTCCGGTTCACCTTGATCCCGGATATTTTCTGCTTCGTGCACCGGAGACACCGGTAATCACCCACCACGATGCCGTGCGCCGCATCCTCGGAACGGATCCGCCGTCCCCCATGATCGAGATCACCGGGATGCAGGGAAAGACGACGACCGCATGCGCCCTTGCAACGCTGATGCCGGGTAAGGGTATCGTCCATACGTCCCGGGGAACATGGGAGATGCCGGAGCAAACCCTGCTCGGAAAACACAGCATCACACCCGCCTCTGTTATTGATGCTGCCATCCGCGCCCGCGAGATCGGCGGATGGCTGGTTGCCGAAGAATCCCTTGGCGTAAGCGGTGCGGGGGAGGTAGGCGTGCTGACATCGGGAGGGGACTACTCCATCGCCGCCGGGAAACGGAGCGCCCGCGTCGAGAAGATCCGGTCCCTTGCCCGCTGCAGGACGGTTGTCGCGGGACCGGGAGTGCCCCGCGGAATGGAGAATGCCGTCTATGCGGAGGATGTGGTGTCATGGTCGGGCACTACCGCTTCGTATGCATGGAACGGCATCTCCGGCAGGTTTGAAAATCCGGTCTGCGCCGTGCCCGGGTACCGGGCGGCACTTGCAACCGCCGCCGCGGTGGCATGCGTACTCGGCATCGATCCCGCCCCGCTTACCACATTCACGGCCCTTCCCGGGCGGATGGCGACATCGTGGGACGGCGGCGTGCTGGTGATCGACAATGCAAACAGCGGGACAAATGCCGACGGGGCGATCGAAGCGGCGCATCTCGCCCGGAAAATCTCGGGAAAAGAAGCGGTCACACTCGTGATCGGGGCCGAAGCGCAGACAATATGCGAGGGATTCCCCCCCGATCAGATCGAACGCGCCATCCGCACCATCCGACCGGCACGAGTGGTGCTTGTCGGAGATCCGGCAACACTGCCGGACATTCCGGGCGCGGTGCAGGCCGCGGACCTTGCGACCGGCCGGCCCTTGGCGCAGTCGGGAACAGGGGAAGGAAGTATTGTCCTTGCAGTGAAAACATGGAGGTAAGAGAGATGCAGTATATTCAGCCACGCCCAAGTTCCATCGTTGCGGCACTCTACACGGCACGCGATCTCGGGGTCGACGTCGCCGTGCTGCACGGGCCGTCAGGATGCTCGTTCAAGCACGCACGCCTGCTCGAAGAGGACGGAATGCGGGTGCTCACCACATCCCTTGCAGACAACGAATTCATCTTCGGAGGACAGGAGACGCTTGAAAAAGTGCTCCGGTACGCCGAGGAGACGTTTCACCCGTCGCGCATGGCCGTCGTCGGCACCTGCGTGTCGATGATCATCGGCGAGGACATGCACGCCGCAGTCGCCGACTCCGGCATCACTACCCCGACAATCGCGGTGGACATCCATGCAGGATTCCGGGAAAACATCGATGGCGTCATAGCGACGCTCAGAGAGGCCGCCGATGCCGGGTGGATTTCCCCTGAGGAGCTTTCCCGGCAGCAGTTTCTGCTCGCCAAGGCAAACGAAGTGGAGCGCCTCCGCGGTGCGGCGTGCAAGCCCTACATCGAACCCTCGCGCGGGGATCTCAAGCATACTGTCGCCGGACGGCTCCTTGCCCTTGCCCGTGAGGGAAAACGCGGCGTGGCAGTGATGAATGCAAAAAAGGAGACCGCCTACATGTTTGTCGACGCCCTCATCGCGCTTCACGAGGTCTGCCCGGACGCGGAGATTACCTATATCGCCAACCTCGAAGACCGGGGGCTCCCGAAAAACCGCAGGGATGCCCGCATCATCCGCGAGAGTCTGGAGGAGCACGGGCTTGTTCCGAAGCTTCTCGGGGCGCTTGACGAGTACGGTGCGAACGGCGACGCAGTCGGAGATCGTATACGTGAGATTCGGCCTGATTTTGCGCTCCTTGTCGGCGTTCCCCATGCCGTTCCGCCGGAGTACACCGAAGGCATAGAGGTATTCTCGGTGACGAACGGGCCGCGGCAGGTCGAACCGCTGCGGGATATCGGGCATGCCCATGTCGTCGTCGAGATCGACCTCCACCCGAAGACGCTCGGGGTCCGCCATATCGTGGAGAGCGAGTTCGGAGCCGTCGTGAGGAGCATGCGATGAAGGGGCTCCTGATCACCGGGGACCGCTCCGGGAGCGGAAAGACAAGCATCACGCTCGCCCTCTCGGCACTCCTCGCCCGGACGATGGCGGTGCAGACCTTCAAGGTGGGCATGGACTATATCGACCCCTCGTACCTCACCGGGGTGACGGGACGGCCGTGCCGGAACCTTGACAGCTTCGTCCTCGACAGCGGGCAGATCCGGGATATCTTTTCGTACGGCTGTGCCGGCGCCGACTTCGTTCTGGTCGAGGGCGTGCGGGGCCTCTTCGAGGGCGCGGAAGCACTCAACGACCGGGGGACGACCGCTGATATCGCAAAAAAACTCGACCTGAACGTCATCCTTGTCGTAAACGCCGCCAGCATAACACGGAGCGCCGCTGCAATCGTGAAGGGGTTCGCCGCCTTCGACCCGGGCGTGAAGATCCGCGGCGTCATCCTCAACAACATCGGGAGCGACACGCACCGGGAAAAGGCGGTCCGCGCCATTGAGCACTACTGCGGCATTCCCGTCATCGGTGCCATCCCGAGGAGCGAAGAGATGAGGCTCACGATGCGCCACCTCGGCCTCGTCCCCTACCTCGAGGGAAAGGGCAGCGACACCTTCCTTGAGCGCGTCGGATCGGTCGTGGACATCATCGGCAGCCATGTCGACATCGACGCTCTCCTCGCACTCGCGGGCGACATCTCCATCCCCCCCGGCACACCGCCGATCTACGAGGCCGCACCCGCCGACGTGCGCATCGGGATCGCGGTCGACGAGGCGTTCAACTTCTATTACGCGGACCTCTTCGACATGCTCACCTCCCTCGGCGCCGAACCGGTGCCGTTCAGCCCGATCCACGACCGGCTGCCCGATGCGGACGGGTATATTCTCGGCGGCGGCTATCCCGAACTCTTCACGAAGCAGCTCGAAGCGAACGATTCCATGCGGGAGGCGATTCTCGGGGCATCACAGGCAGGGGTACCGATTTACGCGGAATGCGGCGGCCTCCTGTACCTCACCGGCCGTATCGTCCTGAGAAAGGGCTTCGAGGGGCGTGACCGCGACGAGGCGTATGCGATGTGCGGTGTTTTTGCGGGTGAGACGCGGATGCCCTCCCGGCGTGTGATCGGGTATGTCGAAGGTATCTCGGACGAAACCAGCCCCCTCGGCGCCGCCCGGTTCGCCGGCCACGAGTTCCACCACACCGACGTGCGCCTTGCACCGGACACGCACTATGCCTACCGCCTCACCCGGGGGAAAGGCATCACAGACACCTTCGACGGCGCCGTGATCCGTCGTACACAGGCAAGCTACACGCACCTCCACCCGGTCGCGAGCAGGGGGATGCTCGCCCGGTTCACGGACAACTGCCGGATGGGGAACTGAGCGGGGCACCACAGGATCTCCGGTACGGCACCACCTCAGGCGTTGCAGAACGCAAACAATACCTATCATGAAGATTACAGATTATGTATGCTCATATACCTTGACGGAGCGTTCGTCCCCGAGGGCGAAGCCAAGGTGTCGGTTTTCGATCACGGCCTTCTCTACGGCGACGGGGTTTTTGAAGGAGTCCGCGCCTACAATGGCCGCGTGTTCCGCCTTCAGGAGCACCTTGACCGCCTGTACGATTCGGCAAAGACAATCGACCTGAAGATCCCGATCTCCAAGGAGGAGTTTTCCGAGGCCATTCTCGAGACACTGCGCAGAAACGACTTGAAAGACGCGTACATCCGTCCCATCGTCACCCGCGGTGTCGGCACCATGGGTCTCGACCCGACCAAGTGTCCGAAACCGACGGTTATCTGCATCGCGATCGAATGGGGAGCCATGTACGGCGATCTCTACGAGAAAGGGCTGACGGCGGTCGGCGTCTCGATACGGAGAAACCCCGCCGAATCGCTGCCTCCGAACGTGAAGAGCCTCAACTACCTCAACAACATCCTCGCAAAGATCGAGGCGAACTACAAGGGAGGCGACGAGGCAATCATGTTCGACACGAACGGGTACGTCTCGGAAGGCTCGGGCGACAATATTTTCGTCGTGAAAAACGGCGTCATGATCACTCCGCCGACCCTCAACAACCTCCGGGGGATTACCCGGCAGGTCGTGCTCGAGATCGCAGAGACCCTCGGCCTGATCGTGAAGGAGCAGAACCTCGGTTACTATGACCTCTACACCGCCGACGAGGTCATTGTCACCGGCACCGCCGCCGAGGTCGCCCCCATCACGCTCATTGACGGGAGATCGATCGGGAATGGTAAACCCGGCCCCATCACGAAGCAGCTGATGGCCTCCTTCCGGACCATCGCCGACAACGAGGGAACGGAAATTTATCCCTGAATCGGCCCCCTATTCCCTTCCTATTTTCCAGAATCCCGGCCCGCCGGAGGGGGATTTCGGCACCCGTTCCATAACCTATTTATCAGAATCCGGCGTATACTGTAAGGCACCTAACTCATTTCGGGCTGCTATAGTGTAGGGGCCAATCATGTCGGCCTTTCACGCCGACGACTGGGGTTCAAATCCCCATAGCAGCATTCCTTATTCAGGTTCAATTCTGCTCCTAAATCCTTATATACTCATCTTCTGACCTTCCTTTCATGGGAACATTCACAGCACCCACCCAGTCAGATCGAGAGTTTCATCTCATCAAGTCAGAATATGCAAGCAGGTCGATCGCAAACGGGATCGCTAACAAGCTGCTCACCCAGGACGATGTAAATCTCATCCACGAATTCATCGCCGAGCTGCAGGCCTCCCAGGGCATCGGCCAGGTCCGGGTGAACAAGATCACCTCGCACCTTGTCAACTGGCGACGGTTCATCGGGCCCTACCGCTCCAACACCATCGGGGAGATTTACCGGGCCATCGCGACCATCAAGGCCGGGACGAACATCAAAGGCAGGCCGTTTAAGCAGAACACCCTGCACGACTACATCCTTTTTCTCAAGAGGTTCTACCTCTGGATGATCGACAACGGCTACGCCGACGTGCCGAGGGAGAAGGTCCAGAAGATCCGGCCCCCGCGGGTGGACCGGAACACCAAGCTCCCCGAGCAGCTGCTCACAAAGGAAGAGATCGAGGCACTGATCAGGGCCTCCCTCTCCTCCCGGGACCGGGCCCTCGTGGCGCTGCTCTACGAGTCCGGGTGCCGGATCGGGGAGCTGGCCCGGCTGACATGGGACCGGATCCGTTTCGACGAGTACGGCCTCGTGCTCACCATCGACGACACCAAATGCCACCAGCAGCGCTATGTCCGGCTGGTGCTCGCACAGCCCTACCTCGCTGCATGGCGGCAGGACTACCCCCACGAACCGACGGGCAAGCACCTCGTCTTCATCACCCACCAGCACAAGCCGCTGGCCCACGGCACGATCTACCAGCACCTTTACAAGCTCGCAAAGCGGGCCGGGATCACGAAGAAGGTCACCCCGCACATCTTCCGCCACTCCCGGATCACCCACCTCATCAACCAGGGCATGAAGGAGTCGGTGATCAAGCTGATGATGTGGGGCAATATCAACACCAACATGTTCGCGACCTACGCCCACCTCTCAGGGAATGACATCGACCAGGAAGTGCTCGGCCAGTATGGCATCGTGCCGAAGGAGACGCAGGATGACGGCCTGCTTGAGCCGGTGCAGTGCCCGCACTGCCGGACCATCAACCCACCGAAGGGCATCTACTGCATGACCTGCGGCCGGTCGCTCTCAGAGGACGGTGCGGTGACGCAGGAAGAGATGGCGAAGGATGTGCTCGCGAACCCGGAGCTGGTGAAGAAGTTGTTGAACGAGTTGATTGAGGAGAAAATGCGGAAGGGGGAGATTTAAACAAGATATTTCAACCGAATCAAGTAGAAATACTAAAATTGATCATAATTTTATATGATCGCAAATTTTTTTCAGTAATATGTAAATATAAATATAATGTCCGCATATTTCAAGAGGATACGAGATTTTGGACCTGAAGACTTTCATATACAAAATTTAATAAGAAATCAAACCTTCAAAGAATTGGCTCAAATATTACCAAAATTAAGTTTTATTCTCGCGAATTTTCTCAATATTTTAATTTTCGAATATTTTTTCAATATTAGAGCCTTTGGCATTGTGGCTTTATCAATCTATATTATAGGGATGTTTCTCTCTTTTTCAGTGATTAAAACAAATTTATTGTTAAAATTTGGCTCAAATTCAACCAAAGTACAAAATCAAGATCAAACGATTGATAATAATGAGAAAAAGAAAAAAATTGAATATTTAATTGGATTTTGGAACGTATTTCTTTTGTTTTCACGATATCTTTTTTTTAATGTACTGAATGATTTATTCATTGCAACCTTATTTTGGACAGCATTTTTCGGGATTGCTTATATAATATATCAATCGGTGGAATTAGTTGTATTGCCTCAAGAATTCGATTTTTTGCTATTTCTTGGAGTGATTTCAATGATTAGTCTAATGTCGGGATTTTTTCAACTATATATCCCCAGTTATCAGAAGAATATAACAGAAAAAATTCAAAAATCATTAAACACCTTCATCGTTCAAAACATTCAAAGCATTAATCCGTGGGAATTTCAGAATTTTCTCGAAACGACAAACAATTCCCCAGAATTAAATAAAATAGTGTCAGACGTTATAGGAACTACAAATCTTCCAAAATTGATACATGCATCTTCTGGATTTTTAATTAAAGGTCGAGGAACTTTTAATACAGTAAACATTTTCAATCTCGAATCCCCCGCAACAAGGGATCCTCTAATGGTATTTGTATCCCTTGAAAATATAATTGAAAAGGATCATCCAGATATACTGACTTCATTGCGAAAAGAAATTAAATTATATTTTAGTTGGAAACACCAACAATATTTAAGTAATATTCACAGTCTTGATTTGGATGAAGCCAGAAAAATTATCTTTTCAAATATCATTTTCTTTGATGAAAGCTTTGCAAGCTATATTAATTTGAATTTCAAATCAACCTCTATCGAAAAAAAATCGGAAAAATTTCAAGATTATTACCTTTCTTATGTATATACATGCATTTTTGATTTTTTTGACATACTTATGAATGAAAGATTAATAAGATAGAGAGAGAGAGAGAACCACTTTCAAAAACCCCCCTCCACCTTTATATCTCCCCTTTTCTCATCTTTCATCAAGCGTTGACCGGCACACCGGCCCCTCCGACGGCCTGCATTTCGCTTCACAGGGCCGCCGTTCTTCTCAGATAAGTGAGGGGCCTTCCGCTGTCCGGGCCAGCGCGAACTGAACAGACCACGAGAAACCACACTACGAGGTATCCCTATGTACCGAAAACCACGAAAAGTAACGCAAGCAGACATCGACGCCTTCGAGAAGCAGTACCCGCTCTACACGGGAATCGGGAGACTGATGATCACGAAGGGTATCTGGATTCTTGCAGACGAAACAGACGAGAGAAGAGCACATTGCGGCGGCAGCCCGGCAAACAGTAATGTTCACAGCACCCTGCACCAGGCCGCCACAAGTACTCGGCAGTATGACCACATAAAAATGTCTTCGGCCGGGAGGTGCGGCCGATGAGCCAGGAGCATGCAGCGGGCCCGGTCCCGCTCTACCTCATCCCGCAGGCCCTCTCGACGGAGATCCACCGGCTCGGCGGGACCATCGCGGAGATCACCGTCACCCGGACCGGCGGCCACGGCTACGCGATCCGGATACGGACACACGCACAGGAGGCGGGCCGCGATGAGTGAGGAGCCCGGCACCATCACCCACGGGGAGCAGGGCGACCTCTTCCTCGGCATCGGGGGCGAACGCTTCGTGCTCGCGAGCGACGAGGTGCGCAATCTCCTCTTCACCGGCCGGGTGACTCCCGTCACCGATGCACGGCGGGTGCGGAGAGATGACGGCAGCGAGGCGGTGGAGGTCGCCATCGTCGGCCACGCCGCGATCAACCGGGCAGGCCGGGCCGTTCTCTTCCACACCACCGCCGGCCACTTCATCATCCCGCTCGTCTCGCTGCAGCGGGTTGCCCGGGGAGAGGCGGTCTCGGCCCCCCTCTTTCCCCTCGTCCCCGACTGGGAGGCACCCCCGTGACCGACGAGATCACGCGGGCCCTCGCGGTCCTCTTCCCTGAGGGCGGGGTCGTCGAGGTCCGGGCGCTCGCCGACTACGCGACCCACTCCGGCTACTTCGACGACCACGCTGCACTCGCAGAGAAGGCCCGCTTCCTCGACCGGCTCAACGAAGTGCAGGGCGTCTACGTCACCCTCAACGCGGTGAACCCGGCCCTCCTCTCCCGCCGGGCAAACCGGATCAAGATGAAGCTCGGGAGGAAGGACTCGACCACTGCCGACGCCGACATCATCCGGCGCCGGTGGCTCCCGGTGGACCTCGACCCGGTCCGGCCGAGCGGGGTTTCGTCCTCGGAGGAGGAGCACGCTGCAGCACTCGCCCGGGCCGACCGGATCGCGGGGTGGCTCTCGGAGCAGGGTTTCCCCGCCCCGGTCCTCGCCGATTCCGGGAACGGGGCCCACCTGCTCTACCGGATCGATCTGGACAACGACGAGGCGGCGACGGCACTCGTGAAGGCCTGCCTCACGACCCTCGACGCCCTCTTCTCCGGCGCAGGCGTCACAGTCGATACCGCGAATTACAACGCCGCCCGGATCTGGAAGCTCTACGGCACGACCTCGAAGAAGGGCGACCACACCCCCGAGCGGCCCCACCGGACGGCCCGGCTGATCCGGGTGCCGGAGGAGGCGGCCGTGGTCTCCGACGAGCAGCTCCGGCGGCTCGCCGACCTCCTCCCGAGGGAGCCCGCACCCCCGAAACAATCCGGCGCCGGCATCGACCTCCGCACCTGGCTCCGGGACCACGGCCTCGGCGTCGCCGACGAGAAGCCCTGGCAGGGGGGCACCCTCTTCGTCCTCGAGGACTGCCCCTTCTCATCGGCCCACCGGGACGGAGCGTTCGCCATCCAGTTCGGAAACGGCGCCGTCTTTGCCGGGTGCCACCACGCCTCCTGCGGCGGCGGCAGCCAGCGGTGGCCCGAGCTCCGGGGCCGCTACGAGCCGCGGGAGAAGCGGACGCAGAAGAAGAAGGAGGAGACACTTACGCCTCCCCCCGCCCCGGACCCGGCGGCCACCGACCGCTGCCGGGAACGGGTCCTTGCGATTCTCCGGGAGGGCGACCCGCTTGCCTTCATGCTCGAGGCCTTCCACCGTGATCACGTCGGCGATACGGCGGTGGCGACGTGCCTCATCATGTCGGTCGCCTCGCAGCAGGTCGCGAACACCCGCGGCCTCCACGTCGCCATCTCGGGCAACTCCGGCAAGGGCAAGACCCACGCCTGCAAGACGATGCTCTCCCTCCTCCCCGAGGAGTACCGGCTCACCGGCACGGTCTCGAACAAGGCCCTCTTCTACCACGACGCCCTCCGGCCCGGCACCGTGCTGCTCTTCGACGACGTGACCCTCTCCGAGGACCTGCAGGAACTCCTCAAGTCCTCGACCGCGAACTTCAAAGAGCCCATCGAGCACCGGACGCTCACCACCGACCGGCAGCTCCGGGTCTGCACAATTCCTCCGCGCTGTGTCTGGTGGCTCGCGAAGGTCGAGAACGTCGGCGACGATCAGGTGATGAACCGGATGCTCACAGTCTGGATCGACGACTCGAAGGAGCAGGACGCGGCCGTGCTCACCCACCTCAAGACGAGCGAGGAGCAGGGCCCGGAAGCGGGGACGGTCTCCCGGGAGGTGCACGTCTGCCGGGCGATATGGGCCGTCCTCAAGGAGCGGCTCATCCACGTCACTATCCCGTTCGCGACCCGCATCCAGTTCTCGAACGCCGCGAACCGCCGGAACCCCGGCATCCTCTTCGACCTCATCAAGTGCCACGCCCTGCTCCGGTGCCTGCAGCGCGAGCGGGTGCCGTCGGCGTCGGGCGAGCTCTGCATCCTGGCGACACGGGAGGACTTCGATGTCGCGGTCGAGCTCTACGCCTCGCTGAACGGGGCGACCGGTGGGCAGGAGACGAAGCTTACCAAGAACGAGGCGGCGGCCCTCGAAACGGTCTCGGCGATGGGGGCGGAGGTCTTCACCATCAAGCAGCTCCAGCAGGCGACGGGGCTCACCTACTACCAGACCTACCGCATCCTCCACGGGTATGCGAGCCGGGGGGCGGAGTACGCGGGGCTGCTCTCGAAGTGCCCGGCGGTCTCCTTCGTGGATGCGACGGTCGCGGAGGACTGCATCGGCTACACGGTCCGGCGGCGGGAGCACCACTTCTCGTTCGATACGGAGGTGTACCGGGAATGGATCGCCGGGCCGGGGATCTGGCTCGCGAACGATTGCAACACTGCAGCGGGTTTGGCGCAGGATTGCAGCACGGACCGCAAAGACGGCGAGCGGCAGGACGGCCCGGATTCTTCTCTCCCTTCCCCTGTACTGGAGAGACGTACAGTACATGATAGTACTATACAGCAGTTAGAGAGCACACGGAAGCCGGGTGGTGAGCCCGGCGGTGCGTGGGTGGGTGTCTGTGTTCTGCCGGATGCTGTAAACCAAAAACCATCTCCGCAGAAAGGGCCGCACTCCCCTCGCGGTGGCCTGAACGTCGCCGGATCGGCTTCCGGCACGATCCGCAAAGATGGCGGCAGCAGACCGCCTGCTGCAAAGCGGGGAGCCCTCAACCCGGCCGACTACCTCCCGCTCCCGGTGATGAAGGACGAGCCATGCCACGTCTGCGGCGGCGGTCCGGTCTCCTCACTCCGGAAGGGCTCGGGCGACCCGCCGGAGTACCTCTGCTACACCTGCCTGACGCGGGCGAAAGGCGGGAAGACGACGGCCCGGGCCCGGCCGCTCCCCGGCGTGCTCGACCACCGGGCGTTTGTGCGAACGGGCGTCGAGCTCGGCACGTGCCGGATCTGCGGCGAAGGAAAAGCGGTGTTCCATTCGGCCGGTGATCACAGCGCGATCTGCGAGGAGTGTTACGGGAGGCTGGTGCGGGAGTGGAATAAAGGACAGGGGGTGCGGTAGGATGGTGCCCCCTCTCTTTTTTGATTTATTGCAGGGGCCCGCGGTTGTGCTCGGTATGGCGGGGGCCGTGCTGGTGACGGCAAAGGCCCGGGGCATCCGGCGGGCGGGGTTTGGCTGCTGGATAGTGGGGAATTTGATATGGCTTGCTTTTTCGTATGCAGATGAAAATCGATATCTGATGCTGATGTTTAGCTTCTACTTGATAACGGCGATTATAGGATTAAAAAATAGTATGCTGACTCCAGATTCTCCCAACATTTGATCAATCTCTCGATGTCTCCGCCGCTTTCATGATATACTCATAATCTTCTCACCGGGAGTTAGCCGGTTCCCGACACTACCTGCTCGTAGATGCGACTGAACATATAACCCTTGAAGAGCCTGGCAAAGGCCTCATCGTCGTTGATCTTCTTGAAGATCTCCTTGTTCGTAGAGAGCATCTCGATAAGCGTATCCTCAAAGAAGTTGTTGAAGGCGATGCGAACATTCTCCTTTGAGTTAATCTCCGGGTTGAACGTCTGCCGTAACGTGGTATTCGCTATCAATCTCTTCTCCATGTCATCGGCGAAGTAGGCGAGTTTATCCTTGTTGGTGAAATCAGTGCCGTAGTTTTCATTGATGTACTGGATGATCTCCGAGAGGGGGGCCTTTTCTTCCGGCAACGGGTGCAGAAGACCTTCATCCGGCTGCTTGAGTGTTCCGTCCGCATTGATCAGGATCTTCCCGCTGCTGGTCTCCTGAATCCGGTACGAGTCCATATCGATATTTTCGAGCACATCGACCGGGAGCCGCTCATGTTCTTTTGGAAGGGCTTTCTGGAGGTAGCGGGCGAACTGGTAGTACTTCTCGAGCGGGATGTCCTGAAAGGTGATGATCTGCGAGAGGAACGCATAGAGATTGACGAACTGCCGCAGCGTCTTTTTGAACGTCTCGCGATCTTCCTTTGCCAGATGTGTGTAGTTCTCGGCGACCGGCCGGATAATGGTATGAAGCATTTCCTGTCTGCCCTTCGGGGCGAAGTACTCATTGCCGAATGCCTCCACCTCATCTGAGGTGTATAGTGAGGCCTGATCGAGCTGGTACTGCAGATCGTACAATCGGTTCGGATCTGTCGGTTTATCGAGGAGGGTCGTTTCATAGTAGGGTGCAAAGGACTTCTCGATCTCGGAAGCGTCGTTTGCGAAGTCGAGCACCAGTGTTTCGCTTTTTCGCGGGTGGATCCGGTTCAGCCGGGAGAGTGTCTGGACGGCGGCAACACCGGAGAGCTTTTTGTCCACGTACATGGTGTGGAGTAGCGGCTGGTCGAATCCTGTCTGGTACTTGTTTGCGACAATAAGGAGCCGGTTCTCCGACTTTTTAAACTCTGCTGCGGTCTGGCGGTCAGGAAATCCGTTCATCCCGCCCTCGGTGAATGTCTCGTGGATATCCGGGTCCGGGACCTCGCCGGAGAAGGCGACGAGGGCTTTAAATGGGAGCTTGTTCTCCCGGATGAGCCGGTCGATCGTTCGCTTGTACCGGACAGCGTGGAGCCGGGAGCGGGTGACGATCATCGCCTTGGCCTGCCCGCCGATCCGGTGCATGACCTCGTGTGAGAAGTGGTCGAGGATGATCTCGCACTTTTTGTTGATCGCGTGTTCGTGGAGATCCACGTACGACCGGAGGAGGGCGGTCGCCTTCCGTTTGGGATACTGCGGGTCGTCTGCTATCTTTTTGAGCAGGTTGAAGTAGACTTTGAAGGTGGTATAGTTCTTAAGGACGTCGAGGATGAATCCTTCGGCGATCGCCTGGTGCATGCTGTAGAGGTGGAACGGCTCGAAATTCCCCATGCGGTTTCTGCGCCCGAAGAGTTCGAGGGTTTTCTGCTTCGGGGTCGCGGTAAAGGCGAAGAACGAGACGTTGGGCGGGCGCTGTGTCCGCTTGAGATACGACTCGATCTGGCTGTTTATCAGGTCTTCGTCGTCCATCTCCGGTTCTTCGAGGAACACTGCCTCCTCAAGAGTCTTCGGGGAGAGGACTTCGCGAACGCTACGTGCACTCCTCCCGCTCTGGGATGAGTGCGCCTCGTCGATGATGACGGCGAACCGGTTCCCGGGCCGCCTGACGATCTCGGCTATGGCGTGAGGAAAGGTCTGGACAGTGACGACGATGATGTCCTTGTTCTCGCTGAGCGCTTCAGAGAGCCCCTTCGCCTTCCGGCCGGAGATGGTGGAGATCACCCCTTTGACCTGCTCGAACTGGCGGATGGTGTCCTGGAGCTGCTGGTCGAGGACCCGGCGATCGGTGATGACGATAATCGAGTCGAAGAGCCGCTGGTCTGTATTGTCGTAGAGGGAGGTCAGGTAGTAGGCGAGCCATGCGATGGTATTGCTCTTTCCGCTGCCGGCGCTGTGCTGGACGAGGTAGCTCTCACCGGTGGGGTTCGACCGGGCGTGGAGGATGAGGCGGCGGACGGCGTTGAGCTGGTGGTAGCGGGGGAAGAGGAGTTTCCTGCCGGTCTTCTTTCCGTTCTCGTCCCGCTCCTCGACTTCGTGAACGAAGTGCTCAAGGATATCAAGCACGCTCTCGGTGTTCCAGACCTCCTCCCAGAGGTAGGCGGTGTCGTAGCCGTGAGGATTGTTCGGATTTTGTTCCGGGTGGACGCTGTCGTACGGGTCGCCGCGGTTGAAGGGGAGAAAGGTTGTCTTTCCGCCTTTCAGGTGGGTGGTCATGTAGGCGAGGTTCGGGTCGACGGCAAAGTGTGCAAGGCACCGTCCGTAGGCGAAGAGCGGTTCCTTCGGGTCGCGATCTCTCCGGTACTGCCGTATTGCGTGCTCGACCGTCTGCCCGGTGAGCGGGTCCTTAAGTTCGGCGGTGAAGATTGGGATGCCGTTGACGAAGACGGCGAGGTCGAGGGACTGCTCGCTCCTGCTCGAGAAGTGGAGCTGGCGGACAACCGAGAAGACGTTCTGCAGGTAGAGGTTCCGGTGCGTCACGTTTAAGGTGGAGTTCGGTTTGAAGTAGGCGAGGTGGAAGGTGCACCCGAGGTCGCGTATTCCCTTCCTGAGGACGTCTATCGTGCCCCGTTTCTCGATCTCGGACTGCACCCGGCGGAGGAAGGCCCGGCGGGTGTCAGCCCCCCGCTGCCGTTTGAGTTTCTCCCACTCTCCGGCCTGCGTGGCGTAGATGAAGGCACAGAGGTCGTCCGGGATGAAGCAGAGGTCGCGGTCGTAGTCGGCGCTGCTCCGCTGGTGGTAGTGGAATGACGGATTGACGAACGGGTTCTCCTCATCGAGCGTGGGGGGAAGGTCGCCGGTGAGTGTCCTAGCAATCGTCTCTTCAAAATCCGCTTCCGATACTGTGACGGTCATGTGCCCTATAGCCTCCTGCCGACCTTCCGGGACGCGGATGCCGGTCGTTTGGCTGGATAACGGTGATTGGGCGGGGGAATGACATCAATCTATTGATCCGGTCTTCCCATGGGGTCTGAATTGCATAAAAGGATGGTACTTTGGCCGGGAAAGCGACATTTTTTGGATGGTAATACCGGTGGTGGATCTGCACCTACGTGATTGCTTGGTATACCTGGAGTTCGATCAACTTCACGAGAACCACTTTGAGGACATCAAACGGGGCGCTCTTCACCTGCTCTCCGATAATACTCTTCGCTTTCTGCCACCGACCCTCGTCACGGCAGGCGTCGAGGAAGTCGTGGCCTGCCCAAGTCATCTGGGTGGCCATAGCGACAGGAAAGATTTTGCCATCGTTGAAAAAATTGACGAGTAGTCCTGCTTCCACGAGAAGGGCAATGTGATGTGCAATGTCATTCTCAGAGTAGCCCTCTATGCTGAGCTCAACTGGTGCATATGCATCCGAATTCTTCTCAACCTCAAGGAGGATCTGCCGCACTAGATCCATATCCCGCTTCATGCGGCCTCCTCCTCGCCCCGGACGTCGATCTTCCCGGTCACGGCAGCGGAGATGAGGGCGGTGCGGAATTCCTGGAGTTTTTCGATTTGCTGATTGGTTTTTATAACTAGAGAGTCGTACTGAGAAGTATTACTTTGAATGTATTCAACAATCATTTTCTGTTCATCATATAGCGGTATGAGACACTCTATTTGATAGAAATCGATTTCCCTCACTGAGCGATCATACGTTTTTAGTCCACGAATATATCTCCAATATTGGCTAATATATAATGGGGATTTTACGAGAAGATGCAAATATTCAGGCAACAATGATTTGTTAATATCATATACTCTGTATGCGGGACTTACTATTCCCGTCAACTTAGAAACTCCTATGGATGAGTTGATTATCCACATCGGATTAACAACCAATTGATTTGGTTTTACAATCTGATATGTTAGACATTCATCGTGTGGACGAATTAAAGATTCATCTTCATAAATTTTATATACAATTCCTTTAGTTGAAGATAAAGAAAGCATCGGTCTTTCTGAACCATCATCATTTTTATTTATCACTCTTTTAACGATTCGATGAATCTTTTTGATCTCCCATCCCACCGGCACCTCTCCGATCCACTCCACTCCCGAGTCCTTCATCTCCGCATCCGGGTCGAGCCCTTTAGTCACGGCGTGGCTGATGAGGGCCTGGCGCTTCTCCTCTAAAAGCTCGATGAAGCGGCGCTTCTTTTCGATGAGGGCGTCGATACGGGCGGTCTCGCGGTCGAGGAAGGCGGCGATGGTGTGTTGTTCGGGGAGAGGTGGAATTGCCAGTTTTAGGTTGTAGAAATTTTCTCGAGACAAATATTGTTGGATCGCACCCGAACCCAACGCCTGTAACTGATCACTTATGCCACCCATAAGGTAATACAAAAATTCAGAGCTGATGTTCTTCCTTGGAAAAATGCCGATAAACGTTTGATTTGAAATTAGGGGCCTTTCAACTATGGCTGTTATGCCCATATTACAACTACATGAACAGAGAACCGTACCGGCCGGATGTACCTTTAAATTCATGTTTTTGATGGTTTCAGGACTCACACGCTGACCGGACTTTGAATCTGAAATATATTTTCCTTTGAAATCTTCAATGCGGATCCAAGGAATATTTCCGCCAAAAATAGGAGGTTTATCTCTTTGAGGTACAATCAAGTCAGCAACCCACCCTAATTTCTGCTTACTCCACCCCACCGGTACCTCCCCGAGCCATTCCACCCCAGAATCCTTATACTCAGGATACCGCTTCCACTCCCGCACGGTCGCCGGGTCGATGGTGAAGGCCTCGTCCGCTCCCGTGCTCATGCCGCCACCGTCGCTTTCCACGGGATGTTGTTCCCCCAGTAGATAGTGTTCAGAGGCAGGGGCTCAGGCACGCAGGGTGTCACCGTCATCCCATCATCTCCTTCACCATCACGAGAATCTCCGCTTCGAGCGTCTTGATATCCGCCTCGATCTCCTCCAGCTGCCGGGGCGGCGTGTAAGTGTAGAAGTAGCGGTTGAAGTTGATCTCGTAGCCGACCTTGCCTATTCGTCCGTCCTTCGGATCCGTGACCAAATCGTTGATCCAGGCGTCGGGAACGTGGGGCCGCACCTCGCGCTCGAAATACGCGGATATGGATTCGCTCAGGGGAACATTCTCGGTATCGCGGAGATTTGGATCAGCCTCCGGCTCACCTCTGGCATTGTAGCAGACAGGAGCGGTCTCGTCACGCTCCGAGAGCGCCGAAAGAACCGCTTTCTTCACCGGGGCATCGAGTTTCACCCCGCGTTGCTTGAACCCGGCAGCGAGCATCTTCTCAAACTGTTGCTGGTCGAGATAGACCTCGTCGCCCGCCATTTCCCGGAGCACCGAGAGGATCATCTCCTGTTTCTGCCTCCCCTCTGCGATCTCAGAAGCCCCGGCATCGCCCTTCTTCTTGCTCGTCGCGAGCCTCTGGAACGCGCCTTCGGACTGCAGCCGTTCGATCCGCTCAGGAGACATGCAGAAGTTAAGGCGGAGGGGGCGCTCGACGGTGATCTTCCGGTACCCGAAATCGGTAGTGGCAAAGATCTTCACCGTCTCCGACTCCTCAAAGGCGTGGAAGAGCCCCGTGATCTCCCTGATCTGCTCATCGGAGATCTCGTGGCGCTTGTCCCCGAGGCTCTTTCGCATCTTTTTATAGCATGCGGTCGCGTCGATGAGCTGCACCTTTCCCCGTCGGGCCTTGTCCTTGCGGTTCGTCATTACCCAGATGTAGGTGTTGATCCCCGTATTGTAGAAGAGCTGGCCCGGAAGTGCCACGATCGCCTCCAGCCAGTCGTTTTCGAGGATCCAGCGCCGGATCTCGCTCTCCCCCGACCCGGCATCCCCGGTGAAGAGCGGCGAGCCGTTCATGACGATCGCGATCCTGCTCCCGCCGTCCTCCGGCGCCTTGCGCTTGGCGATCATATGCTGCAGGAACAGGAGCTGCCCGTCGCTGATACGGGGAAGACCCGCCTCGAAACGCCCGGCCGACCCGCGATTATACTCGGCTTTAATGAAATCCTCCTCTTTCTTCCACGACTTCCCGTAAGGCGGATTGCAGATCATATAGTCGAACTTCGTGTCCGCGTGGCCGTCTCTTGAGAACGAGGTATCAGGTTTGATGTTGTCCGCATCGCGGTCATCGCCCTTGATCAGCATATCGCTCTTGCAGACCGCATACGTCTCGTCGTTCGTCTCCTGCCCGAAGAGCCGTATATCCGCGTTCGGGTTGATATCGGCGAGGATATGCTCCTTTGTAACGGAGAGCATGCCTCCGGTTCCGCAGGCCGGGTCAAAGACGGTCTTGATGATATGATTGTGGGCGAGCATATCCTCATCGCCGCTGAGCATCAGGTTCGCCATCAGTTTGACCACTTCGCGTGGCGTGAAGTGCTCACCGGGGTTCTCGTTATTCTGTTCGTTGAACTTCCGGATGAGCTCCTCAAAAATGTAGCCCATCTGGTGACTGCTCACGCGGTCGGGGTGGAGGTTCACCGTGTCGGAGGCGAACTTCTGAATGAGGAAGTGGAGTGATCCCTTCTCGTGCAATGTCTGGATGGAATTTCGGATCTTGAACCGGTCAAGAATATCCCTGACATTCTCAGAAAAGCCGTTGATATAGTCGATCAGGTTCTTCTGGATATTCCCCGGATCATCGAGGAGGCGTTTGAAATCGTATTTTGAAACATTATAGAACGCGTAGCCCGATTCGTGTTTGAGAATGCCATCGAGGTTTTCGATCTCGTCTTTCAGTTCGTTGTATTTCTGTAGCACATTCTCCTTGGTCGGTGCAAGCACGCAGTCGATACGGCGCAGCACCGTGAACGGCAGGATAACGTCCGGGTATTTTGAGCGCTTAAAATCATCCCGGAGGACATCATCCGCAACATTCCATATAAAATTGGTGATGTGCTGGAAATTATCCATATACCTATCCGATGATGAGAAAGCCTATTAAATATTGTTTTATTGATTGTAACCTTCATCATCCATAACCTGCAATGAGTACCACCCGGACGATTGATATGGAAATCACGAACGTTGTTGCAACGGCTACCCTAACCGTTCCACTCGATCTCGAATATCTCCAGGCGCACCTGAAGGGATCCATGCTCCAGAAATCAACCGGCCACTGGCTGAAGTACCGCCTTCAGCCTGAGAACCGATACATCGCTTTTTACCGGTCCGGAAAGTATTTAATCACCGGTAAAGGCGTTATCGAATATCTGGACAGCATCGTTCAGCGTATACTTACTCTCATCAGGTCGACAGGAATCGATGCAGACATTGCTAGGGTAGTTATCAACAATGTTGTCGCCAAAGATAAAATCGAGCTCAACGCGCCTCTTGAGACCATCATTGCGTCTCTTGACCCACAGAAAGCGGAGTACGAACCGGAGCAGTTACCGGCGCTGATCTATAAGGATTGGGGTTTGAGTTTTCTTCTTTTCTCGACCGGAAGTGTGATCGTTACCGGGGCAAAAAGCATTGATGCCGCCCAGGAAGGTTTCAAACAATTGGAAGAAATGATCTCCGGAATACACTAGCCAACCCCAGATACCAGCAGATCACCCGCACACCTCCACCACCTTCTCCGCATCATACCGCAGCACAATCTCCCGCGTCCGGCCCCGGCCGGTCACTGCCCGGAGCTCGGCGAGGCGCATCTCCTCAAACTTCTTCAGCCGCTCGAAAAAGGCCGTGTAGCTCATCCGCATCGACTCCTTCGCCGAGCGGAAGACCGCCCCCGATGTCATCTCCCCCTCCTCATCGAGGGCCCGCTTCGCGATGTGGAGCAGCAGCCGCTTCTCCGGAGGGCTCAGGGCCCGGACCGATGCGACAAGATGGACATGCTTCGCCATCTCGTAGGCCGCCATGATGTCCGTTTCGGCAACTTCCGTCCGGCCGTCATGCTCCGCCGCAAGCACCGAACGCTTCAGCATATCGAGGCCCACCCGGAGATCCCCGCACGTCATCGTCTGCGCAACAATCAGACCGAGCATCGCCTCCGGGACCACGCCGGGGTAAAGCCCCTGCCGGACCCGCTCGGCGAGGATCTCCCGCGTCTCCTCCTCCGTGTAGGGATCGAAGTAGACCCGTGAGGGCCGGAAGACCGAGACCACGCACGGGTCCAGCCCGCCTGCAAGATCATGGTGCACGTCGGAGACCGTCGCGATCACCCCGATCCGGGTGCCCGGATACTCCTCGTGGGTCCGGAGCAGGGTGTAGAGCGTGTCGCTCAGGGTCCGGTCGCCCTGCATGAAGTTCGCATCGTCCAGGCAGACCACCAGCACCCGGCCCTCCTTGATCATGTGCCTCGCGATCGCGTCGAGCACCTTCCGGACCGGGACCCCGCTCGTCTGCGGCAGGTGGCCGGTGAGCTTCTGGTAGATCTTGGAGAACACCATCAGCTTCGTGTGGTCCACCTGGCAGTTGATGTACACCGGGACAAGCGAGCGGGTCGTCTCCTCGACCTCGGCGAAGAGCTTGCGCATGCAGGTCGTTTTTCCGGTCCCCGGCAGGCCGAAGCAGATCGCGCTCAGGGGCCGGCCGCCCCGAAGGCCCGGTGCGACGAGGAAGGCGAGCTCCTTCATCTGCCGCTCCCGGTGCCGGAACGCATCGGGGAGATGGTCGAATTCGAAGACTTCTGCGTCACGGAAAAGCGTCTGGTCCCAGCGTAGGTATTGTCCTTTCATACTGAAGCGAGGGACGGCGGGCTATATAGGGGAAAACCCCGTGGTTGGTGAAAGTGAAAAGCACCGTCCGTATAGTTTCACTCCCCGCACATCGCACCTTCATCCCTGCGCCCGGCCGATCGTCACGGTGCTATGACCTTCTGGATCCCTTACGCCTTCACCCACGACCAGTCGAGTTTCACCGTCCTTATCGCTCCGGAGCATGTCCTCACGTCCGGGCTCGAGCGGGCCGTTTCAAAGCAGAAAGAGCCGCCGCTCTACCTCTGCAGGAACGCACCCGACGTCCTGCCTGCTCTCGGCCCGTTCTACTTCCTTGTAAAGCACCGGGAGATCCGGACGCTTTCGGAGGTCTGCGAGATCCTCGAGGAGACGGAGGCCCGGATGATCCTCATCGAGTACTTCCCCGGAATGCTCGAGGCGGAGGAGGAGAGCTGCTGGCGGTTCACCGAGGCCTGCCGGATGCAGGCCCACGAGCGGGGTGCGGCCGTCCGGGTGATCGCTTTCGAGCCGGACGAGGCACTGCTGCGGTTTTCCGAGGAGGCGGACCGGATGTTTCTCTCTATCCAGATCGCCCCTCCGGCGAGCAAACGGCGGGAAAAGATGGCCGCCTGGGATGACCGGCAAAAGACTCTTGGGAACCGAATGTGATATTCTGCTAACGAATACCCCGGAGACAGCCTGCATGGATGAAAAGTACCGCGACATCACCCGGAACCTCGGCCCTACAAAGGTGATAGTCGTGCTCTTCATCGTGGGTGTGCTCGCATTGTACGTGCATGCGCACTACCCCTTTGGCGGGTCGTGGTTCTATTTCGTGTACTACACGCTCGCGTACCTGGCGCTGGGGGGGTTTGTGGTGCATATGGCCCATATGCTCAAAATGATGATGAAGTGGCGACGAGAAGCACGACATGAGTCAGGAGCCGTGTGATTGCGGGGCCCATCTTGAAAGAGTCATCCGCAGACCCTTCACCCTCCCCACAAAAACCGCACAACCACCGCCACCACGCCACCCATCAGGCCGCCCGCACTCGCACCGATCCGCTGCGTCCGCTGCTCCTCACCGATCTTCGTGTTATGCCAGTCCTCAAGGGCCCGGAGCCGGGCCTCGAAGTCGGTATCCTGCTCATCCATCCGCTGCAGCGTTTTGCAGATCCACTTGACGTCCCGGTTCGTCTCATAGATCATCTCGCGGGCCGATTTCTCGTCTCCCATTTCTCATTTCTCCCCCATTCTTTCGTGAAACACTCCGCGGTTAAGGCAGATTAATATTACTTATGGTAATATTTTAGAAGCGTCTGTCAGAGTACCCGGGGAAACGCCAGGCAGGAGAGAAAACAATGGCAGACTTTGTCGAGACCAACAACACCAAGACCGCCGTGCGGGAACTCACCGTTCCGATCGCGGACATCGCCACGTTCAATACCGTGGTCCAGTCCGTGCTGGACGACAACCCGTTCGGCTGCGTCGACTACGTCCAGGCCGGAGTGGCCCATGACGGAGTCGAGAAG
>JAFGNT010000011.1 GCA_016926855.1 Methanomicrobiaceae archaeon | reverse complement strand
TATATTCGATAGTGAGGAGAATTGCCTGACGGACGCCGGGAATTTTCTTCAGGCATTGAACCGTATAACGTGAATTTACAGAGAAATCGTAGGGAACCAATACTTTTTCAAACATTATACATCAAGGTTGATTATCTCTTCTTTGCATTATAATAATTAAGATCATGAGGGAAGTCATTACCTCACGGAAGAGTATTGGTATTATCAATACATAGTGAACGGAAACATTGAGTGAAGAAACCCGGTTTTCATTCCCAATTATCAATGCAGGTTCCATTGGCATTTTACATGCACTACTCACCTTTGTAGAACCAGTTCGGGTACACGATTCGTGTGAGCACGAGCACGACATAAACACCCTGTCCGATAATTCCTGCTTTCAGCCCGATGAGGAGCACGATCATCGCTACCTTGCCGAGTCTGTTAATGGGATTTTTTTTAAAACCCCCCATTTAATACCCGGACAGAGAGACTTCGTCCGCCTATCTGTTCCGGAATTTTCCCGCAAATTTGTACACTTCCATCATCGCGATCAGGACGAGCGCAATCATAAGGAAGAACAGCCACTCCTCAAACGTTACCGGGGAAACTCCCAGCACTTCCTGCATGAAGGAAATATACATCGACAGGATAGGGATTCCCTGCGCTGCGATCACGCCAATGATCAGGAAATAGTTACGGGAGAGAGGTACGCGGAATGGCTTTCTGAACGGCAGGTGAAGATATGGCAGTTCTCCAGCAGGATTATCAGCATCAGGACCAGACTCGGAATCAGTCCCTGTACTCTCCCTTTTTGGGCAACATACCGCCAGTCTCTCGCCGCACGACTACAGGTCCAGAAAGGAAAGCACCTCGATCGACCCAGCGATGGGGTAAGGCGGGCCATCACTCAGAAACGATACACGCTCAATAAGGGAGCCTTTGCAACATGATCTGGCCGCGGCGGTGTGTCACTTGACATGGATCAGATCCCCCAACACAATTCCCATCTTTACCACCTTTTTCCCACCTTTTTCCCACCTTTTTCCCATCGATGGGAAAAGAGTTGATCGGCACGTATAGGGCTTTTTTTCCAATTCAAAGCGATATAAATAATAATTATAATGATAATACTATAGGTTTTCCCAAAAAGGAGAAAGAGCATGGTGATGATCTGCAGGATGGGGATACTCCCTCTCGTGTATATGCTCAACCCGCCGATGGGATAAACCACCTGCCCCCCATCCAATTAAACCGACAAATTAATCCAAATTCTGAAATGGGGCCACATTTAAGGTTTCAATCCGCGGGTAAAATGGGGAAATCCAGTGAACCTATGGGAAAACAGACTCCCGCCTCCGGAGGTGCCCCATGACCGCAGCTAAGCCCAGAACTGCCGCCGGGACATTCACAGCACAAAGGAAGCGAGTCCACCGCCAGCGCCCGGGGAGGTGCCCGAAAAGCACTCCCCCGAGGAGATGTAAGTTCACAGCATAACCGTTAATTACCTGAATGTTATATTATTCTAACATAGTGTGAGAAATATCTCACCTGTGATACCATGACTCAGACGCACAACCGGTTTAAAACAAGGAGGTGGATGGAGGTCGTCTTTATTTCGGGCGCCATCCTCCTCACGGGCGGCCTCGTCCAGCTCCCGCTCGGGACGTCGGACGGCCCGGTCTCCCTGATGATATCTACGGGATTTGTGATGGTGCTGCTTGCAGCCTTCCGCCTGCTCCAGCCCGAATCCGTCTACCAGCAGGACGAGCGGACGAAAAAGATCGGTGCCTACGGGCTGTCATACTCGTGGTTCCTGACGTTCCTTGTGCTCTTCGCACTCTTCTGGATCAATTACCTCCACATTTTCGCACTGGATGTGGAGACGGTGACCGTCGGGCTGATCCTGATGATGGGGATTTCCGCAAAACTCTTCCCGTGGCACCTCTTCCGAAAGGGGGATGTGGCGTGAGCGGAACCGGCTGCGGACCATCCCGGGCGAGGCTTTTTCATGCAGACCCGGATTAAGGAGTTCCGTGCGAAAAGGGATTTGACGCAGGCGGATCTCGCAGATGCCGTCGGGGTCCGGCGGGAGACGATCGTCTTTCTCGAAAAGGGGAAGTACAATCCCTCCCTCCGGCTTGCCCACGATGTCGCCCGCACACTCGGGACGACGATCGAGGAGCTCTTTTCGTTTGAAGACGAGGAAGGGGCCGAATAGGCCGCCGGTTCCCGGTCACCCGAACGTTTATCGGGGGGCGGCGCAATTCCCCGGTATATGGCACGCGCTATTCCTTCCGAGAATATGCTCGCCATTGCCCTCATCTGTGCTGAAGGGGACGTCACCCGGCCGATGGGCGAGATCGTCGCGGAGATCGAGGCCTGGCAGGGACGCACCGGCCGGTGGCTCGGGGAGAGCAAATGGGACTTCGGTTCGGGCTTCGCCCAGCTCGGCAGGGACGCGGGCGGACGTCGCCGGTGGACGGGGACGGGGAGCTTCTATACCGGCGATTCCGATCCCCGCGAGGTCTTCGGGGATCTTCTGCTTGCCGATTTTATCTACCCGTGCCTGAAATACGACGAATTTTACTGCAACGACGAGAGCGAGTGGTGGTGCCGCAGACGGATGGGCACGGTTTCGGTGCACAACAGGCTGATGCGGCGGTTCTTCGCGGACGAGGCCAACCGCGTCCCCGATCGCGTCCTGTCGTTTCTGGAGGAGAACGGCTGGGGCCCGGATTTCTTCACCCTCGAAGAGAAAAAGAGAAAACGGGACGGGCGGGCGGCTTTCCGGCCGACGTCGACGGGCCGGGAGGCCGTGGAGGACTGGAACCAACGGTTCCGGCCGTACCGGTGACTGCAAATGACCCCGCTTCCCGGGCCCGAGCGATCAGCATAATTATACCGGAGCATCATACATTGTGAACAGGCGAGGGTAGCCAAGAGGCCAACGGCGGTGGACTCAAGATCCATTCTCGTAGGAGTTCGCGGGTTCGAATCCCTCCCCTCGCATTTAGAGTCCGGGAGCGAGGCACTGCGGTCGTAGGATTACGGTATCGCGGAAGAATTCTGATATCTCACGGTCCCGGGGAGGAGGGGCGCCCTCACCCGGGCTATACTTATCGGTTCATTTATCGAGGGTATATTCGGAGAAGAGCTCCTGCCATGGTGCTGCGCCTTCTGGCAGGTCCTCTGCAAGGAGGCCATAGATGAGGTGGTCGTGTTTCTCACTGCGGACATGCCAGTACTTGCGCTGTAGGCCCTCCAGGACGAACCCGCATCTTTCCATGATCTTCACTGAGGCGGCGTTTCCTGACGAACAGTCACCATTGAGGCGGTAGGCGCCGGCGATGGTGAATGCAAACCAGACAAGAAATCGGAACATCTCTGTGCCGTACCCTTTCCGCCACTGCGTATCGTCCAGCTGGTAGCCGATGAGATAAGCCCCTTCGGAGAAGTCATCTCCAAGGAGGGCACATTGACCGACAAAACCCCCCTTATCCTCCGGGCCGTCTCCCGGCGGCTCCGGACGGGTGCGGACGGTAAAGACATTACTCTTCGGGCGGGTGCCGGCAGCAAGGTCCTCTGCCATGCCATCGATGAGCGGTTCGAAGTAGGCATGAGTCGCCTCTGGCGCGTTTGGGCCAAAAAATAGCCACTTGCAGACCGTCGGTTTGGCAAGCATCCCCGCGATCTCCGTAAGATCGGCACGGGCGCAGAAAGTGTAAATGAGGCGTTCGGACGACCATGCAGTTTTCATGCTGTTGTTTCGGGGCGGTGGTCTTATGAGAATTGTGATTGCTGGTGCAGGATGCGTTCCGAGCTACTCACCGACCAGATCCTCCCCCATGATGAAAAGGGTGCCGGAAGGGGCGTGGATTGCTCATCCGGGAGGTGGCAGGTACTGCAGGGCGGTTCGGTCTGGTCTGCATGGCTGGCTCAGTCCGGCCTGTAACCTGCCCCTTTATGGGATAAGGCGACGTAGTAGCGCGAATGGACATTTCATTCATCTTCACCATGCACGAGGGACTGCCCCG
>JAFGNT010000010.1 GCA_016926855.1 Methanomicrobiaceae archaeon | reverse complement strand
GGCGGGAGAGACGAGGACATAATCCGTCCTGATCAGGGTGTCGGAACCGGCGCTGTTCGCCGCCGCGAGAGTAACCGTGAAATTGCCGGCCGCCGTGTACTCATGGACAGGATTCTGGGCCGTTGAATGGGAGCCGTCACCGAAGTCCCACGACCATGATGTCGGCGTGTTCGTGCTCGCATCGGTAAACGTTACATCGAACGGCACCGATCCTTCAACAGAATCTGCCGAAAACGACGCTTCAGGAGTGGTTACGGAAGGAACAATGGTCACGGATCCGGCCTCCGCTCCATCGAACTCGTACGGGAAGAAATCTTTACTGTACGAAGTATCAGTAAGTGAAACCGGAATCGTCCCTGTATTTTCTTTTGCATGGACATCCAGATCAATAACCGGAACCGGATCGTCATTCGGGACACTGATCCCCCCCGTGCAGGTGAGCAGGATCCGCGCCCACCCGTCATCATTATCAATATTCGCCATTACTTCCGACCCTGAAAACGATTCATTTGCCCGAACGCCTTCAATAGAGACATACACCGGGTCAAACAGGATTTTCAGGGAAATACCCTCAATCCCGTCCACATCAGCAATAGTTATTGAATACGTGTTCGTTTCACCGGGGAAAGAATCCCCCGAAGGTCCCTGAATAAGTGTATGTGCTCCTGCGATTCCTGAAACAGAGGCCAATAATAGGCAGAATAGAAGGACACTGGTTTTTCTCATCAAACGTCACCCGGAAATACCTGTCGATTGTGGAAATGTGGCTGGAAATTCTCCGGAAATGAGAATTTCATCTCGATCCTGATGCAGGATACGGTTTTTCGGCGACCAGAGCGCGATATCCTGACGTCGTTGCCATCAGAGTAGTTTGAGGCATAATAAGTATTAAAGATTTTCCTTATTGATTATCATTAAAGATATATGTCTTTGATATACCAATAAGGCTATCATTAATTTTGGCCAGAAAGTTTTTTTTCACACAATATGCCGTGTTGTGCCCGTATCGGGGGGGCGGATGCAACCACACGGAACCACAAGACATATCACACGAAGGTCACGAAAAACGTGATGGCATGAAGAGATGAGCTCCTTGAGCACCAGAATGTTTATGACTATCGATAAACAATAGAGAACGCAGTGAGTAGATGTTCACAATACCTTCTCTTCGTTTCATCACCCTCTGTATTGCCGCAATACTCCTCATATCCCCGGCAAGTGCGTTTACCGCCGATACATTCACGATAGAGATCGCAGACTCAGGCGATGCCGATATGACCTTCGAATACAGCCTCTCGTGGATCGAGTACATCGCGGTATATCTCCAGATCACCGATCCCACGGAAGAACTCACCACCGCACTTTCGAAGTATTCGGAGAAACCCGCCCAGGTTATCTCAACAAGTGACAATGCCCTGAAGATCCAGGTATTCGGCTTTGCCAAAAGTGTCGCTACCGAATCCGGCATTGCCTATACCACGCCGACCGTTTCATTCACCGAGGCCCAGCAGATCCTGGACGAATACTGGTTCGCTCCACTCCTGAACCCGGACTTCTCGCCCGCCATTTCGACCGTCCGGTTCCCCGAAGGGTATGAAGCCGTTTACACAAACCAGCTCGAAATTCCCGGGATCACCCACGAGGTCATCGCCTGATACGGTACCATGAACGAGCTGACGGATTCCGAACCCGAACCCCCTCATAGACAACCGGCACCCGCATGGGTGCGGAGCAGTGTCTATGCGGCATTTCTTTTTTCCCGTAAATATGCACGAGAACAGGAATACCCGACCGAACGGCATGAGTGATCAGTGCAGCCGACAAGTGCCATGCACTGCTGATAACAGTGTTTATTATCAGTAAAATCCTGGAAAAATAGTTTTAAATATTTATCCCATCATCCCTATATCAATGGGCAAATCTCCCGGATCCCGGGTTCTTTTCCTTGCATGCGTAGCACTCGCTCTCCTCGTTGTACTCCCTGTCACCGTTTCCGCATCGTATTCCTTATGGGTCTACAGATCTGAAGCCGACATTTCCGGCGTTACGGTGACCCCTGACGGATCGGCGGTACTTGTCTGCGGGGATCGTATTCATGTGCTGAATCCGGACGGATCGGTCAGGTGGAAGAAATGGTTTGGCGATCATATCAGTACCTCAGCCGACGGCACTACGGTAATATGCACGTTTGGGAGCCAAATATACCGGTATTCTGGGGATGGAACGCTCTGCTGGGACATTGCCCTGGATGCCAAACCACGCGGTGTGGTTGTAACGCCTGACGGGTCACGTACTATTGTCGGGGATACTCTCGGTACTGTCTCTGTCATCGATGAGACGGGCGAAATTACCCGGGAATATGTCACCGACACGAGGACGGAGATACTGGATGTCGCGATTTCGGGTGATGGCAATACAATCGGTGTCATCTCGACCGCGGGAACGTGGTGCTTTTCAAAATATGGCTCTCTGCGGTGGAGGAAGGATGAAAGAATGGAGGGTGACGGCGGACAATGTCTCGCACTCTCTCACAACGGCGGAAAAATCGTCGCAGGATGCGAAGACATGCTCAGGTTTTTGGATAACAGGGGTAAGGTTGTCTGGAAGTACGACTGCGCCCGGCGCATCACCGCGGTCGCCATTTCGGGAAACGGCGAGTATGTCACGGCCGCGACACAGGGCAATATGCTCCTGTTCTTTACTGCGGACGGGACGCTTCAATGGGACTTCGATCTCGGGAAGTCGTCCCCCGGGGGGGAGTATACCGGGCCGGGAATCCGTGATCTCAATCCTGACCGTACGGAGGACGGATGGGTGCAGGATATCGCCATGTCCGAAGACGGGGAATGGATCCTCACCGGATCAACGAATAAACTGGTCCGCCTCTTTTGCCGTGACGGCACCCTTGTCCGGAGTGAGAGGGCCGACAATCCGGTTACCTCCATTGCACTCACAGAAGACGGATCATTCGGGATTGCCGGCACGAATTCGCAGGTAATCGCACTGATACGCGAGCCTGACCCCGAACCCATATCCCCACCCGTACCGCCGGACGTTGCGTCTCCGGTAATCCCGGTGGTCCCCGCACCCCGTCCCGAAGACCCCGATATGATAACACAGCCTGTCGCTGTGGAGCCGCCCGTGCCGCTCCAGGAGGAAGACATACTCCGGAACTACCTCTCGGAACCCGGCGCCGCACACGACATCCTGAGGATGTTTCCCGCACTTATGAACAGCCCATTCAGGTAAGCGGAACGGTTTTCAGCTCTTTTTTTAACCCATCAGTTTCACACCGCCCCTCCGCCCACCCTCTATAGCCGGGAGGAGCCAAGGGTATGATCAGCCAGCCGCGGCGGAGGAGCCCTCCGGGAGGAGGCGTGCTGCCGCCTGACTGCTGGTGACGCATGGAGGAAGAACCATGGGAGACTTTGTTGAAACAAACAACCAGAAAACCGCGACCCGGGAGCTTGCAGCCCCGATTGCAGATGTATCGACGTTTGAAACCCTCATCCAGAGCGTTCTGGATGACAATCCCTTCGGGTGCACGGATTACACCGAGGACGGCGTCGATGTCGACGGGATCGCCCGGAACCGTGAAACGTATACGGTGAAGGTGAACTACGAAAATACCGAGGGAAAGAAGATCGGCGCCCTGAGCCTCCGGGCCCCCACTGTCGCGGCATTTGCGGCAGGTGCGGCCGACGTGATGGCCAATACCGATCTCGGGACCGCCATGGGCGGAAGCCCCGTCCGGGACGCATCCCACGAGGCCTTCTCCTGCCGGCTGAAGTGCCATGACCCGTCGGGCGAGCTCTATTTCGTGACATTCACCCGGAACAGGGTGACGATCACGTCATACGGCGACAATGCCATCCGGACAGCCGTCGAGACGTGGGCCGACACGGTTCCCGCACTCGCCTGACCGGAAGGCCTGCACTTTCATCCCCCCTTTTTTTCTTCGGCCTGCCCCGGCCTGCATAGAGCATGATACGGTTTTTTTCCTGCCTGCGGCGGGATCTCCAGGCCCGGTGAAATACACGCTATTCACAGGATAATTTCAAAAAAAAGATTTTCAGTCATTTCCGGGCGGGGGCCTGTGCCATGGTATGGAGGCCTCTATCCAGTCAGTCCCCGTAATCGCTGTGCGGATGATGATCGCACACACAAGCAGGAGAATGCCCGCGGCAAGGACCTGCGAATCGGCAAGCCCGAACAGGTCCCGGGAATAATGAAAGAGACCCAATCCCGGGTTCATCGAGGACAACGGCCAGAAAATCGCATATGCCGGATTATACACGAGAGCGTCGCATGCGAGGTGAACGCCATATCCGAGCCCCCCGAAGAGCAGCCCGTCGCGGAGACGGACATTAAAGGGAGAAAGGCGCAGGAAAAGAGCACACAGCACCGCAAAGACGATGAGGGCCCCGAACGTGTGGAGATCCCCGTGGCGCAACGGGTGGGAGTTGACCGTCAGGGAGATCCCGAGCAGCCGCCGTGCAACCGGGTAGAGAAACTCATCGATATCGGGAGCCCATGCGCAGGCGATGATGATCCATGACGGGTCGCGTCCCGTGAAATGGCGGTATACCATTCCTGCCATGAGAGCGAATGCCGCCGAGTAGACGATGTGTTCGAGCAGCATGGTGGTGAAAGAAGAGTGGTCGGGGATACGTGATAAAAGGAGAGAGGGGATGTACCGGAAACTGTGTCCGCACCACGGGTCCGCCGGGGGTGAGAGATATCTCTCTGCATCACACGCAAACATCGGGGTCATATGCACAAACACCCGCACATAATCCACGAACCGGCTTCACCGGGAATGTGAGAAAACGACTCCTGATGCCCGTCATTCACCGTTCGAAAGCGGGAAATAACGGCGATATACTTCTTTTCTCTCATCGAGGTCCGTGTGCAGGTAGATCTCGGTCGTCCTGATGGACGAATGGCCGAGATTTTCCTGCACGACACGGAGATTCCGGGACCGGCGATAGAGTTCGCTTGCATAACTGTGCCGGATTTTATGGGGCGTAACGCCGGGAGGGGCGTATTTCCGGAAGATATGCTGGACGGTGCGGGGAGAGAGGGGATGGCCCTGCTGCCCTTCGAAGAGCGGCCCGGTGACACGCCCGGCCGCGAAAACCCGTATCCCCGCAAGGGTATCTTCGTCGATAAAAACAATCCTGATTTTACCCCCTTTTCCCCTGACACGGATGGTATAATCCTCAAAATCAATGTCGCCGATATCGATGCCGCAGAGTTCCGAAACACGGACGCCTGTCGCATAAATAGTCCGGAAAATAAGCCTGTCCCGCAGATCGGGGATGGATTCGATGAGTTTCAGCACCTGATTGTGCTTCAGGTACACCAGTTCCTGCTCCTTGATCCGGGGGCGGTCGACGGCTGCCAGCGGGTTTGCAACAACCACGCCCTGTGCATACAGATACCGGTAAAATGAGCTTAATGTTGAGATGAAGCGATGCAGGGTCGTCGGTTTGTACGTCCGCATCGATGAGAGGAACGAGAGGTAATCGGTGATAAGGAGGTGTGTCGTGTCGACATCGGTGTCGGTCCGGGCAGTCGCTAAGTCCTTCCAGTATATGACGAGCCGTCCCGGTTGTGCATGGCGGCGGAGCCAGAGGTACTGGGCAAAGCGCCGGATGGCCTCCTCGTAGCTCCGGACGGTCCGGGGCGAATAATTCCGCATCCTGAGGTGATGGCTGAAGCGGGGCAGCCACTCAGAGAAATAATCGCCCTCCATGGTTATTTCTTTCATAGCTCCTGGAATTTAAGCATTGCGCAGAATTTCCTCTGCGCACCCCCTCCCCGGGAAGGGGGAACAACCACAGTGAGGATGTACGCAGGAGAGAATGATGATGTCCCATTCCCCGGCAATCACGCTGTCACCATCCCCGAAAATGAGGAGGTTTGGTGATTACAGGGGCACGAACCTTTTTTGCGGTAAGGTATCTGTGTTGGGTTTTGGGTCTGAATGCGGACCAAAAGGTCCAGTCATACCGTCACCCCGGCGGTATTTAAGGCACAGACCGTGCGGCGGGAAAGTGAACGGCACCGTGCCTGCCGCCTCTTTTTTCGTCTGCGGCAGGGCTCCGGCACGGTCACTCCCGCACACGGAACCAGAGGTGCAGGTCGCGGTAGGCGGCGGCGATCCGCTCCTCTGCAGGGACTCCCGCCGCCGGCACGGTCTCGTTAAAGAGCACGAACTCGAGCCGGTTCCAGCGCGCTGCCGGCACCGAAAATGTGTAGTTCTGCTCGACGGTCGTATTGTGCGGCACGGTGACGGTGAAGGTTTCCAGCGGCAGCACCCCGTACACCGCCGATTCGTTTGTTTCCGTATCGAACCTCTGGTCGAGGAGGAAGGTCTCCACGGTGTAGGTGATCCCGCGGTACTCGCGGTTCCCGATGCCGACGATCAGCAGCTGCTCTTCGCCCGCGGGAAAGCGGTCCGGGTAGTCGGCGGCCATCCCGCCGGGGCCGAGGATGTAAAACTCGGTAAACTTCTCCCCCTCTTTCGGCACCGCGATGACGTACACGGTGGTTGCGAGGGCCGCAACGATCGAGACGACGAGCAGCACCGAGAGCACACGGTCGAGCCGCGGCTGCCCCTCCGCCGGGAAGAGCTCGGCCCGTACCGAGGCCGCCATCGCCCGGGCGGGGATAAAAAAGCGCTCTTCCGGGGGGAGCGACCCGCGCCTGTACTGGGCGACGAGCGCCAGCACCACGGTAAAGAGCGAGACTGCTATAGCGACCGGCACCAGCCGGATGCCCCACGGCGTGTAGTTCAGCGCAAGGCCGAGGAGCGGCACCACCGCAATCGAGAGCCCGAAGGAAAGCGCAATGCGCTCGATCCCGTCGATTGCGTTCTTTTCGGGGAAGAGCGCCGCAATCAGCGCGTAGCCGGGAAGGAACAGCACCACCGGGAGGGCAAAGACCACCCGGAAGGGCATCTCCGAGAGCACCGGCAGGAACACGAATGCCAGCGCCAGGGCCAGCCAGGCGATGACGGCGACGAGATCGCGGGCAATGTTTTCGGGGAGAAAAGCGGTGTAGATGTTCTCGTAGGGAGTGTCGGGCATGGGCGGGGCCACCGGAGGATACTACTCTCCTGTAACTACGGCAGAAAGGCAAAAAAGGATTTGCACGGGCGGGAGTAACGAGGGGCCCTTATCTCCGGAAGTGCGCCGCTGTTTCCCTCCTTCACGTCCCTGCCCATTGCCCCGGCGGCGGCTGCCGGCCGGGTGCATCCCGCCCTGCCCCGCCCCGGCAGATCCCGGCCGCCGAAACGGCCCTCAGGGAGCGCGGGAAATCTGCGGCACAGTGCGCGGTGTCATTATGCCAACGGGTGCATCCAGTACCATTGGATATTTCCAATGGCAATGGAGGGGTTCCGCTGCTCGCAGTAAATGCAATTTGAGGATTATATTATATTAAAAATATAGAAATATGCTGCATAAAATACGCTGGTGTGTACACTAATGCATGGCATACCCTTATTATAAGAAATCATGACATTTTACTCATCCTATCGTGAGCCGGAGTTGTCCTTACTCGCTATACTATTGCAGGGATCCACATGGAATACGATTTAAGCAGCACGGGTGTTTCAAGGACTTCTCCTTCAGTAAACCACTGTGTTACTATATCTCCGAATTTATGGGAGAATGAAATAATCCAACCACGCGATCTCTCGAAAAAGGACCTTATTGCAATCATTCCCGCTTTTAATGAGGAGCTCGTTATCGGCAGCATGGTTCTCCAGACACGGCAGTTCGTGGACAAGGTAATCGTTGTTGATGATGGCTCAAAGGACAAAACCTCGAGGATTACTAATAACCCAATTTTCACTGATCAACGATAAATCTCATCGAAGCTTCACCTAAATCTCACAAAAAGATACAGGGAAGT
>JAFGNT010000003.1 GCA_016926855.1 Methanomicrobiaceae archaeon | reverse complement strand
CTTTTCCATAACACAATAACACAACCAATTCAGACCGGTGTTTTTGAAATAGCACCGGAAAAATTTTCACACAACATTTTATCTGAATTCATAAAAGTGTTACTGAGCAGGTATTTTCACAAAAAAGACTGAAATATACGTTTTTTCAAAAAAAAAAGACTCCATATACTATAAAATCGGATCACGGTAACAGGACCCGGTAAAAACAAAATTCATGCGATATTTTAGCGATTAGTGATGAATACGTACCATTTTGAGGGTTTCCACCCGGCGTCATAAAAGAGGGGTACATTTAACTGCATTTTTATGAAGGCCCCGCCGGGGCCATGTGTAACTAATTCCTGAGTGCGGATCAATTTGGTGCACTACCACATCACAGTTGGAAAACTGGTGCACCAACCCTGATAAAAATCATAATCAGATAAAAATCGTTTAATAGTACGCACCATAACGTTAACGGCACGGTGCATCATAGCCGAATTTCACCAGCATATTGAGGTTTTTCTGCACCAGTTTGTAGGAGTGAGTGAAATTTTATGGAATTAATCGAAGAAAAGAGCAGGAACAACCTCTTCCTGATAGACAACACCGCAAACCCTGCACCACTCGGCCTCTGCGCATTCGGGATGACGACGATTCTGCTCAGCATCCACAATGCCGGGATAACGGGGCTGACCAGTCCCATCGTCGCAATGGCGCTCTTTTATGGCGGACTTGCCCAGCTCATCGTCGGCCTCATGGAATGGAAGAAGAACAACACCTTTGGCATGGTCACTTTCGGGAGTTTCGGACTCTTCTGGATCTCCTTTGCGGCAATCCTGATGATGCCGGCGCTCGGCCTTGCCTCGGCACCAACCGCTGTTGATCTCGCGGCATTCCTGTCTGTCTGGGGTATCCTGATCGTCGGGCTCTTCATCTGCAGCCTGAAGATGCACCGGCTCCTGCAGGTCACCCTCGGAGCAGTCGTCCTTTTAGTGGTGCTCCTCGTGGCCGCGAACCTGACGGGAGATCACCTGATCCATACCCTTGCCGGTATTACCGGTATTGTTGCCGGCGGCCTCGCGCTCTACATGGGTATTGCCGCAGTCATCAACGAGATCTATGGCAGCCGGGTACTCCCGGTTTAATCACCCCTTATTTTTCCCTGAACCGGACGAACAGCACTTCGTCCATAACTACGCCATTCTTGTAAATGGCGTCCCGGTGCACCGATTCCCGGATAAAACCGCATTTCTCAAGGACCGCATCGAGGCCGGGTTGTTTGCAAACACTCCTGCCTGGAGCCGGACTATGTCGAAGCGGTGAAACGCAACCGGGACGAGCGTCCGGACGGCATCTGTTACGATACCTTTTCCCCAGAACGGTTCTGCAAGCCAATACCCGATCTCGGCAGTCTTTTTGTACACATCTTCCAGCGGGTGGATACCTATTCCCCCGACTGCTGTGCCGTCCACCTCGATCGCAAGCAGCAGGCCGGATGACGAGCCGGTTGCCATGGCAATAAACCGGTTCGCGTCATCCGGAGTGTACGGGGAAGGGAAGAGATCCCGCATGGTGGCTGCGATGCGGGGATTGTTTGCACAATGCGCAAGCGTCGAGGCGTCTCCCGGTTTCCACGGACGGAGGACTACGGTCGAATCCTCTGCCGCGATCCGTTCTATCCTCCACTGCCTGTTCCGGTCTGCCATGGAAATATACCTCATTCGATACCCACCGTCGAAGGTGCCGGTGAAATATCGGATTACGGTTCTTCGTCAGAGCCTTCGGCGGATTTGACCGCAGCTATCAGGGCATCGGTCTTATCCCTGTCCTGCACGTCATTTTTGTCGAATACATACTCTCCCGCGATCCTGACATCCTTTGCCGCCAGCGCTTCTGCAAGGAGCGGGAGTGTATCCTTTGCCATCCCGCCGCAGGTCGCGAATAAAACGGCGGTTTTCCCCCCGCATCCCGTGAGTGCCTCGACCGCCCCGTTGATCGCGGGAGTCGCCCGAAACGCCCAGACAGGAGTGCCGATAACAATAATGTCGGAGGCGGAAACGTCGATGGATGCCGGCTCGATACTGTCGCATTCCCCCTTCATTGCCCGGTAGCACCCCATTGAGTACGCGGAGATCTTCGAATAGGGCTTGACGGTTTTCACCTCGACAAGGTCGCCCCCGCAGGCCTCCTGTATTTTCTCTGCTATGCCCCGGGTAATCCCGGAATATGAATAGAAAATCGTTTTTACACTCATGGTTTTTCCCTCATCGTAGAATCCCTGCGGCATTTTTGCATGACACGTTCCACCATACTATTGGAGTGTTCCTGGTATTGTGATATTCGTTCACGGTTGAATGACAGGTACACGTGATATCCCTCCTTTCGTAATTCGACGATGTGAACGTTCTTCAACGTCCTGACATGCGGCGAAACGGCCGGCTGCGAGATCCCCAGCTTCGCTGCAAGGTCGGAGATGCCGAGCTTTCCGGTAGTGTCTGATGCCAGCAGGGAGATGATCTGCAGCCTGTTCGGATCGCCAAGTGCTTTGAACACCCCGGCCATCTCAGGAACGATCGTGCAGAGCCCGGTGCAGTCATCGCATTTTATGCATTCGTCCCTGTGAACTCCATAAGGAGTTAATTATGGTGGTATCTACTTTGTGCCGGCAATCGAGAGGGAAAAAAGCACTCTATTTCCTATCAGGCCGGTTCATTGTACCTTTTCGTGATGACATCGAGAATAGCAACGGATGATCCCGTCGCAGTTACCGGGTGGTATGATACGAAACCGAAGAACCAGTCCCCTTCTCTGATAGCATATCCATGAATGAATCTGTTATTACTGTGCAGGAAACGGAAGCAAACGAGACCGAATGCCCGGCGGAAAATGACGGGACGTATGAGAGTGAGAGTGTAAAAATTCGAAAAAATTATCGGTAAATCATGTTGGGGATGGGGATTTTCATCAATAAGCAGTAGAGAATTTAGGCTTCTGCTGGCTTAAAGCAATGATATCCCCGGCATTATCCAAAAGACCGGCAAGATAGTTTTTTACCCATTCCTCATTTTCATATTCCCTGAACGGCCGGTATGACCCCTGTACTGTAGAATTCTCTTTATCAAACCGCAGTAATCCTATCGGATATCCACCCTTTTCCACTAATTGATTCAATTCTTTAAGCGGCTGCTTTCGTGAACTGAATACAAATTTTGTCTCATCCTCAAACCCGACAGCAATTGCGACCAGCCAAGCTTTTTTTGCTTCTATGAGCATTTCATTTACCAGATCGGAAGTTTCCCTCATATTTCCCTCGTTAATCGGTTGCAATTCATCAGATAAATAATTCGTTAAAAATCGCGGGAAATAATAAAAAGAGCAGTGGTATTTTCCCCCCGGTACCATAAGAGGAGTGCCGGTGTTCAAACAAACCAATGCCGGCACAGGTTTACTACCGGGTAGTCCAGCAAAGGGGAGGGGAGGCTGCGGGTCACGGATTCAGCACCATGACTCCGCCACACGGTCCGTCATTGTCAGGTAATGGCAGGCTTTTTTTGGGGGGAGGGCAAAGGAAAAACGATTCCCGAATAATTCCTTTTCGACAAAACCAGCAGCACCGGCCAGTCTCCTGACTGTGTTGCGGGTCTGGAAATAGGGATCCGGGAAATTTATCAACCCCGTTGCGACCATAATCCCGCCATACACGACGTTTTACCCTGCTGAAGAATACCACCAGAAAAAGGGTGAAAGCCTGTGCACCAGCGTCAGCAGGAACATAGGATTTCCCAGGCGAAACATCCATGAGGGCGAAGGGGGAATTACCCCCTAACGGGAGATGAAAAGGACCATGACCGAGACAATTTCCTACGAGATCACCGGCACGTCAGGAGAGATTGAGTTCCGGAAGTACCCCGCACTGGTGCTGGCAACCGTTGATAGTGCAGGGGATGATTCCGGTTTCAACCTGCTCTTTGCCTATATCTCGGGTAACAATTCCACCCAAAATAGCATATCGATGACCGCCCCGGTTATCACATCCCAGCAGATCCCGATGACTGCGCCGGTCGTTTCCGATGCGATGTCGATGTCGTTTGTCATGCCCCCGGGGAAAAAACGGGACGAGATCCCGGACCCGCTGGACAGCCGGGTACGGATTATATCGATTCCCGAAAGGGAGGTTGCCGTCATCCGCTTCAGGGGATATGCCCCGCAGGATGAGGTCGCCGCAACAGAGGTGCGGCTGCGGGAAGGACTTGAGGCGACCGGGATTGAACCGATCGGAGGGCCATTCCTCATGCGGTATAATCCCCCCTGGACACCCGGTTTCCTGCGACGAAACGAAGTGGGGATGGAAATAAAACGGTGAAATACAGGTGACCGGACACCGCAAAACGAGAGGAGACATTTCATGGTGATTTTCTTACAAAACACCTGAACTCTCCATGATGAGATCCCCTAAAAGTCCGGGAACAAACACTCATGAAAAAATGAGAGAAGAAGAGGGATTAGCCGTTTTTCAGGGCCACAATATCCCTGACATCAACCAGTTTCCAGACCGCAGAACGCTCCTCGCGGAGGATGATTTCGGGGGGGTCCTCGGGGCTGTAGCCCAGTGCAGAGAGGACCCGTGGAGAGAGCCGGTGTCGTGACATCATGGCAACGAACAGTTCCCGCACGTCCTTTTTCCGGGCCGGATCCTCCACCTCTTCGAGCTTTCCCTGCAGGCTTACAAAGGTGAAGGACGAGAGATCAGGCATGTACTCTTCGATCTCGACCGATACCAGCGGGTTTTCGGCAAAATATTCCATCTTCCTGCCGTATTTCGTGGAAAGGAAGTACAGGTACTTTTTGTCAAAGACGTACATGAACGGTGCAATATAGGGGTGCCCGGTACCTGCAAAGGCAATACGGGAAACGTACTGCCGTTCGATCAGGGCATCATACTCTGCTTTGGTCATCCCGGGGATCTTCAGCGCATCCATATGATTATCCTCACAAAACATGCTATTGGTCGTATTACTGATAAGGATAGTGGCGGACCCGAATGATTCAAATCATGGCGGCGAAAGGAAAAGATGCCGTGATCCACCACCTCCTGTTCCCTACACCTGATCTTTTCTGATCCGTCTTTTCACCATCCATCCCCCGATTCTCCCGATCGCGAGATACAGGGGATTGACCGGCACGTCCACAAAATACCCGACCCCGGGTGAGAGCCAGCCCTTACTTTTCCAGTACTCGTAATCGCAGGGTGATTCCTTCTCCATCAGCGAAAATACCGCCCGCTGTGAATGGAAGATCACCACGTTTATAAGCCCCGGGCTTTTTCGTGTCTTGTGCTGTAATGCGGCAGAAAAATCCTTCGCAGCCTTCCGAAGCAGATCTTTGTTCTTCCGGGCCTGACGGGGGGACAGGGTTCCGGGCGGTGTGATGAGCCCGGCTTTGTTGCGAGCGTCAAATCCCTCTACCCGTGCAACCGCGCCCATGTACTTGAGGACATCCTTGTGCCCCAACGCACCGGTCGTTGTCAGCAGAAATGCCTTTTTGCCAAAGAACCGTGGCCTGTGGAAGATGTAACAGAACAGTCAATATAGTTCTTGAAGAGGCCGGACACGTTCATGCCATACACGGGTGAGGCGAAGATAACGCCGTCGGCTTCAAGAATCTTCTGTTCTATCAGGGGAGCATCATCGCTGTTGGGGCATTTATCCTCACCCGTGAGGAAACAGACACAGCATCCCTTGCAGGGCAGCAGGTTCGCATCCTTCAGCCAGAGGTATTCACATTCGGCTCCGCAGTCCTGCTGCAGGTATGTGCAGAGCTCTTCACCGGCCTGATAGAGGTTTCCCTTCCGCGGGCGGCCCATGATTACGAGTATTTTCATTTGGAACTTCGTGTTATTACGTTGTAAAAACAGGCCCCTGCAAAACCGGATCATTAAGACCGACGCCTTCGGCCAGGCCCATCAATCCTCCCTCAGTTAATTACATGCTCATTTTCTCCGGAGAATTTCGCCACCTGCCTCCGGGGGAGAAATTCTGGATTCATCCGGGAGGGCCTCATTGTTCCTCTGTATGTACTGTTCCTGAATCTCCTGCCGCACACTATTTCCGGGAACTATAGTAATATAGGAGGGAAAACTATTGCTTTCCATCATGAAGAGAGTGGTGAGGTTATATGAATCAGCCCGAACTCGACCGAAATCTGTCTCTCCATTCAAAATGATATTCCGGGCCCGAACCGGCCCATTCCTTCGAAGGGAAATATCTGAGCATCTGCAGTTCTGGTGCCCCTATGAGAAATACTACCAGCACTCCTGTGATAAGCACTGCCCCCGGCATTGGTACTATCCGCTGAATAATCCTTGTGAAAGAGAGTGAACGAAAAATAAAAAAAATTTATGCGAGGGGTGGGATTCGAACCCACGGACCCCTGCGGGACCGGATCTTAAGTCCGGCGCCTTTGGCCAGGCTCAGCAACCCTCGCCCAACTGATTGCCTACGTATATTCTCCTGAGAGATAGTAACCTTTTTTGGTGAAAGGGTTTAAGGTTCGGCATCATCGGCCCCGGCCCCCGGCAAAATCGCACTCGTCCACTCCGCTCCGAATTTACCGGGCCCGGGCCCCGGCACTCACCGGGAAAAGGACTCCCCTGATTCGTGGCATGTCACAGCCATAATCCCTTGTGTGTGCAGTATTCCCCGCCTGCCGCATTCCTATGATATGTTTATCCCGCCGGGCGGGGATACTTCCCTGATAAAAGATGCCCGGATGCCCGTGTCCGGAATGCGAAAAAGTGGAACGAGGAAAGCACTTGGGGTGGAGTGAGATATGACAGGGAGCGTTGGAGTCGGGTATGGCAGATAACGGTGCACCGGGATTCATCCTGCCGTTCGTGCCGGTGCTTGCCCTTCTGGCCGTCATCGCCTACCCCTTTCTCCTCGACCGGCTTCTCCTCAGGTACGTGTACGGGCCCGAATCCCGGTCCGAATTCGGCCGGAAACACCCCGTACTCATCCTCCTCATCATTGCTGCAATCGCCGCAATCGTCGGTGGAATACTCATGGCCGGGAGCTCCGGCGGTACCGGTACGGCAGGGACGGCGGCCATCCTCGGGGCAATCGCGACCGTGTCGGCATCGGGCGTCCTCATACCGCATGCATGGTTTCCGGGGCGTTTTTCCGGGAGCGTGAAACGGAACGCCCTCCTTGCCGGATCCGTGTTCCAGTTCCCGTTCCTCATTGCCCTGCTCACGAACCCCGAAATACGGGCGGGCGGACCGCCACCGCTCTTCGCGGACCGCCTCCCCCTGCTCGGTATGGTCTTCGATGCGGTTGCGGCGGCTGGTGGAACTGCCGAAACGGCCGGATATGAGGTCTTCTTTACTGCGGCACTCAATGCCGGCCTCTTTATCGAAACAGCCGCTGCATCGACGGTTGTGTTCCTGGTAATCTCTGCCTTAACCCGCACCGGAGAGTAAATGCACCCCCGCAGGTATCACGCTGCGGGAGGAACGGGTAACGGGGGAGAACCGTCCTATCGCATGCAGGGTGATTTTTATCTCCCCCGAAAAGACACAGATCTCCGGGTTTCCCGGCCTGCACACCGGCACAGGGTTCCCGAATCGAATAATTGTGTTATTATTAGATATATTGCATAAATTTTATAAATAGATTTCAAATAAAAGACAAATAACAAATAATTATCATCATCATATACAATCTTGGTAGTAAATAGCATCGGGATCGGGAATTGATTATGGCCCGAAACGAAATTGATGAGATAAAAAAAGCGGAATCTGCAGCGATCGCACGTCTCGAGGCTGCACGGCACGAGAGCGAAGCCCGGATTTATGCGGCAGAAAAAGAGGCCCGCGAACTCCTGCAGAAGAGACGAGAGGAAGCCGGCGACACCGTGCTTTCGATGCGCCTCGAGGCGGAAGAGGCTGCTATCGCTGACGCCGACCGCATCAGGGAAAATGCCCGGAAAAAAGCCGATGACATCAAAAAAAAGCGAAGCCGGAACATTCCGGATGCAGTGCGGTTCATCCTCAACGGAGTAACAGGTGAGAAGGATGTTTCTACCTTTGGAGATGCAGAAGGCAATCATCGGGGTTCATGAATCATATCAGGATACGATCATCGCAACCCTTCATGAAGCCGGCATCATAGAGATCATCAACATCTGGGACAGGGAGAGTGACATCTCCTCCACGCTCCACGAGGCGGAACGAACTCCTGACATCGACCGGTGCACGGAAGAACTCCAGAAGGTCACCGCGATCCTCGATGTACTGCACGGAATCCATGAAGACACACCCCGCTCGATCCGGGAAGTGCTCTTCCCCCGCCCCGCTCCGAAAATGCCTGTCAGGAAAAAAGAGTTTGGCGAAATATGCCGTGAACGGGAGGCGGTGACATCGGGTGCTGATAGCGCCCTCGCCATCCGGAAGGAACTCGAATCCCTGCAAAGACGCATCGGGCGCCGGGAGATTACACGCGAAACCGCCGTTTACCTCTCCCCGCTCGATATCGACTTTGCACACCTCGGAAAATCCGCCTATCTCTGTACCATTCCCGTATCCGCTCCGCTCGATGAGTGGAACGCCGGAGAAGCAGCTCTCCGCGATTCAGGCATGGACGACCTCGTGATTGCACAGGCGAAGACAGGGGACCAGTGCACAGCGGTCATCACCACGCTTCGTGGGAACCGCGATTCAGTGCAGAAAATCCTCCGCGACCAGAGAATCCTGACCCTTGACTACGATCCGATGTCCGGAAAACCCGCCGACGTCATCGTAGAGCTCGATGCGGAATTAAGAACGCTCAGGGAGCATGAATCTGCATTGGTCGACCGGCTGAGGGAGATCGAGGACCTGTTTGGGGCACCGCTGCTCACGCTCCACGAAGAGCTGGCGATAGAGAAAGTACGGATGCTATCCCGCCTGAACTTCGGGAGAACGGACCACACCGTCGTCATCGAAGGGTGGGTGGCGAAAAAAGAGGCCCGAGCATGCGAAGACCTCTGCCAGAGGGTCACCGGGGGTCATGCATTCTGTTCGTTTGCCGATCCCGGCGACGACGAGGACGTGCCGATCGTGTATGACAATCCGGCGTGGCTGCGTCCGTTCGAGTTGATCACGACGATGTTTTCCCGCCCGAATTACGATGAGATCGATCCGACGTTCTTTACCGCACCGCTCCTCATCATCTTCTTCGCCCTGATGCTCGGAGACGCAGTCTACGGCCTCTTGATCGTGCTGATCGGGATTGTGCTTAAAAACGGGCTCGGACGAGTAAGCCCGTCGGTGCGGGACATGAGCATCATCCTGATGGTTTCGGGAGCAGCCACTATTGTTTCGGGCATTCTTCAGGGAGGGTATATGGGAGACATTCTGCCACGCTTTTTCGGGATAGAACCACCGTTCGTCCTGATCAACGCACTGAAGTCACCCATAGAGTTCCTGCAGATCGCCCTTGTGATCGGAGTGCTCCAGATCAACCTCGGCCTCATTCTTGCCGCATACCAGAACCTGAGAAGAAAAAGGCTTCGCTTTCTTGTGCACGAACAGCTGTCGTGGTTTCTGATCCAGCCGGGGGCCGCTGTTATGATCTTTGAGTTTTTCGGATGGGGAACACCGGGCGATCTCGTGAGAATTCCGGCATATGCGGCTGCAGTCATCGGAGTAGCCCTTGTTTTGTCCGACAAGGGTCTCTTAGGCCTCTTCGACTTCACCGGATTTCTGGGAGACTGGCTGTCCTACGCCCGGCTCCTCGCCCTCGCCCTTGCAACGGGGGGGATCGCGATGACCGTCAACATTCTCACCCAGATGGTGTCGGGCGATAACCCGGTGCTGATGATTGCGGCGGTACTGGTTTTTGTCATCGGGCAGACATTCAATTTCGTCCTGCAGACTCTCGGTGCGTTTATCCACTCACTGAGACTGCAGTTCGTCGAATTCTTCGGAAAATTTTACCGCGGCGGCGGAAAGGAGTTCACGCCGTTTTCCGTTCGCCGGGACATAACAGAACTCCAGGGAGGCGAGTGATATGGTGCTGAGTGTAGGTACGGTTCTTGTAATTATCGGAGCGGGTCTGGCAGTGGGAATTTCTGCAATCGGAGCAGGTATAGGCGTTGGAATTGCAGGTGCAGCTTCCGCCGGGGTAACTGCGGTCGACCCGGACAAATTCGGGGTTGCCCTCGTGTTCCAGGCACTCCCCCAGACACAGGGGATATACGGGCTGCTTATTGCAATCCTCCTCCTCATGAGCACGGGCGTCCTTGGCGGGGGGTCCGCGGACATACCGGTATCCGTCGGGCTGACAGCGCTCGGCGTCGGCATTGCCGTCGGATTTTCCGGGCTCTCCGCTATCGGACAGGGCATCGCAGCGAGTAGCGGGGTTGCAGTTGCGGGACGCGACAGCGAGGCGGTGGGAAAAGGCCTCGTATTTTCAGTCCTTCCGGAGACGCAGGCGATTTACGGCCTGCTGGTTGCCATCCTGCTGATGGCGTTCACCGGCATGTTCACAGGCGTCTACACCCTGCCCGCCGCGGTCGGTTTTGCGGCAATCGGGAGCGGCCTTGCCATCGGGTTTGCCGGATTATCGGGAATTGGTCAGGGCATCACGGCGGGAGCGGGCATCGTCGCCACCGCCCGGAATCCCGATGTCATGGGCAGGGCGCTTATCTTCGCGGTGATGTCCGAGACCTTCGCGATCTTCGGGCTCCTGATAGCCATCCTGATTATGTTCGGAATCGGACTTTTCGGAGGGGCCTGAACAGCCGGTCGGAACCATGAGTCTTGAAACCATCATTAAACGAATCGATGCGGAAACGGAAAGCGAAATCCAGAGCATACAGTCCGAATGCGAAACCCGGGTCCGGAAAATTGCCGCCGACGGCCGGAAAACAGCTGAAGAGGCATATGCACACATCCTTGCGGACGGAAAACGGGAGATCCGTGCCGCCGTGAAAAAGATACTCTCGCAGGCCTCCATGGATGCCCGGCGCATCGTACGAGTGGAGCGTGAAACAGGAATCTCGCACTGTTTCATGGAAGCGGAGAAGGCGCTTACCGTCCTCACCGGAACGAGCGGGTACAGGGAGGTTCTCGCGAACCTGATCACGAGAGGCCTTGCCGAACTGGGTGCAGAGGAGGTGTTGGTGGTGTGCACCGAGCACGACAGGGCTCTTGTTGCCGCACTTATAAAAGATCGGTCCGGCCAGGCACCCCCCCTTACGCTGCTGTCCGAATGCGCCATCGCGGCCGGGGGAGTGATACTCAGGTCAAAGTCCGGTAAAATCACACTCAACAACACGTTCGAGGCACGAATGGAGCGAATGCAGGACGACCTCCTGTTCGGCATCGCGAACATTCTCTATGGAAGGTGAAACTCTCATGTCCGCCGTTACTGAAATCATCGGGGAATTCCCTGAGCTCCTGTCAGCCGCACCTGCGGACGTGATACTGGTGGTCTTCGGCCTGCTGGCGCTGGTCGTGGTCTTTCTCATCAAATTCATGGGTTATTTCAGGATTGTCATGACCATTGCACAGTTTACGTATCCAAACGCCTTTGTCACCGTCAGGGGAAATCCCCTGCTCTTAGAGGAGTATATCGACCGCGTTGCCTCATCGCGGGATATCGCGGAGGCTGTCTCCGAGGCACAGCATGCCGGACTTGACATCGGTGCGGGGGAAGCACCGTCGGCCGGAGAGATCGAGCGGGAGTTGAAAATCCTCTACTATAGCGAGTGCGACACCATAGAAGCCGTCGTCCCCGAATCGGTAAAGCCCCTGTTCCGTGCGTACTGCATGACGGAGGAGGGTGAAGAGATCAAACACGCCATACGGATGAAGCATGCCAGTCAGACCACCGGAAGAACGGACGGAACTCTCATTCCGGTCGGATCGCTCTCTGCCGATCTCGTCCGGAAAATAGGAGATGCCCGCTCCGTCGATGATATTGTCTCCCTGCTCGGCGCCATGCCGTACGGGGAGGCACTCTCCGGTGCACTCCAGCAGTATCACGATCTGCAGATACCTCTTCCCCTCGAACTCGCACTCAACCGGTTCACATTCGGGGAACTGGAGGCAGCACTGCTGCTCATTGATGCGGAGCATCTCCCGCCGGCACAGGAATTTGTCGGGGCATACGTGGACACGACCAACCTCAGGATCCTGCTCAGGGCAAAGAGAGACCTGCTTGATGCGGAGACGGTTGCAGAGCATCTTCTCCCCGGAGGACCCCGCCTGTCCACACCGGCACTGAAGACCATGGCCGAGTCGAAAACCCTGCAGGAATTGCTTGGCGATCTGGAGGCCATGCACCTGCATACCTCTATAAACGAGGCGATTTCCTCCTCCACCCGGACAGGGAGCCTCATTTCACTTGAAGCGGCACTGAACCTGTACCTCCTCGAAACCGTTCAGAATATCTCCACGATATACCGGTACGGACCGGGCCCGCTGATCCGGTTTCTTGTTGCGAGAAAAATCGAGATCCAGAACCTCGGGATCATATTCAGGGGGATTGAGGGCGATATACCCGGCGGGATAATTCAAGGCCTGACAGTTCGGGAGCAGGTGAGAGGATGAACATTGCGGTAATCGGTGATCGGGATATGGTAGAAGGATTCGGGCTGGCGGGGCTGAAGAATACCTGCACGGTCGGCAGCGTGCATGAAACAGAAGCGGCCCTTGCCGCATACCTCTGCGATCCGGCGATCGGTGTGATCATCATCCAGGAAAGGTATGCCGATCGTGTCAGGCCGGCAGTCAGGGCTGCCGGAAAAGAGCCGTTCCCTTCCCCGGTCATCGTAGCGGTCCCGGGAAAAGGTGATGCCGGACACGGGCAAGAGACCGTCCGGGACCTACAACAGACAGCGGTCGGACGGGCCGTCAGGATGGGGGATGAGAAACCATGAAGGCACAGGGCACGATTATCCGGGTTATTGGCCCCGTTATTGCGGCAGGCGGCATGAGGGGTTCGCGCATGTATGAGCTGGTGAGAGTCGGCTCGGAGCAGCTCATCGGGGAGATCATCGGGCTCGAAAAGGACGTCGCCACTATCCAGGTATACGAGGAAACCTCCGGGATTACGCCGGGAGAACCGGTCATCGGCACCGGAATGCCGTTATCGGTCGAACTCGCACCCGGCCTTCTCGGGACTATTTACGACGGTATCCAGCGCCCCCTTTTGGGCCTTGAGGAAAAGAGCGGCTTTTACATCCAGCGGGGCATTCAGGTTCCTCCGCTTGACCGTTCGGCCTTATGGGACTTTACACCCGAAGTAGTACGGGGGGATCATGTTGTCGCGGGAGACATCATCGGTTCGGTTCCCGAAACAGGGACCCTGACGCACAAAATTCTCGTTCCCCCGGGCATGGAGGGCACGGTTCGTGAGATTACCGGGAAGGGTGCGTACCGGATTGACGATACGATTGCCACAATCGAGACACGGGGTGAGAAGCGTGCCATCCGGATGCTGCAGTACTGGCCCGTGAGAAGAGCACGGCCGTTTGCCACCAAGCTCGAGCCGACCATTCCGCTCATCACCGGGCAGCGGATCATCGACACGTTCTTCCCGATAGCAAAAGGGGGCACCGCCGCAGTGCCGGGGCCGTTCGGGTCGGGAAAGACGGTGGTGCAGCAGCAGCTGGCAAAGTGGGTGGATGCCGATATCATCGTGTACGTCGGGTGCGGTGAGCGGGGAAACGAGATGGCGGACGTACTCCGCGAATTTCCCCGGCTGGAAGACCCCCTGACAGGAGAACCGCTCATGAAACGCACGGTCCTCATTGCAAACACGAGCAATATGCCGGTTGCTGCGCGTGAAGCAAGTGTGTACACCGGGATAACGATAGCAGAGTACTACCGGGACATGGGGTACGATGTGGCTCTGATGGCGGACTCCACCTCACGGTGGGCGGAAGCGATGCGTGAGATCTCGGGCCGGCTTGAGGAGATGCCGGGTGAAGAGGGGTACCCCGCATACCTTGCATCGCGCCTTGCGGCATTCTATGAACGGGCCGGCCGGATCACCACGCTCGGCACGGAGGGGCGCACCGGGTCACTCTCCATTATCGGGGCTGTAAGCCCTCCGGGCGGGGACTTCTCGGAACCGGTCACGCAGAACACGCTCCGGATTGTAAAAGTCTTCTGGGCGCTTGATGCCGAACTCGCCTACAAACGACATTTTCCCGCAATCGACTGGCTTGAGTCCTATTCGCTCTATTCTGATCAGGTACGCGGATGGTGGCATGAGCATGCGGGAGAGAAGTGGGATGAGATCCGGGATTCCATGATGGCAAGGCTCCAGAAAGAGAGCGAACTGGAGGAGATTGTGCAGCTTGTCGGAGCTGACGTTCTTCCCGAGAATGACAAACGTGTCCTCCTCATCGCGGAGATCATCCGGGAGAGCTTCCTGATGCAGCATGCATTTCACCGCGTCGATACCTACTGCAGACCGGAGAAACAGTACGCGATGATGCGTGTCATTCTCGCGTTTGAGGACCAGGCCCGCACAGCGCTGGAGCGGGGAGCGGGGACCGATGCGATCGGCGCGCTCCCCGTCAGAACACGGATGGCTCGGCTCGGGACCATTCCGGATGACAATTTCGATGACGAGTGCCGGGCGGTGTGCGAAGAGATGCGCACACAGTTCGGATCGCTCGGTGCACCGGGACAGGAGGGGGGAGAAGAGCCATGATCTCGAAGAACAGGGAATATTCGACGATAACGAAGGTGAGCGGCCCGCTTATCGTCGTGAGTGAGATCGAGGATGTTGCCTACGGAGAGGTTGCCAGCATCACGATGCCCTCCGGGGAAAGACGCCTCGGGCAGGTGCTTGAAGCGCGGCAGAGCCTTGCTGTGGTGCAGGTCTTCGGAGGGACGCGGGATCTTGACACCGCCGCCACGTCTGTTCGGTTCACCGGAAAAACGCTCACAACCCCGGTATCCGAGGAGATGCTCGGGAGAGTTTTAAACGGGCTCGGCCACCCTATTGACGGCGGCGACCCGGTGATTCCCGAAACGGTGCGTGACATCCACGGATACACAATCAATCCGCACTCCCGGGATTTTCCCCGCGACTTTATCGAGACCGGCATCTCGACCATCGACACCATGAACACCCTTGTGCGGGGGCAGAAACTGCCCATCTTCTCGGGCGCCGGGCTCCCCCACAACATGCTCGCTGCGCAGATTACGCGGCAGGCACGCGTGCCGGGAAAAGAAGAGGATTTTGCGGTCGTCTTTGCGGCGATGGGGATCACCCACGAAGAGGCCAATTTCTTTATCCGTGACTTCAGGGATACGGGCGCGTTCGACCGGACACTGCTCTTCCTCAACCTTGCCGACGACCCGGTCATAGAGCGGTTCGTCACCCCCCGAATAGCCCTCACCGCGGCAGAATACCTTGCCTTTGATAAGGACATGCACGTCCTCGTGATCCTGACCGATATGACGAATTACTGCGAAGCACTCCGTGAAATCGCGGCGGCCCGCGAGGAAGTCCCGGGACGGCGCGGGTATCCCGGGTACATGTATACCGATCTTGCATCGCTCTACGAACGTGCCGGCCGCGTGAAGGGAAAGCCCGGCTCCATTACGCAGATACCGATCCTGACGATGCCGGATGACGATATCACGCATCCGATTCCCGATCTGACGGGATATATTACGGAAGGGCAGATCGTCCTCTCGCGGGAGCTGCACCGGAAAGGGATTTACCCGCCGATTGATGTGCTCCCGTGCCTTTCCCGGCTGATGCAGGGAGGGATCGGGCCGGAACGGACTCGTGAGGACCACCAGGACGTAAACAACCAGCTCTACTCCGCCTATGCGCAGGGTAAAAAGCTCCAGAGCCTTGTCGCTGTGGTCGGGGAGGAGGGGCTGAGCCGGTCCGATCTGACATTCCTCACATTCTCGGACCGGTTTGAAAGGGAGTTCATCCACCAGGGTGCGAAAATCGGGAGAAGCATTGACGAATCGCTGGATGCCGCGTGGAGGCTCCTCGCGATCCTCCCGGAGCCGGAACTCAAACGGATTGACCCGGAGCTGATTGCCCGGTACCATCCCGATCACCGAAGGGAGACAGATGCATAAAAAAATCATCAAAGGCATCAGGCCCACGCGCATTGAACTCCTGAAACTGAAAAAGCGTGAGCTCCTGGCCCGGAAGGGGCATGACCTGCTCGAGGAGAAGCGGGATGCGATGATCATGGAATTCCTCCGGTTGGTGGAGGATTTTTCCGAAATCCGGCGCATGCTTGAGCAGGAATCTGTGCAGGCGTTTGAAAAACTTGCTGTTGCGCAGATGCTGGCCGGAGAGGGCGGCGTGGCGGATGCCGCCTGTGCGGTGCCTGACAGGGGAGAGATTCCCATCCGTGCCCGCTACATCATGGGGGTTCCTGTCCCCGTGATCGGCACCCGGCCGGACTCGCGGCATCCCGGCGGCAGAGGCTACGGGTATACCGGCACGACAGCGGCACTCGACGAGGCGGCAGACTCATTTGACCGGCTCCTCGCACTGGCACTCCGTGCGGCGGAGAGCGAGAGCACCCTCCAGAGGATTGCACAGGAGATCGAGAAGACAAAACGGCGGGTCAACGCACTGGAGACGGTTCTGATCCCGCAGATCGCGGCTACCCAGAAGCATATCGAATCGCACTTAGAAGAGCTTGAGCGGGAAAATCTCTTCCGGAGAAAAAGAACGAAACTGCTCCACCAGAGGAAGGCAACCGGGGCGGAGGGAGAAGGTGGGGATGAGAGACAGGTGGATTGAACACCTGCTCAGACCCCCGGAGGTGCGGGCACAGGTGCAGGTCCTTATGATGCTCGTGCAGATCGCCGCGACCTGTGCCATCGCTGTCGGAGCGATTGTCCTGATACTGCTCGTCCTCGTGTAGCCGTGCAGTGTTCTTTTCTGCCGGCATGCCGGTTCCCTCCATAGTACGTACCGGTACGGGCTCCCGTGACGAATATGCAGTTTTTTATTTTAACAAAAATATTTAACCCACCCCTTCCCATTCAAAGAAAGGAAACGTGAAACCATGCCTGAGGTGACTGACGACGAACTCGGGAGAAAGATCTTTTCCCTCCAGAAAGAAAAGAACGTTGAAGAGGTCATTGCAAAATTACGCACGCATCTGGGCCCCGAATGGACATCAATTCCCGGACAGGATCGCGAGATCTTAATCGACCTCCTCGGTGAGGCATGGGTCGGAATTGAAAGGAGCGACTGGGAAAAATATGCATTTTCCCGGCTCACGAGAAACGATCTGGAAGCCATGATCACTATCGGAATGAATCTCAAAGCCCGTAAAACCGGAAAAGAAGCAGCCATGAACGACCTGAGGGCAATCCTTAAGCAGACGTTTGAATGACCTGACTAAGAAAATCGGATCATTGCACGGAAACGGATTGTTCTGCCAGAATTCGAACTCTCTTTTTCTCCTTCTTTTTCCGCTCAAGTATCTTTTTGACTTTTTTCAGCCTGAAGAGATCCTCACGTTCCCGCTCATCGATGGTGATGCTGATATACTTCGCCTGGTGCTTCAGTTCGGGAATCATAACCTGCTCGAGAGCATTCACTCTCCTCCGTGTCATCTGGATTTCGCCTCCAATCCGCCGGAGTGCCGTTTCCGTCTCGGCAAGCCCTATGATCAGGTCGGTTTCACGTTCGTACTTCTCCGCAACTTCGTCGATTCGTCCGCTCACTCCGAGAATGCTGTAGCCCCGTTCGCAGATGCTCCGTGACACGCTGAGTTTCTGGATCACCGGGACCGGCACACCCATGATGTTTTTTCCCGTGATATGCAGACTGATATGCCGTTTTGTGGCGAAAGAAGCGGATGTCAGGGCTACCGAGTCATCGGCGGCCTGTGCAGCGAGGAGGGAACGCTGGGCGTCTACGGAAATACTGTCGAGCTCTTCCCGTGAATCCGTAACAGATCTCGCGATAGGCCGCAGCTCCTTCATCAGCGCATCCATCTTCCCCTGCAGGAGATCTTTGCCCTGCTCGGCGAGACGAATCTGGGCTCGTATTTTCATGAGCTCCATCCGGGTCGGATTTACCTGTTCCATATCAGGCCCCGGTAGTGTCTTTATGCTCCGGATGGTACTTCTCGATGAAATTCATCTTGATCCGCTTCAGCTCTGTTTCGGGCAGTATCGAAAGGAGATTCCACCCGATCTCAAACGTTCTCTCAATCGACCTGTCCTCATTACTCTGCGATACAAATTCTTTCTCGAAAAGATCGGCAAAATACAGGTATTTTTTATCCAGCTCCGTAAGCGCTTCTTCGCCGACAATTGCGACGAGCCTGCGCAGGTCCCTCCCGTAGGCATAGGAAGCATAGAGCTGGTCCGCAACATTCCTGTGGTCTTCCCGCGTCTTTTCAGGCCCGATCCCGAGGTTCATGAGCCGGGAGAGGCAGGGGAGGACGTCGATCGGGGGAGTTAAGCCCCTGCGGAAAAGATCGCGGGAGAGCACGATCTGCCCCTCGGTAATATATCCGGTGAGATCCGGCACGGGGTGGGTGATGTCGTCGTCGGGCATCGTGAGGATCGGGATCTGGGTGATGGACCCCTTTTTGCCCTGGATTCTTCCCGCTCTCTCGTAAATTGACGCAAGATCGGTATACATGTACCCGGGATACCCGCGCCGCCCGGGCACTTCCTCCCGTGCAGTCGAGATCTCACGAAGCGCCTCGCAGTAATTCGTCATGTCAGTCAGGATCACGAGGACATGGAGCCCGTGCGTATAGGCAAGGAATTCAGCCGTGGTCAGGGCGCATCGTGGCGTGGCGATCCGCTCGATGGTGGGATCGTCCGCAAGGTTCATGAAAAAGACCACGCGCTCGAGGGCACCGGTCCGTTCAAAATCACGCATAAAGAATGACGCTTCCTTGTAGGTGATCCCCATTGCGGCAAAGACGACCGCAAATTTCTCCCCCTCTCCGAGCACTTTTGTCTGGCGTGCGATCTGGGCGGCGAGTTCGCTTGCCGGCAAACCGGCACCGGAAAATATCGGCAGTTTCTGCCCGCGGACAAGCGTATTCAGGCCGTCGATCGCCGAGATCCCGGTCTGGATAAAATCGGCCGGCTTATCGCGCGCATAGGGATTGATCGGCATGCCGTTGATGTCCAGATGAGCCTCCGGAATGATCTCGGGCCCGCCGTCCCTCGGGATTCCGACACCGTTGAACACCCTCCCGAGCATACCATGCGACACGTAGATGCACGGTGGATCGCCGGTGAATGTCACCGTGGTTTTCAGATCATCGATCCCGCTGGTTCCCTCGTACACCTGAATGACGCCGAGATCCTTCGATATATCCAGCACCTGGCCGGTCCTCATTTCCCCGTTCGGGAGAGTGATGCGGGCGATTTCTCCGAATGAGACTCCCTCGAGCCGTTCGACGAATATCAGGGGTCCGGATACGTAATTTACGGTTTTGTACTCCTTTGAAACGAGGCTTTTCTGCTGCATTCAAGCACCCTCAACTGAACTCATATTCTCGTCAATCTGCCCGAGAATAGCCTTGATGTCATTCACATCCTCGCGCTCCTTCATTCTCGCGATCTCGGACTTCACCGGCAGGTCCAGCAGGAGCTTGATGGACGTCCCCCTGTCCATCGCTTTCATAATGGCGTCGTGATACGCGAGAATCACCTTCAGCATCCAGTACTGCTTATCCAGCGGGCAGAATGAATCGACGGCATCATACGCACTCTGCTGGAGAAAATCCTCCCTGAGCATTCGCGTAATCTCGAGAATAGCCTTCTCGCTCTCCGGCAGGGCGTCCGGGCCGACCAGCTGCACGATTTCCTGCAATTCGACCTCTTTCTGCAGGAGGTACATCGTCCTCTCCCGGAGTTCACGCCAGTCCTCCGAGACATGGTCGGCAAACCACTCCTGTACCGAGTCAAGGTACAGGGAATAGCTTTTAATCCAGTTGATCGCGGGAAAATGCCGTGCGTGTGCGAGCGTCGTGTCAAGCGCCCAGAAGGTGCCCGCAATCCGGAGCGTGTTCTGGGTGATCGGTTCGGAGAAGTCTCCCCCGGGGGGTGACACGGCGCCCACGATGGTGATGGATCCCATCCTCTCATCCGTGCCGAGACAGGTGACACGTCCCGCCCGTTCATAGAATGCGGCAAGGCGCGATGCAAGGTACGCCGGGTAGCCTTCTTCCCCGGGCATCTCCTCAAGCCGGCCCGAGACTTCGCGAAGCGCCTCACCCCACCGGGATGTGGAGTCCGCCATCAGCGCCACGTCGTACCCCATGTCCCTGAAATACTCCCCGATGGTGATACCGGTGTAAATCGAGGCTTCGCGCGCAGCGACAGGCATATTTGAGGTATTCGCAATAAGGATCGTCCGGTGAATGAGAGGTTTGCCCGTCCTCGGATCTGTCAGTTCGGGAAATTCCGTCAGGACATCCGTCATCTCGTTCCCCCGCTCACCGCACCCGATATACACCACAATCTGCGTGTCGGACCACTTTGCAAGCGTCTGCTCGGACACGGTCTTTCCGGTCCCGAATCCGCCGGGGATCATGGCAGTCCCCCCCTTCGTCACCGGGAAGAGCGTGTCAAAGATCCTCTGCCCGGTAAGCAGCGGCAGTGTCGGGTCGAGTTTTTTCCGGTACGGCCTCCCTTTTCGCACGGGCCACCGCTGCATGAGGGTAATCCCGGTGCCGTCCTCTAGGATGCAGACCGTATCGTCAACCGTATACTCGCCGCCCGATATCTCCCTGACAACCCCACCGCCCGTCGGGGGCACCATGATCCTGTGTTCGATGTGGTATTCCCTGACCGTCCCGATGATGTCGCCCGGGCCCACGGTATCGCCGGGTTTCACCGTCGCGACAAACTCCCATTTTTTTTCATGGTCAAGGCCGGGAATGGTCACACCCCGCGAAATGAAATTTCCCGTCTGCTTCACCAGTTCCGGGAGCGGCCGCTGCACGCCGTCGTAGATGGAGGAGATCAGGCCGGGACCCAGTTCGACGCTGAGCGGCAGTTCAGTCGTCACAACGCTCTCGCCGATTGTGAGGCCCGCAGTATCCTCGTATACCTGGATAACTGCTTCATCGGCGTCAAGCCGGATAATCTCGCCGTTCAGCTGCTCGTTACCCACGGTAACAATATCGTACATCTTTGCTCCCAGCATATGTTCGGCGACCACCACCGGGCCGGTAATTCTTGAAATCAATCCTTCTGCCATTACACTTCACCCCACCACGATATTATGGCCGATCGCTTTCCGGATCAACCGTTCAACATAACTCGATCGGTCCATTTCTTTGTTTCCTGCAGGAATCGGGATGATGATGGGCCGGTACGTCTTCTCGATTTTATCAAGCAGTTTTTCATCAATGGATTCCATATATTCCTCATTGACCGCAACAATCCCCGTATCGTCCTTTAAAAGGAGCGTCGGAAGCAGCAGACGCGCCTCATCGACACCCGAAACAACGATCACATCGACACCGGCCATCCGAAACCCCGGAGCGGTATCAGGGTCTGTGACGACCATAAATCTATACATACAGCAACTCCTCCCGTATCTCCTCATCCGGAACAAACGCGTTTATGCAGCGGGAAATAATCCGGATATTGGTGATTTCATTATTTTTGGCCCACAGATATCCAATCACAACAGCGATGCTCAGGGGATCGGTGCGAAACACCGCGATTCCCTTCCGGATCAGGAACCTGTCAAGTTCTTTTTCCAATACCGATATGTTCCCCCCGTCTGCGCGTGCACCGGACAGGTCCGCGATACCTGAATACGGTGTGGTGGCGAGCGCTGATAGTGCATCTCTAAAGCTCCTTTTCCCTATCAGGTCGAGGAGCATTGCGGCAGTAAAACTGTTCCCGCCCTCTATCAGGATGTTTTTACCGTCTTCGGGGGAAACCCCGTCCCGGATCATGCGGAGCATGCTCTTGATGTTCGTGATATCGATCTCTGTTTTCACGAGATCGCGCACAAGGGCCTCGTCGTACGACCTGCCCTTCAGGATGGCCAGAACACGACGATAATGAAATTTATCGAGCGCATATTCGAGTACGGCAAGATCCCGCTTTTTCTTGAATTTATCGTAATTCTGGGTGAGCGGCATCGCATACTCGACCTCCCATGTGGCGAGCAGGTCGATCACCGACCTGACATCGGGCTTTTTCGCGAGTTCAACGAACGTAGCCTCGTCGAGCTCCCCTGCAGGCACCACGCATTCAAGGATCTCCTCGACAGGGACATGGATGTTTTTTCCGCGCATCACCGTCTTAATATTCTGGATATCCCATTTATTGAGGGAAATGCGAACGTACTTCTCAAACGGTTCATCCCGCACCATACGCAGGATCTTTTGGGATGTTCGCGCAAGATCCGCCCTGAGGGCATTTTCGATACAATGGATGCCCGAGTACCGTACGCTCGCTTTCTCGATCTCCGGCCTGTAGGGAGACCGTTCGAGTTCCGAGATTACACCATCGATATCGGGCTTATGCATCAGCCGATCAAGTTCCTCCCGGGCGAGAAGCCGGCTATTCATACTACGAACTCTGGCATTCACATACCCGATATCCATATCAATCACCGTAAAGTGTGGCGTAAATTTCAAGTTTCAGAATCTCTCTTGCCCGTTCCAACCTCGATTCGAAGGTATTGTAGACGGTGGCATGGCCATCTTTGTAACTGATGTTCACCCCTCCGTCGCACTTAAGATCAGATACCACGTCACACGAAAGCCCGAGATTTCCGAGGATCTGTGTACAGAGTTTTTCATCCCTGCCATCCACGTGGAGAATAATGTTTTCCTCTCCGGCTGTACGGATGCTCTCCTCGACCAGGTTTTGAAAAACACGCTTATACGAATCCTTTTCCCGCAAAATCGCGAGATTATCCCCTGCTTTCTCGAAAACCGAAAGAAATATGCGTTCCTTCTCCCGATTGATCCGTGTCTTCATGTCAGATGATGCGGTATACAGCGATTGAATCCTCTCCCGCCTCATCTTCTCCCGTGCCCGGTCCATATGCATTTTCTGAACCGATGCTGCCTTTTCCTCACCTTCCCGTGCGATAATAGCTGCTTCGCTCTCCCCCCTCTCCTGAACCTGTTTGATCTCTTCCCTCGATCGCTCCTCAATTTCCTGTCGTAATTCCTCCAGTGTCATGGCATCATTCCCTGGATCACCGGCAGTCCATGCCGGTGATGGCATTTTTTGAGATCGCCCCTGCTCATGTGCTCAGAGCATCAGTATCATCGCTGCAACCACAAATCCAAGAATGACCATTGTCTCAGGAATTGCTTCCATAATAATCACCGGGCCAACCAGCTCGGGATTTTCTGCGATCGTTCCTGAACCTGCGACTCCAATGCGGCTTTGTGCCCAGGCTGTTCCAATTGCAGCAAGGCCGATGGCAAGTGCCGCTCCCAGAGACTGTCCTAAATCTGGCATGAATAAAACCCCATAAAAATATCTATAATATATATTAATGTTGCTATCTTATTGAAAATATATCTTATTAATAATAGTAATAAATAAAATCCTTTCCGTTTTCACTCGAAATAAGGAATATGCCGGGGCATTCCCGGCCCGTGAGACCGATTTTCAAACCTCAGGTTTCTTCTTAAATGGCTTGTAGGGGTTGCCTCCCCCCTCGTAAAACTTCGAGTAGCATTCGACCACGTGCAAACGGACAGAATGGAGAGACGGGGAAAACATTGCCAGGGCGATGTTTAAAATGTGGAGCAGCGATGCCACCAGCACGCCGAGGAGAGCCACCTCCATTGAACCCCCGAGCGTATTTGCCACCATGGCAAGTATTACCGATGCCATCCCGATTGCCATAATCCGGGCATATGAGAGGATATTGCCGATCGTGCCCATAATCTCCAGCGGGCCGGCCACCGCACCCCCACCATATATGAGCAGGGGAAATGCGAGAATCAGGACAATTATTCCTGCGGATACAAGGATGACAGGGATGAATTCGGCAGAGGCGGCTATCACCAGAATGATACCGGTGACCGCTGTCAGCATCCCCACCTTTTCACACAGATGCTTCTTGTTCCGCATCCTCGCCGCATTGACAATGCCAAGACAGAGACCGAGAAAAATGTGGATGACACCAAGAGCAATCGCAAAGATCAGGAAGGGTATCATTGCCTCAATCCGGTTCCACGTAACCCCAAAGAGATGGACCGGGTGAATCCACCCCATCATTTCTCCGAAGTCGCCGAAAAACTCTCCGAACAAATATCCGAAGAATATCGTCGGGACGGCGGATATTATCATGATACTCATCAGGCTCTGGGCCCAATCGAGGTCTTTGAACCGCATTTTTACTGCGAGTGCAATGATGAGAATAACAATCCCGTACCCGATATCGCCCACCATCAGCCCGAAAAAGAGGGGGAAGAAGAACGCCAGCAGCGGAGACGGATCAATCTCATTGTATTTCGGGGGGCTCACCAGCTGCATGAGGAACTCGAACGGCCGGACTATCCGCGGATTGTTATAGAACGTCGGTGCATGCTCGCAATCGTCACGGGAGAGGCTGAGCTCGGTTACAACCACCAGATTTCCGAAGCGGGAGAAGAGTGCATCCCGTGTTGTGTTGAGATAGATCTCCGGTACCCAGCCCATGACCATGAAAAAATGCCCCGTCTGCCCGAATTGGTCAAACGCTTCAATTTCCCGGCTCCTGTCAAGCAAAACGTCCCTTAAGACGGAGATTTCCTCGAACCGGCTCGCCGAGAGGGTATTCAGTTCGTCATCGATCTCCCGGATCTGATCCCGCATTCCCTCACGCTTCGCTTCGATGTGCTGCAGCACCTCGGTAAAGGGCATGCCCATGTATTCGGGGGGGAGGCGCACTTCGTTGACATTTTTCGAAAAGATAAAGGAGTGCACCTCTTCAGACATCCGTTTATTAAAAACGGTGATGGCAGCAATTGTGTCCTCGTCGATCCCGGCGACCACCATTTCACACTGGTTCCGTGTAATCCTCATCAGCTCGTGCCTGATTACCGGAATCAGAGCTTCGAATTCCTTCTGGATCAGGAGTACCGATACTTCATACCCTTCAAGATAGGGGAGCTGGTCCTCAAGCGACTGGATCTTGCGTATCGTCTTTTCATACCTGTCGAGAGCGGTCAGGGCAAGCCCGAGATCCGACTTTCTGGCGGACAGATCCTTTACACCGTGCTCAAGTTCACTGAGGGCAGCATGTGTCCGCCTGATAAGGTCGGGATATTTCATCCAGTATATCTCTTCGTACATCTGGTCCCGGTGCCCCTTATCCACCTTCACGTCGGGCAGTGTCAGCAGAATTCCGCCGATTTTTACCAGCAGCGCCGTGATCTCTTCCCGGATCTCGGGCTCCCATTTTTCAAGCTTTATCTCCATGATGCGGTTGGAAACATCCTCAAGGTGAAGCGTGCCGGCATGATAGAGCACATCAACCACCTCCTGCGAGTTCCGCTTTGATCCTGTTACAAGGATCTTCCTCATCTTCTGGAGCATGTCAACCTCACTCCGGTGCGACGACCTTCATGATTTTCTGCAGTGCAGCCGCCAGGTTTTTCTCTCCCTTCGCCTGTACCCCCTCAATCTCAGAAGCGCGATTTGTTCGGATTTTTTCACAATCAGCCCGGATACTCAGTAATTCCGTTTCATAATAGTGTCGTGCCGCTTCGGCCCCTTCACTCTCCGCGCTCTCAGTTTTCTGCGCCATTTCCCGTTTTGCGGATGATAGTGTCTCTTCGGATCGTTTCTTCGCTTCTTCCAGTTTTCGGGAGCATTCATCCTCAATAGACTGAATCTCCGTTAAAAGGCTTTTTTCTGCATCCATTATGCCACCCCCGTCATAAACCGTGGCGTTGTTTGCATCGCAGGGCGATGCCGTACGCAGGGATAACCGGTTCAGCTTCGGGAGCAATCTGTCCGTTTCGTTCCCGTGCTCTCCGGATTCTCTCTTCACACCGCTCTAACGCCATAATTTTGAGATTTTTAATCAATTTCAGTCGTTTGTCTGTCATCAGTCTGTCCGAGGATACCTTTCTCAGGGCATATACAATACACTTATAATTATAAAAATATTTCTATAAAATGATAAGGTTATCGGTCGGAACGAGAGGAGCCCCTCCCAAAACGCGCATGCAGGGAACTTTTAAAAAAAGCCCGAAAATCCTGATTCCGGTAATAAAACAGTTTCAAAGGTATTATTTTTCCAAAATAAGGTCACCAGAGCGCCTGCGTCCGGTTGAACATCTTCTGGAGAGCCTGATTGGATATTGCGGCATGATCTGATGCAAGTTTCGCCACAACGTCGCCCGCTTCATAATATTTATCCCGTTCGACAAGCCTTATAGCACTGCCGAGGCCTTCGGCAATATTTCCGAAACGCCCTTCTTTTGTTGAATTAAGTGCCATTGTGGTTTCATTTAGCACTTCAGATAATGCGGTGAGAGCAACCTCCCGTGCATTCCCGATCTCCTGCTCCCTCTGATTACTACCGGATCGGAGTGTGTGGAGCTTTACGAGTATGCTAAGAATGAGAGCCATCTGGCCTTCGGCTTTGACGGCGCATTCATAACACTTCAGTGCGGCCATGTCTTTCATTTTCTCTCACCTCGTTTCTGCAGATACAATGGGGGGAATACAAGCGAAAAGTCCCGGACAGAAAACGTGTGATTCACGGGTGATGATAGAAGGCTTTCCGGTACGACAAACCTCAGTCCGGAAAACCCGGGTAAAGTCTTTTTTATACGTTTACTAATATAAATTTTTTTGTATGCGGCAGGCGCCACGATTGCCCGGGACCGACGGAGAGGTTCTTTCGGCACTCCTGGTGACAGAAAGCCCTGATCGTTCTTGTAGGAAGGAGAAAAACCCCAAAATCCGCTTCCTGTGAACGTCACACCAAAACGACATACGCGACAAGCGACAGCAGAAATGCAAACAGTGTAATCGCAAGCCCCAGCGGTGCGATATAGACGAGCATCGCATTCACCGTGCTCGCAAGCTGGGAGACACTGTGCGAGCCGAAGACGACGATGCCCTCGCACCAGGCGGTTGAGCCCGCCGCCTCCGCCTGCCGGCAGTCATCCACCGCCTGCTTCACGCCGTCGATGATGTAGGGGAGCATTGCATCGGCTGATATGCGGTATCCGACAGGATTTTTCCCGGTGATGGTGTTGACGACGTGCGAGTCGGTTGTCATCACCTCGCATTCATCTACAATCCCGATGAGATGCTCCCGGATCACTTCCCGAACTCCGCTTGCCATATTATTGCCGTCGAAGAGCACATAGGCAGTGTCCTGGTTTCCGACGCGGACGACAAGCACCTGAATACCGAGATCCCCGAATCCTTCCTCGCGGGTGAAGGGCACCCGCACATGCGAAACGCCGACTGAAAAAACCCCTTCCTCCTCACCACGACACCCCTCCATTGCCCGTTCGGAGGCGCGCATATACTCGTAGGCGGTCAGAGACGCCGGCATCACGGGGCTCGTGACATCAACCATGCTGTTATGAGCGTCGATAAATGCAATATGCCCGAAGTGTTGCCGGCCTTCGGCCATGATTGCAAGCCCGATCGGGTAATCGATATCCTCGGTCATTGCAGGCGCCCGTGTTGCAACCATGAGAAGGGTGTCGCCGATACACTGCGCAAGCACATGAACCGAGCCGTACGCAAAACGGCACGATTTCCCCGCCGTCGCAGTATACTCAAGGCCACTTTCAGATTTCCTGACGGCATCGATGATCTTGTCCACCTCGGAGGAGGAGACCAGGTTGAAGTCATGGGTCGCGCATCCATGGGCAACGAAGGTATCCTTCCCGAGGGCGTCGTGGATTATCAGGGGGAGATTGCCGCCCCCTATCTCTCCCATGGGCCCGGGGTGGAGATTCGGGACCGTCAGAACGGCCGGATTCCCCCCATCACGGCGGAAGAAGATGCTTGCCTGCGGGACATAGACTTCCTCGCCGATCTCACGGAAGAAGGTTTCGAGCTGCTTGGAGCCGTCGGTATTGTGCGCGATGAACGCATTGATGAAATTCAGGGCGCTGATGTGAAAATTGCGTTTCAACGGCCGTTCGACGAGCCAGATAAAGAGTATAATCGCGGAGCCGAAGAGAAGATGCAGTACAAGCGCGAAGGACAGGAACTGCAGCCCGAAAAATATGCTGCCGGCAAGCACACCGACGAGGCTCTGGGTGGCGGCAGGGAGGAGCATGCGCGATATCCGGAAGTCCGCGATTGCAACGAGCACCAGAAGGCGGATGGCGAAGATCAAACCGAGGGATATGGCAAAGAGCAGCGGAAAGATGCCCCGCACCACAAGAAGAATAGGGGAGAGACTTACAATCACCCCGAAGACCACGCTGGCCATCGCAAGGAGCGCCGAACGGTTCCACGTGATCCTTTTCCCGAAGGATTCCACGAGCGGTTTTGTCAGGAGAAATGAGATCAGCGCCGGGAGAATATATCCGAATGTCCCGAAAAAATGGATCGCCCTTTCGGTGCGGAGGCCCGCCCCGTCGATGACGAACCCGAGGATAAGAATAATGGCAAGCGACCGGCGCCATGAGGGTGCGGTAAACAGGAACCGGGTCAGGCCCTCGATCTTCACATCACCGTCCGATGCCATATTCTCACGACTCCCGTGTTTTCCGTATCACGAAGTCGGCCCGGGCTCCCCGAGCGTCCCGAAATGCTCTTCGAACCGTACTCTCATCCGGTGCCAGTCAGGGAGATTTGTCTGGCACCCCACCCTCTCGACTGCAAAGGATGCCGTCACTGCTCCGATCATGCAGGCCGTTTTCGGATCAAACCCGCGGACAAAGGCGGTGAGAAAACCTGCCCGGTAGGCATCGCCCGCACCCGTGGGATCCGCGAGCGGCACGGGGACAGCGGGAATCCGGTGTCTGGCCCCGTCCAGGTGGAGTACGCTCCCTTCGCCGGACATCGTCACAACCGCACACGGCACCCGGGCGATGAGATCCGCGGCGGATACGCGGAGGGTTGTGCACATCCCCTGTACTTCGTGCTGGTTTGCAAAGAGAATATCGATGTTCGAGAGGATGGTTTCGAGCTGCTCCTTCGAATACCGCAGGAGATCCTGGCCCGGGTCAAAGGATGCGAAGGTGCTTTTTTCCGCAACACGAACGTTGAATTCGGGATCGGCCGTTGCCATATGAACAAAATTGAGAGCGGGAGCCTCCATCCCGGCAAATGCCGATGAGGCACCCCATTCAAAAAACGTCATCTGGTCGCCCGAGTCGTCATTGAAGAGATAGGCGGTCGCCGTCCGTGCCCCCTCTACGACATGCAGCTGTTTTGAGACCGCGAGGAGATCCAGCCACCGGTCATAGTCCCCCCCTGAAAAATCGTCTCCGACGGCGGAGACGAGAGAGCACGCCTCCCCAAGCCGTGCGATGCCGACAGCGATGTTCGCGGCCCCGCCGCCATAGTAGACCTGATGATCGACGATAAATGTCGAGTGGTGGCGATCCGGGAGATCGGGCACGCGAAATATATGGTCGATGGCGGTATGGCCGGCGACGGCGATCATATCTCCTGCACGTCCTGCACTTTAAGGGGAATGTCGCGAAGCGCCCGGCCCACAACGGATTTCGCGATGCGGGTTGCATGTTCCGACGTTTCCGCACGGAAAACCTTCATTTCGAGCACAAGCCCTACGAGTGCCGTATTCGCAACGATGAGGCCGCTGTTGAGCTCCTCCTCGCAGAACGGGCAGGCGAGCTCGCCGATCTCAATTTCCACAAACTTGGCACTCGGGTTAAGGCGCTTTCCCGCTTCGCTAATCGCTATCCCGATCGCGTCGTCGAGTGTCTTTGCATCCTTAATTACCCATGCAGATTCCAAAACTACGGTATAATCCGGCATGTCATCCTCCTTTCACCTAATCCTACCACCTATCATAATGCACATGTTCGTCGGGGGGCATCCGCTCTGTCCGGTAGGGGGGCAGGTGCCCGTATCCAAGAGCCAGCAGCACAATCGCACGTGAGTGCTGGGGAAGGCCGAGAAGTTCGGCAACTCCCTTTTCGTCAAATGCTCCCGTCCAGCACGTGTGCAGCCCCGCAGCGTGTGCGGCGAGCATCATATAGGTCGCGGCGATGGTTGCATCCTGAAGCGCATAGAGAATACCCCTCTCGCCGTACTGGCTCATCGAACGGATGTAATTTGCCGAGATTACAAGAACCACCGGCGCTCCCCCGATATGCCGCTGTTCGTATGCCGCCTCCATCAACCCTTCCCGGAGAGAGAGGTCCGTTACAACGACGACATCCCACGCCTCGCGGTTGCCCGCACTCGGCGCTTGTGATGCGCAACGGATGAGAGAGGATATCAGGGAGCGATCCGGCACCGGGGAGTCATACTCGCGCACCGACGAGCGTGTCTCCAGAAACGTTAGAAACTCAGACAAGTCCATGTTCGCTGAGTACCTGCCACGCATGCGCCGCTGCCGTTGTTGCGGCGCTGATCGACCTGCCAATCGTCTCCGCTGCACCCGAATACTCCTCACCGTCGATCTGGTCCATTGCCTCGTTCAGCAGTGAAACGGCACTCGCAAAGTCTTCACTGGATGAAACCTGCGAGGCAAACGCCAGTTCTGAGCTCACCGCTCCCATAAAGGCGGCGAGCATCCGGCGTGCGCCGTTTCGTTCGTCTCCCGTGTACCCGGCAAGCGATCCCGTGAGGTGGGATGCGATTATCAATTCGGATTTTGCACGCTCCGCAAAGGAGAACTGAAGAACGGCATCCTTGAGATCCATACTCATAGTAACAAAACGAGGCTATATAAAAATGTATGAAGGCATCCGGAAATTCCGGAATATCAGCGTTTCGATGCCTGCTTCAGGCCCATGACCATTGAGGTCGCACGCTTGATGCGCCTGCGGAAACGTTTGTCGATCTGGGCACCGCCGCGACCGCGTCCTCCGCGGTTTCCCCCCCGGCGCCGGAACTTGTCTTCCTGCGTACCCTGCATTGCTTTCCGGAGCGGACCGCCCGACTTGAACCGCTGGTTAGGGCCGGGTTTTTTATACGAACCCTCTTTCTGGGGGACAAGACGGATCTGTCCGTTTACACCTTTCACCTGAATCCACGTTGTAGTGCCTGTTTTACCCATAAAACAACTCCTTATAAATTAGGGAAAGGAGGCTCTTAAAGATACCTGATGGTCCCCTCCCTCACAGCATTGAGGCAAGCTCATTTTTAAGGATCTCCGAGATCTGTCTGCCGTCGACACGCCCCCGCACCTCTTCCATGACAACTCCCATCAGGGGGCCAAGCGCGCCCATACCACGTTCACGGACGAATTCCTCCCTTTCAGTGAGAATTGCCCGGATAATTGATACGAGTTCGTCGGAGGTAATCGGCGGCGCAATCCGTTCCACCGCCGCCTCGACGCCCGTCCCGGATGCCACCTCACGGAGCACATCCGGGATCGCTTCCTTGGCAAGATCGCCGGATTCGACCTTCCCGAGGACGGAAAGAAGACAATCGTCCCCGAGAGCCCCGGTGTCCACACCGTCACGCTTCAGTTCGCGGAGCGTTGCAAGCAGTGTCCGTGCGGCAAGCATCGGCTTCACCCCCTCTGCCACCGCCCGCTCAAAGAGGGGAAGCCGGTCTGAATAGGCGAGCTGGCGGGCAAGCTGTTCGTCAAACCCGTATGTCGCGCTGAAGCGCCCGGTCTTGTCGGTGAGAAGTTCGGGAACTACCAGACTGTCCCGGCACTCCCGTGTCACGGTAACCGGGAGCACGTCGGTCTCCGGGTACATGCGGGCTGCGCCCGGAAGGGGGCGCATATATGCCGTGCTGCCCCCCTCAAGCATCTTCCGGGTCTCCTCCGGCACCCCGTCCAGTGCATACTGTGCCCGCCGGACGACCTGCAGAACCGCACATTCGGCTTTCTGCCGCGACCCCGCCACGATCACGACACAGTCGGCATCGTCCGCCCCGGAAAGGGTCCTGAGACGGGAGACTTCCTCCTCCGTCACCCCGTAGGCAGGCAGCTCGTCGGTGTGAAAGATGCCGCCCACACCGCATTTCTTCGCATAATCGGACATCTCGCTGCCCAGACGGCGCCCCGGCTGGATCTCCCGGCCCACGAGGCCCGCAAAACCACGGAGGCGGATTGCGAGGATGCAGGGCGCTTTTTTCAGGATAGCGGATTTCGTCTCCTTAAACAGGTCCCCGACCGGGATCGGTGCGGGGTCGGCCACCGCCCCGCGGGCAGAGAGTTCGTCCCGGATGAGCAGCAGCTGCTGCTGCCGCACGACCTCCCGGCGGACCACCTCGTCGATCAAATCGAGTTCCTGCACGCCCTTTATCTCCACCCGTGCCCCGCCCGCAATCGAGATATTGACATCCTGCCGTATGGTCCCGATACCGCGCTTGACCCGTCCCGTCGAGCGGAGGAGCATGCCGATGTATGCCGCCACCTCCTTCACCTGCTCCGGTGTGCGCATGTCGGGAGCCGTTGTGATCTCGACAAGGGGGATCCCGAGCCGGTCAAGGGAAAATGTACTGTCGTGGATCCGCTGCGCTGCCTCCTCCTCAAGGCAGAGCGTCTCGATCCGGGCACCCGCGGGGATCCGCCCGTTGAGCGCTATAAGTGCCGTACGCTGGAATCCGCTCGTGTTCGATCCGTCGATGACCAGTTTGCGCATCACGTGAACCTGTTCTATCGGGGTAGCGCCCATCATCTTTGCAATCGTAAGGCAGACCATGAGGGCTTCGGGATTCAGCGGTGCCGGGGGTTCTTCGTCGTTCTCGACAAGGCATGTCGTGTCGTAGGCATAATAGGAGAAGCGCCGCACCTGCTTCATCTCCTCCTGTGCTGCACGGTCGATCTCACCGAGCTCGCTCTCTGTTGCCCGTAAGTACCGGAAAAATTCCCCGTCCCTCTCCGAAATGTCCCGGAGCCGCGTCGGACAGTGGCAGAAGAGCTTCTCTGCCGTGTCCAGCTGCTGGTGGATTTCGATACCCGCCTTCAGGCCGATTGCCTCATAATCCATGGGGGCTGCACCTCCCGAGTTCACCCCGCAGATTCGTCTGCATGAGCCTTGTCACCTCGTCCGGATCGTCCGTGGTGCCGAGCACCCACATGAGCTTCATGAGAGCTGCCTCGGGCAGCATGTCTTCCCCTTCGATGACCCCCGCCGCAAGAAGATCGCGCCCGGTGTCGTATACACGGTCGCAGACACGCCCGTTTAAGCACTGGGACGTCATGACGACATTCGTCCCGTCCCGTATAAGTCCGGAGAGCGTCCGGATAGAGTCGGCGGAGACATGACCGAGGCCCGTTCCCGATATCACCAGCCCATGGAATCCCTCGTACGCAGAAATGACGGAGGCATCCATCCCGGGATAGAAGGACAGCAGGCCGACGCGATCGTCAAGACGGTCCATGAGTGCCGGTTCGGTACTGCCGCGCAGAACAGCAGCGGGACCGAGGGAAACCTCGAGCGACGGATACTCCACTGTGCCGATAGGCGACATGCCGATACTCCTGAATGCATTGCGCCGTGACGTGTGCATCTTCCGGACACGGGTGCCCCGGTGGATCCAGCAGCAGTCGTCACTCGTCGAGGCGTGCATAACAACCGCCACTTCGCCGAGATTGCTGATCGCCGCCTGCGCACTGCACAGGGCGTTCATCACGTTGTCACTGCTCGGACGGTCCGCAGATCGCTGGGATCCCACGAATATCACGGGCACGGGGGTCTCGAGCATGAAACTCACGGCCGCCGCAGAGAAGGACATCGTGTCGGTGCCGTGGGTCACGATCACTCCTTCGGCACCGCGCCGGATCTCATCATAAATACAGCGGGCAATATCCTGCCAGAGGCCGGAGTGCATGTTCTCCGAGAGGATCGTGGCAAGCTGATGGGCGCGGAACGAGGCGATCTCCGCAAGGCCCGGTATCGCCCGCAGGATATCGTCTGCGGAGAACTGGCTCGTGACCGCGCCGGTCCTGTAGTCAATTCTGCTCGCTATTGTGCCGCCGGTCGAGATAATCGCCACACCGGGCAGATCCGGGTTCTGTTCGACGGGAGAGACTGCCGGGGTGACGGCGGGGGCCGCCCCCGTGCAGACGATTGACGCTGCCGGCACGCCGATATTGTATCCGTTTTCGAGTTTGACGACCGCATGATCCCCCCGGGATGTGATGTACGTCCCGGTGAGTTCTGTTCCGGCATACGTGCAGCACACCCGGTCACCGCTCCGTGCCGTATCCGTATCCGTTATTGTACCACGTCCTGTGCTGATTGAATAAGATCTGAGAGTGCCGTATCGATCCGCCCCCGTGTCTCCTCCACCCACAGGCTGTCGGCTGCCAGCTGCTTTTCATGCGCGCCGATGAAAGCGGCTGTCGCCTCCGGTGCGGGCCCGCCCGGCTGATCCCGGCTTGTCACGGAGAAGGTGACGTCGAGAGCGCGTTCGATGACGTCATCGGTCACGCCGAGCCCGACAAGGGAGATGTCAGCCATTTCACGGGCTGCTGCATCCAGCGTGGCGAGAGTGAGAAAGCCCATGCGGACCGCCCGCCCGACAATGCCGTGGGCGGTCCGGAACGGCAGCCCGAAATCACGGACGAGCACGTCGGCGAGATCCGTAGCCGTCGAATTGCTTCTTCCCGCCTCCTCGTGCATACGGCCGGTCATGAACGTCGCCGTATCGAGCATTCCCGAAAGCAGGGGAAGGCACCGGCTCACGGTGTCGGCCGCACGCCAGAGATGGGGAGTGAGGTCCTGCAGGTCGCGGTTATAGCTCATGGGAAGGCCCTTCATGCAGGTAAGGGCCGCCACCAGCGCCCCCGACGTGACCCCCGTTTTGGCCCGCAGGATCTCCGCGGTGTCCGGGTTCTTCTTCTGGGGCATAATCGAGCTCGTCGAGCAGTACGCATCGTCCAGCCGGACAAAATCAACGAAAGCGGAGCTCCAGATGATCAGCTCCTCGCAGAGCCGGCTTGCCGTCGTCATGAGAATCGCCCAGGCGGAGAGCGGTTCAAGGGCAAAATCCCGTGCGGACACGGCGTCCATCGTGTTTTCGACAAGTGCCGGGAACCCGAGCAGGCCGGCCGTATACGCCCTGTCAATCGGGTACCCTGTCGACGCAAAAGCCGCAGCACCGAGCGGGCAGAGGTCGATTCGGGCAAAAGCATCCCGGAGCCGTTCAAAATCGCGTGCAAACGCCTGTTCATACCCGAGAAGATGATGAGCGAGCGTCGTGGGCTGTGCGTGCTGAAGGTGGGTGAATCCCGGCATCACCGACCCGGTATGGGCGCCGGCGATACGGAGGAGCACTCCCCGGAGGGAAATGACGGCCTTCATGTGCAGAAGCAACTCCTGGCGGAGCCGGAGCCGCAGACAGGTCGCCACCTCGTCATTCCGCGACCGGCCCATATGCAGCCGCCCGCCCGCATCCGTGCCCGCGATTGTAATCAGGTGCGCCTCGATACCGGCGTGGATGTCTTCGTAGCGGTCATCAAACGCTGTCTCCGGCACACCGTCCTCCGCCATCCCGACGAGCGCCCGGAGCACGGCAGTTGCCTGCATCTCCCCGACGATCCCCTGGCGGCGCAGCATCAGGAGATGGGCAATGTCAACAAAAACGTCTGCCTCGGCAATCCACCGGTCCGCCTCCATCGAAGAGAGAAACTCCGCGACTGCGGGGGGGCGGCCGGTCCCGAGGCGTCCTTTCCGTAATGGATCACCATGCATCGTATCTCCCGTCCCTGATTATACCAATGTGCTGAAATAAGATTAAGGGCACGCCCGTTCTGTTCCTCCCCTCCCACTCCGGGCCCGGATCAGGCATGCAGCGGGTGCGGGTTCGCTGCCGGCAGGAGTTCATCCCACAATGGACACTTATTGGGAGTGTTTTGTAATAATAGTATAAAATTATTTATAAAATTTGGCTTTTAAGGATAATTAATGTGAAATAACCCGAACCTATTTATATTGCCACCCGAAACCTGTTTATGAAATCAGGACACCCGTGTCCATGAGGTAAGAACCATGAGCTCACGCACAGGAATTATTGTTGCCGCTATCGCGGTGTTTTTCGCATGCGCACTTATCTGCGGCTGTACATCCACCGCACCTAAAGAGACGGTGACCGACCTGCGGATCGGCTACCAGCCCAGTACGCACCAGATTGCCGAGATGACCGCCCTTGAGAAAAACTGGTGGACACAGGATCTCGCAGAGTTCGGTGTTGAAAAAGTAACGGACTTCGAGTTCCCGACAGGTGCCCCGGAAATGCAGGCGATGCTTGCCGGTGAACTGGACATTGCCTATGTCGGTGCCGCACCGGTGATATCGGCCCTCGCAAACGGGCTCGATGCAAAGATCATCGCCGCAGTGCAGACACAGGGCTCGGATCTCGTGCTCAGGAACGAGATCCCGTACGAGTCACCCGACGATCTGAAAGGCCTGAAAATCGCCACGTTCCCTCCGGGGACCATCCAGGACACTCTGATCCGGAACTGGCTCTTAGAAAACGGCCTCGATCCCGTAGAGGATGTCACGATCATCGGCATGGGCCCGGGTGACGCCATTACCGCCATTACTGCAGGACAGGTCGACGGAGTCTTCCTCCCGCATCCCGCACCCACCATCATCGAAAGCGAAGGAAACGGCAGGTCCGTCGTCACGTCGGGTGAGATGGCACCGGAGCATGCCTGTTGCGTGCTGGTGGCAAGCGGCACCCTGATCCGCGACCATCCCGATCTCGTCACGGAGATCGTCCGCATCCACATCAAAGCGACCGACTACAATATCGCCCACCAGGATGAGGCAGCCGAGATATTCGCCCGGAAGACCGGGTGGGACGTCGAGCTTGTCAGGATATCCTTAAACGAGTGGGACGGCACGTGGATCTCGGATCCGAACGTGATCGTCGATTCCGTTGTCGGGTATACCGATGTCCAGTATGAGCTCGGGTACATCCCGGCCCCGCTTACCAAAGACGACATCTTTGATCTCTCCTTCTATGAAACGGCCCGCGGGTAAGGACGGGTATCTTTTTTTTTCTTCGGACGCCAACTGAATATGAACGATAGCAAAGGCATGGCTTTTTCCGGTTACAGGAAAACAGTCATGCCGGAGGCTCCCGTAAAATTACCATAACGGACGTTGCATCACATGAACCGGAGCCGGAATACCAGGAACAGCACGCTGCTCGGGATAGCATCGATCCTCGCCGCCATCGTAATCTGGCAGGCGGTGGCGGATCTGATTGTCAGAAGCCGGTTTTACCTGCCGAGCTTCACGGATGTCCTGTTCTCGTTCATCTCCCTTATTGAGGGCGGGACGCTGCTCATCGACTTTGAAATCAGCATGCTGCACTTTTTTATCGGGCTCGGCACCGCACTGCTGGCGGGTGTGCCGCTCGGTATGGCGATGGGATGGTATTCGGAGATCGACCGCATCGCGAACCCGATCGTCGAAATCCTGCGACCCATACCGCCGCTTGCATGGATCCCGTTCGCCATCATCTGGTTCGGACTGACGCACCAGTCGGCCGGATTTGTCATCTTCGTGGGCGCATTCTTCCCGATACTCATCAATACCTACACCGGCCTGAAGAGTGTTCCGAGGATCTTTGTCGAGGCGGCACGGGTGCTCGGGTGCACGAAGAGCCTGAGCCTCATCCGTTACATCGCACTCCCGTCCGCGGTTCCCTCCATTGCAGCCGGGATCCGCATTGCGATGGGTGTGGGATGGATGTGCCTTGTGGCGGCGGAACTCTTCGGAGCAGGCGGCGGGCGTTACGGTCTCGGCCAGAAACTCTGGTTCTACTACAACCTGCACCAGACCGCTCATGTCGTCGTATACATGCTCCTGCTGGGCCTGATCGGCCTTGTTATCGACATGATCTTCCGCCATTATGTTGACAGCAGACTGGAGCGGTGGCGTGCAGGGGAGGTGCGGTCATGAGCGGCGTGTCCATACAAAACCTGAACCGCATCTTTGAAAAAGAGGGTGGAGCGCCGACCGTTGCACTCGAGGAGATCACCCTCGACATCGAGGATGAGGAATTTGTCTGCCTCGTGGGGCCGTCGGGATGCGGAAAGACCACGCTTCTCCGGATTATTGCCGGGCTCGACACGGCAACGGGCGGATCGGTATCGATCGACGGCGAGCAGATTACCGGGCCCGACCCGAGGAGGGGAATGGTGTTTCAGGAGTACTCGCTCTTCCCGTGGCGAAATGTCATGGACAATATCGCGTTCGGGCTCGAAATGAAGGGAATGGACCATGCGTCCCGGATGCACATCGCCTCCGAGTACCTCGAGCTCGTGGGCCTTGAACAGTTCAGGGACGCATTTCCGTTCGAACTCTCGGGCGGGATGCGGCAGCGGGTCGCAATCGCCCGGGCACTCGCAAACAATCCCGACGTGCTTTTAATGGACGAACCCTTCGGGGCGCTCGATGCGCAGACGCGCAATGACATGCAGCAGGAACTGCTGGAAATCTGGGAGAAGACGAAGAAAACAGTCATCTTTGTGACGCACAGCGTGGACGAAGCGGTCTACCTTGCCGATCGCATCGTCGTCTTAAGCCCCCGGCCGGGACGGATCTGTGAAAACATCGCGGTGGATCTCCCGCGACCGCGGGTGAGGACATCCGTCGATTTTGCAGAACTCCGGCGGCACGTCCTCAGCCTGCTGCAGCAATGCCAGGTGCGTCGGTAGGTTTATTACGATATATAGCCTTTTTTTAAAGCACGTTTAACAGAACGAGGGGTGTCTGTCAATGGTCAGAAAACCAGCGAAAATGTACAGGAATATCACAAAAAAGGCATATACTCGGCGTGAATACATGGGAGGAGTTCCCGGAAGCAGGATTGTCCAGTTCGATATGGGCAACCTGCGGGAAGACTTCCCGTACGAGGCATCAATCCTTGTGGACGAAGCATGCCAGATACGCCACACCGCCCTTGAAGCGGCGCGTGTGAACATCAACCGCAGGCTCATGAAGGAAGTCGGAAGGATGAACTTCCGCCTCAAACTCCGCACCTACCCCCACCAGGTTCTCCGGGAGAACAAGCAGGCAACCGGTGCGGGAGCAGACCGTGTTTCCGAGGGCATGCGGGCGGCTTTCGGCAAGGCGGTGGGCACGGCGGCACGGGTGTCGGAAAAACAGAAGATCTTTACCATCTACACGACGGAAGAATACCTTGATAAAGCAAAGGACGCCCTCCGCCACGGCATCTACAAACTTCCGTCACCCGGCCGTGTGGTCATTACGAAGCGCACATAATTTTTGACATACATTTTTTTAGCATCTGTGCCGGGATACGGTGAAAACGTTTCCGGGACAACCATGAATTTTTTTAAGGCATACAACCTTTAATAATAATAAAGGATGTCTGTTCCGGAGAAGACGCCGCTTTTTCACGCACTTGCGGAAGCGACCAAATCAGCACTCAGGAAGGCGGAGATTGAGCTGCCGCGCGATGTCATGCAGGCGCTTTTGCGGGCGGCACGCACCGAAACGAACCCGACCGCCCGGGCCGAACTCGAGAATATCCTTGCCAACGTATCCGAAGCAGCGACGCGAAACGTTCCGATCTGCCAGGACACCGGCGTACCGGTCATCTACCTCACCCTTCCGGAGGGTATGGCATATACCTGCCGGATGAGTGATGCCATGAGAGAAGGGGTTGCTGCGGCGACAGTCGCCATCCCGCTGCGGCCGAACGTTGTCGATCCCCTCACCCGTGCAAATACGGGAACCAACTGCGGCCGGGGAATGCCCGCTGTCCACGTGCGGTCAGGGGACGTGTTCGAGGTCACGGTGCTCCCCAAGGGAGCAGGCTCTGAAAACGTCTCCCGCATCGGGATGCTGCTTCCGTCGGAGAAAGATGCAATCGGCAGGTTCGTCACCGAAACAATGCTGCTTGCCGGGGGAAAACCCTGCCCGCCGGTCGTGCTCGGCGTCGGCATCGGGAGCACATTCGACGGCGTGGCGGCCCTTGCAAAAGAGGCGCTTCTCCAGCCAATCGATGACATGACCGAATACGAGCAGGACCTCTGCGATGCGGTAAATTCACTCGGCATCGGCCCCATGGGTCTCGGAGGGGATACGACGGCACTTGCCGTGAAAGTCCGCAGGGGAGACTGCCATACCGCCTCGCTCCCGGTGGCGGTGAACGTCCAGTGCTGGGCCTGCCGGCGGGCGACAGAGAAGGTTCTGGTACCATGACAGACCTCTCGACCCCCCTCGGCGATGACGTCCTGTCGCTCCGGGCCGGTGACCTCGTAACACTCTCGGGACGGGTGTACACCGCCCGCGACGAGGCCCACCTGCGGATGCAGGAGGAAGGGATTCCCTTTGATCCCGAAGGGGCGGCGGTATACCACTGCGGCCCGATTGTGCACAACGGCCGGGTCATTGCCGCCGGGCCGACGACATCGGCGCGGATGAACACCCTTACAGGATTTCTGCTCGATTCCGGGGTGCGGGCACTCATCGGAAAAGGAGGAATGGATGAAACGGTTCGCCGGGCTATTGCCGGACGGGCGGTGTACCTCGCATTTACCGGCGGGTGCGCCGCCCTCGCCGCCTCCCGCATGACCCTTGCGGGCGTGTGGTTTGAAGATCTCGGCATGGCGGAGGCAGTCTGGGGACTTGATCTCGACAGGCTTCCTCTCGTCGTCGGGATGGACGCTCACGGCGGCGACCTCTTTGACGAAGTGAAACGGCAGGCGCACCGGAGGTTTGAGATACTTCGCGGAAAACGCGGATGGTAAAGGGCGGCAGCGGACATGCGGGCCCCCGGGGAAAAAAGATGTCTTTGAATACAAACAGATATGATACAGGATATACTTCATGAAACTCGTAATCGACGAACGCCGCTGCAAGGGATGCAATCTGTGCACGATGATCTGCCCGTACCGCATCTTTCGTGAAGGCACACGGCCAAACGACCGGGGTATTGTCATTCCCGAACTCGACCGGCCGGAACGATGCACGAACTGCAGGCTTCAGGGACTGTACGGCCGCCGCCTCTGTGGTGTCTGCCAGATGATCTGTCCCGACCAGGCTATTTCCTGGGAGGAGGAGAAGCCCTATGAGCCCCGGAAGGTGGTGATCGAGTTTTGACGAAAATCGAGTTCATGCAGGGAAACACGGCGTGTGCGGAAGCGGCGCTTGCCGCGGGATGCCGGTTCTTCGGTGGCTACCCGATCACGCCGTCGACGGAGATTGCCGAACATATGGCCCGCCGGCTGCCGAAAATGGACGGCGTTTTCGTGCAGATGGAAGATGAGATCGGCAGCATCGCCTCAGTCATCGGGGCGTCGTGGACCGGCGCCCGTGCAATGACCGCCACGAGCGGGCCGGGTTTTTCCCTGATGATGGAAAATATCGGCTATGCGGTAATGACGGAAACACCGTGCGTGATTGTTAATATCCAGCGGGGAGGTCCGAGCACCGGACAGCCGACAATGGCAGCGCAGGGCGACATGCTCCAGTGCCGCTTCGGGTCGCACGGCGATTACGGCACGATCGCACTCTGCCCTGCAAGCGTACAGGAGATGTACGACCTGACGGTGAAAGCCTTCAACCTGGCCGACCGGTTCAGGATTCCCGTCTTTGTCATGTCCGACGAGGTGGTAGGTCACATGCGGGAGCGAATCGAAATACCGGACACGGTGACGGTCGTCCCGCGCCGCCCCCTCGAAAAGGGAACACTTCCGTTTACGGCCGGTGCCGACGGCGTCCCCGGATTTCCCGAGTTCGGGAAAGGGTACGGTGTGCATGTGACCGGCCTCACGCATGACGAACGCGGGTATCCCGAAGCGACAGATCCTGCGCTCCATGCCGCCCTTGTCGAACGGCTCGTCCGGAAGGTGGAGGATGCACGCCACGAGATTGCCGATGTCACCCTGACGCAACCGGATGCGGAGATCGTCTTTATCACCTACGGCCCCCCGACACGAACGGTCCGGCAGGTGCTGCACGACAACCCGGAAAAAGCGTTCGGGCACCTGCAGCTGCGGATAGTCTGGCCGTTTCCCGAAGATGTGCTCGGTGCATTTCCCCATGCCCGGGCGTTTATCGTCCCGGAGATGAACTTCGGCCAGATTGCACGCGAGATCGAACGGCACACCTGTGTGCCCGTAAAATCCGTACCCAAACTCGGCGGCGAGCTCCACACGCCGGACGAGCTTCTGGCAGTTGCGGAGGCGCTCCGATGAGTTTTAAGGACTGGTTCCGGGAAGACCGGCTGCCGCATATCTTCTGCACCGGCTGCGGAAACGGGACCGTCATTAACTGCACCCTCGAAGCTGTCGAGGAGATGGGGTGGATCCGCGACACTACCGTGTTCATCTCCGGCATCGGCTGCTCCTCCCGGGCACCGGGGTATATCACCACCGACTCGCTCCATACGACACATGGCAGGGCGCTCGCCTTCGCCACCGGTGTAAAACTCGCAAATCCGCGGCTCAACGTCGTCGTATTCACGGGAGACGGCGATCTCGCGGCAATCGGCGGCAATCACTTCATTCATGCCTGCCGCCGGAATATCGACATCACGGTCGTGTGCATGAACAACATGATCTACGGCATGACCGGCGGACAGGGAAGCCCCTGTACGCCGCCCGGTGCTATTTCGACCACCACACCCTACGGCATGTGCGAACCGGTCTTCGATCTCTCCGCTCTCGCCGTTACGGCGGGGGCAAACTACGTTGCACGGTGGACATCCTACCACGTGACCGAACTCACAAAGGCGATTAAGGTAGGACTCGACACACCCGGATTTTCCTTTATCGAAGCGATGGTGCAGTGCCCGACCGCATACGGAAGAAGGAACAAGCTCAGACAGGTATCGGACATGGTGACGTATCTGAAGACCCATGCGCTGCTCCTGCAGAAGAAACAACGCATGGAAGAGGAAGGAGAGACAGTTCCCGCGGATATGTTTGCAGTGGGAGAATTCGTCCGGCGGGATCGCCCGGCGATGGGGGTGCTGAAATGAGACGCGAAGTGAGGTTTTCCGGATTTGGAGGCCAGGGAATAATTCTCTCCGCCGTTATTCTCGGCAGGGCGGCGGCGCTCTACGACGCGAAGTACGCTGTCCAGACACAGGTGTACGGCCCCGAAGCCCGCGGCGGCGCCTCGATGAGTGCCGTGGTCATCGATGACGAGCCAATCCTCTTTCCGAAGGTGACGCACCCCGACATCTATGTCATCATGTCCCAGCAGGGTTTTGAAAAATACGGGGCTGATGCACCGGAAGAAGCGATAATGCTCGTCGATTCCGATCTGGTCCGTTCGCGGCCCGCCTGCGTCTGCCGGGAAATTCCTGCAACGGCCGAAGCAAAAAAGACGCTCGGACGGGCAATCGTCGCAAACATCGTCATGCTCGGGGCACTGGTTACGTCGACAGGAGTCGTCAGCAGCGCCGCTATTGAAAACGCGGTGCTCGACAGCGTCCCGAAGGGAACGGAGGAACTTAATATGAAAGCGCTCCAGAGAGGTTTTGAACTGGGACGGAGGGGAGAGGCATGAAACTGCTCGAATATGAAGCAAAGAATATTTTCGAAAATTACGGCATTCGTGTCCCCGAGGGAGTTGTCATCAACAACCCGGATGAGATGATGATCCATCTGCCCGGACTCGGCCCCGACGTCGTCCTGAAAGCACAGATTGACGTCGGCGGACGCGGAAAAGCGGGAGGGATCCTGATGTCGGATGCCGCAAATGCTCCCAATACCGCACGCGAGTTGTTTTCCCGGACGATTAAGGGCGTCCCTGTCGCGAAGATCCTTGTCGAGGAACGGCTCCCCATCGAGCATGAATACTATCTCAGCATCACTCTTGACCGGTCGAGCAAACAGATCATGATCCTCTTTGCCGAAACGGGCGGGGTGGAGATCGAAGAAACGGCGCAAAAAGACCCCGAAGCCGTCCGCAGGGCGATCGTCAATCCCCTGCTTGCGGATGTGCCGCAGTTTCTGCTGCGGTCCCTCACCGGCAGTGCGCCGAAAGAGATTTCCACGGTTATCAACCAGCTGTACCACGTGCTTGTCGAAAAGGACGCGCTGCTTGCTGAGATCAATCCCCTCGTGACGACGAAACAGGGCGTGTATGCCGCCGATGCAAAACTGATCCTGGACGACAACGCTCTCGGACGGCAGGGCATCACGGTAAACCGCGATCTGACTGAACGTGAAAAAGAGGCGGAATTGCACGGGTTCAGTTATGTTGAACTCGCGGGGTCGATCGGTGTTATCGGCAACGGGGCGGGACTGACAATGGCCACGCTCGATCTCATCGGGCAGTTAGGGGGGCACGCTGCAAATTTCCTTGATGTCGGCGGCGGGGCGGGCCGTGAGCGGGTCTGCAGGGCGGTGCGCCTCGTGGCCGGGATGCCGGGCGTCTCCGTGATCGTGGTGAACCTGCTCGGCGGCATTACCCGCTGCGACGAGGTTGCCCGTGGCATCGTTGATGCCGGTGTCGACCAGCAGGTCATCGTCCGGCTGGCAGGTACCAACGAAACGGAAGGAAAGCGCATTCTCGAGGAGAAAGGGTACCTGATGCTTGATACCATGGAGGAAGCCGTGCAGGCGGCAGTGGAGGCGACAGAATGATCTTCGGTGACAAAACCACGGGTATCATCGTACAGGGGGCAACAGGCAACCAGGGAGCATTCCATCTCGACCTCATGAATACCTATGCGAGAGAAGGGGGAGGACGGGGTGTGGTTGCCGGCGTGACCCCCGGAAAGGGGGGGCTGGTCGTGCACGGCGTCCCGGTCTACAACACCATGAAGGAGGCGATGAAAGAGCATGATGCGGGTGCAAGCGTCCTGTTCGTGCCGGGGAGGGCGGCAGGAGACTCGATCATGGAGGCCGCCCACGCAGGCATCGATCTTGTCGTCGCAATCACCGAGCATATCCCGGTCCACGACGCGATGCGGGCAATCGCCTTTGCCGGAGCGGAGGGCTGCACTGTCGTCGGCCCGAACTGCCCCGGGATCCTCTCTCCCGGCGAGATCAAACTCGGCATCATGCCCTCCCATCTCTTCTCGCGGGGGCACGTCGGCGTCATCTCCCGCAGCGGGACACTCACCTACGAAGTCGTCGACGAGCTCTCCCGTGCAGGGATTGGCCAGAGTACGGTCGTCGGAATCGGCGGCGACCCCATCATCGGCCAGACGTTTGCCGATGTCCTCCACCGGTTCGAAGAAGATGCCGAAACGCGGGCCGTCGTCCTCATCGGCGAAGTGGGGGGGCATCTTGAAGAGGAAGGGGCGGCAGCGAGCGACATCCCGATTGTTGCCTATATCGCGGGCGTTTCAGCCCCCCCGGAAAAGAGGATGGGCCATGCCGGCGCCATCATCGAAGGTGGCGAAGGCGATGCCCGCTCGAAGATCCGGCGACTGGAACAGATGTCGGTTCCCGTTGCATCCAAACCATCGGAAATTCCCGCAATGATACGTAACCTGCTATGATCCAAAAAATCCTGATGCGGACGGCGGCGGACCTCGCCGCACATATCGGCGCGAAGGCGATTGTCTCATTTGCAGAACCATATCCGTTCGATTCGGAGATACCCGTCATCTGGGTGCAGGACCTGCACATTGACGTCCTCAAGGAACTGACGATGCAGGACATCTTCGAAGTCTCGGAACGCCACCTGCTTGACGCCGCAGTCCAGATCTATCTCTCACGGCGGTTTGAAGAGGGGCAGGTGGTCGGCGTGCTCCCGTATGCCATTCTCATCTATGACATCAAACAGGCCCGGAATTTCATCAATATCCGGGAGTATGAGGACATCGTGCCGCGGGACATCATCTTCGCCGCGATCAGCCTCGCAACGGAAATCGGTGTGCAGGGCCGGGAAGGGCGGCCGGTCGGCACCGCCTTTATCATCGGGGACGCTGATGAGATCTTCGCCCACTCGCACCAGGGAATCCTCAATCCGTTCCTCGGGCAGAAGCCGGAAGACTGCGATATTAAAAACAGGGACAACTGGGAGAGCATCAAGGAATTTTCACTGCTCGACGGCGTCTTCGTGGTCGACATAAACGGCATAATCCGGGCGGCGGGCCGGTACCTGGATATGGACGGCGGCTGCATCCGGATGCCGGCAGGCCTCGGCGGGCGGCATCGCGCCGCTGCCGCCATTACCAGTAAACTCCCGGTCATCGGCGTGACGCTTTCGGAAAGCGGAGGTATCGTCCGCGTGTTCCGTGACGGCGAGTGCAAGCTTTCCATCAACTCCGATCTCCGGATTGTCAGGCACGACCAGTGAGAGAGGAGTGCAGGGGGAATTCCGGTGCTTCCGCCTGCTTTTTCGGGCAGGAAATACATGCCGGAAAAATGCCGTATCTTATCAGTAAGGAAATCGTTAAGTGACTCCCCGGCAATTTTACTATATTTATCCTGACTGAATCGAGGAGCGACATGACACGGAATATCAAAGTGGAAAAATTACAGCAGGTCCCTATTGAGAAGCAGCAGATTGAACTCGTCGAACGCAAGGGCATCGGGCACCCCGACAGTCTTGCGGACGGAATCGCCGAATCCATCAGCAGGGCGCTTTCGAGCGCATATATTGAAGAATGCGGGGCAGTGCTTCATCACAATACGGACCAGGGTGAGATTGTCGCAGGCGAATCCCTTCCGACATTCGGGGGAGGCAGGGTCACCCGGCCGATCTATGTGCTTCTGACGGGACGGGCGTCCAAGGACGTGAACGGCCGGATCATTCCGACCGACGCCATCGCGGTCAAGGCGGCACGCAGCTATCTCCGTTCTACGCTTACGTACCTCGATCTCGAACAGGATGTCATCGTGGACTGCAGAATGGGGCGCGGGTCGTCCGACCTGCAGGGAGTGTTCAGGGCGTGCGGAAGCAACCCGATTGCGCACGCAAACGATACATCGTTCGGTGTCGGGCACGCACCGTTTTCCGAGCTGGAAACGATCACGAAAGAAGTCAGCGACTATATCGATACCGTGATCCGGCCACGGAACCCGATCATCGGGACAGATATCAAGATCATGGGGCTGCGGGACGGGGACGCGATCACCCTCACCCTGTGTACTGCAATGATCGACCGGTTCTGTACAGGCCTCGACGATTATATCACTGCCGTTGAAATGATGCAGGACGAAGTCCGTGCGCAGGCACGGAAGTATACCGACCGGGACATTTCCGTTGCGGTCAATACCGGTGACGATTACGGGACCGGCAACCTCTTCCTGACAGTGACGGGGACATCCGCCGAGATGGGCGATGACGGCTCCGTCGGCCGGGGCAACCGGGCAAACGGCCTGATCACCCTCAACCGTCCGATGAGCATGGAAGCGACCAGCGGCAAGAATCCCATCAACCATATCGGAAAAATCTACAACCTGCTCGCAACGGAAATGGCCCAGCACTGTGTTGCCCGGGTCGGGGGAATCGAGGAGATGTACGTCCGCCTGCTCTCCCAGATCGGCAAACCCATCGACCACCCTCTGGTTGCAAGCGTCCAGTATATCCCGCTCCCGGGTGCGGACACAACCGCCATCGCCCGCGATGTCGGGGCAATCATCAACGATGAGCTTGCGAATATCACCTCCATCACCGAGAGGGTCATCAAAGGTGAACTCAAAACCTTCTGACCGCCTGCGTTTTGCCGTCCCGAACAAGGGACGGATCGCACGGCCGATTATGGATCTGGTTGAAAAAAGCGGCCTGCATGTGGCAAACGCCGGTGATCGGCACCTCATCGCACGGACATGCGATCCGGCAATCGAGATGCTCTTTGCACGCCCGATCGACATCCCCGAATATGTCGCAAACGGTGCGGCAGACATCGGCATCACCGGGAGGGATATGGTGCTGGAGCGGGGATCAACCGTCACCGAACTGCTTGAGCTCGGCATCGGTACGGCGACACTTGTCCTTGCGGTGCCCGACGATGCAGGCATCGCCGGTCCCCGCGATCTGGACGGTGCAAAGATCGCGACCGAGTTTCCCTCCATCACCCGGGACTATTTTTCGGCCCTCGGCATCCGCGTAACGATCGTACCGGTCGGCGGAGCGTGCGAGGCGACGCCCTATCTCGGCATTGCCGATGCAATCGTGGATCTCACCAGCTCAGGCACGACACTCCGGACAAACCGCCTGAGGGTCGTTGATACAATCCTCGAGTCGTGCACAGTCCTTATTGCGAACCCGGCCAGCATGACATCTCATGCGGGAAAGATCGAGGAGCTTCGGCTCGCTCTCGAGAGCGTGATCCGGGCACAGGGACAGGCATATGTCATGATGAACGTGCACCGTGAAGCACTGGACGAAGTCAAAAGGGTGTTGCCGGGATTATCAGGCCCGACGGTGATGGACGTCGCATCCGATGACAATCTGGTGGCGGTGCATGCCGTCGTGGCTGAAGAGCGGATCTACCAGCTCATCAGCCTGCTGAAAAAAGCGGGTGCCAGGGATATCCTCGTCATGCCGATTGACCGCATAATCAGGTGACGTTCATGGAAATTTTCCCTGCTGTCGATATCCTCGGGGGGCGTTGCGTCCAGCTTGTTCAGGGTGTCAGGGAGGATGCCCGGTTCTACGGGGATCCGCTTGCATGTGCAACCCGGTGGACTGATGAGGGCGCGACCGCCCTTCATATCATCAATCTCGACGGGGCATTCGGCAGTGCCCGGGAAAACGCTGAACAGATCTGCCGGATCGTATCGGAGACCGGAGTGTTCGTCCAGCTCGGCGGAGGGATCCGGAGTGCGGAGGATGCCGCGGCATGGCTCGACCTCGGTGTCGACCGTGTCATCCTCGGCACGCTCGCCATCCGCCACCCGGAGAGTATCCGGGAAATTGCAGAGGAGCACGGCTCATCCTCCGTCATGGCCGGTGTCGATGCACGCGGGGGAGAGATCGTGGTCGAGGGATGGACCGAGCGGGCAGGAGACTACCTTCACTGGGCAGAGAGGTTCGAGCACCTCGGCGCCGGGTCGCTCCTGTTCACCAACGTCGACGTGGAGGGGCTCGAGCAGGGTATCGACCCCGAACCCGTAAGAAGGCTGGTGGCACACACACGGCTGCCGGTCGTTGCTGCCGGGGGGATCACGTGCATCGACGACATCACCGCACTTCGCGGCATGGGTGCGGCCGGGGCAGTGCTCGGATCCGCACTCTACAGCGGGAAAATAGCCCTGTGCGAGGCTTTGGAGGCGATACGATGAGAACAGGAAAGAAAAGTCGGAAAACGAAAGAGACTGATATCGAGGTGCGCATTAATCTGGACGGAGACGGGGACGTTGTCGTAGCAACCGGCATCCCGTTCTTCGACCACATGCTGGGAGCAATGGGGCGGCACGGTCGCATGGGCCTCTCCGTGAAAGCAGGAGGCGACCTCCTGATCGACACCCACCACACGGTGGAGGATACCGGTATCGTACTCGGAACGGCACTAAAAAAAGCACTCGGGGACGGGAGAGGCATCCGCCGGTTTGCCCACACGGCCGTTCCGATGGACGAAGCGATTGCCACGGTCACCCTCGACTGGGGAGGCAGGGGATATCTTGTCTGGGAGGACACGTTCTCGGACACCCCTCTCGGCGGATCGGTTCCCGGTGACCTTATAGAACACTTCTTCTACAGCCTGTGCATCAATGCCGGCATGACCGCCCATATCAGTATCCGCGGAGCAAACGATCACCACGCCTGCGAAGCGGCGTTTAAGGCGTTCGGCATCGCTCTTATGAATGCGACGACAATCGACGGCAAAAGAGATGAGATCCCGAGTACGAAAGGAATGTTCTGAGAAGAAATAAGAGTGTTCAGGCGGATTCAACCGCCATTGCCACATCTTCTTCTTTGATCGTCTTTCTTCCGGCGTGCATAGCGAGCTTGTTGGCTTCCTTTGTCAGGTTTGCGATGTAGCTTTCAGCGGCCTTTACAAGGGCCTCTGCTGCATCACTGCCGACGCGCTCTGCACCATTCTTCTTAGCAATACGTACAACTGCAGCAATTGGTAGATCAGCCATTTTTAATTCCACCTCAAAAGAAAATATATCAGTTAATATTTAAACATTTCGGGATTCCGACTCAAAATTTGGCGAAACATGCCATTTGAGTATGAGATGACGAGATCTGGCATCCATCCCGAGGATTCCGGCCAGAACTGAAAAAACAGAACACATTACCAATAGATTTCATTTATAAGCTTTTTAATAGCTTTTTTTATAATTAGCCAACGATGCGGCAAGCAATATCGCATTGGAATAATTTAATGAAGCGCGCGAGGAATCTACAAATATTTTGTCGATATTTACCACGGGAGCCCCATGTGCGGCCCCGTTTCCGATGAAGACGAGTGTACGGAAGATCAGGTTCCCCGATATCCCGTCAGGGGCGATGATCACGCCGTGCGATCCAACAGCATCCTCGATCAGGATCTCGGCATGGACGGACGACGTAAGGCGGGCGACGAGTTCCCCGTCGGCAAGGCTCCGGTCCACCTGCAGCTGCCTTCCTATGTCGCCTATCCTTCCCCCCGACAGGACGGCGACCGAATCATCAATTCCAATCCGGCGTGCAAGGTTTTGGGCCTTCGCAATCAGGGCGACTTTCTGTGCTACGGTCCAGCCCTCGTCGACACCGACAGGAGCGAGGAGGAACCGGACGCCATATGCTGTTTCGAGGAGTGCCACCCGTTCAAGATGGTCGACCCCGGAGGCTTCCTTCAGGGCGGAAAGCGTGCTGCTTGCGGGAAGAGTCCCCCTGACCGCGGCATCAATACGGCCCGCAGCCAGGTCGGACACCATCATCGACCCGGGGTCCTGTCCGGAGACCGCTTCGGCGTGTGCGGGGAGAAGAGGAGCAGTTCCGGGAGGGAGATAGAGGCGGAGAGTAATTTCTTCGGGCAATCCGGCGATTGCCGAAATCACCGTTTCGGCATCAGAAACTGCACCGATCCCCACTATCATGCGGGTGCTGCACCTCCCCTCCGTTAAAAATCCGCATGATTCCTTCCTTGCTGAGGTCAAAAACAGGTGATGATTCCTCTTTATACGTGACGGTCAGGTTCCGGGTTTCGTCGACGAGACCGATATCTTTCGCGGCCATTCCCGCATCCTGAAACCGGCGGCAGACTTCCGCGACATGCTCGGGACGTACTGTCAGCACGAATCCCATGCCGGGGTACATCCGTACCCAGTGATCAAAACTTATTCCAATCTCATCCAGATCCGGCCTCGGGATCGTATCGAGATCAAGGACCGCACCCTTGCCGCTCATCTCGAGGAGCATCCCGAGTGTCCCGATAAGGCCGGGGTTGCTGATATCCTTGCCGGCAGTGACGAGACGGTCGTGCCCGAGCCCGGCAAGCACATCTATCTGCTTCCGGACCACTTCGGCTGACTTCATGGTCACCGAATCCCAGTTGAAGATACAGGACGGGTGCACACGGCCGTCCAGATCGATTGCGGCGATCACGCGGTTACCGGCCTCTGCCGTATGGCTGAATATCGCCGCATCCATCCTGACAATCCCAAGAACCGCAACATCGATGACATTGTATGGTGTGTCGGGATGCAGGTGCCCTCCGACAATCGGAACACCGAACTGGCGCGAGGCATCGAGCATGCCCTTCGATACCTCCTGGCAGATGGTCTCGCTTGCAACGGAGAGAACGTCGACGAGGGCAAGCGGCTTTCCTCCCATTGCAGCGATATCATGGATATTAACAAGGACCGAACAGTATCCGGCCCAGTAGGGATCCGCTTCCATGAGCTTGCTCCAGATGCCGTCTGCAGCAAGAAGGAGGCCCTCGTCGTTGTTCTGAATGAGGGCTGCGTCTTCACCGAACGACGCAATCACGTTGGGCGCGTCGATCCGCAGTCCCCTGATAATACGGCCTATGGAACTCTTCCGGGTCACCCCGGAATACTCCCGCACCGCCTTTGCTATGAACTCTGTGGAACAAATGTCTGCCACGTTACCACCACTCGCGTCCGTTTGATTGAGTAGGTATTTGCGTCCCATGAAAGATAATCTATTTGTTTGGTCTTTCAGGCATCCGTCCCGGAGAAAAGCCAACGGTTTTTTGACCGTGGCGGTTCTATCAGGTACGCAATGGACTGGACGGAACGCTACCGGCCCCTGCATCTCTCGGACATTGTTGGAAATGGGGCTGCAATCCGCCAGATCGCCGACTGGGCGCGAGAATGGACAAAAGGGAGCAGGCCCCTTATCCTCTACGGGAAACCCGGCACCGGCAAGACATCCGCCGCCCACGCACTTGCCCGGGATATGCAGTGGGAGACCATCGAACTCAATGCAAGCGACCAGCGGACGAAATCTGCCATCGAACGGGTCGCCGGGAACAGCAGTACGACGGCAAGCCTCTCGGGAGCACAGCGAAAACTCATCATTATCGACGAGGCGGACAATCTCCACGGCACTTCGGACCGGGGCGGGGCGAAGGCGATAGGCGACCTGATCCGGGGATCGTTTCATCCCATTATCCTGATTGCAAACGACCTCTTCGCCATCCCGAAGGAACTGAAAAAAAGGTGCGAACCGGTCCAGTTCAAGGCCCTCCCGGCACGTTCCATCGTGCCCCGTCTCAGGCACATCTGCAGGAGCGAAGCGCGTGACTGCAACGAGGAGGCGCTCTTAGCCATTGCAGAGTCAGCATCCGGCGATATGCGTGCGGCGGTGAACATGCTCTATGCCGCGGCAATCGGAAGCCCGTCCCTCGACACCCGCGGAATCGCCACGTCTAAAAAAGACGGGCGTGCCACCATCTTCGATCTCGTCGCCCACCTCTTTCGCGCACGCTCCGATGAGGAGCTGCTTCGCCTCTCGTACGAGGTCGCCGATACGCCCGACACCATCATCCAGTGGGTCGGGGAAAATACGCGGTATATTCTCTCTCCCACCGACCGTAATGACGCGTACCGGAGCATCTCGCGTGCCGACGAATTCATCGGGTACACGTTTCGCCGGCAGTATTACACCCTCTGGCGGTATGCGACCGCACTGATGCTGATCGGCACTGCCCGGGCTTCACAGGGATCAAAGCTTGCGGGCCGTATCGCACCTCCCGGCCGGTGGAAGGTAATGGCCGGGATGAGGCGGCAGAAGGCGATTCGCACCGCAGTGCTGAATAAATTTTCCCGGCGCCTCAGGATGCCGCAACAGACGCTTCGGGACGACTTTCTCACCCCCATCGCCCTGATGATCGACGCCTGCGCACCCTCGTTTGCGAGGGAGTTCGACCTTGACGCAGATGAGCTGAATTTCTTTCTCCACGACCGGGAAAGAAGCGTGAGAATCACGAGAGATTCTGCAGCGGTGCCCGACCTCCCTGATACGCAGAAAAGTCCACCCTCACCTCCGGAACAGGAAACCATTTCCCGGAAAAAGACGGCCGATTCGCAGTCAACGCTCTTCGACGGGTTCTGACGGTGCGGAACCGGACGGCCGTGTGGGTTCATAATAATAGTGCAGCACAACACCGCAGTCAACAATCCGGCCGCCTTTTTCGTAGATTTCGTTTCCGAGATGGTAAACAAGCAAGGGGCAGCCGCAACGCCGGGCGAGCAGGATCATCGGCGGCACCATTTCAACGCCGGGCCGAATCGAATAGAGCAGATCGGCACCGGCATAGAGAAAGGGATCCGGCGATACGACATCGTCCCGGCGTATATCGAGGCTGTCGTGCGGGACGGGAGTACTATCGGTGCAGCGGACCCGCAGTCCGGCACCGCGGAGGCCAAGCGCAACGGAAGGATTCCTGCCGATTCCTATTTCAACGACATTATGATACCGGATGCTAATGTAGCGGGTAATATATGCTTCAATATGTTTATAGTCCGGCATCACCCTATACTATTCACGATGGGTGTCATTATTTTTTGGGATCACACGGCCCCTGATGGCATTCAGCTGCCCGTTGCACGAATTATTTCCCAGATCCTCGATATGCCGGTCGATGTGCGGGAGAACCCGATTCTCCTCAGGGGATTTGACCGGCAGCGGAACCAGCATAATGCCCGGGCAATTCTCGACGACATCCAGGATAAATATACCAGGATTAACGGCACAGACGAATCGCTGCTGCTTGTTGTCGGTGCCGATCTCTGCATCCCGGGACGTGATTTCCTCTTCGGCCTCGCACGCGAGGAAATAAACGCCGCAATCATCTCCACCGCACGGCTCGGGAACGGGTACTACGGGCGTGAACACCGGGACGATGATATCATCGACCGTATCGTCAAAGAAGGCGCCCACGAGATCGGACACCTCTTCGGACTTGAACACTGCGGTGACTCCGAGTGCATCATGTTCCTCCCCGAAACCCTTGATGATCTCGACCGGAAAAAAAAGATGCTCTGCCCGCTGTGCCGTGAGCACCTCGACACCCGCAGTGATGAGGGAGAAACAGCTGAGACGGTGCCGGCCGGGGATGGAGAATACGGAGAGCGCTCCCCGCGAGAGAGTGTCAAACCGACTTTCTGGAAGGGACATCACCGCGCCAATTTTGAATAGTGCATCAGGCTTCGAGGGTGTGAAACCGCCCTCACGCAGATACCACGGGAGCGGCAGTGTGCCGCCCCGGCACCGGTATTATTTTTTCTCTACTTTTACGAGTTCATCTGTCCGGTCCCCGGTCAGATCGGCGGATGAAAACGAGACGGTATCAGGGAGGGCCATCTGGAACCGCGGGGTGGTGTCAAGCGCCACATTACCGCTCAGAAGCGTGCATTCGAGCACGTGGCCGCCCATCGTCCGGTCATCGCTGATGAAATGCAGATGGTATCCGGGCACATTGATCCCGCTGACATAGGCTGGAGACCAGAACCCTACCAGAGTCCCCTCGACCGATGCGCAGGTATAGACACTCTGGTTCAGGACGGCATCGGCAAGCGGCGGGTACGGCTCCTCCTGCCGCGGGACGCTCCGCACCGTGACGGTATCAAAAGTGCCGTCGACCAGCACGGCTGAGAAGTAGTTGGGTGATTCCCGGTGCGCATCCACCGCCGATTCAATTCCCGTAAGATTCACGGGCCCGTCGAGGGAGAAGGTCCGGTCGGGATCGAACCAGGTGACGACCGAAAACGGCGTGGTCATCGTGCCGGGAACAGCATTCACGCTCCCGTCCGCCCGTACCTGCCAGAATGTGCCCTCGAACGCCACCATTTCTCCGTCGAGCGCATCAAATGTGCCGAGCCCGAAATCACCGTAGCTTCCGAGATCGGAAAACGTGACACTGCCTTCGTAGTCGCCGATGAGCAGTGCGTCGATGGTGGACACCTGGAAGAGAAGATCGCGGTCAGGAGCGGGCGCCTGCGGTGCGGTCGCGAGAATAAAAACAAGGGCTGCCGCCAGCACGACGGTTACGACCGCCAGGTACCGGGAGTACCCTGTTATGGACAGCACTCCCCGTCTCCTTCCCCGATATCCTCGTCCCAGAGCGCGGGGTGCTCCCTGATGAAGGACTCCATCATCTTCGCACACACCGGGAGGTCACGGTCTTCGACCACGACACCGTGTTCCTCGAGAAACGTTTTTGCCCCGGCAAAATTCCGTGACTCCCCGGCGACGACCCGGGGAATACCAAACTGCACCACCGCACCGGCACAGAGGAAACAGGGCATCAGCGTCGAATACAGGACAGTGCCCGCGTAGCTGCCGATGCGGCCCGCGTTTCGAAGGCAGTCTATCTCGGCGTGCAGTACCGGATCGGAGAGCTGCACCCGCCGGTTATGCCCCCGGCCGATAACACGCCCGTCCCGGACGAGTACAGCACCGATGGGAATGCCACCCTCTGAAAGGCCGGTTTCTGCTTCCGCAATCGCAGCCTGCATGAATGCATCCATACATGAAATAATGATTCGCCGGGGGATAAACAAACGGGAAAGTGCAATACATACATATATATACACAGATGTACAAAAATGTACTTCGATGATTATGACATGTACATCACATCCGGCGCACAGAGCGCAGATCTCCCCGGCCATACCGGAGCGGCGGGGTGAACGCAGATGAAATCACGGGATATCGCAATCGTCGGCATCCTGCTCGCCATCGGGGCGATACTCAGGTTTGTCTTCAACATGTTTCCCGGTGCGATCGTCGGGAATCCCGTCATCGCACTGTACTGTCTCGCAATCATACTTATCCGACCGACGATGAAGGAGGCTGCCGGGATCGGGCTCGTCGCCGGGGTGCTCTCCATGCTGATCAGCCACTCGATCTTCCCGCCCGCAAACCTGATCAGCGAGCCCCTCGGCGCTCTGGTATGTGCTGCCGTCTATGGAATGATCAGCGAGCGAACAGTGCTCTCACCGGCCATCACCACGTTTGTTGCGACCTGTGCAAGCGGGTTCTCCTTCGTGTTCGTCTCGATGATCGTGATGCTCGCATCCATCGTCGCCACGCCGACCGGGACAATCATGGGATTCTTCGTAGCAGTCCTCCCGATCGTGCTTATCACGGCAGCCTTCAACATGGTGGTGACCCAGATCCTGTTCTTCCCCGCGGAGCGCGTGCTGAGCAGATAAATCCACTCATTTTCCCTTTTTTCATCGTTGCCCGCAGTATGATGGGAGTATTTTAAACCCATGATGGACATACATATACAGACCTATCCACAAGGATACATCACTCCCGGAGTGCATCCCTATGAAATCACGCGACCTTGCCATTGCCGGTATCCTGCTTGCCATCGGGGCGATTCTGCGGTACCTCTCAAACATTATCCCGGGGGCGATAGTCGCCAATCCAATCATCGCCCTGTACTGTCTCGCAATCATCCTCATCGCCCCGAAAGTAAAGGATGCACTCGGAATTGGGATCGTCGCCGGTATCATGTCGGCGCTGATCAGCCACTCGATCTTTCCCCCCGCGAACCTGATCAGCGAACCCCTCGGGGCGCTGGTCTGTCTCGTCGTGTTCACCGCGCTTCGCGGGCGCATACCGCTTGCACCGGGGATCGCGACATTCATAGCGACTCTCGCAAGCGGGTTCACCTTTCTGCTGGTCAGCCTCGCGGTCATCGTCGCCTCGGTGGTTACACCGCCGGGAGAGCATTTTACGATTGAAGCGTTTATCATCGGAGTTTCCCCCATCATCATTCTGACGGCGATCGCGAACGCAGTGATTGCCCAGGTCCTCTCGTTCCCGGCATCACGCATCCTGATGAGGGGGGCTGCGGGTGAGAACGGGGCCGCGTCCGCCCCCTTGCCGGGAATGCGGCCGGAAGAGGGCGCATCGGATGCCGGGGATGCGATTACCTTCGATAACTTCTCCTATACGTACCCCCGGGGGGACACACCGGCACTCTCCGGCATCACGCTCACCATCCCCCGCGGCCAGTGCGTGCTGATCAACGGAGCCACCGGAGCAGGCAAGACCACTTTCTGCCTTGCCGCAGCCGGTATCCTGAACCACGAATACGAAGGCATCACCGGGGGGAGCATAACACTCTTCGGGAAAAAGGCCGCGGAGTACCGCGACATGGGAGAGATCGGCAGAACAGTGGGCGTGGTCTTTGATGACGCGGATGCGCAGCTGATCTTCACCACCGTAGAGGAGGAGGTGCTCTCGGGTCTTGAAAACCGCGGCATGGAGTCATCCGACGTGAAGCAACGCCTCGAAGCGATCCTGCAGCTGACCGATATTGCCCATCTCCGGTACCGCCCTCCCCACACCCTCTCGGGCGGGCAGAAGCAGCGTGTATCCCTTGCGGCGACCCTTGCTTCCGGAACAGAGTGCCTGATCCTCGACGAAGCCACCGCAGAGCTTGACGAAACGGCAACGGAAACAATCATCGGCATTCTCGCCCGCCTGAAGGCCGACGGAAAGACGATCCTTGTCGTGGAGCAGAAACCGGAGGAGCTTGCCGGGATCGCCGACAGGGTGATACTTCTCGAGAAGGGCCGCCTGACAGGTGTATACGCGGCAGACGACTATTTCAGCGAGTTCGGTCGCGAAGACGCGGAAGAGGCGCCCGGCCCCGCCCCGGGGCCGTGCCCTCCTGCCGGCCCTCCCGTCATCTCGGTGCGTGACCTCGTGCACGCGTACGGTGAAACCCGTGCACTGGACGGAATTTCGCTCGACATCGGAGCGGGCGAACTGCTCGCGATCATCGGTGAGAACGGATCGGGAAAGACGACGCTCGTCAAGCACTTCAACGGCCTTCTGCACCCGACATCGGGAACGGTGAGGGTCTGCGGCACGGATACAGCGGGAGCGACCGTGACAGAGCTTGCACGCCATGTGGGGCTCGTCTTCCAGAATCCCGATACCATGCTCTTCGAGGATACGGTGGAAAGGGAGATCCTCTTCGGCCTGAAAAATATCGGAAAAGAGGCCGATGCGGATGATGCCATCACGGATGTTCTCGACGAGGTCGGGCTCCTGAACAGAAAAGGGAGTTTTCCCCGTGCCATGAGCCGGGGTGAGAGGCAGCGGCTGGCCATTGCGTGCGTCACTGCCATGCACCCGGAGGTGATCGTCCTCGACGAACCGACAACCGGACTCGATTCCGTCGAGGCGGTGCGGATCATGGGAATCCTCGAACGGCTCGCCGATGCGGGCCACACGGTAATCATGGTGAGCCACGACAGGCGCATCGTCCAGAACCACGCCCGGAGAATTATTAAAATGGAACAGGGAAAGATTACGCTCGATAGCGGGTGTACCGGCGGGGGGGCATAAACATGGCCGAACTGCTCCAGTACCTGCGAATCGACGGGCCGTTCCACCGGATGAATGCACTCGTGAAGATCACGTTCATCGTCCTTGTCATCATCATGGCGGTGGTCTCGACGGATCCCGCCGTGCTTGCGGCCCTGGTCGCCGTCCTCTTCATCCTCTCCGTTGCCGGCAGGTTTGCACGGGAACTCCTCAGGCAGGTCCCCATGCTGATCGTCCTCTCGGCGGGCCTCCTGCTCCTGACCGTACTGACGATGCAGGGCGGGGAGACGGTGGCCTCCCTGATTCCCCCGTTCGTGCCGGGAATCGGCGGATTCGTTCCCATCACCACCGGCGCAATCACGTTCGCGATGATCCTCTCGCTCCGGTTTTTCGCGATGCTCTTCGCCTTCCAGCTCATGATCATCTCCACCCAGCCCCGCGACCTCGTCGAGGCGCTCCGGAAACTGCGCCTCCCGATGGACTACACCCTCATGCTGCTGATCGCGATCCGGTTCATCCCAAGCCTGCAGCTCGAAGGGAAACGTATCCAGGAAGCCCAGCGCGCCCGTGCCTATTACCCCGGGGCGGGCGTTACCGGAAAGGTGAAAGCCCTTACCCCGATTATCATCCCGCTGGTCTCCAACGCCCTCGGGAAGGCGAACGTTTTGGGCCTCACCATCGACCTCCGGGGCCTCCGGAGCATGCAGCGGACGCCGTCGGGGGAGAGGGCGTTCGGGGCTGCCGATTGCGGGTTGATAGCCGTTGCGGTGGTGCTGGTGGCGGCGTTTGTGGCGATCGTAGTGCTGTGAACGGGTGCGGTAGTCATCAGGGGCGAAAAAACCTCCGAACCGGCAACCGGATGATACTATCACCACCCGTAAATACACACATCACGTAACAGAGAGCATGCATCGAAAAGTCCCTTTCCCTGAACTCCGGGACCGGATGGACCGTTTCAGAATTCAGATGGAAGCGGACAATCCGGACTGGGAAATGGCCGCATTCTTCGGTCACATCAACCAGTATTACTTCACGGGCACGATGCAGGACGGGATGCTGCTGATACCCCGCGATGACGAGCCGGTGTTCTGGGTGCGCCGGAGCTATGAACGGGCGCTCGACGAATCGCTTTTTTCGGAGATTCGGCCGATGAAGAGTTTTCGCGATGCATTCGCAGGCACCGGACACCTTCCCGGTACCGTGTACCTGGAGACGGAACTGGTGCCGCTCGCACTGCTCGAAAGACTCCGGAAATATTTTCCCTTCGCACACGTCGGCGCAGTGGACATGCCGGCAGCAAAGGTTCGGTCAGTAAAAAGTGCGTACGAACTCCTGCTTCTCGAACAGGCAGGAAAGATACACCGCCGGGTACTCGAAGACCTCGTTGTGGGAATCCTCCGGGAAGGGATGAGCGAGGCTGAATTCGGGAGCGAAGTATACTCCGTCATGATAGAGGAGGGGCACCACGGTGTTGTCAGGTTTGGGATGTTTGAGACGGAGATCGTCGTCGGACAACTCGGTTTCGGCGAGAGTTCACTGTATCCGACTTATTTCAACGGTCCGGGCGGTTGTTTGGGCATGTGCCCCGCCGCGCCCGTCCTGGGAAGCCGCGACAGAAAACTAAACAGAGGCGACCTCGTGTTTATCGACAACGCATGCGGCGTCGACGGCTACCAGACCGACAAAACCATGACCTATATGTTCGGAGAAACGCTTCCGGACGAGGCAATCCGCATGCATCACCGGTGTGTGGACATCCAGAACGAGATGGCCTCGCTCCTGCAACCCGGCATCACACCGGAAGAGATCTACATAGCGATTATGGACGGATTAGACCCCGTATTCCTGAAAAATTTCATGGGATTCGGCAACCGGCAGGTAAATTTTCTGGGACATGGCGTGGGCCTTCTGGTTGACGAAATGCCGGTAATCGCCAGAGGTTTTAATGAACCGCTCCAGGAAGGAATGGTCCTTGCACTGGAGCCCAAAAAAGGGATACGGGGTGTCGGGATGGTAGGTTCCGAGAACACCTTCGTGGTCACCCGAAATGGCGGGAGATCTCTCACCGGGGACAATCCCGGGTTGATCCCGGTGTGGTGACGGGCGTTCTGATTCCGGTGGTGAGATAAATAATCCAAAAAACCTTGATTCGTCACAACCGGCATCCCTTCCCACCCTTTTTCTCGAAATACTGCTGATGGTACTCTTCCGCCCGGTAAAAAACAGGTGCCGGGACAATTTCTGTCACCACTTCCCGCCCCAGCCGTTCCTGCACCCGGTCCCGTGAAGCACGGGCCGCGGCTTCCTGTGCAGGAGTCGTCGTAAATATTACGGAACGGTACTGCGTACCGATATCGGGCCCCTGCCTGTTCTTTGTCATCGGATCGTGAATCGTCCAGAACGTCTCAAGCAGGCTCTCATACACAACAACGGCCGGATCGAAAACCACCTTCACCGTCTCGGCATGGCCCGTCAGCCCGCAACTGACATCGTGATACGAGGGACCGGGGAATTTCCCGCCCATGTATCCAACTTCGGTTACGAAAACGCCGTCGATCTTCCGGAACGCCGCTTCGACCATCCAGAAACATCCTGCCGCAAAATATGCCGTCTCACGTGCTTTTTCCGCCGGCATCAGCCCAACGTCCCTTCTGCTCTGTGCATGCGGTGCAATGGTGCCTTGTGCTATTTAGCTCCTCCGGGGGGTTTCATGGCCCACAAGGCCCGGGAGCGCCATGACACGATGGGATACCGGACCCGTGGCACAGATGATGAGATGAGATATGCGGGTGCGCCGGGAATCGGAGGGTGATACGGCAGCGGCCGTACGCACGGGTGCGTGAAAAAAAAAAGGACTATTTCCAGAGATACTCAAGTGCGGTGTTGACGATCATGCCGAGCTCTTCCTTTCCCCACTTTTCCGAACTGACAACAAGGTCATACGGCGAGAAATCGGCAATATCAATACCATAATATTTTCTGTACCGGAGCGCTTCACACTTTTCGCGTTCCGCGGTCAGGTCAGCGGCGGTCCCCGGGCCAATGCCGTCCCGCTCCGCAACCCGGCCCCCCCGGCAGGAGAGAGACGCCGTCACCCAGATACGGAGATCGGCGTTCGCCACCATCCACCCCGCAAGCCGGCCCTCGATAATTATATCGTCGCGTTCCTCCCCTATCTCTTTCTGGCGGGCATCGATCATTTTATCGACAGAAGAATCCTCTTCCGCAAGCTTTCCGAACGCGGAAAGGTCCATGCCACGCTCCCGTGCCAGACTGCGAAACACTTCACCCGCGGAGATCAGGTCGAATCCGTGGCGGGCGACGAGGAACTTCGCGAGAGATGTCGTGCCGCTTCCGGGAGGTCCGCTGATCGTAATCCGCATCAGAGACCCCCGATATTGAGGGTCTTCCTGATTACCTGCGAGAGTGTGAGCGAGCAGAGCATGTACCAGAAAATCCATACGGGAAGGAAGACCGGCGTGGGATCCGCGAAGTCGACCAGACCCCAGAACGGGAATATGACACTGCCCATATCGGGAACCTTGAAGAGCAGCCACATAAAGATCGGCACCGTGATGACCATGATGTAGGACATGGGTTTGAACTGCTCCTGTGACATTTCAAGCTGCTCCCCCATCATCTTATCCCGCTTTTCGGTCAGCTTCTTGATCTTCTTTTCGTCACCGGCAAGCTGCGCCTCGCGAAATTCCTGCTGGAACACTTTCATCTTCTTCTGGACACTCTGCATCTTTTCGTAATCAATCGTGTACTTCTGAAGAAGTGACGAGTAAACACCCGTTGCGGCAGCGAGCGCGAGGATAATCACCAGCCACGAGGTCATATAGCTCCCGTCGGGAGCCTGAATGAGTGGTGAAAACAGGGCATTCATCGCAGATCCGATACCGACCCTGATGCTCTCGATGCTGTAAATCACCATCGCGAAGATCATGACGATAAAAAAAGAATACTGGCCTAAGCCTTTCGCCATCTGCCTCACCTCAGGACATCGGCCATGTCAGCAACAGCATTGTCAAGCAAAAAATCCGCATTCAGGATAATTTTAACGGTACAGCCCGAAAGCATGGCATACGACGCTGCAATGGACCGGTTAAACTGCTGGTGATCACGGATACCCACATACCCTTCCCTGTCGCGTACCCGTGATTCATCCGACAGGCGGCGGTTAAGAATCTGGTCCTCGTCGGTCTCGACGAGCACGAAGATATCGGGTTTGAGCTCACGAAGCACCCACTCGGGCAGTCCCGCAAGAAATCCCGCGGGGGTCCTGACCGTGCAGTGGGTGTCGACAATGATATTGCCCTCGATCCGTGCAATGCCCTGGGCGGCTAAACGCTGAACTCGTCGCTGGACGTCCTGGTCAAGCTTCCGCATCTCGTCGCGGTCCGTGACCAGGCCTTCGCGGGACGCAATATCGAACATAAACGTCCCGAAATTGATAGACGTATACACAACGCCCTCATTCCCGAGGGCTTCGATCGTACCGTTGATGACCGTTGTTTTTCCGACGCCCGGGACGCCGGTGATGACGACTCTTTTTCCCAAATACCTCACTCCTTTCCAAAGAAGCCACGCATGAACGGATACATCTCCATGATCTGTTCGCTCGCAATCTCCTCGTAGAGGCGGTACACGATACTGACCGTTAAGAGGAGCCCTGTACCCCCGACTGCTCCGATCACACCGAAGAGGTTTGCGAACACGGAGAGCACCCCGATGAAGATACCACCGATGACAGTAATCCGCGGAATGTACCGGTCGAGGTACTTTTCGAGCACTGACAGGTTGCGGCGGAATCCGGGGATGTGCATCCCACTCATCTGAATCTGGCGTGCCACGTGTGATGAATCGAGGCCGGCCGTCTTAACCCAGAAGAGGGCGAAGATGGCGCCGCCAACGACCATGACTGAAATATCGATCCCCAAGCGTAAAATAACCTCCCACGGTGCATGGCCAAGGTCGGTTGTCCACCACATCCAGTCCTGCGGGCCGTAAATCGGGGCCAGGAAATACATCAGCCCGTCGACAGGCGTTTGTCCCTGGAACCGTCCGAGAACGGTAATTCCGACGTTGTTTAAGAAAAGCCCGAGCATCTGCACATTCGCCTGCAGTACGCGGACGAGGATCATCGGCAGCACACTCGCGTAGATCAGTTTCACCGGAAACCGCGCCCGTGCGCCACGGACTGCGGTATGCGCAAGCGGAATCTCCACGCGGGTCGACTCCACATAGACGATGACCAGAAAGATGACGATCGTCGTAACGAATGCGAGGAGGTCGGTGCCGAAATACTCAAGGAAGTTTGCCCCGTCACCGATAACTGCAATAAGGCGCGGGAAGAAGCCGACCGGATACGGGTCATTGACCGGGAGCCAGTTTAAAAATCCATTGACGAGCCCCTGTGAAATTCCGGCAACAATAAAGAGACCCACACCGGATCCCATACCCCATTTCGTCACGACCTCGTCCATCAAAAAGATCAGCAGCCCGCCGATGCATATCTGCAGGAAGATGATAAAGGAGAGCGCGGCTACGTTTCCACCGAAAAATGCGTCTGCAATGCCGAGATCAGGCTGGAGAAAACCGCCGACAACATTCGGAGCCGCCTCGAGGACGATCATGACAAAGATAAACAGTTTCTGCAGCCCCATGTACATGACCTGCCCGCGGGCGTCGCTCGTATCGATGTTGAGCAGATCGGCGCCCTTCAGGAGCTGCAGCACGATAGATGCCGTGACAATCGGCCCGATACCAAGATGCACGATGGACCCGTTCGCACCGGCAAGGAGTGCACGGTAGTACTGAAAGATATCCTGTGCATTGGTATTGAGTCCGAAAACCGGAATATTTGTCAGCATAAAATATATTATCAGAATTGCCAGCGTCCACAGGAGTTTGTTTTTAAAGTGGACGTGACCTTCAGGGCTCCTGACCGCGGGCATCGCGGCGAGGAGTGGCTCCAACTGATCCAGCATCGCTCCCATTTGTTCACCAAAAAATTTTTTCAGGCGATCGTAATCTGACCGCCCATGGTCTCAATCTTGCTTCGTGCCTGTTCGGAACATGCACGCGCCTGAATATGCAGCTTCTGTGTTACTTTTCCGCCACCAAGTATCTTATCGATACCGATCCGGTCTGCATCCAGTACAATGGCATCCCCGTCCCTTCCGGCGATGCCGGCATCGACGAGATTGCTCGCAATCTGGTCAATCTCACCGATATCGAGCACTTTCGTCGGAGACGACTGCTTCCGGACAAAGCCGTGCTTTCCATTGTGCACCTGCCCTAAAAGCAGAAAGTGGGTAAAGCGGTGATCACGGTGCCCCGCCCTTCCTCTTCCACCACGGTTTCCGGCACCGCGGCGGTTTTTGTGCGTTCCGCCACCACAGGTCCGTGAACCACGGTATTTTGAACGTTTGTTAACCGGCATTCCTGTCACCTCATTTTATGCAGGAGCTGATTGATCTCCTGCCCGTGGTATCCAAGCGCACCGCCCTGCTGGTAAGTCCGCTTGATCGATCGGTGCCCTTTCCGGGGCGGGTGAAGCCGCATCACCGGCTTGAGGCCGGATACTGCCGTCATTGCCACGTCTCCACTGCAGAGAGCCCGGGCAAGTTCGTCGATGTCGGCAAACTGCGAGTTCTCCTTCACATACTCGTCGGTGAGCCGGACATTTCCCGTGAGCCGTCCGCGGGTGCGGAGAATCTCGGCAAGCATTTCGGCATCCACCTCGCCGTATGCGACGAAGTCTTTCACTTTCCGAATCATCCCGAGGTAGGCGGGTGTGTCCGGTACAAGCACGCAGTGGTTGATATGATGAAGACGGAGCATCTTCAGCGTATCCTTGATCTCGCGCGGGGTCTTGACGACGCCGCGGACCTGCACTATCGCATACATTACTCGGAACCTCCCGTCCTGACCATGTTGGTCTCCCGCAGTGCCTCGAACGTCGCTTTCGCATAGTTGATCGTCGTCCGGGTATTACCACGGGTATAGGACCAGACGTCCTTTATCCCGGCAAGTTCGAGCACTTTCTTTCCGATATCACCCGTAACGAGCCCGATACCCTGGGGGGCGGGTTTGAGGGTAACGCGGACACTGCCTGCCTTACCCTCCACCTCGACGGGGATCGAGTGCACTGCGCCACAGCCGCATTCCCAGCTGCCGCAACCGCGCTTCACCTTGATCAGGTTCAGCTTTGCATTCTCGATCGCCTTTTTTATTCCGTTCCCTACCTGGGCATCCTTCGCCTGTCCAAACCCTATATATCCGTTCTTATTACCGACAACAACCACGCAGCGGAACTTCACGCGCCTTCCGCTATCGGTCATCCGCTGCACCATGTTGATATCGAGAACCTCGTCTTCAAGGTCGGGAAGGAAATAATCCACGATCTGTGGTTCTTTGATTGGCCTGCCGCTCTCGAGCACAACGTCGAGATTCGCAACCTTTCCGGCAGCAACCTCTTTTCCCAGGCCGGTGAGAGGAATCCATTCTTCCTGTTCCCATGCCATCTCACACCAGCTCCTTCTTGATTTTTTCTCCAGTTTCTTCGACGTTCTTCACGAGATTTTCCGCACGTTCCGGTGCATATGCTTCGATATGCGCCCCCCTGACGCGGTCATCGTCGGGAAGGATGCTCTCACCGAACGGCACATCGAGGCCGGCCTCGACGGCGCCTTTCAGCGCTGCAAACACCCGTGCCCCGACAGAGGCGCGGTTCAGCCCGATATCGAGGATTGCTTTCTCATATCCCGCCTTCTGTGCCTTCACGGCAAACAGAATGCCGGTGAGATATGCAGCCGGCGTATTGGCTGTCGCTCCCGTGTAACCGAAAGCGGCCAGTTCCGTTGAATAGGCAGCGACCAGAGTCCGGTCACCGACCAGATCGGCCTCAACCAGCTGGATGATGATCTGGCGGTTTGTTTTCCGCACGACCATTCGCGGTTTTTCGGAGAGGAGCAATTTCATACGTTTATAGTAATCTGTTTTACCCTCTCTCCGTCGTCGGAATGGGACGAAATATCGCGGTCCCGTTGCCATGTCAGTTCATCCTCCCTGCAATGGATTCCATCTGTGCCTTCATGTGTGCAACACTCCGGAACTGCCCTCCGGCAGACTTGCGGTACATCACCCGGTAGAGGTGACGGTCAATCGTTTCATCTTCCCGCATCTCCCTGAGGGAGCGCCGGATTGCACGGATCTTCCGCATCCACTGTTCCTTTGACGGGTTGCGCGCGCCGGCGGCACCCTTTCGCCGCCCGGCACCCTTACAGTGACCGTATGAACGTTTTGCTGCCTTGATCCTCGCTCTGCCACGGCTGACACCGATGACCGGGCGGGCCCGGACTGCACCCTCGTCAATAAGCCCCCGGACATCGTCGCGGGAGATGGCATTCTCGATATCAGACATGCGATCGGCATCCAGCCATACCCGGTGAACGCCGCACTTCAGGACTGCGGCAGCCATCCGCCGCTGGTTTCTCAGGTCACTCATCGTCCGTCACCTCCGCTTCCGGAGAGACTATCTCTTTTGGGTTGAGGACTTTCAGGCCATATTCAAGAGATTTTACCTGAATTGCCTCGCGTTTGCGGTTTCCGACAGTTCCACCAATGCGCACTGCCTGGGTGGCTGCGTCGAGCCCCTCCAGATCGGCGACATTGCATACGCGCACTTCCTCGTACCCGCTCGGGTGAAACCCGCGGACCCGTGCAGGTGCGCCGAACCCGGGTTTCGGGTGGCGTCCCTTTGCGCGGTACTGTCGGCGCTGCTTGCTCTGCAGCCCACGCGGTCTCCGCCAGACATCCTCGAGTTTCTTCTTCCGGCTTATTCCCTGGCGTTTGAACGTTGCACGGTTGCGGGCACGCGCCCGAATCAGCCTCTTGATCTCATCCGCCATGTGAATCACACCTTCTCCACGACATAAATGCCGTCCTGGAATACACGCGGATCGCGTTTCCGGATGCGGGTTGCCGTCTCGATATTTGCGGCGCTTGAACCAACAGCATCCTTGTCATTCCCGGTAACGATTACTTCATCATTTCCGAGTTTAACGGATACGCCGTCAAGAATCCGCGCAATACGCGGCTCTTTTTCGCCCAGGAAATTGATGATCTCAAGCTTGTCCCCCGTGAGTTTGAGCTGGATCGGGAAGTGGCTGTACACCACCTTCATCCGGTACTCGAACCCTTCGGTAACTCCCGTAAACATATTGTTCGCATGCGCCGCATAGGTGCCGACCATCGCGATGATCCGTTTCCGGTCCGACTCCGTTGCAACACGCACCTCGGTGTCCGTGCACTCGATGGTCACCTGCGGATACCGCATACCGCGTGAGAGGGAACCTTTTGGCCCGGAAATCTGAAGCGTTGAACCGTCAAGGTTTACGGTGGCGCCCTCAGGAATCCCTACCTTTCTTTCAAATACCATGGTACTTTTCTCCCGTTAGTATACGTATCCCAGCAGTTCTCCGCCCATACCGTTTTTCCGTGCAGTTTCATGCGACAGAACGCCTTTCGACGTCGATATGATGAGAATGCCATAATTCTTCGCAGGCAGGTACTGGGTTTCCCAGTACTCGAGCTCATTCGCTTTTACCGAGTAGCGGGGTGTGATAACACCACATTTATTGATCCTGCCATTCAGCCCGACGCGGAACTGGCCGCCGCGTCCGTCATCGATGAACTCAAAGTCCCCGACATACCCGTTTTCCTTCATGATGCCGAGCATCGCGCCAAAGAGTTTGCTTGCCGGTTCGACGATACACCCGTCTTTGCCGACATCCGAGGCGTTCTTGATTGTGCTCAACGCATCAGCGATTGGATTTTGTCGTGTCATTGTTTTCCTCTCCTTTCAGTCCATCTTCTTAAAGCCAATCTTGCGGGCCCACTCGCGGAAGCACTGACGGCAGAGGAAAATGTTGTACCGGCGCACAAGGCCCTGTTTCCGGCCGCACATCTGGCATTCGTGTGCACCGCGCCCAAATTTCCGTGTGGATTTCTGCGTTTCGTTTCCGGTCTGTTCTCCTGCCATTACTGCACCTCCACCTGGTATGTGTCCTGCATGAAGCGGATCGCATCCTCGCGACGTACCCGCTGCTGTGCCGGCAGTTTCTTACGTCCGATGTTCCGACGGGCAATACGCACTCCGCGGCGCTCCATCACGACCGTGACGTCCATACCGTAGATGCCGATCATCGGATCATATGACTGTCCGGGGAAATCGGTGTGCTCTTCAATGCCAAAGGAAACATTGCCGTTGATATCGAACTGTCCCGCAGACAGCGTTTTTTCGATGATCCCGAGGGCAGTCTCGATAAACGAGGTGGCATTTTCGCTGCGAAGCGAGACTTTGCACCCGATGGGTTGTCCCTTCCTGATGCCGAAGGCGGGCTGAGTCCGCTTTGCGATCGTACGAACGGACTGCTGGTTGGTGATTGCCTTCATGATATTCTCGGCCCTCACAAGCTTCTCACCGGATTCGCCGACGCCCATGTGGACAACGACTTTGTCGATAACGACATCCTGCATAGGATTCACTGCTCAATCCCCCATTCAGAGACGGCAGGCTCCTCTCGTCCCACCATAAAGACATAGCCCTCTATCGTATCGAACCGGTCATTCCCTTCCTTGTCCTCAAGGATCACGCGGTTGGGAGTACTTCCCGGAACGTCTCTGATCTCGACAATCCGGCCGACTTTCCCTGAGTGGCGTCCGCCAATCACCATTGCCATGTTACCGACGGCAAAGGGGAAGTGCTCGATGATCGTGAAGAAATCCGCCTCGCCCATCGACATGACGATGGAGTCCTTGGGGCGGTACTGCTGGTTGTCGGTGAGGGTATTCGCACCATACAGCAGGTTCAGCTGAATCTGTCCGTCTTTTATGATTGTTTTGTTGCGGATCTTGCAGAGCCGTGTCTTCGCGGCCTCTTCCGAGATGGGAATCGAGACCAGATCGCCTTTCTTGTTTAAGAGAATACGGTACTGCTTCTCCATTTTCGGAATCGAGATAATGTCAAAGACGCCGATGCCAAGTTTCGGGTCGGTGCAGACCTTGCCGTTGACGATGATCGCGCGGTCGGTGAGGATCTTTTTAATTTCCTTCATCGTCCGGGCAATGCCCATGTGATCCCGGAGCCACACAGCCACCGGCATTGCACTGGCATTATGGGGTCCGGGGGCAGTCTTCGTGATAAATGTGTTCGCCTTTTTCGCGATACGCCATGAATTAGGCGTGGTCAGGCGTTTCAAGTGATTTGACATGGATTCAGGCCCTCCTGATGCGGTTCTCCCGCGTTTTATCCTTCAGGTTCAGTTTGGTGACCTGCACATTCGACGGGTCAACGGGACGGGGCACTTCTGTTCCGTCGGCCTTTGTGACCGATACGCCGTGTACCAGAATCCGGGATCTTTTCAGATCGACGCCGTCAACAACACCCGTATCGCCATGAAAATCACCGCGGAGCACTTTGACCGTATCGCCTTTAACGAGACGGACAGAGCGGGTCTTGTACTGCGACTGAAGATTGGAATCGAGCGGTGCGCAGAGGAATTTACCGCGCTGGTGGAGCGGTGCGTTATAGCGGATTTTTCTCTGTGTTCTCGGCTGTTTACTTACAATTCGAACCATTCCGCACACCTCATACGATAATTGTTGCCATAGACCCGATCTTCGGGAAGCGCTCGGCAACTTCACGTGCCACCGGCCCCTTGATCTCGGTGCCGCGGGGCTCTCCGCGCTCGTTCGTCACGACGGCGGCATTGTCCTCGAAGGAAAGACGAAGCCCGTTGATACGCCGGATTTCCTTCTTCTGTCGGATGATAACCGCCTTCACCAGCTTTCTGCGCATGTCGGGCGATCCCTTCTTTACGCTCATCGTTCCCATGTCGCCAAGGCCCATCTTCGGCTGACGCCTCCTGACACCGTGAAACCTGTCCACCGAGATTATCTCGATTATGCGGGCACCGGTGTTGTCGGCGCAGGTAAGCCGTGAACCCGTCGCAAGAGCGCGAGGGGTCCGGGACTGTTTTGCCCTCATTCTAAAAGCACCTCCACAACGACAAATGTCTTGGTCTTTGAGAGAGGCCTGCACTCGGCAATCCTGACGATGTCACCGGTCTTGGCGTTAAGACACGGGGGGCTGTGCGCATGAAGCTTGGAACTTCGTTTTTCATACCGCTTGTATTTTTTCACATAATGCAGGTAATCCCGTGCGACAACGACGGAATTCCGCATCCGGTCACTCACGACCTTACCGGTAATCACCTGGCCGCGCACCGGTAAAGTGCCGTGAAATGGACAATTCACGTCAGTGCATTCCTTTTCGGGAGCCTTGACGTTTAATCCTGTTTTTAAAGCCATATTTTACCTCTAATTCCTGATTCGCATACTAATTCGTTTTTCCGGCTGCATGACCAGCGCCGACCCATCAACCCGTACACGGGTATCATCAGGAAGGCGGAGTTCCAGCAGCGTGCAGTGTTTCTGTACCTTTTTATGGCCGCCTGGTGTCGCTATCACCAGCATATTCCGGGTCTCGTCCACCACGGTGCCGGCGATCCCTTTATAACAGGGATGTGATGCCGATACGACGCGAGCGGACAGCCCGATGAGTTCGTGCCGGAGCACGTTCTGCGGCGTAATCATCTGCGCTTTCTCTGCTCCGTCTTGATCCGGGCAATAGTCCGGCGCAGCTCACGGATACGACCGGGATTCTCCGTCGCACCGCCGGCGCTGACCTTCCCCTTGTCCTGGATCAATTCCAGCTGCATTTTTGACAGTTGCTCTTCGAGTTCAACATCACTCTGCTGAGCGACTTCGCGGGCACGAAAGATTGCCATTTCAGATATCCTCCTCTACGGGAACATCTTCCATTGCGGAGAGCTCGGCATCGATCTCCTCGCCGAGTGCCTCCGGCGTGAGCCCTTCATCCTCTTCGGGTTTCCGGGCTACGGGCGGCAGCACTTCAAAGTGATCGGGGAGCACTGCACCGGGCGGGATAATCTTGACCTGCACACCGACCGTCCCGAGTTTCTTGATGGCGAGGGCAAAGCCCTTCTCCACAATCGTCTCGCTGGGTTCGCCGCAGTGCTTGATGTACCCGTCGGTAAACTTCTGGACACGTGCACGCGAGCCGGTGAGTTTTCCGGACAGCACCACTTCGCACCCGAGAGCTCCCGCATCCATAACGCGGCGGATAACGCTGGATCCGGCCTTTCTGAAGTACCATCCCCGCTCAAGCGAATTTGCAAGGCGTTCCGCCATAATCTGGGCGTTGAAGTTCGGATCCTCGACCTGCTGCACCTCGATCTGGGGGGATTCGATATTGAAATCCGTCTGAAGGTTCTGGGTAAGCGCCCGGACAACCTTCCCGCCCTTGCCGATGACAATGCCCGGCTTCTCCGCAAAGATCGTCACCTGCGTCCCGAAAGGAGTGCGGGCGATGTCCATGCCACCGTATCCGGCTCGTTTCAGTTCCTTTCTCATGAACTGCTCTACACGTGCCTTGCGCACTCCGTCTTCGATAAAACGCCGTTCAATCGCCATCACTCCACCTCCCTGACAACTATCTCGATGTTGACGGTTTCACGCCGCTTCGGCGTTGCACGTCCCATCGCACGGGGGAAGAAACCTTTCATTCCGCGCCCGCGGTTTGCAGATACGTGTACGATACGGAGCTTGTCCGTGTCGAGGCCGGCGTATTCCGCATTCTTTTCAACCGATCCGAGCAGGCGGAGGTACGCCGCCGACGCCTTCACCGGAAAGCGCCCTGCGTCCCAGCCTTTGAGGCAGCGCTTGTGGGCAACGTTCCTGTTGAACTTCCTGAACGGAATGGCCTTCTTCTTCGCGACAACCTCGGTCAGATATGCAATCGCTTCCTTTGTGGTCATCTTTTTCACGAAACTGGCGATCTCCATAGAGTGCTTCGGCGATACGGGAAGCTCATTTGCCTTTGCACGAGCGATTCCTTCTCCCGTATCCTGTAGTGAATATCCTGTCCTTGCCATGGTCATCACTTCAGGGGTACGTATTTACTCGACCGCGTCGCACCGATACCGGCGCTCCCGTGAGCCACTCTGTGGCGCGTGAGCGCGAACTCGCCGAGGTAGTGGAATACTGCTTCGGGCTGGATCTCGACAGAGAGGAATGCCTTGCCGTTGTATACTTCGATGGTCTTTCCGACCATCTCGGGCAGAATCACCATGTCACGCACGTGCGTCCGGATTCGCTCCTTGCCTAATCTGATTTCCTCCAGCAGTTTCTCATGATCCCGTGACAGGCCGCGGTTTATTTTCCGGCGTGTACGTGAAGGCATGATGGGGAGAAGCTCACTCATGCCCATCTGCTGGAGCTCCTCGATTTTGTAGCCGTGATAGGTGAACTCTTCTCTCCTTCTCGGCATCCGTTTTTGTGTCTTTTTTGCCATATCCGACCCCCCTTACTTCTTCCATTTTCCCGTGCGCCGTGCCGCGATGTGCCCGACCTTCCGGCCCGGCG